>NZ_JABMCE010000085.1 GCF_013359865.1 Curtobacterium pusillum
GCACCGACGCCCGCGCCCGCGTACACGTCGAGCGCCGCGTCGACGCCGCCGCCCTGCGGGACCGGGTGCCCGGCCCGCCGCAGCGCGTTCTCGAGCGCGGCGAGCGTCGTCACGACGGTGTCCTTCCGGGCGTTGTAGCCCATGGTGCCGATCCGCCACACCCTGCCGTGCAGGGGCCCGAACGACGTGCCGATCTCGATCCCGTGGTCGTGCAGCATCGCGGAGCGGACGTCGTCGCCGTGCACGTCCGACGGGATCTCGACCGCGAGGACGTTGTGCATCCGGTGCGCGAGGTCGCCGAAGACCCGGAGCCCGAGCGCTTCGACTCCGGTGAGCATCGCGCGGCCGGCGAGTTCGTGGCGGGCGATGGCCTCGTCGACCCCCTCGTCGAGCAGGATGCGCGCGCACTCGTTCGCGGCGTAGAGCATCGAGGCGGCCTCGGTGTGGTGGTTCAGCCGGCGCGGGCCCCAGTAGTCGAGGATCATCGCGAGGTCGAGGTAGTTCGACCGGATGGGCTCGTCGGCCACCTCGTCGCCGGGTTCCCGGATGCCGGCCTCGACGCTCCGGCGGCCGCCGAGCACGTCGACTGCCCGGGCCGACAGCGACACCGGGGCGCTGCCGGACGGCCCGCCGAGGCACTTCTGCAGACCCGCGCTCACGGCGTCGATGCGCCAGGCATCGAGCTCGAGCGGGTTGCCGCCGATGGTCGCCGTCGCATCCGTGTAGAGCAGCACGCCGTGCCGGTCGCAGATCGCGCCGAGTTCGTCGAGCGGCTGGTTCATGGTGGTGGAGGTGTCGCCCTGCACGATCGCCAGGACCTTCGGCTTCGTCGCGGCGACGGCGGCTTCGATGGCGGACGGGGTGAACACCTGGCCCCACGTCGTCTCGATCGTGTGCACCTCGGCACCGGCCCGCCGGGCGATCTCCTCGAGCAGGTGCCCGAACCGTCCGAACACCGGGACGAGCACCCGGTCACCGGGTGCGAGCAGGGAGACGAGCACCGCCTCGATGCCGGCTCGCGAGGTCCCGTCGACGAGCACGGTGGCGTCGTTCCGGGTGCCGAACACCTGTCGGTAGAGCTCCTGCGTCTGGTTCATGGTGGCGGTCATCCACGGGTCGTACTGCCCGACGAGCGGGGTCGACAGGGCACGGAGCACGCGCGGGTCGGCGGTGATCGGGCCCGGCCCCATGAGGAGGCGGGCCGGCGGGTTGACGGGGTGGGACATCGGGGCCTTCCGGTTGGTGCTCAGCGCGACGGGTGGTGTTCAGCGCGACGGGTGGGACGGGCGCAACGGGTGGGAGGGGTTGGACAGGTGGGTCGGGAACGTGGCCGCCGCGGCGACGAGGTCCCGGTCGGTGTCGGGGCCGCCGACCAGGCAGACCCCGACCGGGGCGCCGCCGACCTGCAGCAGCGGCGCGCTCAGCGCCGGCAGGCCGCCGACACCGGCGACGGCGGTCATCCGGAGGGTCGCCCGCCGGGTGGCGAGGACGTCGGGTCCGGTAGCGGTCCGCAGCGGGGCGGGCCCGGGGACGGTCGGGAGGCACAACACGCCTCCGCCGACCGCGTCCCGGATCCTGGCGCGCAGTTCCGGCAACCGGGCGCGGGCGGTGTCCTCGTCCTCCGCGGTGACGGCGGCGGCGGCCGTGAACCGGGCGGCGACGTCCTCGCCGAGCGAACCGGGGTGCTCGCCGATCCAGCGTCCGTGGTTCCGCCAGGCTTCGGCGGCCTGGACGACCCGCAGCGTCTCGGCGAGGTCGTCGAGGTCCGGCAGGACAATCCGCCGCACCGGCCGGCCCGTGTCCGCGACCCAGGCGGCGAAGGCCCGCGCGGTGTCCGGTTCGGCGGCGTCGAGCAGGGCCTCCGCGACCAGGAGCGTGCCGTCGTCGACGTCCGTCGCCGTCTCGGACAGCGAGACCGTGGCGGCCGCGGTGAGCACGTCCGGGCTCCTCGCCAGCCACCCGACGGTGTCGAACGACTGCGCCAGGGGGAGCACGCCGTGCCGGGACACCGCGTCGTGCGTGGTGCGGAGCCCCCAGAGGCCCTGGTACGAGGCGGGGACCCGCAGGCTGCCCGCGGTGTCCGTCCCGAGTCCGAGGTCGGCCTGCCCGAGGGCGACCGCCGACGCCGGACCGGAGGTCGAGCCGCCGCCGATCCGGGTGCCGTCCGCACCGTTCGGGGGTGCGCCGAAGTGGGCGTTCCGGCCCGCGAGCGCGTACGCGAACTCGTCGGTGCCGGCGATCCCGGCGACGTCGGCGCCGGAGTCGAGCAGGGCCCGGAGCGCGGCGGCCGTCTCGGTGGCGGTCGGTGCCGAGCGCTCGTGTTCGGGGTTCCCGGCGCCGACGACCTGGCCGGCGATGTCGAACAGGTCCTTGACCGCCACCCGGACGCCCGCGAGCGGTCCGGCACCGGTGCCGTGGACGAGCGGGTCGCCGAGGACCCGCCAGATCGACCGGTCGAACGCCCGCGGCCGACCGGTGACGTGCGCGACCGCGATCCGCCAGACGCCGTCGGTCCGGCGCCAGAGCTGGGTCTGGAGTCCGCGCCCACCGCCCGCGAACGCCGACTCGCCGACGACGAGCACCGTGTCGCCACCGACCGGCCGGACCTCCACCGACGCGATGGTTCGCGGCGCGACCCCGCCACGACGGGTGCGGAAGGCGCTGATCGCGTCGTGGCCGCGGAGGAGCCCGGCGTCGTCGCCGCGGAGGGTCTCCGACCCCGGTTCGAACAGGGCGTCGAGCAGGTCGGTGTCGTCCCGCATCAGCGCCTCCTCGTAGGCCGTGAACGCCGCCTCGAGTCCGGCGGGCCAGCGGTCCCCGCCGCCGCCGGTCACGGTCCGACCTCGGCGAAGTCGGCCTTCCGCACCATGGCGTGCGACCCGCACACCAGGTCGACCACCTGGGAGATGCGGAAGTCCGTGGCGGCACTGAGGTACGCGTACGCGATGTGCTCGTCGACGCCCCACCGCGCCCGGAGCAGGGCGATGGCGGCCCGGACGCACCGCCGGACGGCCTCGTCGAGGTCCTGGTCGAGTCCGGTGGGCACGAGGTACTCGGCCGTCTCGGCGAGCGGACCGACGAGCTCCCCGAACCGGCGGAGGGCCGCCGTCCGCGGGACCAGGTCGAGACGGAGGGTCAGACGGAGCGAGGCCTCCATCGCGGTGAGTGCCACCTCGCCGTCGCCCTGCGCGAAGTGCGGGTCGCCGACGTACACGCCCGCTCCCGGCACGAACACGGGCAGGTGCAGCGTCGCCCCGGCCGTCAGCAGGGCGATGTCGACGTTGCCGCCGTACGTTCCCGGAGGCACCGAGTGCGCGCGGTCGTCGGAGTCGGGCGTGACCCCGACGATGCCGGGGAACGGCCGGAGCGGGAACGTGATGACGCGGGGGCCGCCCTCGACCGCGGGGAGCCGTCCGTGCGCCACCCCGTCCCGACTGACGACGTCGGCGAACACCGACACGCTCGTCTCGGCCCTGGGGAGCTCGCCGGGCAGGGCTCCGCGTCCGTGCCGGTTCGAGATGACGCCGTACGGCACCCGCGGATCCGCTGCGAGGACCGTCACGGACACGACGTCACCGGGTTCGGCCCCGTCGACGGCGATCGGACGCGAGACCACGTGCGGACCGTCCTCGGGGCCACGACGGAGCGACCGGGCGATGTCCACGGCGTCGACGAGCACGCCGTCGCGAGGGACACCGTGCCGGCCGAAGAACGCCACCGGGTCGCCGCCCTGGTCGTCGAGGATGCCCTCGTGGCTGACCGTGTCGACCGAGAGGACCGTCCCCGACGGCACCGTCAGCGCGGGATCGTCACGGCGCGAGGGCAGGCGGCCCCAGAGGACGTCGGACGGCGTCGACCCGAGGTGCGCGTCGGTCTGCCGCAGGAGCTCAGGCACGGGCGATCAGCTTCCCCTCGACGGCGGTGACGCCCGCGGTGGCGGAGGCGATGCGGCGGCCACGGAGGAAGGTGTCGGTGACGCGGCCACGTGCCTCCAGGCCGGCGTACGCGGAGACGGGGTTGCGGTGGGCGAGCGCGGCCACGTCGATCGTCTCGATCGCGTCCGGGTCGAACACGGCCAGGTGGGCGAGCGCGCCCGGCGCGATCCGTCCGCGGTCGCTGCTGCCGATGAGCGCCGCGGGCGCGGTCGTCACGGCGGGCAGGACCCGGTCGAGGGGGAGTCCGCGGCGGTGCGCCTCGGTCCACAGGGCACGGAAGCCGACCTGCAGCCCGGCGATGCCGCCCCACGCGAGTCCCCAGTCGTCGACCTTGAGGTCGGCGGTCGAGGGCGAGTGATCGGACACGACCATGTCGATGGTGCCGTCGAGGAGACCCTCCCAGAGGGCGTTCCGGTTCGCGTCGTCGCGGATCGGCGGGCAGCACTTGAACCGGGTCGCACCATCCGGGATGGCGGCGGCCTCGAACGTCAGGTAGTGCGGGCAGGTCTCGACCGTGATCGCGACGCCGTCGTCCTTCGCGGCGCGGATCATCGGCAGGGCGCCGGCGTCCGACAGGTGCAGCACGTGCACCCGGGCACCGGTCGCACGGGCGCCGTCGATGACCCGGGCGATCGCGGACCGTTCCGCGGTTGCGGGGCGGGTCTCGAGGAAGTCCTCGTAGCGGGACCCGAGCGCATCGTGGGGGAGCAGGTGGTCCGGGTCCTCGGCGTGCACGATGAGCAGCGCGCCGATCCTCGCGACCTCGGCGATCGCGCTCCGGAGCTGCTCCGCGCCGAGGTGCGGGAACTCGTCGACGCCCGACGGAGCCGTGAAGCACTTGAAGCCGAACACCCCGACGTCGTGCAACGCGTCGAGGGACCCGAGGCTGTCCGGGACGGCGCCGCCCCAGAAGCCGACGTCGACCGCGACGCGGCCCTCGGCGCTCGCACGCTTCGTCGCGAGCGCGTCGACCGTCGTCGTCGCCGGGATCGAGTTGAGCGGCATGTCGACGATGGTGGTGACGCCGCCCAGGGCCGCCGCGCGGGTGGCCGAGGCGAAGCCCTCCCACTGCGTCCGACCCGGCTCGTTCACGTGCACGTGCGTGTCGACGAGGCCGGGGAGCAGCACGTGGCCGTCCGGGACGGCGTGCTCCTGGAGGGCCTCCACCGCGGCGTCGACCGGCAGCAGGTCCGCGATGCGGCCGTCGCGGACGACGACGGCCGCGGGCCGGAAGCCGCCGTCGATCCAGGCTCGCCGCGCTCGGAACACGACGTCCGCCGGGGTGGCGATCGCGGTCGATGGTGCCAACGGGGAGACCTCCGGGTCGGGCGGGTGAGCGGGGTGTTCCGGGCTCATCTGCGACGCTAGGGAACGCGGTCGGTCCGGCCGTTTCGCCCGTGTAACGGTCGTGTGACGCCCGCGGCCGGTGAAACGCTCGTTCCGGAGCGTCGTCCCGCTCGCGCGTTCATCCCGGCCAGTGCTCGAGCGCCCACCCGCCGTCGGCCGTCCGCTCGTAGGCCAGGCGGTTGCTCGGTCCGTCCACGTCGCCCTGCCAGAACAGCATCCGGACCGGCGTGATCGCGTAGCCGACCCAGGTGTCCGGCGGTTCGAGGGCGTCGTCGCGTTCCTGCACGAACGCCGCCCACCGTTCCCGGCGGCGCGTGGTGGGCTCGGCGGCGAGCTCGTGGTCGTTGAGCCAGGCGAGCACCTGCAGGTACCGGGTGCGCGCGGCGAACGCGACCCGTGCCTCCTCGTCCGTCACCCGCCGGACGTCACCCGTGACGACGAGCTGCCGGGCGACCTCGGGCTGCAGGACGGTGACGGTGGCGCGGGGGTCGGCCGCCAGTTCCGCCGCCTTCCGGCTCCTGGTGTCGGTGTGGAAGTGCAGCCGCTCGCCGTCGAAGCGGGAGAGCAGGACGGTCCGGGCCGACGGGTAGCCGTCGAGTCCGACGGTCGACAGCGTGACGGTCGGGGTCAGTCCGGACTCCGGGGTGGGCAGCCAGTCCGCCGCCAGCGCGAACGGGTCGGTCACGCCGGCGGCCGCGGGTCGAAGCGGGCGATCTCGTGCAGTGACGCCACCGCCTCGGCGAGGGAGTGCTCCCACAGCGCGGCGCCGTACGACGCGCTCGCCCGGCTCGCGTCGCCGACGACCCCCGGTGTCCCGAAGTCGTCCGACAACCAGCCGAAGGACACCGGGCCGCCGTTGAACGCGATCTTCTCGAAGCCGGCCACGTGCTCGGGCACCCATCGCTCGGCGCGCGACATGTCGACCAGGTCGGGGCGGAGGTGCAGGATCATCGACGTCTCCGCCGCGCCGCCGTGGATGCCGAGGCCGAGCTCGTCGGCGTCCTCGCCGTCCGGACCGGGCAGCCGGGCGAGTGTCGGCATGAGGAACGTCTTCAGCTCGTACCGCTTCCGGATCTCCCGGAGCGCGACCTGCAGCAGGGCGACGTTGCCACCGTGCCCGTTCGCGAACACGAGTGTGCCGGCACCGGTGAGCGCGACAGCCCGACCGACCTGCACCACGGTGTCGAACATCGTCGCCGCGTCCAGCCACACCGTGCCCGGGGCCCAGCTGTGCTCGTCCGACTTCGTGAACGCCAGCGTCGGCAGCTGCCACACGTCGAGCCCCTCCGCGGCCGCCCGGTCCACCGCGGCACCCCCGATGTGGTCGGCGAGCAGGAAGTCGGTCAGGAGCGGCAGGTGCGGCCCGTGGTGCTCGACGGCACCGGTGGGCTGCACGACGATGGTGTCGGCGGTGAACCGCGCGGCGACGTCCGGTCCGGACAGCTCGGCGAGCTTCCGGGTCCCCGGCGTGCGCGCGGTGTCGTCGGTGACGCTCACTTGCCGAACCCCGGGACGCTCGGCTGTGCCGACGCGGTGGACCCGCCGGAGAGCACGAGCGACGGGTCGATGACGTGCCCCGGGTTGAGGAGCCCGACCGGGTCGGTGCGCCGCTTCAGCGCGAGCAGCTCCTCGACGCCGTGGTCGACGTAGTACTGGTGCGGGCTGTGCACCCGCACGCCGAGGTCGTCCAGCACGGGGTAACCGGCGTAGACGTCCTCGGCACCGGTGTACGGGGCGGTGAGCATGCCGATCGGGCCGACGTGCGCGGCCTCGATGTGCAGCATCCCGCCCGGGTACACGGCCTCGACCTCGGCGATCCGGTCGATGAGCGCTTCACCGCCGACCTCGACGTGGAAGTACTCCGTGTCCGCGGTGTTCCGCTTGAGCCACCAGATCGGGTGGTTGTAGGACAGCATCGAGACCTTCGTGGTCTGCTGCAGGCCCTCGCGGACGTCCTCGACGGTGCCGCCGGCCTCGGCGACGAGCGCCTGCGCCTCGTCGAGCGTGACCGCGTCGACGATGCCGCGGAGACTCGCCCGGCCCGCGACGATCGCCGCGTCCTTCGGCAACGTCGCGGCGACCTCGGCGCGGTCGGCACTCACCAGGCGCGGTGCCGGGGTCAGCCCGCGGAGGGTCCGGACCGCCGTGAGCGCTTCCTCGAAGGTCGGGAAGCTCGCGTACAGCGCACGCCAGTCCTGCAGCGGCTCCAGCCGGACCGTTGCGCGGGCGATGACACCGGCCGTGCCGTAGGTGTGCACGAACGGCTGGGCCTCGTCCCCCTCGACGTGCCGGAGCCCGTCCTCGCCGGGCAGCGCGATGTCGAGCGCGGTGACGAAGCCCTGCCAGTTCGACCCGTGCGAGATCGACCCCGTGCCGCCGGACCCGCCCGACAGGAACCCGCCGATCGTGGACTGCGCCGTCGACGGGTACATCCAGAGTTGCTGCCCCGCGCCCGCCGCGGCCTGCTCGAGCGCGACCATCGTCGCACCCGCCTCGGCGGTGATCCAGCCGTCCCCGACCTCGACGACGGCGCGCGCCCGCGAGGTGTCGAGCACGAGGCCGCCGTGCAGGGGGATGCCCTGTCCGTAGTTGCCGGTGCCCTTGCCGCGGGTGGTGACGGGCACGCCGTGGCGGACGGCGGCGGCGAGGGTGTCGGCGATCTCGTCGGCGCTCGCCGGTGACGCGACGAGGTCCGCGAGTCCGAGTGGCAGCTGCTCGGAGAGGATCGGGCTCATGGTCGCCTCGTCGACGGAGGCGCGCTCGCGGGTGCGCCGGTCGTCGCTGACGCCGCGCTCGCCGAGCAGGGCGAGGAGCTCGGCGCGGAGCGCGGCGAGCGCCTCCGTGGTGGCCGTGGGGGCGGTGGTGGTCATGCTGGCTCCAGTGGGGTGGGTGGTGCGGAGACGACGGACGGGAGGCGCGGGGCGGCGTCGGCCAGCGCCTCCCGTCCGGTGGGTGGGAGCGGCTAGTAGCCGAGCGAGATGCTCTTGTCGAGGAACTCGTTCGTGTAGAGGTCCCCGGCCTCGAGCCCGGACTTCACGTGTCCGCCGGACCCGTCGAAGATCGGCTTCGCCTTCTCGATGAAGTCCGTCACCCGCTGCTCGTCGAGGTCGCCGACGTACCCGTTCTCCCCGTCGGTCGCGATGCCGAGGTCCTTCATCTGCTTCGCCGCGAACGCGCCGACCTTGGAGTCGTACGCCCAGCCGTTGTTGTACTGCTTCACGAGCTGCGTGATGAGGTCGTTCGTCGCCGACGGGGACGCCAGGTAGTCCACGTCCGCCTGCTGCATCACGGGGACGAGCTTCTTCAGGCACGGCGAGAGCTTCTGCAGGTCGCCCGTGCGCACCGACATGGTCTCGGGGTACGGGTTCCAGCCGGTGCTCGAGATGAGCTTGTAGTCGACCTTCTTGCCCCAGGCCGCGACCTGGTTCTCGTAGATGTACGGCTCGGCGGTGGCGAAGCCCTGCTGGGCGTCGGTGCCGCCGGCGGAGACGAACTTCGACGGCGTGCCGTCGTAGCTGCCGTCGAGGACGCTCTTCGGCAGGGTGCCCGACTCCTGCAGGTACGTCATGTATGCGGCACCGTTGAAGTAGCGGACGACGCCCTTCTTCTTCTCGAGGTCCTTGCCGAGCTCCTTGATGCTGCTGACGTCCTTGTACTTCGACGGGTCGTACATGATGACCATCGGTGACTGGTCGTTCTCGGCGAAGACGGCCGTGGTGGGCAGGTTGCCGGAGAACTCGACCGCCTCGTCGGTGGAGACGTAGCCGAGGGTGATCGACTTGTCCTGGTACATCTGCGAGCTGACCGTCGAGTACCCGATCGCGGGGCCGCCGGCGCGGATCTCGAGCTTGACGCCGGTGGACTTGCCGTTGGCGTACAGATCGCCGCTCACCGTCTTCCCCGAGGCGTCGATCTTCGGGTTCGGGCCGAGCATCTGGTACAGGTGGCCGTGGTCGCCCTCGGGGTTCCAGTCGGTCTGGACCACGACGGTCGACGGACAGACGTCGGAGAGGTCGACGGCCGGCCCGGAGGCGCTGCTCGCCGCGGCGGTCGTGGTCGTGCTGCTGGAGGTGCCGCTCGCGCAGCCGGTGAGGGCGAGCGCGGTGACGCCGAGCGCTGCGGTGGCGATGCCCAGTCGGGTCGTGGTGCGCATGGATGCTCCGTTCGTGGTGCTGGTCGCGTGGTGCAGGGGTGTGGGAGGGGCGGGAGGTCGTGCGGGTCAGGGGTGACGGCGCGCTCGTGGGCGCACCGGTCGGCGCGGGTCAGCCGAAGTCGTGCCAGCGGCCGACGGCGAGGCGACCGATCAGGCCGAAGACGAGGAACACGGCGACGCCGTAGAGCGAGGCGATGATGATGGTCGCGTAGAGCTCGGGCCCCATCAGCCGCGAGGCGGTGACCTGGATCAGGACGCCGAGCCCGGGGTTGCCACGCTGGAAGAACTGGTCGCCGACGATCGCGCCGATCACCGACAGCCCCGCCGAGGTGCGGAGCCCGACGAAGATCGACGGCAGCGCCGCGGGGATCTGGAGCTTGAGGAGCTGGGCGCCGCGTCCGGCCCGTTGCAGCTGGAAGAGCTCGCGCTGCGCACGGTCGGCGGACTGCAGGCCGAACAGGGTGTTCGACACCATCGGGAACAGGGCGATCATCACGGTGACGATGACCCGGCTGACGAACTCGTAGCCGAACAGGGCGCCGATGAGCGGGACGAGCGCCAGGATCGGGACGCACTGCAGCACCACGGCGTAGGGGTACAGCGAGTTCTCCAGCCACTTCGCCTGGGTCATGAGCATCGCCCAGAGGACGCCGATGACGATCGCGATGGCGAGCCCGGTCAGGGACACGAGGGTGGTCCGGCCGAGCGCCGTCCACAGGTCGCTGTCGAACGTCGTCGGTGTTCCGTCCATCCCGGTGTCCCACACGATCGCCTTGAGGACGAGGTGCGGGTACGGCACGAGGAAGGCGAGGCTCCGGACGTGGTCGTAGTAGGCGGCGGCGGCGTACCAGACGCCGACGAGCAGCGCGAAGACCACGACGGGCTGCCACCAGGTGACCGACCGTCGGGTGCGGGGCGTGGCGCGGCGGGCGGCGGCGCGGGCCGCCCGGGTCTCGGCGACCTCCTGCAACGTGGCCATCAGCGGTGTCCTTCCCGGAGTGCGTGGGAGACCTCGCCGACGAGCTCGGCGAACTCGGGGGTGAAGCGGATGTCGGGGTCCCGCGGCATCGGGAACGGCACGTCGAACCGGCCGACGATGCTGCCCGGTCGGCCGGACATCACGATGACCTCGGTGGACAGGTAGACGGCCTCGGACACCGAGTGCGTGATGAAGAGCCCGGCGAACTGCTGCTCCACGAAGAGCCGGAGGAGTTCGTCGTTGAGGCGTTCCCGGGTGATCTCGTCGAGGGCGCCGAACGGCTCGTCGAACAGGAACAGCTCGGGGTCGAGGGTCAGCGACCGGGCGAGCGAGACGCGCATGCGCATGCCGCCGGAGAGCTGCTTCGGCAGGTTCGACTCGAACCCGCCGAGCCCGACGAGGTCGATCGCGTGCGCTGCCTTCGCCGCGCGCTCGGCCTTCGGCATGTGCCCGAGCTCCGCGAGGAGCTCGACGTTGCCCTGCACGGAGCGCCACGGCAGGAGGGTGGCGTCCTGGAAGACGTAGCCGATCCGGTCGGCGGCGACGCCGGCGGAACCGTCGGACGCCGTCTCGAGGCCGGAGGCGATCCGGAGCAGCGTCGACTTGCCGCAGCCGGAGGGGCCGACGACCGAGACGAACTGTCCGCGGTCCACGGTCAGGTCGACGCCCTGCAGGGCGATCGTGCCGTTCGGGAAGGTCATCTCGACGTTCCGGAAGTCGAGCAGCGTGTCCGTCGCGGTGACGGGGGCTGGTGCTGTGGTGGTCACGGCTACCTCGTGTTCTCGTGCGCGGGGGCGGAGCGGGGGGTGTTCTCGGATGCTGGGGCGGTTCCTCGGGACGGGACGGGGTTCGGGGCGGCCACGGTGCGCTGGACCTCGGTGGCGGCGACGAGCCGGCCCGCGGCGACGACGAGTCGCCCGGCCGGGGCGTTGGCGATCGCGTCGGTGACCCCGGTCGCGTCCACCGCCACGAAGTCGGCTCGCGCACCCGGTACCGCACCGGCGGCGGGCAGGCCCATCACGCTCCGCGCGCCGTCGCTCACCAGGCCGTACGCTTCGTCGGGCGTCAGGTGGCCGGCGGTGACGAGGAGGGACGCGGTCTCGAAGGCGTCGGACCGCCCGACCGGGTTGAACGGGTCGCGGACGTTGTCCGCGCCGGCCGCCACCCGGACACCGGCGTCCAGGAGTGCCCGGAGGGTGGTGAGCCCGCGCGGGGTCGCGACCGGGTGCTGCCAGCCCTGCAGGTACAGGTTCGTGATCGGCAGCGTGATGACGCCGACGTCCGCGGCGAGCACGTCCGCGACGACCTCGGCGAGGCGCCCGGGCTGCAACGTGCCGAGGCGGACGCAGTGCCCGGCGGAGTACTGCCGGTCGCGGGGCCAGTCCCGGACCGACCGGGCGTAGTGGTCGAGGGTGACCGGACCGTCGAGGCTCTCGTCGGCGTGCAGGTCGACGCCGAGCCCGCGGCGACGGGCGATCGCGAGCAGGCGGTCGACGTCCGCGTTCGGGTCGTCGGCGAGGTGCGGTGCGCCGCCGACGAGGTCGACGCCGAGGTCGAGGACCGCCTCGACGTGCTCGTCCGGCGCGTGCGGTCCGGCGAGGGCGACGAGTTCGAGGTCCATCAGCCCGGCGAGTTCGGCCCGGACCTGCACGAGGGCGCGGGCGCCGCGGGTGGCCTCGTCCACCGTGGCGTCACCGTGACCGCTCAGGACGTCGACGTGGGTCCGCACCGCGGTCGTCCCGGCGGCGAGCATGGCGAGCGCCTGCGCCCGAGCGCGGTCGGCGATGTCCTCGACGGTCATCGTCGCGGCGTGCTCGGCCCAGGCCGCGATCGCGGAGCCGAGGTCGCCGAGCGGCGGTCGGATGACGTCGGCGCTGAGGGCCTTGTCGAGGTGCGCGTGCGGTTCGGCCGGCGCCGTGAGGAGCAGGCGGCCGTCGAGGTCGAGGGTCCGCTCGGGGGAGGCGTGGAGCGTGCCGACGGCGGCGACCCGGGTGACCGTGCCGTCGGCGATCGCGACGTCGACGAGGCGGCCGTCGGGCAGCAGCGCAGCCCGGAGCAGGTCGAGGGACCGGGGCAGTGTGCCGAGCATGGTGGCCTCCGATCGTGTGTGAGAATGTTGATCGCATCAACATTGCCGATGCTAGGGCGGCCGTGTTTCCCGGCCGTTTCGGCCTGATTGCCATGTGTGACACCGACCCCCGACCGGAACAGACCACCGCGTCTGCAACGACAGGAGCGCAGTGACCAGCGACCTCATCGAGTCCGACAGCAGCGCGTCCGATCGCATCGTCGACGGGCAGTCGCGACGCATCGGCGAGCACATCCGGGCCCTCCGCCGGGCCCGTTCCCTCACGCTCGTGCAGCTCGCCGAGCTGACCGGCCTCTCGCACCCGTTCCTCAGCCAGGTCGAGCGGGGCCACTCCCGCGCGAGCATGGTCTCGCTCGAGAAGATCGCCGGCGCGCTGTCCACCAGCCAGGTGGAACTCCTGGCCGCCGGTGCTGCACAGACCCGGGAACCCGACGACCGCCGCCCCGAGGTCCTCCGTGCCGGGGAAGGCGCCCGCGGGCCGTTCTCCAGCGGCGAGGCGCGCCTGCTCGTGCACGGCGGCGCGCACGCCTTCGAGCCGCTGGAGTGGGTGGGCGAGAACACCGACCTCGGCCCGTACTTCGAGCACCACGAGGACGAGTTCCTCTACGTGCTCGGCGGTGCCGTGCTGCTCGACCTCGGCGGCGACGAGGCCGAGGCCGGGGTGCTGCGCCTCGGCCCCGGCGACTCGGCGTACTACCGCGGTGGCACGCCGCACCGGTGGTGCAGTCCCGACGGCAGCCGGTTCCACCTGGTCGTCGTCAAGGAGACCCCGCGGACCGGAGCGACGTCGTGACCGGGATGGTGTCCGACCCCGGGGCGCGGCGACCGATGCGCATCGCCGACCGGCAGCGGGTGGCCGAGGACGTCGTCGTGCTCGACCTCGCTCCCGTCGACGGCACCGCGCTGCCGGACTGGGAGCCCGGCGCGCACCTCGACCTCGAGATCGCGCCGGGTCTCGAACGGCAGTACTCGCTCGTGACCACCACCGCCGACGGGCACTGGCGGGTCGCCGTCCTCCGCGAGTCCGAGGGGCGTGGTGGTTCGACCGCCGTGCACGACACGCTCCGCATCGGCCACGAGGTCGTCGTCGGCGGGCCTCGGAACCACTTCGGGTTCGACCCGGGCCGGCCCGCGGTGTTCGTCGCCGGCGGGATCGGCATCACCCCGATCGCCGCGATGATCGATGCGGCGGAAGCGGCCGGTACCCCGTGGGAGCTCCACTACGCCGGACGCAGCCGGGACCGGATGGCGTTCGCCGCCGAACTGGTCGCCGCGTACGGGGACCGCGTCCGACTCGCCGTCGCGGACGAGGGCGGGCGCCTCGACGTCGCGGCACTCCTGGCCGAACCGCGCGACGCGGTCACCTACTGCTGCGGTCCGCGGCGCCTGATGGACGCGGTCGAGCAGGCGGCGGCGCACTGGCCGGCCGGCAGCGTGCGGGTCGAGCGGTTCGAGGCGGCCGAGGGCGTCGACGCGCCCGGGGAAGCGTTCGAGGTGGAGCTCGCCCTGTCCGGCACGACCGTGACCGTCCCGGCCGACCGGACGCTCCTCGAGGTGGTCGAGGACGCCGGCGTGTTCGTGCTGTCCTCCTGCCGCGAGGGGACGTGCGGCACGTGCGAGACACCGGTGCTCGAGGGGCGGATCGACCACCGCGACACCGTGCTCAGTCCCGCCGAACAGGCCGACGACCGCACCATGATGATCTGCGTCTCCCGGGCACGCGGCGACTGTCCCCGGATCGTCCTGGAGCTGTGACGCGTCGGACGGGAGGCGCTGGTGCGGACGCGACCAGCGCCTCCCGTCCGACCCGGGGCCGGCCCCGTCTACGGACGCTCGGTGTCGTCGAGCGGGGCGCCGGTGAGCGCCGAGAGGCGCTCCAGTCCGGCCTCGGCGACGAGCTGCCGTGCGAGCGGTCGGGCCCTGGCCACGGCCTCCCGCACGTCCACTCGCGTGACCTCGCCGTCGGCCAGGCTCAGCTCGCCGTCCACCCAGACGTCCTTCACCTCGTGGCTGCCGGCGACGAAGACGACGGCCTGGTACGGGTCGTGCACGTTCGCGAGGGTCGGGCTCTCGCCGTCGAAGACCACGAGGTCCGCCCGCTTGCCGGGCTCCAACGACCCGATCTCATGCTCCATCCGCAGCGCCTGCGCGCCGCCGATCGTGCCCATCTCGAACGCCTCGCGCGCGCTCATCGCCGTGGCCTGCAGATCGCGGATGCGGGCGAGGAGCGCTGCGGACTTCATCGCCTGCAGGAAGTCCTGCGAGTCGTTCGACGCCGGGCCGTCGACGCCGATCCCGACCGGGATGCCGAGCGCCCGCAGTTCCGCCACCGGAGCGATGCCGCTCGCCAGGATCCCGTTCGCGACCGGGTTGTGCGCCACCCCGACGCCGTTCGCCGCGTAGCGCTCCCGGTCATCCCGGTCCACCCACACGCTGTGCGCGGCGATCACCGGCACCCGGAACATGCCCGTCGCCTCGGCGTGGCCGACGACGGTCCTGCCCGTCCGCTGCCGTGCCGCGGTGACCTCCTCACGGACCTCGTGCACGTGCACGTGGATGCCGTGCCCGCCGTCGACCGCGTACCCGATGTGCTCGTCCCACGCGGCGTCGGTGTACCGGCCGATCGAGGACATGCCGACGCGGAACGTGCTGTACCGGCTGGCGTCGGCCGTTTCGCGGAGGGCGTCGAACTCCTCGAGGATCGGCGCCGGCCCGAACCCGCGGTCGACGTCGCCCGACCCGAACGACACCACGCCGCGCAGCCCGAGCTCCTCGAGCGCCTGCACCACACCGGGGGTCGCGGGTTCACCCGGGATCGGGTCCGAGCAGAACATGTCGTTCGCCGTGGTCACACCACTCCGGAGCATCTGGATGCCTTGCAGCATCGTCCCCGCGTACGCCTTGTCGCGGGTCATCACCGGGTTCACCCGCGAGATGAGCTCCTGCAGCCACTCCCAGAGCGTGTACTGCGAGCCGATCCCCGTGATGAGCCCCTCGCTGAAGTGCCCGTGCGTGTTCACGAAGCCGGGCGTCACGATGTCGTTCGCGCCGCCCCGGACCGTGGCCGCGGGATGTGCCGCGGCGAGGTCGGCGAACGTGCCGACGGCGGCGATGCGGTCGCCGTCCAGCAGGACGGCGCCGTCCCGGATGGCAGCGGGGGTGGCGGAGTCGTCGGGCGCGGCGGTGAGGACCCAGCCGGCGCGGATCAGCGTCTGTGACATGGGGCGAACCTAGGGGGCGCGTGTTCCGTGGGTGTTACCGTCGGGTTTCCCGGAGCGCCACGCCCGGGCTGTGGGAACGCGGCCCATGCGCTGGAGCTGCCGTCGGGCGTTCGTCGGTGCTCGTGCATCGGTGGCCGGGGGGGGGGCGCTCCTGATCGCGCTGGTCGGTAGAACGTCGCGCGCCGAAGTCGAGCAGTGAGACGAGTTCGATGGTCGAGTGATCTCCGACGCGCCGGGGGAGCCAGGCTCTGCACCCGTGAGCTTGGTCCGGCTCGATCTGCGCGGTGAACTCCGGCACCCGAATGATCCGTCGGGCGACGCTGCGCTGGTGATCGCAGGTCCCAGCGGGAGAGTCGACTCCGACCGGGCACGTGTGTTCGCGAAACACGGGTTCGTCGCGGAATCCATCCGCTGGTTCGGGGGCTCCGGGCAGCACGCCGGGTGCCGTGGGAGATCCCGGTGGAGTGCTTCTTCGATCGGGTCACTGCTCTGCAGTCGGTGAGCGATCGGGTGTGGGGTGGTGGGTACCTCGTTCGGTGCCGAGGCTGCGTTATTGAGCGGCGCGCACCACCACGTCCGTGGCTGGGGTGATCGCATTCGCTCCTACCGACGTGGTGTGGCCGCGGAACGACGAGGCAGGGATCGCACGCTCCCACTGGACCTCGACAGCGCGCACCGCATCGAGCTCCGTCGCCTCCACGCTGGCCGTACGACAACCATCATCACGAGAAAGGATGCGGGACACCGAACAGTCCCGGCGGGTCCGAAGAAGCAGACCATGCACTCGGCAGGGCGGCATGGCCCGCGATCGCTCAGAGCACCGCCTCGTAGAGGATCGTCCAACGGACTCGTTCCCGAGGATCGCGTAGACCGGACTCACGTTCATTCGGCTCGGGCTGTCGTCGCAGCGAACGTCGGCTCTGGTCGGCGCGAAGTACGAGTCGGCATTGCTGGTTACCGCAAAGTCGTTGAGGAGTTGTCGCGGCTGCCACCTGAGCGGCAGTACCGTCCGGGAACAGCCTGACCTGAGGCTGCGAGAACTTGACCCGAAGGCGACCCGATGGACAAGTACGACAGGCGACGGCTTCGCGCCCCCGCGTTCAAAAAGCATCTCCGCGATCAACTCAGCGACGAGCCCGTGCCGACAAGCCCGGCTCATGGCGCGCCGCTGTCCGAGTTCAGCCCCAACCTCGACACTCCCGCCGGTGCTTACCTCGGTGCGCCAGAAGCGAAGTGGGCGGAAGCGAGCCGGGGACGGGCCGGCACCGGCAGCCCGATCGCACAGCTCAACGGCGCGGCGAAGACGAGTGCCACGCGCGCGCACATCGCTGGCGGCTCGATAGCGAACGGCGGACCCGGGCAAGCCGGCGCTGAGCCAGCCCTGTTCAAGGTTGGGATGGCGAGCACGGGGCTGTCCCTTGCCGGCTGCGGTGTCGTGATCGGCTGCGAAGTCGCGCGCACGATCGGCCCGCACTTCCTGACGGCCCTGAGGCTGGCGAATCCTGACGTCCGCGACACCGAGCTCGAAGAGCGCGGCGGGTCCAAGGGGCAGGCCGCCGCGGTGCTCACGATGTCCGGGCCCACGGTCGTCGAACTTCCCTCAGAGGAGCAGGCGGCAGACACCATCATCATGCCCGTTGTCGGCGACGACGTGCACTACAGCCGCGGTTCCGGGTACCTCATCGGGCTGCAGGGCGTCGTCGTAGCGTCCGATGACGGGCAAGCCCTGCCGTCGGGGCTGCGGTACGTGCAGTTCGACGGTGAGGAGTGGCCAAAAGTCGTCGCTGTGACAGGTCTGGACCGGATTTAGCTGGCCTTCGTCGCGAGCAGGCTCTCAGCGCTGTTCTCCGTGCTTTGCGGATCGGCGACGCCCTCCACGGACCGGACGCGCACTTCCGCCTTCCGCCGATCGGAGTCTCCAGATCAGCCGTCCTGCGCGTCTCGACAGCCGATCGCTCGTTGGACAGGTCGATCGTGGAGCCCGTTGATGTCGAAGCGCTCTGCCAGGCGGTGGCCATCTCAGGAGACGGGTCAACCCCGTCGAGTCCAGGGCTACAGTCCGTACCTGTGGGACGTGGCGAGAGAGCGACCAGGCAGGTCCTCCGACTTCAGGCAGCAATGGGCGTTGTCCTCTGCCCTGTGGTGGGCATCGCACTCATCGTCATCGGAGCCGCGCGAGCCTCGAGTGGCGCCGCAAACGGCGGCTCGCTGTTCGGCTTCCTCGTACTCGTCGCGGTCCTGCTATTCGGAGGCACCTTCGTTTGCTGGCACCGATTCCGGACCCTCAGCCCGTTGGACGAGGACCGGAGAAGTGAGACTGACCGGTCGTCTCAATAGTCGATCGGCTACTGCGAGGGTTGGGCGGGTCACTTCTTGAGCGTGTAGTTACTTCCCGCTGTACACGGGGAATGCGCTCGAGTCGCCGTAGTCGCGCTCGTGCAGGTTGTGCAGCGTGGTCATGTCGTCGTCGGAGATGATGAAGTCGACCTGCGCGTTGGAAGCCATGTGCGCGGGCTTCGCGGTCTTCGGCAGCGAGGCAGTGCCGAGCTGCACGGTGTAGCGGATGCAGAGCTGCGCGACGGACACGTCGTACTTCTCGGCCATCGTCTTGAGGTCGGCGTTGTCGAGGACCTCGCCGTGCGCGATCGGCGAGTACGCCTCCACCTGGATGCCCTTGTCTGCGCAGAAGGCGAGCAGGTCCGTGGGGGTGTTCCCGGCGTGCACGAGCAACTGGTTCACGTGCGGGACGACGGTGCCGCCGTCGAGGATGTTCTGCAGGTCCTGCTCGAGGAAGTTCGACACACCGATCGCGCGAACCTTCCCTGCCTGCAGCGCTTCCTCGAGGGCGCGCCATGCGGCGAGGTTGCCCTCGGCGTAGTCGCCGCCTCGGAAGTCGTCCCAGGGTTGGGGCGCGTGGATGAGCATCAGGTCGACGTAGCCGATGTCGAGCTTCGCGAGGGACTCGTCGATCGCGGAGACCGCAGTGTCGTAGTCCTTGATCTCTGCGGCGAGCTTGGAGGACACGAACAGGTCCTCGCGGGGCACGCCGGAGGCGCGGACGCCCTTGCCGACGCCGTGCTCGTTGCCGTACGCCTGCGCGGTGTCGATGTTGCGGTAGCCGACGCCGATGGCGTCCCGAACGGCCTGCTCGGCTTCCGCGTCGTCCATCAGCCAGGTGCCGAGGCCGATCTTCGGGAGCTCGACCCCGTTGGAGAGGGTGTAGGTCTCGGTGAGGGTGCTCATGCTGCTTCTCCGTTCTTCGGCAGGGCGCTGTACACCTCGTCCGTGACGGGCTCGAGCCATTCGTTGCGGACGTTCTCGCCGGGCGTGATGAACGCCAGGTGCGAGAACCACGAATCGGCCTTCGCACCGTGCCAGTGCTTGGTGCCGGCCGGGACCCGGATCGCGGCGCCGGGCGTCATGCTGATCGGTTCTTCGCCCTCGGCCTGGTACCACCCAGACCCGGCCGTGCAGATCAGGACCTGGTCGCCGCCGCCGTTCTCACCGTGGTGGATGTGCCAGTTGTTCCGGCATGCCGGCTCGAAGGTGATGTTGTTCACGGGGACGCCGCCGTCGACGACGGGTGCGTTGTAGCTCTGCCCGGTGAAGTACTGCGCGAACGCGTCGTTCGTCGCGCCGGTCGGGAAGGGTTGCTGGAAGTCGGTCTGAGCCATGGGGTGCTCCGTCTCTGTGGGGTCGTGGTCAGTTGCCGTCGGCGCGGTCGCGTGGCGCGACCTCGATGGTCGCGGCTCTCGGGTCGGGTGCGGTCATCGGTGGGAGGTAGGGGCTGCCGGCGTACTTCGCCTCGAACGCGGCGTCGATCCGGTTGCCCAGGTCTGCATCGTCGACGGGGGCGAAGGCGACGTCGTGTTCGGCGCCGGCAGCGGTGATCTTTCCGGCGCGCTGTGCCACAGCGGCCTGGTACCACTTGCCGCGGGTGCCGTTCCAGGCGCGCACGAACACGCGGCCGTCGACGACGACGGACCAGATCCACGTCAACGTTCCGGTGGTCACGCCATCAGGTCGGTACGGGGCGATGTGGAAGTCGTCGGTGTCCGCGATCTGCTGCGCCGTCGTGGCGGGCCAGCTCGTCGCGCTCACTGGTCGTTCTCGACGATGTTCTTGAGCACCGCGGTCGCTCCCATGCCGTTGGGCCAGCCGGCGTAGAACGCCAGGTGCAGCAGGGCTTCCTTGAGCTCGTCGTCGGTGAGGCCGTTCTGGCGGGCGTAGGCGAGGTGGAACTGCAGCTGGTCGGTCTTGCCGAGCGCGGTCAGTGCTGCGATCGTCACGAGGCTGCGGTCTCGCTTGGACAGGTCGGGGCGCTCCCAAACCTCGTCGAAGAGGACCTTGTCCGTGTAGTGCGCCATCCCCGGGGCGAAGTCCCCGAAGGCGTCCTGCCCGCCTGTCCAGCCGGTGTGTTCGTCGTTCGCTGTCATCGTGCGTCCTTCCGTCGTCTTGCGTCGCCGGTCTCGATACGCGGTCCGTCCCCGGCCTGCTCGTTCGTCGCGACCCAGGTGGCGAGGAGCTTCAGGCGCTCCTCGGTGACGGAGCCCGGTACCGCGGTGTACATGAGCACGTTCAGTCCCGGCTCCCCCATCGGCTCCATCGCCTCGTACCGCATGTCGAGGTCACCGACGACCGGGTGGTGGAACTCCTTGACGCCGTTGGCGTGGTGCCGCACGTTGTGCGCACCCCACCTGATCCGGAACTCGTCGCTCAGGGTGCTCAGTTCCCCGACGAGGTCCTGCAGTGCTCTGTCGCCGGGGTCCCGACCGACCTCGGTACGGAGGATGGCGACGTTGATGTCGGCAGAGCGTTCCCACGATGGGTAGAACTCGGCGGCGAGGTCAGGTTGCAGGAACGTGAAGCGCGCCAGGTTCACCGGCCGCTCGGTCGACTGGTACAGGTCCCAGTAGAGGCCGCGGAACAGGGCGTTCTCCGCCAGGACGTCCAGCCGACCGTTGCGCGCGAACGCGGGGCCGGCGGTGTAGCCGTCGACCATCCACTGCACCGTTTCGCGCAGCGGCTTGGGCGCGGTGCGACGCTTCCGCATCGGGGAGGCGTTCGCCGTGCGGGCGAGATCGAACAGGTGCGCACGTTCGGCGTCGTCGAGCAGCAGAGCGTCCGCGATCGCGGTGAGGACGGCGTCCGATGCTCCGACCACGTGACCGCGCTCGAGCTTGGCGTAGTACTCCACACTGACGCCGGCGAGCATCGCGACCTCGTTTCGCCGCAGCCCCGGAACGCGCCGGTTGCTCCCTCCCGGAAGCGACACCTGCTCCGGCTGCACATGCGCTCGGCGGGTCGTGAGGAACTCCCGCACGTCGTCTCGAGTGGTCATGCCGGCCACGCTAACCGGCGCCCGTTCCCGGCGGGGTGCTCTCCCAGTACACCTTCCAGCACGGCCCCCTCGGTCACCTCGCGTCGGGTCTGCGTGCGTCCGGACGACAGCCGTCCCGCTCACGGCGCGGACGGCGGGCGGCGCGCTCGGTCGTGCTTTCGCTCCAGCGCCCGCAGCGTCACGAGCGGGATGAAGGTCACGGCGGCGAAGACGATCCCGGTGATCGGCGCCGCGGTCGGGCCGAGGTCCGTCCCGATCAAGCAGGCAGTGATCGCCGTGCCGATGGCGGTGCCTGCATTGAACATCGAGGTAGCCATCGCACTCGGGAGCGTGGGCGCGACACCGCCATGACCGACCGCGAGCGAGACCAGGACCGGGTTCGCGGACAGCCCGACGAGACCGAGGACCGCCACGAGGACGAACGTCGGGACCACGTGGTCGGCGAAGACGGTGAGACCCGCTGCGACCACAAGCGACCCACCGGTGGTGACGAGCGCTGTGCCGAACGGGCGGCGGTCGCCGGCACGTCCACCGAGGACGGAGCCGATGAGCGCGCCGGCGCCGAAGAGCAGCAGCGCGACCGGGACGAGGGCGCTGCTGATGCCGGTCCTGTCGGTCAGCAGCGGCGAGATGTAGCTGTACACGGAGAGCACCCCGGCGTTGACTCCCGCGCACGCCGCCAATGTGAGCCACAGCCTCCCGGACCTGAGCGATGCCAGCTCCCGTCTCGCGGACGGTTGCGCTCGGTCGGTGCGCTCCGCGGGGATCGCCGCGGCGACGGCGACGACCGCCGACGCGGCGAGGACGGCGAGACCCCAGAACGGTCCGCGCCACCCGATCACCTGGCCGCCGAACGCGCCGAGCGGAACACCGACGACGTTGGCGAGCATGCCGCCGCCGAGAACGATCCCGAGCGCGCGAGAACGGATGTCGACCGAGACGACGTGGGATGCCACGACGGCCGCGACGGCCCAGAACGCGCCGGTCGCGAGGGCGCTGACGAACCGGCTGACCAGGAGCAGCGCGAAACTGTCGGTGAGTGCCGCGCCGACGTGGCCGAGGGTGAACACGGCAAGAGCGAGCATCATCGTCGTCTTCCGTGGCAGCCGCAGCGTCAGCAGCGCCATCGTCGGTGCGCCGATGATCATCCCGACGGCGAACACCGTGATCGCCAGTCCGGCGTGCGCGACAGAGACGTCGAGGTCGCTGGCGACCTCGGGGAGGATGCCGGCGACCACGAACTCGCTGGTCCCCATGAGGAACGTCCCCGCAGTGAGCACCCAGATGGCTGCCGGCAATCTCCCGCTCGATGGGGATGACGAAGCGCTGGTGGGAGCGGGCGGAGTCTCAGGAGTGCGTTCACTCATGGGGAGCGCTGTCCTACTTTCGAGCCCGACGCGCGGCGATGGGCCCGGCGAGGAGCGTCAGGTCGGCCTTGCTGAGCCGGTCCGCGGCGTTCAGGTGGTGCCAGAACGGGTACGGCAGCTGCTGGGCGCTGATCGCGTCGAGCTTCCCGAGCTCCTCGGCGGTGAGCTGCAGGTCGGCAGCTGCAAGGTTGCCGCGCAGCTGGTCCTCATTGCGGGCACCGACGACGAGGGACGTGACGCCCGGCTTGGCGAGAAGCCACGCGAGCGAGACCTGCGCCGGGGTGGCGTCGTGGGCGTCAGCAATCGCGACGAGGTCCTCGACGATGTCGTACAGCTGCTCGGTGTCGTACACCGGGGGCTCGTTCCAGCCTTCGACGTGGCGGCTGCCGGCCGGCGCGTCGACGTCGCGGCGGTACTTGCCTGAGAGCAGACCGCCCGCGAGCGGGCTCCAGACGAGGATACCGATGCCCTGGTCGACCGCGACGGGGACGATCTCGTGCTCGATGTCGCGAGTCTGCAGCGAGTAGTGCACCTGCGTCGACACGAACGGGGTGAGCCCCTTCCGATCTGCGGTCCACAGCGCCTTCATCATGTGCCAAGCCGCGAAGTTCGAGACACCGATGTAGCGGACCTTGCCCCAATGGACGAGGTCGTCGAGCGCGGAAAGGGTCTCCTCGAGCGGGGTCTGTCCGTCCCACTCGTGCAGCTGGTACAGATCGAGGTGGTCCGTGCCGAGACGGGTGAGCGTGGCGTCGACGCTTCGGAGGATGTGGTGTCGGGACAGGCCGGCGTCGTTGGGGCCGTCGCCCATGGGCAGGCGCACCTTCGAGGCGACGAGGACGTCGTCACGGTTCGGTCCGAGTGCCTTGCCGAGGATCTCCTCGGACATGCCGGTGGAGTACACGTCGGCGGTGTCGAAGAGGTTCACGCCGGCGTCGCGGGCGATGTCGATCTCACGGCGGGCGCCGTCGACGTCGATCTTGCCGACGTTCTCGGCGAAGCCGGTGCCGCCGAAGCCCATCGTGCCGAGGGTGATGGTCGAGACGCGGAGGCCGCTGTTTCCTAGCTGTCGGTATTCCATGCCGCCCACGCTACGAAGCAGCCGACGTGGTTGGGAGGACGAACCAGAACCCCCCAGCCGGACGGGTCACCGCGTCGTGCTGAACTCCTGCGTCGCAGCCCAACTCGACAGCACTGCGAGCCGCTCCGCCGATGCCGTGCCCTCGTCGACCGTGTACGTCACGAGCAGCAAGCCGGGCTCTCCAGGCATCTCGAAACCGTCGAAGGTGACTTCCAGCGGACCGACGACGGGGTGGTTGAACACCTTCCGACCGGTGGTGTGTTCGTGGACGTCGTGGTCGGCCCAGTCCTGCCGGAACTGCGGACTCCGCGTCGCGAGCTCACCGATCAGCGCCGTCAGGTCCTCGTCCAGCGGGTCCCGGCCGGCGGACAGGCGCAGCATCGCGGCGGTCATGCGGCGTGCGAGCGGCCAGTCCGCGAAGTAGTCGCGGGCGCGCGGGTCGAGGAAGATGAACCGCGCCGTGTTCGGTTGCCCGTTCATCTCGAAGTGCGGTGAGTACAACGCCCGGCCCATCAGGTTCGACGCGAGCAGATCGTGCCGCTGGTTCTGCACGACGCCGGGCACCGCGAGGTTGTCGAGCATCCGCTGCACCGATGGGCGTACGCGCTGCGTCGAGGCAGCCGATGCCGACGGCTTCGGCACCACAGGGACCCGCCGGGCGAGGTCGAACAAGTGTTCCCGCTCCACATCCGAGAGCAGGAGCGCACCGGAGATGGCGGAGAGCACACTCTCCGAAGCGCCCTGGATCGCCCCACGCTCGAGGCGGGTGTAGTAGTCCGTGCTCAGCCCGGCGAGCGTTGCGACCTCCTGCCGCCGGAGCCCCGGAACGCGCCGATCGTCGGTGAACACCGGGAGCCCAACCTGATCAGGGGTGACGCGGGCGCGCCGGGAGACCAGGAACTCCTTGACCTCGTTCTTGCTCATGCGTCGACCCTACGGACGGTTCGCGCGGTGTGGGAGGTCGCGATCGGTCCCCTCAGGTGAACGCAACCGGCCTGCCCCGTTCGGCCGGCACCGGGGGCGGTGGACGCGACCAGGAGCAGGACGGGAGGCGCGGTGCGGGCCCGCACCGCGCCTCCCGTCCTGCTCCTGGTCCGTCAGCCGAGGGCGGCGACGTCCGGCGAGCCGGCTGCCGTGGCGACGTCTGCCGAGCCGGCTGTGAGCGCACCGCGGACCGATCCCCAGGCCGCCAACCGGGCCCTGATCGACTCGTCGCGTTCGGCCTCGAGCGCGGCGGCGTGCGCCTGTTCGAGCACCTCGTCGATGACGATGCGCCGCCCGGCGCGCGCCGACGCGATCGCCGCGTCCACCATCGTCAGGCTCATCACGTTCCCGTGCACCTCGCCGTCCGGGACCCCGCCCGAGCGGACCGCATGGACGAACGAGGCGAGCGCTCCCGCGATCGCGTCGCCGACGCTGCGTGCCACCGGCGGCGTGCCCGGGACGCCGTCGAGGTCGCTCCACGGGTCGTGGTCGCCGTCCCAGAGCGCGGTGCCCGCAGCACCGGACGCCCGCCAGTCGCCGTTCCACGAGGTCTCGGCGCCCGGCGCGCACCACGAGCCGTCGTACACGTACCGCACGTCGTCCTCGAACGTGAAGACGGCTGCCGCGGCGGCGTCGCCCCGGTACCAGGACCACGACGGGTTCCACGACTCGCAGTAGACGGACACCGGGTCGCGCTCGAGCACGTACCGCGCCGAGTCGAACGCGTGGATCGCCATGTCGAGCAGGAGCACGTCGTCCATCTCCTCGCGGAAGCCGCCGAAGTGCGGGGCCTTCGCGAACCGCGTACTCAGCCCGCCGACCGCACCGAGCCCGCGGACGTGCTGCCGGAACGCGACCAGCTGGTCGTTGTACCGCCGTGACTGCGACACCATGAAGAGCTTGCCGGTGGCCTCGGCGGCGGCCGCGAGCGAGAGGGCCTCGGCGACGGTCTGCGCGGCCGGCTTCTCACCGAGCACGGGTAGTCCGGCACGGAGGGCCTCGAGCGTGACCGGGTGGTGGGCGGCGGGCACGGTGATGTCGAGCACGGCTTCCGCACCGGTCTCCGCGGCCAGGGCGGTGAGGTCCGTGCCGACCGGGATCGTGGGGTCGCCGGCGTGGGCGGCGCCGGCCCGTGCCGCGTCGAGGTCGAGGTCGACGATGCCGACGAGCTCGACGTCCGGGTCGGCGGCGACGGTGCCGAGCCAGGCCCGTCCCATCCCGCCGGCGCCGACCTGGACGACGCGGAGGGTCACGCGTGCACCTCGTCGTCGACGGGTGCGTCGTCGAACGGGCCGCGGTAGTGCTGGCCGTCGAAGTACTCACCGAGCTCGTAGCGGCGCAGCGTCGGGATCTCCCGCTCGCGCTCGGGTCGCGCCCACTCGGCGGCGTTGGCGATCACGCGACGGACGTCCGGGTGGTGGTAGACGGGGAAGTCCTGGTCGCCGGGGGAGAAGTAGAAGATCTTCCCGAGACCGCGGCGGTACGTCATGCCGCTCCGGAACACCTCGCCACCGGTGAAGCCCGAGATGAACACGAGTTCGTCCGGCGTCGGCACGTCGAAGTACTCGCCGTACATCTCCTGCTCGGGGATGACGATCGGGTTGGGGACGCCACGCGTGATCGGGTGCTGCGGGTTCACGGTCCAGACGAGTTCCTGGTCGTGTTCGCTGCGCCACCGGAGCGTGCAGGTCGTGCCCATCAGCTTCCCGAAGATCTTCGACCAGTGGCCGGAGTGCAGGACCACGAGCCCCATGCCGGAGAGCACGTGCTTGTGCACGCGGTCCACGACGGCGTCGTCGACGTCCTGGTGTGCGGCGTGGCCCCACCATGTGAGGACGTCGGTCTCGGCGAGGACCTCGTCGGTGAGCCCGTGCTCGGGTTCCTGCATGGTGGCGGTGCGGACGACGGCGTCCGGCAGGTTCTCGCGGATGCCGTCGGCGATCGCGCCGTGCATGCCGTCCGGGTAGCGATCGGCGACGTGCTGCTCGACCTGCTCGTGGACGTTCTCGCCCCAGACGGTGATGCGGAGCGGGGTGGTGGTCATGGTGTGCCTTTCTGGCTGGGGTCGGGACAGGGGTCGGTCGGCGTCACTTGACGGCGCCGCCGAGCGCCCCCGCGGAGATGTACCGCTGGGCGACGATGAGGAGCACCGCGGCGGGCAGGGACGCCAGCACCGAGGTGGCCATCACCGGCCCCCAGTCCGTGACGTTCGAACCGATGTAGTTGTAGATGCCGAGGGTGATCGGGCGGACGGCGGTCGTCGACGTCAGGGTGAGCGCGATGAGGAAGTCCCCCCACGCGCCGAGGAACGTGAACAGTGCGGCCGTCACGATGGCGTTCCGGCTGATCGGCACGACGATCGAGACGAACGCGCGGAAGTCGTTCGCTCCGTCGACCAGTGCCGCCTCGACCAGGCTCGCCGGGATCGACTCCATGAACGCGCGCATGAGCAGCACGGCGAAGGGGACCTGGACGGCGCTGTCGGCGAGGATCAGCCCGAGGTAGCTGTTCAGCAGTCCGACGTTGTTGAACAGCGTGTACAGGGCGTTCGCGATGACGATCGCCGGGATCATCTGCGTGATGAGCAGCACCAGCAGGAACACGCGCGTGCCGCGCATCCGGAATCGGGCCAGGCCGTACGCGGCCGGGGTCGCGATGACGAGCGTCAGCACCACCGTGCCCAGGCCGATGATCATGCTCGACAGGAAGTTCTGCCCCTGCTGGGCGAACGCCGCCTGGTAGCCCGCGAAGGTCGGGTGGAACGGGAACCACGACGCCGTGGCCGCCCCGGACGTCGCCTGCAGACTGGTGTTCACCATCCAGTAGACGGGGAACACCATGATCGCCAGGAACAGGCAGCCCAGGACGGTGAGCGGAATCCCCTTGACGGAGCCGCGCGGGCGGCGGGCCTTCGTGGTCCGGGCGGTCGTGACCGCGCGGGTGGTGGTGATGTTGTCCGCGAGTCCGACGCTCATTCGTCGACCGCCTTCCTGGAAATCGCGATGTAGACCATCGCGAAGACGAACGAGACGACGATGAGCACGTTGCTCACGGCGGCTCCGATGCCGAACTGGAAGTTGATGAACGACTGGTGGTACGCGTTCGTGGCGAGCGTCTGGGTCGAATTCGCCGGGCCGCCGCCGGTGAGGCCGAGGATGATGTCGACGACCTTCAGCGTGTACACGACCCCGAGCACGATCACGACGCTCACGACCGACCGGATGCTCGGCCAGGTGATGTACCAGAAGGCCTTGAACCCCGTCGCGCCGTCGAGCGCTCCGGCCTCGTACAGCTCCGGCGGCACCGACTGCAGACCGCTGTACAGGATCGTCGTGTTGAACGGGATGCCGAGCCAGACGTTCACGCCGATGACGGCGATGAGCGCGAGGCTCGGGCTGACGAGCCATGGCACCGGTGCGATGCCGACCAGGCCGAGGAGCTGGTTCAGGGCTCCGCTGTCCTGGTCGAGCAGCCACTTCCAGACCGCGCTCGACGCGATCAGGGGCAGGAGCCACGGCAGCAGCAGCAGTCCGCGGAGGAACCCGGAGAGCGGGAAGTGCCGACGGAAGAACAGCGCCAGGCCCAGCCCGATCACGAACTGCAGGACGATCGACCCGGCGGTGAACAGCGCCGTGTTCACCACGCTCGTCGTGAAGACCGAGCTCTGGAACACCGCGATGTAGTTGCTGAGACCGACCCACGGGGCCTCGCCCGTGAAGAACGTCTTGGTGGTGTAGTCCTGGAAGGACATCAGGATGTTCTTCACGACCGGGTAGCCGAAGAACACGGCCACGAACAGCGCGGCCGGGACGACGAAGAGCCATCGGGTGATCCCGGACCGCAGGCGTGCGCGTCGCTGACCGGGGCGTGGCGGGGGTGGTGCGGGGACGGACGTACGGGTCCGTGGTGGGGTCTGTGTCGTGGCGCTCATACCGGAGCCGCTCCTCTCGTGGTGGGAGGGAGCCGACCGGATCGGCCGGCTCCCTCGTTGCACTACTGGTTCTGGGACTGCGCCTGCTGGAGCGCTGCCTCGGGATCGGCTTTGCCCGTGAGGGTGAGCTGGACGGCGGTGTAGATCTTCGTGGCGGCCTTCGGCCAGTCCGGTCCGAGCTCACCGGTGCGGGCACGAGCGGTCTTCACGGTGGTGACGAACGAGGCGACCTGCGGGTGGTCCGTCGCCCAGGCGGCCCCGACCTCGAGGTTCGTGGGTACGTTGCCGGTCACGCCCGCGATGACCTTCTGCATCTTCGCGGTGTTGAGGCACCCGACGAACTTGCCGGCGAGCTTCATGGTGTCCTTGTTGCCGGTCTGCGGGACGGTGAACGCCTCGCCGCCGAGCGGTGCGACGGTCTCCGAGCCGGTGGGGGTCGGGATCGGCACGCTGTCGAACTCGAGCCCCTTCTTGGCGTTCAGCGCCGGGAGCTGCCACGGGCCGTTGATCATCATCGCGGCCTTGCCGGCGAGGAACTGGTTGTTGACGTCGGCCTGCGCCCAGTTGATCGAGCTCTTCGACATGGAGCCGTCGCTCTGCAGGTCGTCGACGAGCTGGAGCGCCTGCGTCGCCTCGGGGGTGGCGATGTCCTTCTCGTCGCCGCCGTTCGACCACAGCAGCGGCAGGAACTGCCAGGTGCCCTCGTAGGTGTTGATGTTGCTCATCGCGAAGCCGTAGGTCGACCCCTTCGTGAGCTTCTTGGCCGCGGCCTTCAGCTCGTCCCACGTCTTGGGCGGCTGGACACCGGCGTCGGCGAGCAGCTTCTTGTTGTAGTAGAGCGCGATCGAGTTCGTGACCGGCTGCAGGCCGTAGAGCTTGCCCTTGTACGAGTTCGCCGCCTTCACCGCGGGCACGTCGCCCGAGGCGTCGAGTCCGTAGTCGCCGAGGTCAGACAGGGCGCCCGACTCGGCGATCTGCTGCACGTCGGGGTTGTCGAGCATGAGGACGTCGGGCAGGGTCCGCGACGACGCCTGCTGCAGCACCTTCGAGATGAGCCCGGCACCGGCGACGTGGTTGATGGTGACCTTCGCACCGACGGTCGCCGCGCACTTCTTGTAGATGGGGTTGTAGTTGGCGGCGTAGTAGTCCTCGATCGTGAGGGTCTTCCCGCCACCGGACGACGCCGTGCCGGACCCGGAGCACCCGGCGAGGACGAGGGGGACCGTCGCGAGCACCGCGACGGCGCCGACGAGGGCGCGGATCCGGCGTGACGGGGAGTGGAATCTTTGCTTCATTGCAAGGCTCTTCTCTTGACGGGTGCATGGGGGCAGGCGCGCAACCACGACTCCGCTGACGTCGTCGTCGCTGTGTCCTCGGTGCGAGAAACTAACAGAAAAGCGCTTCACCTGTAAAGCGCTTTTCTGAGTCGGTCCGGAGGCTAGGCTGATGGTCGTGGCAGCCGACGCCGAGCCGCCACCTGGCAGAACGTGACGAGGAGTCGGCATGGCAACGATGCAGCAGGTCGCCGACCGCGCTGGCGTCTCGATCGCCACGGTGTCCTTCGTCGTGAACGGCACCAAGTACGTCACCCCCGCGACGACCGCCCGGGTCCGTGCCGCGATGCGCGACCTGAATTTCCGCGGCAACGTCGTCGCCCGTGCCCTGGCGAGCCGTCGCACCCGGATCATCGCGCTGCTCTTCCCGACGACGGGGAACCGCTTCAGCCCGACCACCGCGCAGTTCTTCATGAGCGCCGCGGAGCGTGCGTCTGAGCGTGGCCACCACCTCGTGCTCTGGCCGGTCGACCCCGCTGGGGACGACCTCGACGACCTCGTCTCCGGTGGCCTCGTCGACGGCGTGATCGTCATGGAAGTGCGCATGGACGACCCTCGTGTCGCCGTCCTCACCAGCCTCGAGGTCCCGTTCACGCTCATCGGCCGCACCCGTGACAGCCGGGGCCTGCCGTTCGTCGACATCGACTTCGAGACCACGATCGTCTCGAGCATCGACCACCTCGAGTCGCTCGGCCACCGCCGGTTCGCCCTCGTGCTCGAGGACCTCGAGGGCACGCCGATGGCCGGCTATGCGCCGCACCTGCGGGCCCAGGCAACCTTCGAGCGGGTGATCGCCGAACGCGGGCTCGTCGGGCAGGTCGCCCCCGCCGGGGCAGGGAGCGACGGCGGGCGTGCCGCGGCGGAGGCGATCCTCGCAGCCGATCCTGACGTCACGGCGGTGCTCGTCATGAAGGACGACTCGTCGGCCGGGGTGCTCGTCGGCCTGTACGCGGCCGGGCGGCGGGTCCCCGAGGACGTCTCGGTGCTCAGCATCGCGTCGTCGGCGACGCACGCCGACCAGCACTACCCGCGGCTGTCGACGATGGTCGCACCCGGCCGAGAGCTCGGGATCCGCGCCGCCGACGCGCTCATCGACCAGCTCGACGGGGTCTCCGACGATCTCCCGCACTTCCTGCTGCCGTGCACCCTCCGGGTCGCCGAGTCGACGGGGCCCGCTCCGGTGTGACCCGCACCGCGGGAGCGACAGTGCACCGCCGGCGTTCCGCGGTGAACTGTCGCTCGCGGAGCACGCACGCGGTGGTCGGTGCGCGAGGTGGTGCGTGACCGGCCGGAGGCGATCGCGCGGAGTTCGCTGCCGACGGCGAAGGAGTAGCGCAACCGGTCGACCTGCGTGGTCCCGGTCCCGCTCACCCGCGTACCGCTCGACCCTCGGGTGACGTCTGGCCAGCCGGCTCCTGGCGCGAGGGCTCCTAGGGGAGCATCTGCTGGAACTGCGCTACAGCACGGATGACGCCGAAGACCCCGCCGATGACGACGACAGCGATGTACGTCCACAGCGGCCACATCGGTCTTCCCGGCGCGACCTTGCAGACCACCACGTACCGGCCGATGACGTAGACGATCGGGGACAGGAACGCCCACGGCCACCGGAACGGCCGAACGACACCGCGTCGCTTCAGCTCGCGGTGGTCGAAGTACGCGAGCAGGACATCAACGCCGTACAGGAGCACACTGACGCCTTGCACGAGGAAGTATCCGCCGGTGTAGACGGAGCGCGGATCCACGGTCCGAACGTGGCTGGGCCCGATGACCTCGAACCGGAAGTGCGGCTGGTAGACGAACAGCAGCGGCAGGGTGATGAGCGGCAGCAACGCCATCAGCCACACGAACACGGTGTCCGTCCGCACGCTGTCGGCGATGCGTGGACGAGGCATCTGCGCCGTCGGCGGCCCAACGTGTTGGGTCCACCCGGCGCCGTCCCACCACCGCGTCCCGTGTTGACCGGACGGGTCTGGATACCAGCCTGGCGGCGTCGCAGACGACATCGGAACTCCTCGAAGGTTGCGGGAGCGACGAGCTCCACAGCACTCGAACGTAGACCGGCGCTGCCCGGTTCGGTCCGCGCCGAAGGTGACGGATGGTCCAGGTTCGACCGGGACCACCGGCTGAGCGTCGGCTGCAACAGAAATTCTCGGCAGTGCCCATCGGGCAGACGTGGGCTTCTGGCGCCCGCTCGACGATCGCTCAGCGAGTCAGACGGACGACGTGAACGCTGGCACCGCCGAACGACTCCGTCTTCACCATGCCGTCGCGTTCGAATCGGTTGCGGCGGTAGAAGGCCTCGGCTCGGGGGTTGTTCTCAGCCATCCACAAGTACGCCGCGTCATCGCCGACGGCGGCGTCGAGCAATTGTTGGCCCGCTCCTGACCCGTAGGCCGCTGCGATCACGTAGATGCCCTCGAGCTCCCGCGCGGCGGGGGAGGATGAGTCCCGTCCGGCTCCCGCCGAAGCCCAACCGATGACCTTCTCGCCGTCGAGCGCGACGAACACGTCGGTGATCTCGTCATCGATGATCGACTTCCAGCCGGCCTCGCGCCGTTCCGTGTCGAGTGAAGAAAGGAAGGCTGCGGGCATCAGGTGCGCATAGGCCTCGCGCCAGGCCTGTACATGGACGGCTGCGATTCCGGCGGCATCGGACTCCCGTGCGGAACGGACGGACATGTGCGCCATACCGCCATTCCATCACCACTCGTTCGCTCGAGACCTCGATACGGCTCGTCCTGACCAACGCCCGATCGGCACCGCGTTGCTGTTCGTCGCATCTGACCCGCACGCCGATGGCTGCCGGGCAACGGGATCATCGATCTGGCAAGGAGGACTGACGAAGGCGGTTGTGATCCCGTGCCGCGGTTCACCCGGCGCATCGGCGAGCACACTCTCCTTGTGACCGCGTCGGCCCGCGACACCCCCGACGACTACGCCGAAGCGCTTTGGTCGAACTGTCAGCGAGTGCGGATCGTGAACTTCTCGAGGGTGAAGGTGCCATCCTGTGCGAACAGGCCGACTCGTCCGGTAGGCCGGTCGTAGAGACGCGTGCTCAACGCGGTGGCACCATCGATGACCGCGACGCAGATGTCGGCGTCGAGGTGCACTTCGATGCGATGCCGCCCCGGTGCCAGCTCGACGGAGCGCTCCAGTTCCACTGCGTGCGGCACGTCGCCGAGGATCTGCCACTGCTCCGTGCCGGTGCTGCCGCGCGGCCACCGGTCCAGCACCAGCCGGCTCCGATTCGGTTCGAGCCGGAGCGCGTAGCCCTCCTCGGCGTCGTCGTTGGTGCGCAGCAACACTCCGAGCGACTGCGTGTTGGCCGTGATGTGGACGTCGGCGACGATCAACGCTTCGGCGGGAAGCTCCGGTCCGAGCCATGACGCGTACCGGGTCTCCGCACCAGCACCAACCTCCCGTACTGCGCCGTTGAGCGGCTCGAACTCCTCAGTGATGTCGGTCTCGTGGGCGTACGCGGCTTTCACCGCGTCGGGCAGGTCAAACCGCAACGACCCGTCGGATCGCTGATGCGCCTGCAGCGCTGCCATGGTGCCGGCCCACTGCCACCGGCCCTCGTCACGGCGACCGTCCTTCGTCGCGATCCATCCGACGAAGTAGCGGTCCTCTCCGAGGGCGACCGTCTTCGCGGCGTAGAAGGCGCGTCCGTCGACGGTGTCGTCCGCTGGCGCGACCCATGGTCCGTCGGGGGATTTCGCCATGCGGTATCGCGTGCAGAACGAGTCGGAGAACTCCGAGTACACCAGGTACCACCACTCACCCCACTGGAACACATCGGGGCATTCCTGGGTGATGAACCGGTGCGGCTCCCAGAGTGGTTCGGCGTCGCGCCACGTCACCAGGTCATCAGACTCGAGCCGCGCGACCAGCCCGGAACGTCGGTAGGGCTCCTCACGTCGACGTGTGGCGAGGAGCATCTGCCAGGGCCGGTCAGCTGCCGGGCGGAACACGAAGGGGTCCCGCCAGTCTTCGGGCGAGTACTCGGCGAGCGCAGGGAAGTCCCAGTCGTGGTGCTTGGTCCAGTCGGTCAGATCACCCGTGGAGGTGGCATGACAGACGACCTGGGCATCCTTGAACCCACCATCAGCACCGGTTGTGATGCGAGGATTGTGGCCGGTGTAGAACAAGTGCAGCGTCCCAGCGTCGTCCCGAACGACGCTTCCGGTGTAGCAGTCGAAGTCGCTGGCGTCCGTGCCTCCGGATGGAAGCACCACGCCCTTGTCCTCGAACGTGACGAAGTCCGTTGTGGTGGCGGCGCCCCACGGCATCCCTGTCGAGCGCTCGAGCGGCGTGGCGTCGGGGCGCTCGTCAAGAAGGTAGAAGAGCCACGCCGTGCCGTCGCGCTCGAACGGGATGACGTCCCCGACGAAGCCGTTCGGGGGCTGGAAGTGGGTGCTGGGCGGGGGGATCACTCAGGTTCCTTCGGATCGAGGGGCAGCAAGCGAGCTGCGGGGTACGTATTCGCAGGGCACGAGGTGCCGGCCGGGCTGCTCCGTCTCTGCCAACAGCAGCGTCCCGGCGTCGTAACCCATCTGCTGGTGGGGGAGTGCGACCGTGGTCAGCGGCGGATGCATCTGATCGGCGAGGTCCGGCTGGTCGTCGAATCCGACGATGCTGATGTCCTCCGGGCACCGCAGACCGAGTGACTGCGCAGCCATCAACGCGCCGACCGCCATGCGGTCGTTGCCGCAGATGATCGCAGTCGGTCGTTCGTTCGCCAGCACACCCATCGCGAGGTCGTAGCCGGAGCCCACCTGGAACGTGCCGAACTGGATCCGGATCGTGGCCGGATCGATGTTGGCATCCGCAGCGGCGCTCTCGAGTCCACGCTTCCGCTCCCGACAGGCGTAGTCGTCCTCCGGACCGCCGAGGAATGCGACGTTCGTATGGCCTGCTGTGAAGACGGCGGCGGCGGCGTCGCGGCCGCCCTGGAACTCATCGGCCAGCACGGTCACGGCGGGTACGTCGCCGGGTGGGAAGCAGTTGACGAAGACGGTCGGGACGTTGTCGAGTCCGCCGACCGGGGTGACGTATTCGGGGCCCGGCGCTGCGTAGATGAGCCCTGCGACGCCCTGCTGCACGAGGTTCTCGACTGCCGCCTTGCCGCCGTCCGTGGTCGGCGCGGTCTCGACCACGAAGCACACGTACCCGGCTTCCTGGACTGCTTGCTGCACGCCGAGAACGATGTGGCCAGCGTACGGCTGAGAAACGAGCCGGTCCGCGATGACACCGACCGTGTACGACCGGTTCGACCGCAACGACTGCGCTGCGCGGTTCGGCTGGAAGTTCAACTCCTTCGCGGCCTCGAGGACGCGGCTGCGCGTCTCGGCCGCGATGGAGACATCGCGGCGGTCGTTCAGCACGAACGACACGGTGGGCTGCGATACGCCTGCGTGGCGTGCAACGTCCTTCATCGTGACGCGATGCGGCTGCGCTGCTGTCCGCTTACGGCTCGCCATCGACCCTCCTTCGTCATCATCATCATGCCAGAAGCAAATACGTATTGCGTGACCTGCGACCGGTGTGTACGCTCGGCCTGCAAATACGTATTGGCCCCGACCTAGCGGGGCCACGATCGCTCAGAGAGGAGCGACCCATGGCGAACGGATTCGGTACTCCAATCGACCGGCGCACGCTGTTCAAGTTCGGTGGTGCCGGGCTCGCCCTGGCCAGCATCGGATCGCTGGCCGCGTGCTCGACCACTGGTGGAGGGGGCAGCGGCTCGGGGACGGTGAAGATGCTCTACTTCGGTGAGCAGAGCGCCGCCACCGCTCTGCAGAAGGCGATCGAGCCGAAGATCAAGCAGCTGGACAAGAAAGCCAGCCTGCAGGTCACGGCGATCAACGGCACCGACTGGAACGACTTCCTTGCGAAGGTGCTGACGCAGATCGCGTCCGGGGATGTCCCGGACATCGTCAGCGTGGCGACCGAAGGCCAGCAGCTCCTGGCGTCGAAGAATCTGCTGACCCCGCTCGACGACTACGTCACGAAGAACCTGTCGGACCTGCACAAGTACTTCACCGGCGCGCACCCGGCGCTGATCGAGTCGACGATGTACGAGGGGCACCTCTACACGCTGCCCGACAGCTTCAACGCGGGCAGCATGTTCTACTCGACCGATCTGTTCACCAAGGCCGGCCTGTCCCGGCCCGCAGCCACCTGGTCGATGGACGACTTCCACTCGTCGACGGAGAGCCTCGCGAAGCTCGGCGGTGGCACCTACGCGTTCGACTGGGTGGTTCGCCTCTGGGGCAGCTGGACTTCGTTCCTCTACGCGAACGACGGGAACCTCCTCGAGGAGGGCAAGTACTCCGGCGGCGACTGGCTGTGGAAGAGCAAGGCGTTCTCGGACAACCCGATCGGTGTCTCCGGCCGTAAGGGCGGTTGGAAGTGGGGGGACCCCACCGCGAACTCCGACGCGGCCGTCGAGGCACTCCAGTACGTCATCGACCTGCAGAAGTCCGGTGCGTCGCCTTCGCCTGACGTCGGCGGCGGCGGCACCCTGCAGGGGCTCATGGCATCCGGCCGGATCGGCATGACCATCGGCGGTGGCTTCTGGGCCGGTGGTCTCCACAACGCGGGGATGAAGAACGGCAGCTTCGACGTGGTGCAGTTCCCGACATGGAAGAGCAACAAGTCGCTCTTCGGCGCCGGCGGATACGGCATCTTCAACTCCTCGAAGCAGAAGGATCTCGCGTTCGAGGTGGTCAAGCTCATGGTGCAACCCGAGAGCTTCGACGCGCTGTGGCCGGGCAACGTCACCACTCCGGCGCAGAAGTCGCTGATGACCGCGGAGCGGTACGCCACGACCGGGCCGGCCCACTGGTCGGTGTTCTACGACCAGCTCGACAACTCGGTGCCGATCTCGGCACCGCCGTACTACAACGCGCTCGCGACGGCACTCAACCAGCGCACCACGCAGGCGATCTCCTCCGGAAACGCGAAGAAGGCGCTCGACGGCATGCAGGCCGACATCGAGAAGGCCGCTGCGCAGGCTTCGTGATGACAGCAGCAACAGAAACGCGCGTCCGGCGGGCTGCCAAGGTCGCAGCCCGCCGGCCGGCGGCCAAGCGCGCCCGCCGTCGTGAGTCCACGTTCGGCTACCTGATGATCGGGCTCGCGGTGGTCTTCGTCGCCGTGTTCACCCTCATCCCCATCCTCGCCTCGCTCGGGCTGTCCTTCACGTCCTGGGACGTGATCAGCAGCCCGAAGTGGGTCGGCTTCGACAATTACGAGCGTCTGTTCACCGATGGGCCGGTGCTGGCGTCCTTCGGGGTCACCGTCCTGCTCGCCCTCGCGATCGTGGTGCTGCAGATCTCGCTCGGCCTGCTGTTGGCCGTCTTGGCGAACAACCGGAAGCACAACGCGACACGAGTGTTCTTCCGCACCTCGTTCTACCTGCCGTTGCTGGCGTCGACAGCAGCCGTGTCGATCTTCATGGGCTACATCTTCGACACGAAGTTCGGGCTCATCAACTACTACCTCAACGAGATCGGTCTGCCCGGAGCGCACTGGCTCAACGACCCGTTCTGGGCGAAGGTCACGATCGTGATGGTCGTGGTCTGGCAGCAGGTCGGCTTCACGTTCGTGCTGTTCGTCGCCGCGTTGATGGCTGTGCCGGTCGATGTGCAAGAAGCAGCCGCGATCGACGGCGCCGGCCCATGGCGGACGCTGTTCCGGATCAAGATCCCGCTCATCAGCCCGACGATCCTGTTCGCCACGGTCATCGCCATGATCAACGCGATGCAGCTGTTCGATCAGCCGTTCATCATGACCAAGGGCGGGCCAGGTACCGCAACCACCACGGCCACCATCTCCATGTACCAGGCCGGATTCCAGAACCTGCAGTTCGGGTTCGCCTCCGCCATCGCGATCCTGCTGCTGGTCATCATCGGCATCATCACCGCGATGCAGTTCATCGCAGCCCGAAAGCTGGTGTTCTACCAATGACGACCACAGACACCCTCAACCCGCTGCACGCACCGGAGACATTGGCCCAGCCGAGCGTGGACCACATCGTTCGGCGGCGGAAGCCCGTCGCGAAGGTGGGAAGCGTCATCGGGATGATCATCCTGATCATCGCCGTGGTGTTCGCACTCGGACCGCTGCTGTGGACGCTGACGACGTCGCTGCGCACGCCGGCGGAATCGTTCAACAACCCGCCGCAGTGGCTGCCGCTGTCCTGGGACTTCAGCAACTACGCCGCGGTGTTCAACCAGATCCCGATCGGACAGTTTTTCGTCAACAGCGTCATCGTCACGCTGCTGATCGTCGTCGGGCAGACCATCACCTGCACCCTGTCCGGGTACGCCTTCGCGATGATCAGCTTCCCGGGCAAGAACACGATCTTCGGGATCTTCCTCGCCACGATGATGGTGCCGATCCAGACGATCATCATCCCCGTCTTCGTCATCCTGAAGGACATGGGGCTGACCGGCTCCATCGCTTCCCTCATCGTCCCCGCCCTCGGCAGTGCATTCGGTACGTTCCTCATGCGGCAGTACTTCCTGCAGATGCCGAACGAGCTCGGTGAAGCGGCCCGCATCGACGGTGCCAGCCAGTTCGGGGTGTTCTGGCACGTCTACTCGAGGATGGCAAGCCCGGCGATCGCGACACTGGCGATCCTCAACTTCTCCGGCTTCTGGGCCGAGTACTACCGGCCGCTGATCTTCCTCAACCAGCAGAACACGTTCACCCTTCCGCTGGGCCTGGTCGGGCTGCAGGGGAATCTCGGCACCGGATCGATCTCCGTCGTCCTCGCAGGCGTGGTACTCACGATGATCCCGAGCGTGCTGCTGTTCATCTTCGCCCAGCGCTACTTCATCGAAGGCGTCACGGCTGGATCCTCCCGATGACCGACATCCGCACCATGCCCGCAGCACTCCAGAAAGCAGCACCGACCGTGACCGCCGCTGATCACCACCTCCCGCAATTCCACGTCCGGCTGCCCCGCGGCTACGTCAACGACCCGAACGGCCCGATCGACATCGGCGGGCAGGCGCACCTGTACTTCCAGTCCCGGCCCCGCGTCGATCTCGCGATCCCGGTCGAGTGGGGACACGCCACCAGCGACGACCTCGTGCACTGGACCCTGCACCGGCCGGCCATCGTCCCCGTCCCCGGGGGCGCCGACTCCGGCGGGGCATGGTCGGGCAACACGGTGCTGCACGACGGGACGGTCCGCGCCTACTACTCAGGGAAGGTCGACCACAGCCCCTTCCAATCGGTACTCCTCGCCGAATCCACCGACGGAGGCAACACGTACGGACCTCCCGTCCAGGTCGTCACGGACCCGTCGGTCGACGAAGCGATCACCATGTTCCGCGATCCGTTCGTCTGGCAGGACGGTGACGGCTGGTCGATGGCCGTTGGAGCAGCGGCAGCCGATCAGACGGCTTCCGTCCGTCACTACCGCTCCGCGGATGGCCTCAGTTGGGCATTCGTCGGTGACCTGGTCGCGATGTCCCGCAACACGGTCGACGGCATCGACACCGGCGAAGGGTGGGAGTGCCCGCAGATCCTCACACTCGATGGCGTCGACGTCGCCATCGTGGCGTCCTGGTCGCATGCCGACGGGCCGGGCGATGTGATCGCCATCCCGCTGACCGGCGCTCCTCTGCCGGTCAAGGTGGATGACGGGCAGCACTTCTACGCGGCGTCCGTGATGCGAACGAGCTCCTGGGGCCCCGTGCTGTTCGGGTGGATCAGAGAAGGCCGTATCGAACAGTGGACGGAACAAGCCGGCTGGTCGGGTGCGATCTCACTCCCTCGACGGACCTGGTTGCACGGCGGGCGCCTCGCGAGCGAACCGCATCCGGTGCTCGAATCGCTCCGGATCGGTTCCGGACAACGTGGCCAGGGCGCAACGATCGGTTCGCAGGTCGAGATCGTGCTTCCCGTCGCCGTCACGGGGCGCATCCGGCTCCGGTTCTCCGAAGCCGAGTACCTCGACGTCAACATCGACCTCGAAGCTGACATCCTCACCGTCGACCGGGCCCATGCCAGCACGGATCATCGCGCTGACCCGAGTCCCGCGGTGGTCTCTGCTCCCTTCGACCGGTCCGCTGATCGACCCGCAGTGCGACTGCTGTTGGACGGGTCCATCGTCGAGGTGTTCACCAGTGCCGGCCGCTCCGTCACGACGCGGGTCTACCCCACGCAGGCTCCGCCGTGGACCGTGGAAGCGCCCGCTCAAGCGCTGGTCTGGGAGCTCGAACGTGCCGTTGCCACGGTGCCTGCCCACGACACGAACATCCCTGCGGGAACCGTTTCGTCGTAATGCGCCGTACGAGCAGACGGCAACGACGATTCGTTCTCGAACATCGAAGGAGATGACTGTGCGTCTGATCGCCGTAGCGGGTGAATCGCTGGTCGACATCGTGCACGACGGCGCGACGCGGGAGATACCAGGTGGAAGCCCGGCGAACGTGGCGCTCGGGCTGGCACGGCTCGGCACCCCGGTCGAGTTCGCCACGTGGCTCGGTGACGATGCTCATGGACTCCGCATCGCCGATCATCTCCAGGCGTCCGGCGTGCGGCTGGTACCAGGCGTCTTCGGTGCGACTCGGACCTCCGTCGCGATCGTTCGGCTGGCCCAGGACGGCCAGCCGACGTACGAGTTCGGTATCGAGTGGGATCTGCCGGAAGTGCAGCAGACCCCGCGGTGGTTGCACGTCGGGTCGATCGGCGCGTTCCTCCAGCCCGGTGCGAGCAAGGTGCTGGCGTTGGTGCGTCGGACGGCGGCGGCTGCGGGAACCGTCTCGTTCGACCCCAACATCCGACCCGCCCTGCTCGGCGACGCAGCAGGCGTGCGAGCTTGGTTCGAGCAGCTGGCCGCGAGCGCGAACGTGGTGAAGCTGTCCGACGAGGACGCGGCATGGCTCTATCCCGGATTCAGCACGGACGCAGTCCTGGACCGGCTCCTCGAGGTCGGCGTCGAGCTCGCCGTCATCACCACCGGTGCCGCAGGCTCGGTCCTGGCTACTGCACTCGAGCGGGTCCCGGTGCCGAGCGAGCGCGTTGACGTCGTGGACACGGTCGGCGCAGGCGACACCTACATGGCGACGCTCATCTGGCAGCTCCGGAGTCACGGGGCGGCACTCGGCTCGATCGACGGATCCGCCCTCGCCGAACTCGGTCGCGTCAGTGCCCGTGCCGCGGCGATCACTGTCAGCCGGCGGGGTGCAGATCTGCCGACCGCCGATGATCTGCTCTCGGTTGCCGGCGAGGACAGCGGATGACTGCCCCGTCGGTGCCGCACGGGAAACGGCAGCGTCCCGCTTCCGGCGCCATGTCGGTCGGACAGCACTTCAACGAGCTTCGGAAGCGCCTCTTCCGCGCGGTACTCGCCATCGCAGTCTGCGCGATTGCCGGCTGGTTCGTCACACCGTTCGTGCTCGATCAGCTCCGCACCCCGGTCGCCGAGCTGACCACCACTGGCGGCGGTCACGCCGCGGAGCTGAACTTCCCCGTCATCAGCGGCGCCTTCGACCTGCGGCTCCAGATCACCATCACCATCGGTGTCGTCATCTCCAGCCCCATCTGGCTCTACCAATCGTGGGCGTTCGTTGTTCCCGCGCTGATGCGGAAGGAGAGGCTGTACGCCATCGGCTTCCTCGGCTCCGCGATCCCGCTGTTCCTCGGCGGCTGCTGGTTCGGCTGGCAGGTCCTGCCGCACATCGTGCAGATCCTCGGCAGTTTCGTCGCGCACCAAGACACCTCGATCGTCGATGCGAAGGCTTACTACGACTTCGCAGTGAAGCTCGTGCTCGCCGTCGGTATCGCCTTCGTCCTGCCGGTCTTCCTCGTCCTGCTGAACTTCGTCGGCGTGTTCACCGCGAAAGCGATCCTCGGCGCCTGGCGCATCGCAGTGCTCTGCATCCTCATCTTCACCGCGGTCGTCACGCCGTCAGCGGACATCGCATCGATGTTCCTCCTCGCCGTTCCGATGTCCGTGCTCTACCTGGCAGCGTGCGCCGTCGCATGGCTGCACGACCGTCATCTCACCCGCCGCCTCGCGGCCGCGGCGACCACCACCCCGTAACGCGGCCTCGGCTGCGATCACCCCATCTCGCGAACGATCACCCCATCTCACGAAGGAGCGCACCATGCTCGGCAACCTCACCGGCGTCCACCTGCTCATCATCCTCGGCATCGTCGTACTGCTCTTCGGTGCCACGAAACTCCCCGCCCTGGCCAAGGGCCTCGGGCAGTCGCTGAACATCTTCCGCAGCGAGATCCAAGCCGACGACAGCAAGAAGAAGACAACCGCTCCCGACAGTCCCACAGCCGACCCCGTTCTCCCGTCGAACGAGTGACCTCCTCTCAGTCGAACTGACGGGATCACATCGTGGACGTCGACAAGCTGCTCATCATCGCCGTCGTCGCGGCGTTCTGCCTCGGTCCGACTCGACTCGTCGGACACACCAAGCAGCTGACCACGTTCCTCCGGCAGCTCCGTGGCTGGGCAGACACGACGAAAGCACAGATCGAAGAACGGACCGGCGTCGACATCGATTGGTCAGAACTGGATCCACGTCGATACGACCCACGGCGCATCATCCGCGATGCCCTCGTGGACGCCCCGAAGCCGCGCGATGTCGCCCTCGAAACGCCGACGACGAATGCGCACGAACCGCCCCGAACCCGGTGACGATCGCCACTCAAGCGGTCAACGGATCGGTGGTCCAACTCCACTGCTGCACGTGCGGCGTCGTCGGTGGCGGAGGTCATCCACCCCAGCCGGAACCCACGTCACGCCGCCGTCACGGGCCGGAAACAGCGGACTGCTACAAACGCAACCATGCTGACCGTCACCGGTGCCCTCCGCGTCCTCGTCGACCCTCGGACCGAGCGGGAGGGCGACGTCGTCGTCGATGACGGCAGCGACCTCGCGAGTGTTCTCGACGCCGAGGGGTGCGTGGTCACTGCCGGCCTCGTGAACGCGCACCACCACCTGCTGCAGACCGCGTTCCGGACCCTCCCGGGCACGCGGGGCGTCCCGATGGCGGACTGGCTGCCGACGATGGCCGGAGCGTACGCGCGGGTCGGCCACGATCCCGAGCTCTACGGACTGGCCGCTGCCGCCGGAGCCGCCGAGGGCCTCCTGTCCGGCGTCACGACGATCGCCGACCACCACCTGAACTGGCCGGCCGACGCGACCACCGACGACACCGTCGCGCTCGCCGCTGCGACCGTGGACGCGGTCCGCGGGATCGGTGGGCGACTCGTCTTCGTCCGGGGGTCCGCACGGGACGACCCGGACCGCGCTGCTGCGTCCGCGGACGCCATCGCCGCCGGGCTGCTCCACGAGGACGCCGTGGGCGGCGTCGACCCCGACGGCGGGCTCCAGGTCGCCGTGGGCCCGGCGGGGGTGCACTCCGACGGTGAGGCGACGTTCCGGGCCCTCGCCGAGGTCGCCGCACGGTACGGCTTGCGCCGACGGACGCAGGCGAACGAGCAGGTGGACACCGCGATCGCTCTCGAGCGCTACGGCCGTCGGCCGCTCGACCTGCTCGAGGAGTGGGGGTGGCTTGCGCCCGACGTCACCATCGCGCACCTCTGCGACGTCACCGACGACGAGATCGCGCGGCTCGCGGCGTCGGGGGTCACGGCGACGCACGCGCCCGGCTGCGACGTGCCGATGGGCTGGGGGATCGCGCCCGTGGCCCGGCTCGCCGCCGCCGGGGTCCCCGTCGGGCTCGGCACGAGCGGGGGCGGGAGCAACGACGCCGGGCACCTGCTCGCGGACGGCCGCCTCGCGATGCAGGTGTCGGCGCTCGTCGGGCCCCAGCTGCCGGCCCGTCAGGTGCTCGGGATGATGACGGAGGGCTCCGCCGCGGGGCTGGGGCGGCCGGAGCTCGGGCATCTCGGCGCCGGGGGTGCGGGTGACCTCTGCGTGTGGGACGTGTCGGGTGTCGCGGACGCCGGTGTCGCCGATCCTGTGGCCGGGCTCCTGTGGGCGTCCCCGGGACGGCGGCCCCGGCACGTCGTCGTCGGTGGGCGCGTGGTGGTGCGGGACTTCAGGCTCGTCACGGCTGATGAGCGCGAGTTGGCGGCCCGTCTCGGCGAGCGTCTGGCGCGTACCCCGGCCTGACGGCGACGGCCGGCCAGCCGGCGACGGCCGGCCGGTCCCGGCCGACGCGCGCGGGCAACCGGTCCCGGCGTGGCGGGGCCCGGCCAGCCGGTCGCGGCCGACCGGTCGCGATCAGCCCACCCCCACCCGACGGTGGATCGGCCCGGCGCCGTCCACGAGCGAGCCGCCCGACGACCCCGTCCGGACCGCGATCACCTCCGCCATGATCGCGATCGCCATCTCGGCGGGGGTCGTCGCGCCGATGTCGAGCCCGATCGGCGACCGCAGCCGTCCGAGGTCCGGTGTGCCGAGCCGCCGCAGTTCTTCCATCCGTCGTTCGTGGGTGGCCCGGGACCCCATCGCCCCGACGTACCCGGCGCCCCGGCGGAGCGCGTGGTCGATCACGGCGGCGTCGAACCGGTCGTCGTGCGAGAGCACCACGACGACCGTCGACGCGTCGATCGGCAGGTCCGCGAGCACCCGCGTCGGCCAGCCCACGAGGCGCTCGTCGGCCGCCGGGAACCGCTCGTCCGTCAGGAACACCGGGCGGGGGTCCACCACGGTGACCGCGTGGCCGAGGACCGCCGCGGCGTTCGTCACGGCGACGGCGAACTCGACCGCGCCGACGACGATGCACCGCGGCCGGCCGTCGGAACGCTCGGCGAACACGCGACCGCGGCAGCCGTCCGGGGCGGTGACGACGGCGCCGAGCGTGTCCGGGTCGAGTGAGAGCGCGAGTGACGTCGGCACGCCGGCCGTAGCGTGCCGCAGCGCGTCGACCACCGCGACGTCGTCGGGTGCGACCCGGCGGACGAGGACCTCGACCCGGCCGCCGCACCGGAGGGCGGGCGCCCACACCGCGTCCGGGTCGTCCGGGTGGTCGTCGAAGCCGAATCGCTCGAGGACGGCGACGCCGGTCGCGAGGATCTCCTCGGCCGTGTCGAACAGCGAGCCCTCGACGCATCCGCCGGAGATCGTGCCAACGACCTGGCCGCCGGGCAGGACCGCCATCGACGTCCCGACGCCGCTCGGTGCGCTGCCCTGCATCGCGACGGCGGTCGCGACGACGACGGGGTCGCCGGCGTCGAGGACGGCCAGGAGGCGCGGTGCCAGTTCGAACATCACGCACCTCCGGCGTCGGTCGCGTCCACCGCCATCGCCCAGACCCGGTCCCGGGTCATCGGCAGCCGGTACGGCCGGACGCCGATCGCGTCCCGGACGGCGTTCGCGACCGCCGGTGCGACGGGGTTGTACGGAGCCTCGCTCATCGACTTCGCCCCGAGGGGCCCGAGCGGGTCGTGCGTCTCGGCGAACAGCACCTCGGTCCTGGGCACGTCGGAGATCTTCGGTACCCGGTACGCCCGGAAGGCGTCGGTGGTGACGCGGCCCGTGTCGTCGAGCAGGACCTCCTCGTAGAGCGTGGACCCGATCGCCTGTGCCGCCCCGCCCTCGACCTGGCCGCGCAGTTGCTCGGGGTTGAGGACGGTGCCGGCGTCGACGGCCTGCACGCTCTGCAGCACCCGCACCTCGCCGGTCGGGCGGTGCACGGCGACCCGGGACCCGTGCACGGTGAACGCCAGCGACCGCGGAGTGCCGTCGTGTCGGCCGTGCGCCAGGAGTGGTCCGTCGGCGAGGAGTTCGGCGTGGTCGACGAGTTCGTCGCCGATGCGGACTCCGTCCGGTTCGACCGAGATCGCCGGGCCGAGGGGGCCCGCGGCGGTCCGGGGCGTGCGCTCGGCCACGATGGCCATCGCCCGTGCGGTCATGTCGTCGCGCAACGTCTGCGCGGCTGCGTACAGCGCCCGGCCGGCGACGACGACCCCGGCGGAACCGAACGCCCCGGTGTCGTGCTCGGCCGCGTCGGTGTCGGACTGGTGCACGTCGACACGGTCGGGTGTGGTGCCGAGGGCGGTCGCGACGAGCTGGGTGTGCACGGTGGTGGTGCCGTTGCCGAACTCTGCAGTGCCGACCCCGATCCGGTACCGGCCGCCCGGGGTGAGTTCGACGGTCGTGTGGGCGTGGTGGCCCCGCGGCGGCATCGTGGCGATCGCGGCGAGGGCGACACCCGTGCCGTGCGCCCAGTCGGGGGAGCCGTCGAGTACGGGACCGTCCATGCGGGGCGCCTCCGGCAGCGGCCGGGCGAGCGCTCCCTCGACGAGGTCGAGGCACTGGTCGAGCCCGTAGCTGCCCTCCCACCGCAGGTCCGTCTCCTCGTCCGGGTCGGTGACGACCAGCGGGTCCCCGGGCACGATGACGTTGCGCCGTCGGAGCTCGACGGGGTCGATGCCGAGCTCCCGCGCCAGCTCGTCCATGGCCGACTCGATCGCGAACACCACCTGTCCGAGGCCGTACCCCCGGAACGCTCCCGAGGGCAGGCTGTTCGTGTAGACCGACTCGGCGTCGACGCGCTTCGCGGGGCACCGGTACACGGCCACCGACTCGCTCACCGAGTGGTACATCACCCCGATCCCGTGGTTGCCGTAGGCGCCGGTGTCCATCGTCTGGTCGACGTGCATCGCCGTCAGGGTGCCGTCGGCCTCGGCGCCCAGCCGGACCCGCACGCGCATCGGGTGCCTCGTCGGGGCGATCGTGAACTCGTCCCGGCGGCTGAACTCGTACTGCACCGTCCGACCCGTGCGGAGCACCGCCAGGGTGACGAGGTCCTCGGTGAGGAGCTCCTGCTTGCCGCCGAACCCGCCGCCCACGCGCTTGGCGACGACGCGCACCTGGGCCGGGTCGAGGCGGAACACGCGTGCGATCTCGTCCCGCACCAGGAACGGGACCTGCGTGGCGGTCCGCAGCACGAGCCTCCCGTCCCGGTCCACCGACCCGCGGGTGGCGTGCGTCTCGAGCGCCGCGTGCGAGACGCGACCGGTCGTCCACGTCCCGTCGACGGTCGCGGCGGCGGACGCGAGGGCGCCCTCGACGTCACCGGTCTCGCCGTGCAGGGCCGCGACCACGTTCCGCTCCGGTTCGGCGATCCGGTGCTCGGCCGATGTCTTCTCGCCGTGCAACAGCGGGGCGCCGGGGCGACGGGCCGCGTCCGGGTCGTGCACGCTCGGCAGGACCTCGTACGCCACCCGCACCAGGGCGCAGGCCTGCTCGGCGATCCGGACGCTGTCCGCGACGACGGCCGCGACGCGCTGCCCGCGGAACCGCAGCACCCGGTCGAGCACCAGGGTGTCGTCCGGGTCGTCGAGGCGGGACTCGTGCCGGCCGGTCGAGAACAGCACGCCGGGGTCGTCGCGGTACGTCAGGACGGCGTGCACCCCGGGCAGCGCCTCGGCCTCGGTCGTGTCGATCGCGGCGATCCGGGCGTGCGGGTGCGGGCTGCCGAGCACGGCGAGGTGCAGCAGCGTCTCGGTGCGGCGGACGTCGAGCGTGTACTCCTCCCGGCCGGTGACGATGCGGCCCGCAGCCGGGGCGGCGACCGAGTGTCCGACCGCGGCACCGGCGTCGGCGCACGTGGTGTTCGTCACCCCGGCGAGGGCGTCCTCGATCGACCGGTACCCGGTGCAGCGGCAGAGGTTCCCCTTCAGCCGGCGGTGGTGGTCGGCGAGGTCCTCGGGTCCGAAGGTGGACGCGGTGACCACCATGCCGGCGGTGCAGAACCCGCACTGGAACGCTGCCGCGTCGGCGAACGCGCGCTGCACCGGGTGCGGGGCCTCGGGGGTGCCGAGTCCGGCCGCCGTCGTGACCGTGGCGCCGTCGAGCCGGTGCGCCGGGGTGATGCAGGAGTGCACCGGGACACCGTCGACGAGCACGGAGCACGCGCCGCAGTCGCCGGCGTCGCAGCCCTTCTTGACCGCGGTGACGCCGTGCTCGCGCAGCAGCGTCCGGAGGACCTGTCCGGGTTGGGGGGAGACCTCGAGCGCGTTGCCGTCGACGTCGATCCTCATGCGGCACCTCCGGCGACCGAGTCGGTGTCGATCGCGGCTTCGTCGCGGAGTTCGTGCGCGAAGCGGGTGCTCACCGCGCGGCGCCAGTCGGGCGAGCCGTGCGGGTCGTCGTACCAGTCGTCGTACCCGGCGAGCGCGGCGTCGAGGGTCTCCGCGCTCGGCACCGTGCCGAAGCGGAGGACGAGTGGCCGCGGCGTCGCCGCCGTGACGACGAGCACGAAGCCGTCCGTCGACCACCGCGCCGTCACGAGTGCGCCGGAGCGGCCGTGCGGGCTGAGCGACACCCGTCGGTACCCGGTCGTCGCGGTGAGCGCACGTCGGGGCACCTCGAACGCCCGGATCACGTCACCGTCGCCGAGGTCGAGCGTCCGGACGCCGAGCACGAGCTCCGACACCGGGACCCGCCGTTCGCCGCCGTCCGCCGTCCACACGACGGCCGTTGCGTCGAGGGTCACCAGGAGCGCCGTCATCGCCCCCGCCGGCAGCCCCACGGCCACGTTCCCGCCGACGGTCGCGCTGTTCCACACCTTGAACGAGGCGAGCAGGGCGTTCGCGCACCGGTCGACGAGCGGCCACGCGCGCCACCCGGGGTCCGGGGCGAGCCGCAGGAGCGACGCGATCGTGCACGTCGCGGCGATCGTCAGGGTGTCGTCGGAGTACTCGACGTCCGGCCAGCCGAGCGTCGTCAGGTCGACGAGGCCGGTGAGGTCGGGTTGCTCCTCGGAGAAGAGCCAGGTGCCACCGGCGAGGGGGCGTTCACCCGCGGCGAGGGAGAGGTCGGCGCGGTGCGACGGCATCCGCACGGTGCGGACGGTGACGAGGTCCATGGAGGGGTCCGATCAGGGTGGGCGAAGCGGGACGGTGGACGCTCCCCGGCCGTCGGCCGTGCGCGATCATCCCGCGGTTCCACGCCGAGGTCGGCCGGCACGTGTCGGTGGTGTCCACGGCGCCCTCCTCGGATCGGACCTGCTGTCGTGCCACGGTACGGAAACGGTGTTTCGGCGTGGTTACGGGCCGGGAACGCTCGATGACGAACGACGACGACCACCCGTGACGTGCCGGAGACATGCCCGAAACACGGCGGTGTCATCCTCCGGGACATGGACATCTCCGACCTCGACCGGCTCGACCCCGCCGATGCGCGCGCGCTCGTGGCGACCTGGGCGGGTGTGCCGCGGTGGGTCGACGCGGTCCTCGCCGCACGTCCGTACGCGTCGGTCTCCGAACTCGCCGCGACGGCCGACCGGCTCGCCGGGACCTGGACGGACGACGAGGTCGCCGCGGCCCTCGCCGACCACCCCCGGATCGGGGAGCGCCCGGTGGGGTCCGGGGCATCGGCCGCGGCGTCCCGGGTCGAGCAGGCGTCCTCCGCCGACCCTGACGGTGAGACGCGCGCGGCGATCCGCGACGGCAACGCCGCGTACGAGGCCCGCTTCGACCGGGTGTTCCTGGTACGCGCCGCGGGACGCTCCGCGACCGAGATCCTCGCCGAACTCCGGCGCCGGCTCCGCAACGACGACGCGACCGAACGCGCCGAGGTCGCCGACGAGCTCCGCGCGATCGCGCTGCTCCGACTCGAGAGGACCTTCGCGTGAGCCACCTCACCACCCACGTGCTCGACACCACGCACGGCCGACCCGCGCCGGGGATCGCGGTGACGCTGACCGACGCCGCGGGGAACGTCGTCGCGCGCGGCACCACCGATGACGACGGACGGATCGGGGACCTCGGACCCGAGCGTCTCGCGGCCGGCGACTGGACGCTGTCGTTCGCCACCGGGCCGTACTGGACCGGCCTGGGCTCCGTCGCCTTCCACCCGCGGGTCGACGTCGTCCTCACCGTTCCCGAGGGGCAGTCGGACGCGCACCTGCACGTCCCGCTGCTCCTCAGCCCGTTCGCCTACTCCACCTACCGAGGGAGCTGACCCACCATGACCGACACCAGCACCGCCGACACCACGGCCACCACGACGACGACCGCCACGGTGCACCTGGGCGCCAACCAGTACGGCAAGGCCGAGGTCCGTCTGGTCCGCGTGACCCGGGACACACGTCGCCACGAGATCGAGGACCTGACGATCTCGACCCAGCTCCGCGGCACGGCGCTGGCCGACTCGTACACCGACGGCGACAACGCGAAGGTCCTCGCGACGGACTCGCAGAAGAACACCGTCTACGCGTTCGCCCGCGAGCACGGCGTGCACACGCCCGAGGAGTTCCTGCTCCGGCTCGGCCGCCACTTCACCGGCGCGTTCGACTGGTACGACGGCGCGACGCTGTCCGCCGAGCAGCACGCCTGGGAGCGGATCCCCGTGGACGGGGAGGAGCACGACCACGCGTTCGTCCGCTCCGGCCGGGGCACCCGCACGGCCGTCGTCCAGTTCGACGGCGAGGACGTCCACGTCGTGGCGGGCGTCACCGACCTCACGGTGCTGAAGTCCACCGGCAGCGAGTTCCACGGCTTCCCCCGCGACGGCTACACGACGCTCGCCGAGACCGACGACCGGATCCTCGCGACCTCGGTCACGGCGCGCTGGCGGTACACCCCCGAAGCGGTCGCCGCGGGCATCGACTACGACGCGCTGTACACGGCGGTCCTCGACCGGATGCTCGCCACCTTCGCCGACCTGCACTCGCTCGCCCTGCAGCAGACGCTCTTCGCGATGGGCCGCTCGGCGATCGAGGCGTTCCCGGAGATCGCCGAGGTCCGCTTCGCGATGCCGAACAAGCACCACTTCCTGGTCGACCTCGCACCCTTCGGACTCGACAACCCCGGTGAGGTGTTCTTCGCCGCCGACCGCCCCTACGGGCTCATCGCCGGCACGGTCGTCCGCGACGGTGTCGCCGAGGCGCCGGCGGCGTGGACGTCGGTGCCGGGGTTCGTGTGATGCCCCGGCAGGACGGCTGACCGGTGGTCGCCGGACGCACGGTGGGCCTCGTCCTCGCGGCCGGCGCCGGGTCCCGGATGGGGCGGCCCAAGGCGCTCGTCCGCGACGGCACCGGCCGACCGTGGGTCGACCTCGCGGTCGCGACGCTCCTCGACGGCGGGTGCGACGACGTCGTCGTCGTGCTCGGAGCGGCTGCTCGGGAGGCGCGGCTCCTCATCGCGGACCGGCCGGCGGTGCGCAGCACGGTCGCGGCCCACTGGGCGAGCGGGCTCGGTTCGTCGCTGGTGGCCGGCATCGACGCCGTCACGTCGGCCGGTGACGGCGTCGATGCGGTGCTCGTCTCGCTCGTCGACCTGCCGGACCTGCCCGCGGCGGCCGTTCGCCGGGTCCTCGGTCCGTCCGCGCACCGTGTGTCCGCCGCCCGGCAGGCCACGTACGCCGGGCGACCGGGGCACCCGGTGCTCCTCGGCCGAAAGCACTGGGCGCCGCTGGTGGCCGGACTCCGGGCGGTCGGGGACGACCCCACGCGGGCCGACCGCGGTGCCGGGTCCTACCTCCGGTCGGTCGGCGCCGAGCAGGTCGCGTGCGACGACCTGTGGGACGGACGCGACCACGACCGGTTGCCGGACCCCGTGCAGTGACGCCGTGCGGACGACGGACGGGAGGCACGGCACCAGCCGGCACCGCGCCTCCCGTCCGTCCTGCTGGTCGTCACGCGACGGACGCGCGCGTCTCGGCCAGCGTCGGGTAGTCGGTGTAGCCCTCGGCGGAGGCGCCGTAGAACAGCTCGGGCCGCGGCGCGTTGAGCTCGGCTTCCTGCTCCCACCGGTGCGCCAGGTCCGGGTTCGCGATGGCGGCGCGGCCGACGGCGACGGCGTCGGCGAACCCCTGGTCGAGGAGTGTGATCGCCTCGTCACGGGTGGTCATCGCCGAGAAGCCCGAGTTCGCGACGAACGGAGCGCCCGCGGTCCGACGGATGTGCTGCACGAGGTCGCTGCCGGGCTCGGCGTTGAGCACGTCCACGAAGGCGATGCCGAGCGCGGCGAGCCCCGCGGCCAGCGCGGAGTACGTGGCGAGCACGTCGGCGTCGTCCTCCTCGAGCACGCCCTGGATGTCGTGCTGCGGTGACAGCCGGATGCCGGTGCGGTCCGCACCGATCGCGGCTGCGACGGCGGTGACGACCTCGATCGCGAACCGCGCGCGGTTCTCCGGCGACCCGCCGTACTCGTCGGTGCGGGTGTTCGACACGGGGGAGAGGAACTGATGGACGAGGTACCCGTTCGCGCCGTGCACCTCGACGCCGTCGAGTCCGGCGGCGATCGCGTTGCGCGCGGCCTGCACGAAGCCCTGCACGGCCTCGTGGACCTCGCCCGTGGTGAGTCCGTGCGGGACCGGCATGTCCGCCTTGGTGCCGTCGGCCAGGTGGGTCTGGCCCGGGGCCGCGATGGCGGAGGGGGCGACGATGCGCGGGGTCCCCGAGATGTCGGTGTGCGAGACGCGGCCGCCGTGCATGAGCTGCATGACGAGGGTGCCGCCCTCGGCGTGCACGGCATCGGCCACTCGGCGCCACCCGGCGATCTGCTCGTCGGTCTCGATGCCGGGCTGCCCCGGGTAGGAGCGGCCCTCCTGGACGGGCCACGTGCCCTCGGTGATGATCATGCCGAGGCCGGCGCGCTGCCGGTAGTGCTCGACGAGGAGGTCGTTCGGCACCCCGTGCTCGCCGGCGCGCGTGCGGGTGAGCGGAGCCATGACGATGCGGTTGCGGAGGTGCAGGGCACCGAGGTCGGTGGGTTCGAAGAGCTTCACGACGAAACCGGAACGTGTTCGTTGCGGTGCCCATTCCCGCGCGGGACGGGAGACGCGGTGCGGACCGGCACCGCGCCTCCCGTCCGACCGGTCTACGCGGTGGTCACCGGCGCTCCCAGGAGCCGCGTCCCGCTCGTCCCGGCGGGCGAGGTGACCGTCCACGAGGTGTCCGGCAGGAAGTACCCCTGCGCGGCCTCGGCACCGGTCAGCGTGTGTCGCGGGGTGGAACACGTGTACGACGCCCCCGGGGCGAGGGAGGTGTACCTGCAGTTCCCCGCGCCGCTCGGTACGAGGGGCGACAGGTTCCCGGCGGTCGGGGCGACGGTGACCGTGGTGGTGCCGGTGTTCGTGACTCGGAAGGTGTACGGGATCGTGTCGCCGTCGGCGTACGGCGCCGTCGTCACGTCCCGGCCGGTGTCGGAACGGGCTCCGCTGATCGTCACCGCCGCGAGCGTGGCGGACCCGGTTTGGATGCCGGACGTGAGTGCCACCGGCACCCCGAGCACGTGCGCAGCACCGGTGGAGTCGCCCGTGGCGCTCCACGTCGTGTCCGGCACGAAGTACCCCTGCGCGGCCTCGGTCGTCGTCACCGTGTGACGGGGCATCGCGCAGGTGTAGGACGCGCCCGCGCCGAGACCGGCGTAGCGGCAGTTCCCGGTTCCCGGCGGGGTGAACGGGGCCAGGTTCCCGGCGGTCGGCGTGACGGTGGTCGCCGAGGCGCCGTGGTTGCGGACGGTCACGGCGTACGGGACCGTCTCACCTGCCGCGTAGGGCGACGCCGAGAGGTCCCGAGCGGAGTCGGTTCGCGTACCGGTGATGCTGAGGTTCCCGAGTGTGCCGATTCCGTCGCAGGCCGCGCCGAGCCAGGCGTCGTCGAACCGCGCGAACTCCATGGCGGTCGAATCGCTGGACTCGTAGAGGACGCCGAACCAGCCGGGTGTGAGGCGGGTGGCGGTCGAGTACCCCGAGTAGCCGGCGTTGATCTGCCTGGCGTACGGCCAGGTGGCTCCGTCGTCGCAGGACACCCGCGCGGTGAGGTTCGAGCGCGAGGACTGGGAGGCGGTGTTGGTGAACAGGAGCACCTGAGCCTCAGCGCTGCCGGCAGGGGCGGCCGGGTAGACGCGCGTGATCGACGCGTTGTTGGTCGGGTCCGGGAGCTCGGTGTCCTGCGTCACGGCACCGTACGTGGCGCCGCCGTCGTCGGACACGGCGATCTTCCGGTACCCGCCGCCCGCGCTGTCCCTGGAGTTGAGGAGGATGCGCCCGTCGGAGAGCTCGACGACCTTGTTCTCGTCCATGCCGGTGCCGACGAAGGCGCCCCGCTGCCACGTCGCGCCGTGGTCGTCGGAGTAGACGCTGTACGCCTGGATCGCGGTCGAGCCGTCCGCCTGGAGCACGGTTCCCGCGAACTCCTGCACGAGCCTGCCCGCGTGCGCGCCGTAGCGGAGCTGGATGCCCTCGCCGGAGCTGGCGAACATGCCGCGCACGTCGCCGGTCGTCGGGCTGGTCGAGCTCGACCCGGGCTTCACGACGGAGGTGATCAGGCGTGGTGCGCTCCACGTCAGGCCCGCGTCGTCGGACTCGGACACCTGCGCGCTGATGACCTGGCGGTCCGCGTCGTCGTTGCCGTAGGCGCTCCCGGCGAACCCCTGGTCCTTCGAGTACACCGAGAACAGGAAGACCTTGCCGGCGACGGCGTCGTACACGAGGCTCGGGTCGCTGTAGCCGGACTTCGGGGCGGTGGTCGAACCGGCGCGGACGGTCGTCGTGGTGCCCCAGCTCGCACCGCCGTCCGTGCTCCGGCGCATGACGATCGAGTTGGGGTTGGGTGCGTCGGCCGCGCTGCCGGGTCGCCCGTCCCAGGCGGCGAGCACGACCCCGTCGGGGAGCGATGCGAGTGCCGGGATGCGGTAGGCGGCGAACGGCCCGGTCGGGGAGCCCGAGATGTCCGACGTGGTGATCGTCCCCGGCGGGTCGGTCGGCGCGGCCCCGGCCGCGGTCGCCGTGAACGTGGCGCTCGCGCCCGCGAGCAACGTGGCGGCGGCGAGGAGGGAGAGCGCTCGGCGGCCGCTCCTGCGTGGTCCTGACATGGGGTTTCCGTTCTTCCGATGGTGCACGTCGTCGTGGTTGTCGGTCGTGGAGTTCGGGTCAGTGGTGCTCTGGTCACTGAAGCACATCGGACGTCTGATGTCCATCGTCATATGTGCTAACTTCGCCAAGCATGAGTGAGTCACACGCATGACGTTCTCCGTCACCGTCGTCGGTACGGGCGCCTTCGCCCGTGAGCACGTCCTCGCACTCCGTACGCTCGACGGCGTACGGGTCGCCCGGGTCGCGGGCACCGACCTGCGCCAAGCGGCCGAGCTGGCAGCGCTCGTGCCGGGAGCCGTGCCCACCACCGACATCGCCTCGGCCGTGGCCGATCCCGCGATCGACGGCGTCGACGTCTGCAACGCGACCCCCGGCCACGCTCCGTGGACGATCGCCGCCGGCCGAGCCGGCAAACACGTGCACGTCGAGAAGCCGGCCGCCCTGTCGATCGAGTCGTTCGACCAGATGGTGGAAGCCGTGCACGGGGCCGACCGGACGCTCATGGTGGGGCAGACGGTACGGTTCCAGCCCGCGGTCGCCGAGCTGCACGAGCGGCTCGAGCGTGGCGACGCCGGGGTGCCCCGGCTCCTGCACATCACCTGGTACACCGGTCATGTCTGGCCCGGTGGCTGGCGAGGCTGGCAACTCGATCCGGTGGCGTCGGGCGGACATCCCGTGCACAACGGCACGCACGCACTCGACCTGGCCGTGTGGCTGATGCGATCCGAGCCGGTCGAGGTGTTCGGACGTGACTTCCCGACGTTCGCGGCCGAGATGCCGATGCCGGACAGCTTCCACCTGCTCGTGCGGTTCGCGAACGGCGCCCTGGCCACGATCGAGCTCTGCTACGCGCTCACCCAGCCGGGTCGATTCCTCCGCCGGGTCGTGCTCTGCGGGACGAACGGCACACTGCTGCACGACACCGATGCCGAACCCGGTCTGTCGACGCCACGTCACGCCGAGCCCCCGGCATCGCTCGAGGGCGCACTCGCACGCCAGCTCGCGCACTGGGTCGCGGCGGCACAAGGGCGCGAGCCCCTGCGCGTCCGGCCGAGCGAATCGCGGGCTGCGCTGGCGGCGGCGATCGCCGGCCAGCGGTCGCTGCGCTCGGGCCACCCGGTGCGCATCGGGGAGGAGGCACGGTGAACGACCGGATCCGAGTCGCCTTCGCAAGCGGCGTGCGTCATGCCGACTCCTACCTGGCCGAGTTCGCCGCTGATCCGAGGGTGCAGCTCGTCGGCGTCGCCGACGAACCGGACGCTCCGACCTGGATGATCGAGGACGGCCGTCGTGTGGCCGACCGGTACGAGGTTCCCTGGTTCGACGAGATCGACGCCGTCACGGACCCCGAACGCGTCGACCTCACCGTGGTGTGCAGTGAACCGACGCGGCATGCCCGACTGGCGTCGGCGGCGATCACGGCAGGTGTCCACGTCCTCGTCGACAAGCCGGTCGCCACGCGGCTCGAGGACCTCGACGCCCTGATCGACCTCGAGGCGACGAGTACAGGCACGGTCTCGGTCGTGAACCGGACCCACGCTCCCGCGCTCCGGCGAGCACGGCGTTGGATCGACGCCGGTGACATCGGCCTCCCGCGGCACGTCGACGTCGAGTTCCTGGCGAGTGGTGCGTTCTTCTCGACCTCGGTCGAACGCCCCGAACTCGTCCTCGATCCGTCGCTCAGCGGTGGTGGCGAGATCCTCAACTTCCTGGGGTACTGCGTCGACGCCGTGGACCACCTCGTGGGGCTCCCGATCGAGAGCGTCCACGCCATGGCCGGCGCCCTCTTCGACGCCGGACACGCCGGGGGCGGCGTCGAGGACACCGCGATCGTGTCGCTCGGGCTGGCGAACGGCGTCACCGCGACCGCGACGGTCGGGCGGGTGGCATTCGCGCCGGGCACCGGGCCGACCAGCAGTTCGATCCGCGTGCTCGGGTCGCACGGGCACCTCACGGCCGATGACGACCAGCCCGCCGTCCTCGCGTTCGGACCGCGTGGAGTCGCCGCCCACCCGATCGGCGGCGGCGGTGGTGCGGCGCCCCTGCGTGCCTGGCTCGGGCACGTCGTCGACGCGCTCTGCGCAGGGGAGGCGCCCGACTACGGACTGCGCCGAGCCCGGACGTCGCTCGCCGCGATCGACGCCGCGTACCGCTCGCTCGCCGACCAGGCGGCCGTCCGTCCCCACCGACGCCCCTGAACGGGATCCACGTCCGGAACGAAGGAGAGAACGTGTTCCTCGACCTGCCCGAAGCCGAACTCCGCGCCTACACGAGTGCGCAGGTGGACCCCGATGACTTCGATGCCTTCTGGGCCGACACCCTGGGCGCTGCCCGTCGGCACCCCGTCATCGCCCGGATGGAGCCGGTCGACGTCGGCCTCCGGACGATCGACGTGTACGACCTGCGCTTCCGCGGCTTCGACGGCGAGGAGATCGCGGCGTGGGTCAGGATCCCGCGGAACGCCGAAGGACCGCTGCCGGCGGTCGTGCAGTTCCACGGGTACGGCCGTGGCCGTGGCGACGCGGTCGAGAACCTCCTCTGGGCCTCCGCCGGTCTCGTGCACGTCGAGATGGACACCCGAGGGCAGGGATGGAGTGGATCGCGGGGCCTCACCCCGGACCGCACGTCCGCCGGGCCGCAGATGCCCGGCTTCGTGACCCGGGGCATCGAGGACCCGGACGACTACTACTACCGGCGTGTCTACACGGACGCGGTGCGTGCCGTCGAGGCAGCTCGTTCCCTGGACGCGGTGGCCTCGGACCGCGTCGCCGTGCACGGGATCAGTCAGGGTGGCGGGATCGCGCTCGCCGTGGCCGGCCTCGTTCCGGACCTCACGCAGGTCGTCGCACGCGTGCCGTTCCTGTGCGACTTCCCCCGTGCCTCCGTCATCACCGACCGCCTTCCCTTCCGGGAGATCAGCGACTACCTGGCGCACTACCGGGACCGCACCGAACTGGTGCACCGCACCCTCGCGTACTTCGACGGCGTCAACTTCGCACGTCGGGCACAGGCGCCGGCGCTGATCACCGTCGCCCTGATGGACGCGGTGTGCCCGCCGTCGACGGTGTACGCGGCGTACAACGCCTACGCGGGCCCGAAGCGGCTCTGCACGTGGACGTACAACGGACACGAGGGCGGCGGCGTGGACGACGACGTCATCGCACTCCGGACGCTTCAGGGGGCGCTGCGCGTGGACTGAGCCTCGGTCCCGAGCGATCGCCGCAACGGCAGGTAGTGCCGGACCACCGCGGCTCGGTAGGCGTCGGGGTCGCCGGCCTCCGCGGCCCTGAGCATGTCGCCGTGGGCGCGCGCGGTCTCGTCCAGACCGACCGCCGGCGACAGCCCCAGCCGCGGGTACACGACCGTGTTGACCTCCCAGAACGCCGTGACCAGCTGCCCGACCAGGGCGTTGTCGAGACGGGCGATCAGTTCGGAGTGGAACGCGCGGTCCTCGGTGGCGAACGGTTCGCCCGCATCGCTGCGGAGCTCCATCGTGTGCACGAGGTCGTGCAGCGAGGGATTGCTCGTCCCGGCCAGCGCGGTGCACACCTGCTCGGCCATCGACAGGTCGAGCGCCTCACGGACCTCGACGACCTCTCGCAGCGCGGCCAGGTCGTCCCCGGCGCCGAGCACGCCGCGGAACACGAGTCCCTCGACCAGCGGCGCGAGCGAGAGCTGCCCCACGTAGGAGCCGTGGCCGTGCCGGACCTCGACGATGTCGAGCGCTGCGAGCGTGCGCATGGCCTCTCGGATGCTGCTGCGACTGACCTCGAGCTCGGCGCAGAGCTCCGCCTCGCTCGGCATCAGGTCACCGGGCCGGAGCCGGTGCACGAGGATGAAGTCCTTGATCTGGTCGGTCACGGGCGTGCGACCGTGCCTGTGCGTCGATGCGAACAGGCCGACCGGTGCGGATACTTCCGTCATGAGCGCTTGACCTCCCCGGACATCGTGCCCTACGTTCACTGTACCCGCTCGGACATCAGACGTCCGACATCAGGAGAGGTAGTTTCAATGCTGAAAGCAACGCTCCAGAAGGAGGCGAGTCGTCGCACCTTCCTCGCCGGTACCGGCGCGATCGGGATCGTCGCAGCGCTCGCGGCCTGCAGCGGGACCGGTTCAGCCAGCAGTTCGAAGGCGAGCGGCAGCGCGGGCAAGATCGACAAGAACGGCACCATCACCGCCGGGATGTCGTACGCGCTGGGAACCGGTTTCGACCCGATGACCACCACCGGTGCGCTGACGATGGCGGCGAACTGGCACACGCTCGAAGGGCTCGTCGAGCTCGACCCGGTCACGCGGAACGCGGCGGCCGCACTCGGCAAGGCACTTCCGAAGCAGAAGGACGACACGACCTACACGGTGACGCTCCGGGACGGTGCGAAGTTCCACGACGGATCCGCCGTCACCATCGACGACGTCCTGTTCTCGTTCCAGCGCGTGCTCGACCCCGCCAACGCCTCGCTCTACGCCGACTTCCTGCCGTTCCTCTCCTCGGACGGCGTGACGAAGGTCGACGACAAGACGGTGCAGTTCCACATCGACTACCCGTTCGCGCTCTTCGCCGAGCGGATCTCCGTCGTGAAGATCGTGCCGAAGGCGGCCGTCCAGGCCGACCCCACCGGGTACGACGCGCTTCCGGTGGGCACCGGCCCGTACAAGCTCGTCTCCGCCACCGCCAACGACAAGCTCGTGTTCCAACGGTTCGACGACTACAACGGGCCCCGGAAGGCACTCGCCGCCGGGATGACCTGGAACCTGCTCTCCGACGCGTCCGCTCGGGTCAGCGCGATGCAGTCGAAGCGCGTCGATGCGATCGAGGACGTGCCGTACCTCAACGTCGACGGCCTCTCCAGCGTCGTGGACACGAAGTCCGTCCAGTCCTTCGGGCTGCTGTTCATGATGTTCAACACCTCGGCCAAGCCCTTCGACGACAAGCGCGTCCGTCAGGCGTTCTTCTACGCGATCGACATCGACAAGCTCATCAAGAACGGCATGCTCGGCAACGCCGCCGCCGCTTCGAGCTACGTGCAGAAGGACCACCCGGACTACGTCAAGGCGAAGACGGTCTACAAGCACAACCCGAGCAAGGCGAAGAAGCTCCTCAAGGAGGCCGGCGTCTCCGGGCTCAAGATCACGCTCCTGACGACGGACACCAGCTGGGTCAGCGATGTCGCGCCGTTGATCAAGGAGGACCTCGACGCGGTCGGGATCAAGACGACGCTCGACATCGGACAGTCCGCCGGCCAGTACAAGAAGGTCGACAACAACCAGTTCGAGGTCATGGTCGCTCCCGGTGACCCCTCGGTGTTCGGGAACGACGCCGACCTGCTCCTCCGCTGGTTCTACGCGGACAACGTCTGGTCGCAGCAGCGGTACCGCTGGACATCCAGCACCGAGTTCAAGAAGCTCCAGTCGCTGCTCGACCAGGGCGCGAAGCAGAGCGACCGGAAGGACCAGCTCGCCACCTGGGGCAAGATCTACGACCTCGTCTCGGACGAGGTGCCGCTCTACCCGCTGCTGCACCGCAAACTCCCCACGGCCTGGAACGGCGACGCACTGCAGAACTTCAAGCCGATCTCGATGACCGGTCTCTCGTTCCTGGGCGTCGCGCCCACCGCGTGAGCCGTATTCCAGCCGGCGGCAGGGCCGTTCCCCTCGGCCCTGCCGCCACCCATCGCCCCCATTAGGAGCACTCCGCATGGTCCAACTCGTGCGCCTCGCGACACGCAGGTTGATCGTCCTGCCGTTCATGATCCTCGGGATCACGCTGCTGGTCTTCTTCGTCCTGCAGTTCGCGCCCACCGACCCGGCGACGAACGCGCTCGGTGAGAGCGCCAGCCCGGCGGCCAAGGAGGCCTGGCGAGCAGCGAACGGCTACAACGATCCGCTGATCCTCCGGTACTTCGCGTTCCTCGGACAGCTCGTCCGGTTCAACCTCGGCAACACCGTGCCGCCGGCACAGCCGGTCGGCAAGCTCATCGCCGCCGCCTTCCCGCTGACCCTCGAACTGACCTTCCTCGGACTCATCATCGCCGTCGTGGTCGCAGCGGTGTTCGGCGTCGCAGCGGCGCTGTACCGGGACCGCTGGCCCGACCAGGTGATCCGCGTCGTGTCGATCGCCGGCTTCGCCGTGCCGTCGTTCTGGCTGGCGATCCTGCTCATCCAGCAGTTCGCGCTGAAGGTGCCGTGGTTCCCCACCGGCGGCTACGTGCCGCTCGGCGACTCACCCGCGGGCTGGCTCCAGAGCATGTTCCTGCCCGCGACCGCGCTCGCCGTCCCGGTCGCGGCGTCGCTCACCCGCGTCGTCCGCACCTCGATGGTGGAGGAGCTCGATCGCGACTACGTGCGCACCGCGATCGGCTCCGGTCTGCCGCGCTCGGTCGTGATCGGGCGGAACGTGTTCCGGAACGCGCTCATCACACCCCTCACGGTCCTCGGCCTCCGCGTCGGGTACCTGCTCGGCGGCGCGATCGTGATCGAGGTCATCTTCAACCTGCCCGGCATGGGACAGCTCATCCTCAACGGCGTCACGGCGGGCGACACCAACCTCGTCCAGGGCGTCACCATCACGATCGCGTTCACCTTCGTGATCGTCAACACGATCGTCGACCTGCTCTACCTGGTCGTCAATCCCCGAATCAGGACGGTGTAACGATGCGACGCACCCTCGCAGACCGACTCTCCGCTCCGGGGCTGCGGTTCAGAGCACTGCCGCTCTCCTCCAAGGCCGCGCTCGTCGTCTTCGCGGTCGTCGTCCTCGCGGCGGTCTTCGCCCCGCTCGTGGCGACGCACGACCCGCTGAAGTCGGGCATCCCCGCGCAGGCGCCATCGCTCGACCACCTCTTCGGCACCGACCGCAGCGGCCGCGACGTGTTCTCGCGTCTCGTGTACGGCGCGCGGTCGTCCCTCGCCATCGGCCTGGGAGCGACGGCGCTCGCACTGCTCGTCGGCGGCATCGTCGGGTCGATCGCCGCCACCGCGAACCGCTGGATCAGCGAGACGATCATGCGGGTCCTCGACGTGATCATGTCGTTCCCCGGCATCGCGCTGGCGATCGTCTTCGTTGCCGTCTTCGGCAAGAGCCTCCCGGTCCTCATCGCGATCATCGCGTTCCTGTACGTGCCGCAGCTGTCCCGGATCGTCCGCGCGAACGTCCTCAGCCAGTTCGGCGAGGACTACGTCTCGGCCGAGCGCGTGCTCGGTGCGAAGACGACCTACATCCTCGTCAAGCACGTGTTCCGGAACTGCGCGGCTCCGATCCTGGTGTTCGCCACGATCCTCGTCGCCGACGCGATCGTGTTCGAGGCGAGCCTGTCCTTCATCGGCGCCGGCGTCCAGGAGCCCGCACCCTCGTGGGGCAACGTGATCTCGAGCGGCAAGAACCTGCTCCTCGCGGGTGGCTGGTGGGCGACGCTCTTCCCCGGCCTGCTCATCCTGGTCACGGTGCTCGCGCTCAACGTGCTGGCCGAGGGACTCACCGACGCCATGGTGCGACCCAGTGCCCGACCGCGGTCGACCGTCGCCGCCCAGGAGGCCACCGCCACCGCGAGTGTCGCGGCGGCCGCTCCGGACCCTGCTCTGGTCGCCCACCTCCGCAACCTGCGGGACGCCGAGGAGCGCCGGACGGACCGGCTCGTCTTCGACTCCGACGTCGCGCCGCTGCTCGAGGTCCGGGATCTCTCGATCCGGTTCCCGGACCGGCACGGTGACGTGGACGTCGTCGACCGCCTGAGCTTCTCGGTGCGACCGGGGGAGACGATGGCGCTCGTCGGCGAGTCGGGCTCCGGTAAGAGCCTGTCGAGTCTGGCGATCATGGGCCTCCTCCCCGCCAACGCCGAAGTGACGGGCAGCATCCGCTTCGAGGGGCGGGAGCTGCTCACGATGACGGAGGCCGACCACAACCGGCTGCGCGGGCACGAGATGTCGATGGTGTACCAGGACGCGCTCAGCTCGCTGAACCCGTCGATGCTGGTCCGGTCGCAGCTCAACCAGCTGCTGAAGCGGGGCGGCACCCGGACCGCCGAGGAACTGCTGGAACTCGTGGGACTCGACCCGGCGAGGACGCTGAAGAGCTACCCGCACGAACTCTCGGGCGGTCAGCGGCAGCGTGTGCTCATCGCCATGGCGCTCACGCGCAGCCCGAAGCTCGTCGTCGCCGACGAACCCACGACGGCACTCGACGTCACGGTCCAGGCACAGATCATCGACCTGCTCAACGACCTCCGCGAGAAGCTCGGGTTCGCGCTGGTGTTCGTGAGCCACGACCTGGCGCTCGTTGCCGAGGTCGCCCACACCATCACCGTGATGTACGCCGGTCAGGTGGTGGAGAGCGCTCCGACCGCCCAGCTGCTGCTCGACCCGCAGCACGAGTACACCCGCGGTCTGCTCGGCTCGGTGCTCTCGATCGAGGCCGGTGCGTCCAGGCTCCACCAGATCCCCGGGACCGTCCCCACCCCGCGCGACTTCGCGAAGGGCGACCGGTTCGCAGTGCGGTCGGTCGAACGCCCCGGCGTGGGCGCCGACGTCCGTCCGCAGCTGCGCCTGCTCCCCGGGACAACCGACCACCTCGTCGCCACGACCGAGCCCGCCGAGCACTCGGACGACCTCGTCGCCGCACAGAACGGAGCCGCCTCGTGACCGGGCCGGAGATCCTCGCACTGGAGCACGTCCACGTCGTGCACACCGCCCGCACGGGCAAGCTGTTCCGACCCGACAAGGTGCACGCCGTCAACGACGTGGGCCTGAGCATCCGCCGCGGTGAGACGGTCGGCATCGTCGGGGAGTCCGGCTGCGGGAAGTCGACCCTGGCCCGCGTGCTCGTCGGGCTCCAGCACCCCACGGCGGGCGACGTCCGCTACCGCGGTGCGAGCGTGCTGTCGAAGAGCGCCGCCGTCCGCCGGGACCTCGGCAAGGCCGTCTCGATGGTGTTCCAGGACCCGTCCACGGCGCTGAACGCCCGACTGTCGATCCACGACATCCTGCGCGACCCCCTGGACGTGCACGGGATCGGTTCCGGTGCGCAGCGCGAACGCAGGATCACCGAGCTCCTCGACCTGGTCGGCCTGCCCCGGTCGGCGGCAGAGGTACTGCCGAGCCAGGTGTCCGGCGGACAGCGGCAGCGCGTGGCGATCGCCCGTGCGCTGGCGCTCGAGCCCGACCTCCTGGTGGCGGACGAGCCGACGAGCGCCCTCGACGTCTCGGTCCGCGCTCAGATCCTCAACCTCCTGACCGACCTGAAGAGCCGTCTCGACCTCGCGATGGTCTTCATCTCGCACGACATCCAGACCGTCCGGTACGTGTCCGACCGCATCGTCGTCATGTACTACGGCCGCATCGTCGAAGAGGGCACGGCCGCCTCGGTGTTCGACGCGCCGAGCGACGACTACACCCGCAAGCTGCTCGGCGCCGCGCCGACGCTGCTCTAGACCCATCCTCAACCGCACCACCTCTGGAGAACCATCGTGAACACCCACCGCTTCGGCGGCGTCGTCCCGCCGCTCGTCACCCCCTTCGCCCCCGACGGCTCACTCGACGTCGCGTCCTTCGAGCGGCTCATCGAGTCACAGCTGTCCGCGGGGGTCGACGGACTGTTCGTCCTCGGGTCCTCCGGTGAGGTCGGCTTCCTCTCGGACGCCGTCCGCAACGCCGTCATGCAGGAGGCCGTCCGCATCACCGCCGGCCGCGTGCCGGTGCTCGCCGGCGTCAACGACATGTCGACCGCGCGCGTCCTCGACCAGGTCCGCATCGCCGAGCTCGCCGGCGTCGACGCCGTCGTGGCCACCGTGCCGTTCTACGTCCGTCCGAGCGCGATCGAGGCCGAAGAGCACTTCCGGACGATCGCCGCGGCGACCGAGCTGCCGGTGTTCGCCTACGACGTCCCGGTGCGGGTCGGCGTCAAGCTCGGCGCCGAGATGCTCGTCCGCCTCGGCGTCGACGGGGTGCTCGTCGGCGTCAAGGACTCGTCCGGGGACGACGTCGGGTTCCGGCGTCTCGTCGCGGCGAACCGCGCCGCAGGCAGCCCGCTCGCGCTCTTCACCGGCCACGAGATCGTCGTCGACGGCGCGCTGCTCGCCGGTGCCGACGGTGTCGTGCCCGGTCTCGGGAACGTCGATCCCGTCGCCTACGTGAACCTCTTCGCGGCCGCGAAGGCCGGGGACTGGGACGAGGTCCGTCGACTGCAGGACGACGTCGCCGCCCTGTTCGAGATCGTGTTCCAGGCCGAGGGCGTCAGCGGAGAAGCGGCCGGCATCGGTGCGTTCAAGGCCGCCCTCGCGGGTCTCGGCGTGATCGCGGATGCACGGATGGCACACCCGGTCCCGCCCCTCGACGCAGCCACCACCGAGCGCATCAACCGCGTCGTCGAGGCCTCCGGGCGCGGCACGACGGTCGTCGTCGGCTGACCCGGCGTTCCCGGCACCCCCATGACCAGGATCGCGCGCCTCAGCACGCCGGACGGTCCCCGGTACGCCATCGCCGACGGTGGCTCGTGGACGGCAGTCCGCTCGCTCTTCGACCACACCCCGACCGGCGAGGACCTCGGGCCGGAACCGCCGGTCTTCCTCGCGCCGGTCGAGCCCGGCCAGGTGGTCGGCTGCTCCCACCCGACGGGCCCGGACGGCCGGAGCCGCGTGCAGGGCTGGCAGAAGCCGATCGGGACCGTGGCGGGGACCGGTGAACCCGTGCGTCTCAACGAGTGGAGCACGCGTGTCGTCGCGGAGGGCGAACTCGCCCTCGTGATCGGCCGACGGGCGTCGCGTCTGGGCCGGCAGGACGCGCTCGAACACGTCCTCGGCTACACGGTCGCGAACGACGTCACGACCGTCGAGCCCGCCGTCGACGCGGTCTTCTTCGCCGCCAAGGCCGGTGCTTCCCACACGCCGCTCGGTCCGTGGATCGAGACGGAGCCGGGCGCACCGGACGACCTCGAGATCGTCGTCGAGGTCGACGGCGAGGCGGTCCGTCGTTCGAGCACGTCGGCGCTGCCCAGCACGGTGGCCGACATCCTCGTCGAACTGACCAGGTGGATCACGCTGGAGCCCGGCGACGTGGTCCTGACCGGGTCCCCGAGCACCGACGCGACCATCCGCGCTGGGTCGGGCGTCACGGTCCGGATCGCGGGCATCGGCACGCTCGGGAACCCCGTCGCATGATCACCCTGGGCGTCGACATCGGGGGGACGAAGACCGCCGCCGGGCTCGTGGCGGAGGACGGGCGGGTGCTCGCGCGCGCCGAGGTCCCCACGCCGGCGCAGCGGGGGCCGGACGCCGTGCTCGAGACGGCCGAGCGGCTCTGCGCCGAGCTGATCGCCGCTGCACCGGCACCCGTGCTCCGCTGCGGCGTCGGCTCCGCCGGCGTCATCGATCCCGTCACCGGCACCGTCGTCTCCGCGACCTCGTCGATGCGTGACTGGGCCGGGACCGACGTGCGCGGACGTCTGGGAGGCGCGCTGCGCCTCCCGGTCGTCGTCCTCAACGACGTGCACGCGCACGCCGTCGCCGAGGCACGCTTCGGCGCGGGCGCCGGGACGACGAGCATGCTGCTGCTCGCCCTCGGCACCGGTATCGGAGGCGCGCTCGTCCGCGACGGGGTCGTCGAGGTGGGCCGCCACGGTGCCGCCGGGCACTTCGGCCACGTGCCCACCGTCCGTGCGATCGACGTGCCGTGCACCTGCGGGCGAGCGGGCCACCTGGAGGCGATCGCGTCCGGACCGGCCATCGCCGGACGGTACCGGCGCGCGGCGGGCCGCACCGACGTCGTCGACACCAGGGACGTCTTCCGGCGGGCCGCGGAGGGCGATGCCTTCGCTGCGAACTGCACGTCGATCGCCGCGAAGGCGATCGGCGAGGCGATCGGCGGGTTCGTCAACGCGCACGACCCGGACGTGGTCGTGGTGGCGGGCGGCCTGGCCACGGCCGACCCGGCGTGGTTCGACGAGATCGTGCGCGCGGCAGGGGGCACGATGATCCCGATCGTCGAGGACTGCCCGATCGTCGCGGCGCGGCTCGGGGCGGACTCGGGCATCGTCGGTGCCGCGACGTGGGCAGACAGACGATCCGACCAGGAAGCAGGTGTCGCATGAGCGACGGAGTACTCGACGTCCTGCGCGGAGGTCTCGTGACCTCCTGCCAGGCGTACCCGGGGGAGCCGATGCGGCACCCGGAGACGATGGCCCAGATCGCGGAGTCCGCCGTGCGGGGCGGAGCGGTCGGCATCCGCGCGCAGGGGGTCGCCGACGTCAGCCTGATCCACGAACGGGTCGCGGTCCCGCAGATCGGGTTGTGGAAGGTCGGCGGGGACGGCGTCTTCATCACGCCGACCCTGGCCCACGCCGTCGTGATCGCGAACGTCGGTGCGGAGATCGTCGCGATCGACGGCACCAGACGTCCCCGCCCGGACGGCCGGACGCTGTCCGAGACCGTCCGCGACTTCCGGAACGAGTCGTCCGCGCTGCTCATGGCCGACGTGGGGAGCGTGGCCGACGGGCTCGCAGCGGTCGAGGCCGGGGTCGACTGCCTCAGCACGACCCTGTGCGGCTACACGGACGAGCGGCCGAAGTCCGACGGGCCCGACCTCGAGGTGCTCGCGGAGCTCGTGTCGACGGTCCCGATCCCGGTCTTCGCCGAGGGACGGGTGCACACGCCGGCCCAGGCGCGTGCCTGCGCCGACGCCGGGGCGTGGGCCGTCGTGGTCGGGACGGCGATCACGCACCCGGCCACCATCACGAGCTGGTTCAGTGCGGCCGTCGGGTCGCCGCAGCACTGACGGAGCGGTGCCGGCAGCGCGTCCCTGCGCCGCCGGCACCGCTTGGTCTCAGTCGCGCGGGCAGACCAGCGTCGAGGAGCGCACCTGACCCTCGGGCCGGATCACCTGGTGCAGCGAGAGGGGCTTGCCGCAGATCGGGCATCCGCGATCGATCGTCCGGTCGTCGACGCCCTCGGGGTGCCCGGCACCGATCTGCGAGGGGCCCATCTTCGCGATGAGCGTGCTGTTCCACCGTTCGTACCACTGCCCGAAGCGACCCACGGCTCGTCCTTTCGTTCGTACACGAACCATTGTGCCACGAATGAGTTCGGATCACACGGTGTCGACGAGTTCGAGCAGCGCAGTGAGCTCGTCCTTCAGCGCCTCCAGCCGGGCGAGCGGCCACCCGAGACGGTCGGCGACGGCCAGTGGCACGGCCCGGGCGCGCTCGCGGAGGGCTCGTCCAGCGGTGGTCAGCGAGACCTCGAGCTGCCGTTCGTCGCTGGTGCTCCGTGTCCGGCGGAGGTAGCCGGAGGCCTCGAGGCGCTTGAGCAAGGGGCTGAGCGTCGCCGAGTCGAGTCGGAGCTCGCGGGCGATCTCGCGCACCGAGCGGGGGTCCCGTTCCCACAGCGCGAGCATCACCAGGTACTGCGGGTGGGTCAGGCCCAACGGCTCGAGCAGGTCGCGGTAGAGCCCGATGACGCTCCGACTCGTCGCCGCGAGGGCGAAGCAGAGCTGCCGGTCGAGGGCGAGCGGGTCCACGTCGGTCTCGGTCATCCGTCCACCATACCGTTGGTGCACGAAGGACTGCCGGGCGTCCTTCCGCTGGAACATGGGCGACTGCTTTCCGACGCGGCACCCGTCGATCGACGCGTGTCTTGTCGACGGTCGCGCACGAGCCCGCAACCGGCGGGGCACCCCGCAACGGCCTGGAGGCGCGGGTCGACCCGTGTGGGCCGACCCGCGCCTCCAGGCTGCGTGCGCCCGACTACGCGCGGTGCGTCGAGACGTGCCCCTCGTGCGGGTTGGCGTCCGGCGTCGCGGGCGCGGCGTGCGAGCCGTGGTGCTCACCCTCGTGCCCGGCGACCGGGTGCGTGCGCTCGAGCTTCGCACCCTCCACGTCGACGTCCGGCACGATCCGGTCGAGCCACTTCGGGAACCACCAGGCGCTCGTGCCGAGCAGGTGCATCGCCGCCGGGATGAGCAGTATGCGGACGACGAACGCGTCGACGAGCACACCGAACGCGAGGCCGAAGCCGATCGGCTTGATGGTGGAGGAGTCCGAGAAGATGAAGCCCGCGAACACCGAGATCATGATGATCGCGGCCGCCGTGACCACCGCGCGACCCGCGTGCAGACCACGCTGGACGGCCACCTTCGCGGAAGCGCCGTGGGCGTACGCCTCCCGCATCCCGGACACCAGGAACAGCTGGTAGTCCATCGCCAACCCGAACAGGATGCCGATCTCGATGATGGGCAGGAAGCTCAGGATGGGTGCGGGGTCGTGTACGCCGAACACGCTGCCGAGCCAGCCCCACTGGTAGATCGCGGTCAGGCCGCCGAACGACGCGAGGACCGACAGGATGAAGCCCGCCGTCGCCGTGATCGGGACGAGGAACGACCGGAACACGATGATGAGGATGATCAGCGACAGGCCGACGACCACCACGAGGTAGAGCGGCAGCACGTTCGCGAGTTTCTCGGACACGTCGATGTTCGCCGAGGCGTTGCCGGCGACGCCGAGCGTGGCCTTGCCGTCGTCCACGGTGACGTGCTGCGCGCGGAGGTCCTTCACGAGGGTCTCGGTCGAGACGCTGTCCGGACCGCCGGCGGGCTTCACCTGGAAGGCGATGATCTCCCGGTCGCTCGAGGCGCCGATCGGCAGCACGGCCTTGACGTCGTCGTTCTTCGCGATCGCCTCGCCGATGGTGACCTCGGTCGCGGTGACGTCGTCCTTGCTGATCGCCTTCGGCAGCGTCGCGACGACCAGCAGCGGGCCGTTCTGGCCGGCACCGAACTCCTCGTCGAGGGCCTTGTACGCCTTGTACTGGCTGGAGTCGACGGCCTCGGACGCGCCCGTCGGCAGGCCCAGGCGCATCTGCGTGGCGGGCAGGGCGATGGTGCCGAGCACGGCGACGCCCGCGACGAGCGTGACGATCGCGCGCCAGGTCGACATCGGCTTGTTCGGGACCCGGATGGAGTCCGTGTTGCCGATCCGCGCGCGCTCCTTCTTCCGGAGGATCCGCATGCCGATGAGCGACAGCAGCGCCGGGGTGAACGACGTGGCGATGCAGATCGCGAAGAACACCGCGACCGCGCCGACCGTGCCCATCAGGCCGAGGAACGGGATGCCGGTGATGTTCAGCGCGAGCAGGGCGACGATGACGGTCGCGCCCGCGAAGACCACGGCGTTGCCCGAGGTGCCGTTCGCGAGCCCGATCGACTCGTGCACCTGCATGCCCTGCTTCAGCTGGGTCCGGTGTCGGTTCAGGATGAACAGCGAGTAGTCGATGCCGACCGCCAGGCCCAGCATCACCCCCAGCACCGGCGTCACCGAGATGAACTCGACGAGGCTCGAGAAGGACAGGGCGGCGAGCGAGGCCACCCCGACGCCGAGGACGGCGCTGACGAGCGGCACGGCGGCGCCGATGATCGTGCGGAGCATGAGGAACAGCACGATCGCGGCGATGATGACGCCGCCGATCTCTCCCGGGCCGAGGATCGAGGGGACCCCCTGCGCGATGTCGTTCGACACGTACACGTTCACGCCGCTGATGTCGGCGTCGTCGGCGTCGTCCGCGATGGCGGTCTTGGTGTCCGCGGGGACCTCGTAGGTCGACTTCGTGAACTGCACGGTGCCGATGACGGCGCTGCCGTTCGACGAGACGAAGCGGATGTCCTTCGACAGGTCGAGGAGCTTCGAACCCTGCTCGAGCTCCTTCTCGCTCGAGTCGAGCTTGGCGGTGTTGTCGTCGATGGTCTTCTGCGCCGCGGTGAGCTGCGCCTCACCCGAGGTGATCTGCTGCTGCTGCGCGTCGATCTGCGCCTGGGCCTGGGCGAGCTGCGCCTGGGTGGCTGCGGAAGCGGCAGCGCCCGCCGCCTCGGCCTGGGCCTTCTTCGCGTCGAGCTGCTGCTGCGCCTGCGCGAGCTGCTGCTTGCCGGAGGCGAGCTCGGCCTTCTTCGCGTCGAGCTCCTTCTGCCCGCTCTCGATCTTCGCGCGACCGTCGCTGATCTGCTTGCGGCCGTCGACGATCTTCTGGCGCTGGTCGTCGAGCTGCTTCTGCGTGTCGAAGCCCGAGGTGGTGCCCTTGACGCCGTCGAGCTTCTCGAGCTTCGTGAGGAAGTCCGCGACGTCGGACTTCTGCGTGTCCGTGAACGCCTTGCCGTTCTTCGTCTCGAAGACGATCGTCCCGTTGCCGCCGTTCGCGGAGGGGAACTTGTCGGCGAGCTCGTCCTGCACCTGACTGGTCTTCGTGCCGGGGATCGTGATCGACGAGGAGATCGTCCCCGCGAACAGGCTGTACGTGACGCCCGCGATGCCCATGATCACGATCCAGGCGATGATCACGAGCCAGTGGCGTCGTGCGGAGAACCGTCCAAGACGGTAGAGGAGACCGGCCATGGGGTTGCCTGCGTTCCTTTCGTTGTCAGGTGCTGTGGTGTGCGGGGTGCGCCGGTGAACCCCGCGGGGGAGTCGTCAGTCGGTGGGCATGTAGCCGCTGCGGACGCTGTGCACGAGCCTGGCGAGCAGGGCGTCCCAGTCGTCGAGCGCCTCCTGGTCGAGGCGGGGCCCGGTGGTCGTGAGCCAGTGGTGTGCGATCACGACGATGCCGCTCATGAGGGACTCGACGAGCAGTGCGGCGTCGAGGGCGTCGGCGGCGGGGTGCCGTCGCGAGACCTCTTCGCGGAGCCGTTCGGTGACCCGGGAGAACGCGGTCTGGGTGAGCACCGCGGCCTTCGGGTCGTTCTTGCCGGGGTCGCCGAGGATCCGGTACATGCTGGCGATCGCCGGAGCCAGGTCGGCCCCGCGCGCGGCGGACTCGAGCTCGTCGAACATCGACGCGCGGCTGCCGTCGCCGACCGGGGTCTTCGCCATGTCGGCCAGGAAGCGGTCGATGATGACCGAGAGCTCCTGGTCGCAGACGGCGAGCAGGACCTCGTCGAGCGAGCCGAAGTGGTTGAAGACCGTCCGACGGGCGATGTCGGCTCGCGCGGCGAGGTCGTCGACGCTGAACTCGCGGCCCCCGCGCTCCTCGATGAGGTCGCGTGCGGCCTGCAGGATCGCTGCGCGGTGCTTCGCCTTGAGGGCAGCGCGGCGATCGGTCGAGATGGTCACGACACCGAACACTAGGTGCATCGATGCACTCGGTGCAACGACTACGAGTACATCCTCAGGTTCGACGTGGGCGGGAACAGGCGTGCGGAAACACTGTTCCGCGAGTGGTCGCCGTGGTTGACTGGCAGCAGCCGAACCGCCGTACGAAGGAGTACCCCGATGGCCGTCCGCCTCTCACCGGAGACCCTCGACGAGATCGCCGCGAGCGGTGTCGCCGTCCCGACCTACGACCGTGACGGGATCACCGCCGGCATCGTGCACTTCGGCGTCGGCGGGTTCCACCGGGCGCACCAGGCGATGGTGATCGACCGGCTGCTGCAGCAGGGCGAGGCGCGTGCGTACGGCATCTGCGGCGTGGGTGTGCTGGAACAGGACCGCCGGATGGCGACCGCGATGGCGGAGCAGGGTGGCCTCTACACGCTCGTCCTCAAGCACCCGGACGGCACCCGGGAGTCCCGTGTGATCGGCAGCATCGTCGACTACCTGCTCGCCGTCGACGACCCCGACGCCGTCGTCGAGAAGATGGCGCACCCGGACACGAGGATCGTCAGCCTGACCATCACCGAGGGCGGCTACAACTTCGACCACGTGACGGGCGAGTTCGTCGCCGACGAACCCGGTGTCGCGGCGGACCTGCGCGGCGACGCCCCGCCCCGGACGGTGTTCGGTCTCGTCGTCGAGGCGCTGCGGCGCCGACGCGACCGCGGGCTCGAACCGTTCACGGTGATGTCGTGCGACAACATCCAGGGCAACGGTCACGTCGCTCGGGACATGTTCACCGCCTACGCCCGACTGCAGGACCCCGCCTTCGCCGACTGGATGGACGAGCACGTCGCGTTCCCGAACTCGATGGTCGACCGCATCACGCCCGTGACCGCCGACGAGGACCGCGCCTGGGTCCGCGACGAGCTCGGCATCGAGGACGCCTGGCCCGTGGTCGCCGAGCCGTTCTTCCAGTGGGTGCTCGAGGACGACCACCCCGCTGGCCGTCCGCCGTACGAGCATGCCGACGTGCAACTCGTCGACGACGTCGAGCCGTACGAGCTCATGAAGCTCCGTCTGCTCAACGCCAGCCACCAGGGGCTCTGCTACTTCGGCTACCTCTCCGGGTACCGCTACGCGCACGAGGCCACGCAGGACCCGGCCATCGCCACCTTCCTCCGCCGCTACATGGACGAGGAGGGCACGCCGACCCTCAAGCCCGTGCCCGGCATCGACCTGGAGGACTACAAGTCCACGCTCATCGAGCGCTTCCAGAACCCCGAGGTCCGCGACACCCTCGCCCGGCTCTGCGCCGAGTCGAGCGACCGGATCCCGAAGTGGCTCCTGCCCGTCGTCCGCGAGAACCTGGCATCCGGCGGACCCGTCGCGCTGTCCGCCGGGATCGTCGCGTCATGGGCGCGCTACGCCGAGGGCACCGACGAATCAGGAGAACCGATCACCGTCGTCGACCGGCTCGCCGAGCAGCTCGTCCCGATCGCCAAGACCCAGCGCGAGGACCGGCTCGCCTTCCTCCGGAACCGCCAGGTGTTCGGGGACCTCGTGGACGAGGAGCGGTTCGTGGCCGCGTACCGCGACGCGCTCGACGGGCTGATCACGGACGGCGCGCACACGACGGTCACACGCCTGTCGCGTTCCTGAGACGCGACCCACGAACCGACTGGAGGCGCGGTGCGGGCTGGCACCGCGCCTCCAGCCGGTCGTGGCGGGAGTCGGTACCGTCGTCGCCATGGCGACGATCGCGCTCATCAGCGGAGCACCCGGCAGCGGCAAGACGACACTCGCGACCGTGCTCGCCGACGCGCTCGGCTGGCCCCGCGTCGACCGCGACCGCCTGTACGCGGGACTCGTGGACGGCGCGGACCTGGACCGCGACCAGGTCGTCGCGCACGGCGTGGAGCTGTTCTGGACCGCCACGGCGCACCTCGCCGCGGCCGGGTGCAGCGTCGTCGCGGATGCGACGCTCTACCGTGGGCAGTCCGAGGCGGACGTCCGACGTGTCCTCGACCCGGCGGGCGACGTCCGGAACGTGCACTGCCGTTCGGACCTGGCGTACGGACGGTTCGTCGCGCGCGGGCACGGCGCGGCGATCGACGCCCGCGTGGCCCGCAACGCTCCGCTCGTGACGGACCCGCTGGACCTCGGCCGCCCCCGGCTCGAGGTCGACACCACGGACGGGTACGACCCGACGGTGGACCGTGTCGTGGCGTGGGTGCGCGGACGGTGAACCGGACGGATCGTCTCTACGCGCTCGTCGAGGAACTGCGGGCCGCGGCTCCCGCACTGCGGAGCGCCCGTCGGCTCGCCGAGGGGTTCGGGGTCAGCGTCCGCACGGTCGAACGGGACCTGCTCGCGCTGCAGGAGGCCGGCGTGCCGATCTGGGCCGAGCCCGGACGCACCGGCGGGTACACGATCGACGCCCGCGCGACCCTGCCGCCGCTCGGACTGACCGTCGAGGAGGCGCTCGCCGTGGCGATCGGCCTCGGCGCCCTCGCGAACAGCCCCTTCCGGGACGCGGCTCGGAGTGCCGCCCGGAAGGTGACCGCCGTGCTCGCCGAGGACGACGCCCGACGCACGGCGAGGTTGGCGCGCCGGGTGCACCTGCTCGAGGCGGGCGACCGAGCGCCGGCGCCCACAGGGCTCGCGGGGGCGCTGACCGGCGGCCGGGTCGTGCGGATGCGCTACCGCGACGCCGCCGGCAACGACTCGGAGCGGACGGTCGAGCCGCTCGGGTACATCGGCAAGGGCGAGGACTGGTACCTCGTCGCCTGGTGTCGACTCCGCGACGGGATCCGGGCGTTCCGGGGCGACCGGGTGCTCGCCGTCGAGGAGACCGACGAGGTCGCACCGCCGCGGGTCGTCCGGATCGAGGAGCTCGACATCCCGCACGGCGTGCTCCGGCCCGTCCTCGGGGAGTGATCCGGGGAACACCGACAGGACGGTGTCGCGGTGGCCGAGGATGCTCGATCCCGGGTGGCCACGGCGGTCACCCGGGAGGGCACACCATGGAGTTCGCATCGATCCGGATCATCACCGAGGACCTCGACGGGATGGTGGCGTTCTACGAACGGGTCACCGGGACCACGGCACGTCGGCCGGCACCGGTGTTCGCGGAGATCGTGACGGGCGGGGCCGTGCTCGCACTCGGGACGCCGGCGACCGTCGCGATGCTCGGGGACGCAGCGCCGACGGCCCGGGCGAACGGGAGCGTCGTCGTCGAGTTCCTCGTGGACGACGTGGACGGCACGTACGAACGGCTGGCCGACGGGCTCGACGACGTGGTCCTGCCGCCGGCGAGGATGCCGTGGGGCAACCGCTCCACGCTGTTCCGCGATCCGGACGGCAACCTCGTGAACCTGTTCAGCCGACCGGTCTGATCGCCGCTCGGGCTAACGGGGCAGGGTCGCCGCCCACCGGCCGATCGAGTCGTACGCCCGCTCGCGGACCTCGGGGGTGGACAGCACGACGTCGTGCAGGGCGCCGTGCAGCCGGCGGACGGTCACCTCGCTGCCGATGGACAGGGCGCGGTGCGCGACGACGTCGACGTTGAGGGCGACGTCGGCCCGGGCCATCCCGTCGTCCCACCGCGGCTGCAGCATGCTCTTGTCGCTCAACATGACGAGCACCGGGACCTCGAGCTCGAGGCCGGCCTCGACGGTGGCCTGGCCGTCGAACACCGCGGCGAGCCAGCCCGGGTGCAGCGGGAAGCCCCGGTCGGGCCGCCACTGCTGGTCGTAGGTCCACGAGCCCTCGCCCGCTGCTGAGACCGTCCGGGTGTAGAAGCCCGGGTCGACTGCTGGCATCGGCGCGAGCGGGTTCCGCCGCGCTCCGAGCTTGATCACCGGTGCCACGAGTGCCCGGCCGACCGCGCTCGCTTGGAACTCGAGCCACGGGCTGTTCAGGATGAGGCCGTCGACCCGCTCCGGGTGCCGTGCCGCCCACAGCGACAGCGTGAGGCCGCCGGTCGAGTGCCCCATCGGCACGAGCCGTCGTCCGGAGTCGCCGTGGTGCTCGGCGGCGATCGCGGCGAGTGCTGCGGCGATGTCCTCGTCGTAGGTGGCGAGGTCGTCGACGTTGCCCGGGGTCTGGTGCGGGCGCAGGCTCCGGCCGTACTTGCGGAGGTCCAGAGCGTGGAACCGCGCTCCGAGCCGCTCGATGCGTTCGGCGAGCTCGACCTGGAAGAAGTAGTCCGACCAGCCGTGCACGTACAGCACGTCGACGCCGTGCAACGGCCCGTGCGCGTGCAGCAGGAGGTCGGCGGGCGATCGCCGACGCCGCACGAGGGTCGCGACGACGGGCCCCTCGTGGTCCTCGCCGAGCGGGAGTTCGAGGCGTTCGAACGGCGTTCCGAGGACGTCCTCGCGCCATCCGTGGTCCGCCATCCGTCGAGCGTATCCGGCACCGAGACGGGAGGCGCGGTGCCAGCCGGCACCGCGCCTCCCGTCCGTCACAGGGTCGCGTCTAGGACAGCTTCTCGCTGTCCTCGAGCCAGCCCGCGAGCTTCGTCATGTAGTCCGCCTGCGACGCGTAGTCGAGCGCGGGGAAGGTCCAGCTGTGCACCTGGCCCGCCTGCAGGGCGGCGTTGTCGGCGAAGGTCGGCTGCTTCTCGAGGTCGGCGACCTGGTAGCCCTGCTGCGACAGCAGGATCACGTCGCCGGTGATCTGGCCGGCGTTCTCCCACGAGTAGATGCCCCAGTAGAAGCCCTCGGGCTTCGGGTTCACCAGGTCGACGCCGAACGACGAGTACATCTGCAGCGTCGGTTCGTCGCTCGGACGGGTGACGTAGGCGCCGTCGCCGTCGGCGTACATCGAGACGACCGAGAGGTCCTTCTCCTTCGCGACCTTCTCGAGTTCGTCGGCGGCCGTGTCGAAGCGCTTCTCGGCCTCGGCGACCGTGGACTCCTTCGCGCCGAGTGACTCGGCGAGGCCGGTGATGTCCTTGATGACGTCCTCGCCCTTGCCGCCCCACTTCACCTGGGCGACGGGCGCGATCGCCTGGATCTGCTTCTGCTGCTCCAGGTCCTTGAAGCCGTAGCCCGGCTGCGTGTCGTCGAGAGTTCCCTTCTCGTCCGTCGGGTAGACCGAGGTGACGACGAGGTCCGGCTTGAGGGCGGCGAGCTGCTCGAGGTCGATGTCGCCGTAGCCGGTGCCGAGCTGGGCGATGCCGTCGGTGTCGAGTCCCTCGAAACGGGCGTCCTTCGCCATGGTCAGCTGGCCGAAGGTGCCGACCGGCTCGAGCCCGTACTCGATGAACGAGAGCGCGATGTCGTTGAGGACGACGACGCGCTTGGGCGTGTGGTCGACCTTGACGGTCGTTCCGGTGGCGTCCTTGTAGGACCACGCGCCGTCGGACGCGGCGGTGCTGCCGCTGCCGGCGCTGTCATCGGAGCTGTTCGTGCCCGAGCAGCCGGCGAGGAGGAGGGCCGAGACGGCCACGGAGGTCACGAGGGCGGCACGGAGGGAGCCGCGGCGGGAGAGCTTCACGTTAGGAGAGGCTAACCTAAGTTTCCGGAGCTCGCCAGTTCCGTTTCGTGCCGCTCGGCGAGGCCGGCTTCGTGCTCGTCCGCCTCGGGGACGATCATCGGCGCGCCCGTGACCGGGTCCGGGACCACGCGGGCGTGCAGGCCGAACGCCCGCTCGAGGAGCTGTGGCGTGAGGACCTCGTCCGGGGTGCCGTCCGCCGCGACCCCGCCCGCGTGCAGGACGACGAGCCGGTCCGAGTACCGCGCGGCGAGCGAGAGGTCGTGCAGGACCATGACGACGGTCGAACCCTGCTCGCGGTTGAGTCGCCGGACGAGACGGAGCACCTCGAGCTGGTGGGCGAGGTCGAGGTACGTGGTGGGTTCGTCCAGCAGGAGCGTCTCCGCCTGCTGCGCGACCACGAGGGCGATCCAGGCGCGCTGACGCTGCCCGCCGGACAGGCTCGCGACGTCCCGGTGGGCGACCTCGGTGAGGCCGGTGGCGGCGATCGCCTGCTCGGCGACGTCGGCGTCGTCCGCTGTCCACGGCTTCGCCCAGGACTGGTGCGGGTTCCGCCCGCGCATCACGAGGTCGAGCACGCTCGTGCCGGCCGGCGCCACGGGGGACTGCGGCAGGATCGCGAGCTTCCGGGCGACGGCGCGGTTCGGTTCCCGTCGGATCGGGACGCCGTCGAGGTGGACCTCGCCCGCCTGCGGCTTGAGCACCCGGCCGAAGGCCTTGAGCAGGGTGGACTTCCCGCACCCGTTCGCCCCGAGGAACGTCGTGACCGTGCCCCGCTCGATGCGGAGGTCGAGGTCGGTGAGGACGGGGTGCCGGTCGTAGCCGACCGAGAGGCCGCGGGCCTCGAGGACGGGGGCGGTGCTGCGGTCGGTCATCGGGACATCTCCTTGCGGTGACGGATGAGGAGCCAGATCAGGTACGGGGCGCCGATCACGGTCGTGATGATGCCGACCGGCACCTGCCACGGGAACGCCGCTCGGGCGAGGAGGTCGGCGGCGAGGACGAGCACGGCGCCGAGCGCTCCTGCGAGCAACAGGGGGGGACGGTTCGTGCCGGCGAGCCGGAGTCCGATCTGCGGGACCACGAACGCCACGAACCCGACCGGCCCGGCAGCGGCCACGGCGGCGGCGGTGAGGACGACCGCGAGTGCGATCACGATGAGCCGGTGGCGCTGGACGGCCAGGCCGACGCCGGTCGCGACCTCGTCGCCGAGCTGCCCGATGCCGAGTGACGCACTCGTCGCCAGGGCGAGGGGGACCGCGACCGCGGCGACGATGAGCAGCGGCCACACGCTCGACCACGACGTGCTCGACAGGCTGCCGACGAGCCACTGGGACGCGGCCGCCGCCACGGTGATCTTGGCCCGGACGAGCAGGTAGCTCGTGACGGCGTCGAGCGTGGCGCTCACCCCGATGCCGACGAGGACCAGTCGATAGCTCTGCACGCCGCCGCGCCAGCCGAGGCCGTACACCGCGATCGCGGCGACGAGCGCACCGATGGTCGCAGCGACGGGGATCCCGCCGCCGAGGACGATCGAGGACACCGAGTACGTGCCGCCGCCGAGGACGATCGCGGCCACGGCCCCCACGCTGGCGCCGGAGGTCACGCCGATGATGTCCGGCGTCCCGAGGGGGTTCCGCGTGAAGGTCTGGGTGAGGGCGCCGGCGACACCGAGTGTGAGGCCGACCAGGGTGCCGGTGAGGACCCGGGGGAGACGGAGCGTGGAGACGATGAACGCGTCGGGGCCGCTCTCGAGCCCGAGCAGGGAGCGGACGACGGTCGCGGGCGCGATCCACGTCGAGCCGATCGCGACGCCGAGGACGACGAGCATGCCGACGGCGGCGATCGCGGCGACCGTGTACCAGAACACGCGCGGACGCCAGGCGAGCCCGACGGGGCCGACGACGACGCCGCGGCGCCCGGCCGCGGTCGGTGCCGTGCCCGTCGCGCCGGTGTGCACAGTGTCGGTCGTCCCCGTGCGTGCCGCGTCCGCCGCGCTCACAGCGACACCAGCGATCGACGGCGGGCGACGGCGACGAACACGGGACCGCCGATGACGGCGAGGACGATGCCGACCTCCACCTCGGAGAACCCGCCGATCAGCCGGCCGACCACGTCCGCCAGCAGCACGAGCGCCGCGCCGACGAGCGCCGACACCGGCAGGGCCCAGCGGTGCCCGGTGCCCGCCAGCGCTCGGGCGACGTGGGGCACGGTGAGGCCGACGAAGCCGATCGGTCCCGCGGCCGCGGTGGCCCCGGCGGCGAGGAGCGTGATCCCCCCGAGCCCGACCAACCGGGCGACGAGGACGTTCTCGCCGAGGCCCTTCGCCAGGTCGGTGCCGAGTCCCAGGGCGTCGAGCGCTCGCACGTTGAGCACGGCGAGCACCAGTCCGGCGACGAGGAACGGCCACACGGCGCCGAGCACGTCGAGCTGCCGTGCCGCGAGTGACCCGACGACCCACAACCGGTAGGCGTCGAGCGAGTCCTGGTCGGTGAGCACCACGAACGACGTCAGTGCCCCGAGCAGTGCGGAGACCGCGGCGCCGGCGAGGGCGAGCGGCACGGGGCTCGCCGTCCCGCTGCCCGCGATCGTCACCGAGAACACCACGACGCTCGCGACCAGTGCGCCGACGAGCGCGAACCACACCGTCGCACCGGTGCCGGTGACGCCGAAGACGTACACGCCGATCACCACCGCCAGTCCGGCCCCCGACGAGACGCCGAACAGGCCGGGGTCGGCGAGCGGGTTCCGGGTGTGTCCCTGCATGAGTAGTCCGGCGATGCCCAGCGCCGCGCCGACCGCTGCGCCGATGCACGTACGCGGGATCCGGGAGCCCCAGACGATCGCCTCGTCGGTGCCGCTCCCGGTGCGTGTCAGGCCGGCGAGCACGCGGTCGATCCCGATCCGGTTGCTGCCGAGGAGCATGCTCGCCACCGCGATCAGGGCGAGCATCACCACGAGGCCGACGATCACGAGCACGCGACGGCGGACGGCGTCTCGGTGGATCCCGAGGGCGTCCGTCGGGTTCACGACACGGGTCTCCGGCGCGGGGGCCAGGGCGGAGGAGGGGGCTGGCACGGAGATCATCTTAGGTTAGCCTTGCCTCATGGCGAAGACCCCGCGGCTCCTGCCCGAGAACCCCCGGCTCTTCCGCGCCCGAGTCCTCCGGACCGAGCGCAGCACGCCGTCGATGCAGCGCGTCACGGTCATCGGTGAGGACCTCCGCGAGTTCCGGTACCTCGGGTTCGACCACTGGTTCCGGCTGTTCGTCCAGCGCCCGGACCAGGACGTCTTCCGGATGCCCGACCTCGACGGCAAGAAGTGGTGGCCGACGTTCCTCGCCATCCCCGAGGACGTCCGCCCGCACTGCGCGAACTACACGGTCGCCGCCTTCCGGATGCTCGCCGACGGCACCGCCGAGATGGACATCGACTTCGTCGTGCACACGGACGACGACGGCGAGCCCGAGGGACGCGCCGCGATCTGGGCCTGCGCCGCTCGCCCCGGCGACGAACTGGCGATGCTCGACCAGGGCTGCATCTTCGACTGCCCCGACGACACCAGCGAGGTCGTGATCGCGGCCGAGGAGACCGGACTCCCCGGCGTCGTCGGCATCGCCGCGTCGCTGCCGCGGGACACCGTCGGCCGCATCATCCAGGAGGTCCCGACCGCCGGCGACGTCCGCGAACTCGACGCGCCGATCGGGGTCGCCGTCACGTGGATCGTCCGCGAGGACACCGACCCGCACGCGGTCCCCGGTCGGGCCGCGCTCGCCGAGCTGCAGCGCCACGTTCCGGCGGACGACCGTGGCTACGCGTTCGTCGTGGGGGAGTCGACGCTCGCGACGGAGGGGCGCCGGCACCTGCACCGTGCGGGCCTGCCGAAGTCCCGCATCACGTTCTCCGGCTTCTGGAAGCACGAGACCCGCGAGTCCGTACCGGCCTGACGCGACCACCTACGGACTGGAGGTGGGCCCCAGCCGCCGGTACCGGCGCGACGCGTCAGCGGCGTGACGGCCGTGACGGGAGGGACGGTGCCAGCTGGCACCGTCCCTCCCGTCCGCCCTGTGGTGGCGTCAGCCCTTGAGACCGGACCCGGTCACACCCTCGACGATCTGCCGCTGGAAGATCAGGTACAGGATGATCAGCGGCAGCGCCGCCAGGATCGCCCCGGCCTGGATGTCCGCGTAGCGCTGACCGAAGCTGCCCTGGACCGTGGCGAGTCCCACTGGGATCGTCATGAGGTCCGGGTTCGACAGCACGAACAGCGGCAGCAGCAGGTTGTTCCACACCCCGACGAACGTCAGGATCGTCACCGCTGCGATCACCGGACGTGACAGCGGCAGGATGACCGACCAGTAGATCTTCCAGAGGCCGGCGCCGTCGATGCGAGCGGCCTCCTCGAGCTCCTTGGGGATGCCGTCGAAGAACTGCTTGAAGATGAACACCGCGATCACGGCGGGCACCTGCGGGAAGATGACCGACCAGTAGGTGTTGAGCAGGCTGACGGCGTTGAGCTCCTGGAAGATCGGGATGATCAGCACCTGCGTCGGGATCATGATCCCGAGGATGATCAGCAGGAACGCGAGGTTCCGGCCGCGGAACACGAGCCGGGACAGGGCGAACGCCGCCATCGACGCGAACAGCACCGTCAGCAGTGCCGTCACCACGCTGGTGATGGCGCTCGCGAGGTACCAGTTCCAGATGTCGCCGGCCTGGAACAGCGACGCGTAGGAGTGCAGCGTCGGGTTCCAGTTCGACAGGATCGCGTTCGCACCGAGCGCGGCGACACCGTTGTCGGACAGTGACGTCTTCAGGGCGAACAGGCTCGGGATGAGCCAGATGATCGCGAACACCGTGAGGACGATGGCCGCGGCGATGTTGAAGCCCCTGCCGGAGACACCGATCCTCGCGGCGTTCGAGGGTGCCGCGGCGGAGACGCCGGAGCGGAGCTTGGGGCGGGTGATGCTCTCGGTGGCGGTCATGTCAGGCCCCGATCTCTCGCTTGGCGGCAGCGCGCTCGACGATCTGCCGGATGACCGCGATCGCGACGATCACGATGAACAGGAGCACCGACGCGGCCGAGGCCGCGCCGAGCCGGTTGTCGGTGAAGCCGACGCCGGTGATGAGCTGCAGCGAGACCTGGGTGGAGATGCCCGGGCCGCCGTTCGTCATCAGGTAGACCTGGTCGAAGATCTTCAGGCTCGCGATGATCTGCAGCAGGATGACCAGCGTCGTCGTGCGGCCGAGGAGCGGCAGCGTGATCGACTTGATCTGCTGCCAGTTCGACGCACCGTCGACGGCGGCCGCTTCGTACAACTCGCGCGGGATCTCCTGGAGCCCGGCGAGGTAGAGGACGAAGTTGAACCCGAGCGTCCACCACACGGTGGCGATCGCGACGCCGATCATCGCCGTGTTCGGGCTCGACAGGACACCGGAGCCCGGGGTCATGCCGAACAACGACTGCACGCTCGCCCAGAGCCCGGTGCTCGGCGTGAAGATGAACACCCAGATGAGGGAGATCGTCGCCGACGGCAGGATGAACGGCAGGAAGAACGCCAGCCGGAAGAACCACTGGCCGCGGTTCATCCGGTTCGTCAGCACGGCGAAGATGAACGCCAGGATGACGAGCGGCGGCGTCGTGTAGAGCGTGAACTGCAGCGTGTGCCAGAGCGACGACCAGAAGTCGGCGCGCCCGAGCATCTCCGCGTAGTTCGCGAACCCGGCGAAGCTGCCGAGTCCGGTGCGGACGGTCGAGGTGTTGAAGAAGCTCGTGACGATCATCCAGATCGTCGGGCCGAGCAGGAAGGCCAGGTAGAACAGGCCGAAGGGGGCGAGGAACAGCCATCCGCTGCGGCCCTGGCCGCGGGTGAGACTGGTCCGGTAGGTGCGGAGCCGTCGCGGAGCGGTGCTCGCATCCGTGGGACGGGTCAGGACTGGTGCTGCAGTCACGTCATCGTGCCTTTCGCGCGGTGTTCACGTCGTTGGCGGTGCCCGCGTCGTCCGCGGTGTTCGCGTGCCCGTTCACAGCGGGCTCGGGGTGTTGAGGTACGTCGACAGCTGGTCCTTGATCGCCTTGAGTGCTGTCGCCGGTGACGTGCCCTGCTGGACGAGCGCGAGCTGCGCGCCGACGGTGTTCTCGAAGGTCGATCCGGAACCGCCGTACCAGGCGGCGTCGTCGAAGACGGCGGTCTCCGCGGCGGCGGCGTAGTTCGACTGCGGCGTCAGCTTCTTGTAGGCGGTGCTGTCGAACGTCGGCATGTAGGCGGGCACGTGGCCGCCCTCGGCCCAGGTCATGCTCTGCTCGAGCATCTGCTTGATGAACAGCATCGCCTGCTTGCGCTGCTCGGGCGTCCGGTCCTTGCGGGGGAGCACGAACGTGTGCGAGTCCGCCTGGGTGGCGGGCTTGTCGTACAGCTGCGGGACCGGTGCCATGCCGAACTTCAGGCCCTTGACGGACTGGGCCGTGCTGATCTCCCACTCGCCCTGCATGAAGAAGCCCACCTTGCCGGTGAACATCAGCGTCTGGGCGGTCGCGTAGTCGAGGCCCTTGTTGAGCCAGCCCTGCTTGACCCACTTCTGGGTGCGGCTGGTCACCTCGTTGTAGGCGTCCTCGTTCACCGTCAGCTTCGCGCCGCCGTCGCTGAGGAACGGGGTGGCTCCGTTGATCTGGTTGTAGAGCGTCCAGAAGAAGCGCCACGGCGTCGCCGTCTCGCTGACGTTCGCGACGTTGAGCGCGCCGCCGCCGGTGACCTTCGAGACCGCGGCCAGGGCGCTCTCGAACGCGTCCATGCCGGACAGGTCCTTGAGCTTGCCGTCACCGTCGAGCAGGCCCGCCTTCTGGCAGATGTCAACGTTGTAGAACAGGACGAAGGGGTGGGTGTCGAGCGGGATCGCGACGTTCTTCCCGTCGGTCTTCTGCGCGGCCCAGGCCTTCTGGTTGAAGTCGCTGGCGCTGAGCCCGACGCTCGCCAGGTCGTCGCTCGTGATGGGGTCGAGCAGGTCCCCGTCCCAGAGCGGCTTCGCCCGGGTGAGGTGGGAGATCGCGACGTCCGGTGGCTTGTTCCCGACGGTGGCCAGTGTCAGCTTCGAGTAGTACGGGTTGCCCCAGGCGAAGGTCGTGGCCTGCAGCGAGGACGATCCGCCGTGCTGCTTGGCGTACCCGGCCTCCATCGTCTGCATGCGCGCGCCGTCGCCGCCGCCGAAGAGGTTCCAGAAGACGAGCGTCTCGGGGTTGAGGGCGCTTCCGGCGAGCCCGGCTGCGATCGGGCTCGAGCACGCTGCGAGCGGCAGGACCGTCGCGGCCGCTGCTCCGGCGGCGAGGAAGCCGCGGCGCGAGAGTCGCGTCGCGGGTGTTGCTGGTCGGATCGGCATGGCATCACTCCATCGGGACGGGCCGAGACCGGAACAGGGTCGGTGCTCCGGGCCAGAGCATCGCTGCTCTGCACACGGAGCAGCGGGTCGGTGCTCCGTGAGCGCTCACATTAGCGCTCGCTCCCATCATCCGCCACCCCTTTCGCGCTGGCGCGGAACCGGGTAGCGTTTCTCGTGGGTGAGCGCTCACTTTTGTGACGGTGCGACTCGGTACACCGTCCGGTCGTCCCGCTCCCCGTACGACCCGCTCGCACGATCGAAGGAGATCCATGCCCCGCACACACCTCGTCCTCGACGCCGCGTTCACCGTGGGGCCGGTGCGACGTCGCCTGTTCGGCGGGTTCGTCGAACACCTCGGACGCCACGTCTACGACGGCATCCACGAGCCCGCCCACGAGACCGCCGACGAACAGGGCTTCCGCCGCGACGTCGTCGAGCTCGTCAAGGAGCTCGGCGTCTCCGCCATCCGCTACCCCGGCGGCAACTTCGTCTCCGGGTACAAGTGGGAGGACGGCGTCGGTCCGGTGTCGGAGCGTCCCCGCCGCCTCGACCTCGCGTGGCACTCCACCGAGACCAACGAGGTCGGCCTGCACGAGTTCCAGCACTGGCTCGACCTGGTCGGCTCCGAGCTCATGCTCGCCGTGAACCTCGGCACCCGCGGCACCGCCGAGGCCATCGAGCTGCTCGAGTACGCGAACATCGACGCCGGCACCGCGCTGTCCGAGTACCGACGGTCGAACGGCCGCAACGAGCCGTTCGCCATCAAGATGTGGTGCCTCGGCAACGAGATGGACGGACCGTGGCAGCTCGGCCACAAGAACGCCGACGACTACGGCAAGCTCGCCGCGATGACCGCCAAGGCCATGCGACAGATCCAGCCCGACCTCGAGCTCGTCGCCTGCGGTTCGTCCGGGGCCTCGATGCCGACGTTCGGCGAGTGGGAGCGCACCGTCCTGGAGCACACCTACGACGACGTCGACTACATCTCCGCGCACGCCTACTACGAGGAGGACGGCGACCTCGCCTCGTTCCTCGCCTCGGGCGTCAACATGGACCACTTCATCAAGACGGTCACGACCGCCGCGGACCACGTGCAGGCGCAGAAGAAGTCCGACAAGCGGATCGACATCTCGTTCGACGAGTGGAACGTCTGGTCGATCACGAAGTGGCACGAGCAGGCAAGGGAGTTCACGCTCGAGGAGTGGCCGGTCGCCCCGCGCCTCCTCGAGGACGTCTACACCGTCGCCGACGCGGTCGTGGTCGGCGGGCTCCTCATCTCGCTCCTCCGTCACGCCGACCGCGTGGCCTCGGCATCGCTCGCGCAGCTCGTCAACGTGATCGGCCCGATCATGACGGAGCCCGGTGGGCCGGCCTGGCGCCAGACCACCTTCTTCCCGTTCTCGCTCACGTCGCGCCTCGCGCAGGGCACCTCGCTGCAGGTGAAGACCTCGGGCGACACGGTCGACGGGGGCAAGTACGGCGAGGTCCCGGTCGTGGACTCGGCGGCCACGGTGTCGGAGGACGGCGCCGTCGCGGTGTTCCTCGTCAACCGGCACCCCTCCGAGGCGACGACCGTCACGATCGACCTGGCCGGCCTCGGTGCCGCCGGTGACGCCGAGGTCCGAGCAGAGGGCGTCTGGGATGACGACGTGCACGCCGTGAACGACCTGGCGAACACGACGCGCGTTGGCCTGCGGACCAACGAGAGCGTCCACCGCGAGGGCGACACCGTCACGATCGAGCTGCCCCCGGTCTCCTGGACCGCCGTGTCGATCGGCTGAAGCGCCTCGGCGCACGCTGCGGCGGGCGTCGAGTGAGCACAGAGGGCGTCGGGCCGCAGCGCGGGCCGGCGCCCTCTGCCGTGCGCGGGGGCGGCGGGCGGGCGGGCTCGGTGCGCTTGTCGCGCTCGGTGCGCGAAAGCGACACCGTGCCGGCGTCGGCGTGGGTCTGTCCCGCGAGCGCGACAGATGTGCGCGGAAGTTTGGCGGGTTCGTGTCGCTTTCGCGGTCGGCGGGCCAGGAGGCGCGGGGCGGGCGGGCGCCGTGCCTCCCGTCCGGCGGGTGGGCGCGCTCGGTGCGCGAAAGCGACACCGTGCCGGGATCGGCGTGGGTCTGTCCCGCGAGCGACAGATGTGCGCGGAAGCTTGGCGGGTTCGTGTCGCTTTCGCGGTCGGCGGGCCGGGAGGCGCGGGGCGGGCGGGCGCCGTGCCTCCCGTCCGGCGGGGGGTCGCGCTCGGTGCGCGAAAGCGACACCGTGCCGGGGTCGGCGTGGTTCTGTCCCGCGAGCGCGACAGACGTGCGCGGAAGTTTGGCGGGTTAGTGTCGCTTTCGCGGCTGGCGGCCCGGCGGCGCTGCGCCTCGCGACCGGACCGGGCCTCCGGTCGGCGCGGGTTTCCGCAACCGTCCCGCACGACGCGGCGGTCCGCCCGGAGGTCAGACCGGCGGTGCAGCCGTGCTCGACCGGACCACCAGACGCACCGGGACGAGGTCGTCGACACGGCTGACGTCTTCGCCCTCGATCTGTGCGAGCAGGCTGGTCACCGCGCGCTGCCCGACCTCGTCGAAGGACTGGTGCACGGTGGTGAGCGGCGGCCAGAACGAGTCGGACTCGGGGGAGTCGTCGAAGCCCACCACGCTCAGCGTCTCCGGCACGGCGCGACCGAGCTCGTGGGCGGCCCGGAGCACACCGAGCGCGGTCTGGTCGTTCGCGGCGAAGACGGCGGTGATCTCTGGCCGACCCGCGATCGTGAGCCCGGCACGATAGCCCGACTCGGCGCTCCAGCCACCGTGGAAGATCGGCGGGACGGTTCGCCCGGCGGCCTCGAGCGTGGCCTGCCAGGCGGCGAGACGTCGTGCGGCGGAGTACGACGACTCGGGCCCTGCCACGTGCCAGACGGTCTCGTGCCCGAGGTCGAGCAGGTGCTGTGTCGCCTGCCGCGCGCCGTCGGCCTGGTCGGTGTCGATCGCCGGGTGCTGCGTCGTGCCGGTGGAGTCGACCACGACCATCGGGACGCCGTCGGGCAGGACGACTTCGGCCGTGTCGATGATGTGCGACTCGATGATGATCACGACCCCATCGACGGCCTGTTCGTGCAGGCGCGAGAAGGCCGAGCGGACGCCTTCCTCGGTGCGGGAGGCCATCGGCAGCAGGGTGATCGTGAAGTCCGCGGCGCCGGCGGCGTCGGCGATGGCCTCGAGCGTGCGCATGTTGCCGTACGACGCGAGGGTGAACATGATCACGCCGATCGTGCGGAAGCGCCCGGACCGAAGGGCTCGGGCGGCGCGGTTCGGCCGGTAGCCGAGGTCGTCCATCACGCGCCGCACCCGGTCGCGGGTCTCCGGCGAGACGTTGTCGAACCCTCGGGCGACGCGGGACACCGTCTGCATCGAGACGCCGGCGGCTTCCGCCACGGCGGCCATCGACGGGGAACGACGGGTGGCGGACAGCTCGGTCGTCACGTGCGCCCCTTCTGTCCAGCGCCGGAGGGAGAACACCGGCATCCCCGAACGCTAGCGCATGTTGACGTTGCCATGCTATCGTCGCCGCGTTCGATGTTGACGTCAACATAGAACGAACCCGAATGCAGCACGACAAGGGAGTCACATGAGCACGCTCGAAGCGCGCGGAGCCGGAGTCGCCCCTCCGGCCGTGCCACCGCGGCGCCGCGCCAGGCCGCGCGGCCGGTACACCGGATGGCTCTTCGTGGGCCCGTTCGTGATCGTCCTCGTCGCGATGCTCATCGTCCCGATCGGGTACGCCCTCTGGCTCAGTCTGTTCCGTGATCAGCTCATCGGCGGCAACCAGTTCGTCTGGTTCGCCAACTACGTGCAGCTCTTCCAAGACGCGAAGTTCTGGTCCGGGCTCGGTCGGGTCGTTCTGTTCCTCCTCGTGCAGGTGCCGATCATGCTCGGCCTCGCGCTCGTCGCCGCGCTCGCCCTCGACAGCGCCCGACTCTGGGGCACGTCGTTCTTCCGCATCGCGGTCTTCCTGCCGTACGCCGTCCCCGGCGTCGTCGCGGCGCTCATCTGGGGCTTCATCTACGGGAACCAGTTCGGGCTGACCGGCGCCGCGAACCACGCGCTCGGGATCGACCTGCTCCAGCCGTTCAGCCCGGGCTGGGTCCTCACGTCGATCGGGAACGTGGTCACGTGGGAGTTCCTCGGCTACAACATGCTCATCTTCTACGCCGCACTCCGCGTCGTCCCCGGCGACCTGTACGAAGCCGCCGAGCTCGACGGTGCCGGCCCCTTGCGAACCGTCTGGTCGATCAAGCTCCCGGCCCTCCGCGGCCCGATGGTGATCGCCACGATCTTCTCGATCATCGGCAGCTTCCAGCTCTTCAACGAGCCGAACCTGCTGAAGACCCTCGCCCCGAACGTCATCGGCAGCGCCTTCACCCCGAACATGTACGCCTACTCGCTGTCCTTCAGCGGTCAGCAGTTCAACTACTCCGCCACGGTCGCGATCGTCATGGGTGTCATCACCGCCGTGATCGCCTACGTCGTCCAGGTCCGCGGAACCCGCCAGGAGAACCGATGAGCACCCTGCAGCACCCCGCGACCGGCGGGACCGGCGCGACCGCGCCCGCCACGGTCACCGAGGCGACCACGACGCAGCGCGACCCGCGCTTCCGGGCGAGCCGCGCCTCCAGGCCCACCAGCGCCCGACGGCTCCGCAACGCGGAGGGCGGGCGCAAGCAGAAACGCTCCGGCCTCCTCACCGCCGTGATGGTCGTCTTCGTCGTCTACTCGTTCGCGCCGCTGTTCTACCTGCTCGTGAACAGCACGAAGACGCAGGCCTCGCTGCTGTCGACGTTCGGCCTGTGGTTCGGCGGGAAGTTCAACCTCTGGCAGAACATCATCGACACCCTGACGTACAACGACGGCATCTTCGTCCAGTGGCTCGGCAACACGCTGCTCTACGTGGTCGTCGGTGCCGGCGGCGCGACCATGCTCGCCACGATCGCCGGGTACGGCATGGCGAAGTTCCAGTTCCCCGGCCGTCGAGCCGTGTTCGCCGTGGTCCTCGGCGCGATCGCCGTCCCCGGCACCGCGCTCGCCGTCCCGACGTTCCTGCTTTTCTCCCAGTTCGGCCTGACGAACACCCCGTGGGCGATCATCCTGCCGTCGCTGATCAGCCCGTTCGGCATGTACCTCGTCTGGACGTACGCGGTCGATGCGATCCCCGCCGAGCTCCTCGAAGCCGCCCGCATGGACGGCGCCGGCGAGTTCCGCATCTTCTTCACCATCGCTCTCCGTCTGCTGGCGCCCGGTGTCGTCACGGTCCTGCTGTTCGCGGTCGTCGCCACCTGGAACAACTACTTCCTGCCGCTCATCATGCTGAGCGACCCGAAGTGGTACCCGCTCACGGTCGGCCTGAACCAGTGGAACGCGCAGGCCACCGGCTCCGGCGCGCAGCCGATCTACAACCTCGTCGTCACCGGATCGCTCCTCACGATCATCCCGATCGTGGTCGCGTTCCTCTTCCTCCAGCGCTTCTGGCAGTCCGGCCTCGCGGCCGGATCCGTCAAGGCCTGATCCGTCGGACGGGAGGCGCGAGGCGACTCCGCCACGCGCCTCCAGGTCCCCTCCACAGCAGCACCACCCCCAACACGAAGAAGTGAAAGGCACCCGAATGCACAAGCGCATCCGGCGCGGGCTCAGCGCCCTCGCCATCGGCGTCACCGCCGCGATCGCCCTGGCCGCCTGCTCCTCCGGCGGTTCGTCCTCCGGCGGTTCGTCCGACGACATCGACAAGGCACTGGAGAAGGGCGGCACGCTCACCTACTGGTCGTGGACCCCGTCCGCGAAGGACCAGGTGGCCGCGTTCGAGAAGGCCTACCCCAAGGTGAAGGTCAAGCTGGTCAACGCGGGCACCGGCGCAGATCAGTACACGAAGCTGCAGAACACGATCAAGGCCGGCTCGGGGGCTCCCGACGTCGCCCAGGTCGAGTACTACGCCCTGCCCCAGTTCGCGCTGTCCGACTCGCTCCTCGACCTGTCGTCGTACGGCTTCGGCGACCTGAAGGACAAGTTCGCCGCGAGCACGTGGAGCTCGGTCGACCTCGACGGCAAGGTCTACGGTCTCCCGCAGGACTCCGGCCCCATGGCGCTGTTCTACAACAAGACGGTGTTCGACAAGTACGGCATCGCCGTGCCGAAGACCTGGGACGAGTACGTGGCCGCGGCGAAGAAGCTGCACGCCGCCGACCCGAACGCCTACATCACGGCGGACTCCGGCGACGCCGGCTTCACCACCAGCATGATCGCCCAGGCCGGTGGCACGCCGTTCACCACCAAGGGCGACAAGGTCACGATCAACCTCGCCGACGCCGGCACGAAGAAGTGGACCAAGACCTGGGACCAGCTCGTCGAGCAGGGTCTGCTGTCGAAGACGGTCGGATGGAGTGACGACTGGTACAAGCAGCTCGGCAACGGCCAGATCGCCACGCTCATCACCGGTGCGTGGATGCCCGGCAACCTCGAGGCGAGCGTCGCCGACGCCAGCGGTGACTGGCGGGTCGCGCCCATGCCGACCTACGACGGCGGCACCGCTCAGACCGCGAACAACGGTGGCAGCGCCGAGGCGGTCCTGAAGCAGTCGAAGAACCCGGCCCTCGCCGCAGGCTTCCTCAAGTGGTTGAACTCGTCGAAGGAGTCCACCAAGGTCTTCATGAAGTCCGGCGGGTTCCCGTCCACCACCGCTGACTTGGACTCGAGCGCGTTCCTCGACGAGAAGCCGGCGTACTTCGGCGGTCAGCAGATCAACAAGGTCCTCGTCGACGCGTCGAAGTCGTCCGACAACGACTTCACCTACCTGCCGTACCAGGTGTACGCGAACAGCGTCTACGCGGACACCGTCGGGCAGTCGTACGAGAACGGCACCTCGCTCGAGAGCGGTCTCGAGGCCTGGCAGAAGGCCCTCGCGAAGTACGGCAAGGACCAGGGCTTCACGGTCACGTCGAAGTAACCCGCTCCACCTCCACCCTCGGGGCCGTGCGGATGCTTCCGCACGGCCCCGACTCCTGAAAGAGTCACTCCATGCGCTTCGCCATCGGCGACACCGACTTCCTGCTCGACGGCGAGCCGCACCGGATCCTGTCCGGCGCGATCCACTACTTCCGCGTGCACCCCGATCTCTGGGCGGACCGGATCCGCAAGGCGAAGCTGATGGGGCTCAACACCATCGAGACGTACGTCGCCTGGAACGCGCACGCTCCGCAGCCGGGTGTCTTCGATCTCGCCGGCGGCCTCGACCTCGGCCGGTTCCTCGACCTCGTCGCCGCCGAGGGCATGCACGCCATCGTCCGGCCCGGTCCCTACATCTGCGCCGAATGGACGAACGGCGGACTGCCGTACTGGCTCTTCGCGGACGGCACCGTCGGCGTGCGTCGCAACGAGCCGCAGTTCCTCGCCGCGGTGCAGCGCTACCTGGAGCAGCTCGCGCCGGTCCTCGTCCCGCGCCAGATCGACCAGGGCGGCCCGATCGTCCTCGTCCAGGTCGAGAACGAGTACGGCGCGTACGGCTCCGACCCCGCCTACCTCCGCGCGCTCGAGCAGATGCACCGCGACATCGGGCTGACCGTCCCGTTCACGAGCGTCGACCAGCCGATGGACACCATGCTCGAGGACGGTTCGCTTCCGTCACTGCACAAGACCGGGTCGTTCGGGTCCCGCTCCGCACAGCGTCTCGAACGTCTTCGACGGGCCCAGCCGACCGGTCCGCTCATGTGCTCCGAGTTCTGGGACGGCTGGTTCGACAGCTGGGGCGAGCACCACCACACCACGTCCGCCGCCGCGAGTGCTTCGGACCTGGAAGACCTGCTCGCCGCCGGCGGCTCCGTCAACATCTACATGTTCCACGGCGGCACGAACTTCGGCTTCACGAACGGCGCGAACGACAAGGGCGTGTACCGGCCGATCGCGACGTCGTACGACTACGACGCCCCGCTCGACGAGGCAGGGCGGCCGACTCCGAAGTTCCACGCGTTCCGATCGGTGATCGCGCGCTACGCGCCGGTGCCGCCGCTGCCGGCGTCGATGGAGCCCGGGGGATCGGGTCGCCTCTCCGGCCGCGTCGGCGGTGTCGGCGGTGTCGGCCTGGAGGCGCGGGTCGCCCCCGCCTCGGACATCGCCGTCCGTCTCGACCGTGTCGCGTCGCTCCGCTCCCTGCTGCCCGCGCTCACCAGCTGGTCCACGCACGACGACCCGCCGACGTTCGACGCGCTCGGTGCTGCCAGTGGCTTCGTGCTGTACCGCGCCGAGGTCGACCTGCCCTCCGGCGGTGTCCTCACGGTCGGCACCGAGGTCCGCGATCGTGCGATCGTCTCCGTCGACGGCACCGTCGTCGGCGTCCTGGAGCGCGAACACCACGACCGCGCGATCGCGCTGCCGCCCGTCTCCGGCACACTCGAGCTCCTCGTCGAGGACCAGGGCCGCGTCGACTACGGCCCCCGCATCGGTGAGCCGAAGGGCCTGATCGGGGGAGTGGCCGTCGACGGTGTCACGCTCGCGCGTTGGATCGCGTCACCGCTCGGCCTCGACCCGCTGGCACCCGCCGCGGTCGACGTCCTCGCTGCGATCGAGCCCACCGACGGCGACGTGCTCGCCGGTCCGGCGTTCGCGACGGGCTCGTTCGACCTCGCGGAGACGGACGATCGGTTCCTGTGCCTCGACGGGTTCCGGAAGGGTGTTGCCTGGGTCAACGGGTTCTGCCTCGGCCGGTTCTGGTCCCGCGGGCCCCAGCACACCCTCGCGGTCCCCGGGCCGGTGCTCCGCCCGGGACGGAACGAGGTCGTCGTCCTCGAGTTGCACGCCGCGGCGTCACGCACGGTGTGCCTGCGCACCGAGCCGGATCTGGGCCACACGGAGGCCTGATCCGCACCGCCGCCGCGCCGAGTCTCGGCCTGGGCGACAGTTCTCACGCGCCGAAGCACGAGATGTGTCGCCCAGCCCGAGTCTTGGGCGCGCGGTTCGAACCGCTACTTGCGCGCGGACGCCGCCCGGCGCTTGTTGAACACGTCGAACGCCACGGCGGCGAGCAGCACCAGGCCCTTGATGAGCGACTGGAACTCCGTGCCGACACCGAGGATCGACATGCCGTTGTTCAGGATGCCGATGATGAGACCACCGACGATCGCGCCCGGCACCGTGCCGATGCCACCCGTGACCGCCGCGCCGCCGATGAACACCGCGGCGATGGCGTCGAGCTCGAACCCGTTGCCGGCGCTGGGCGAGGCGAGGTTGAGCTGCCCGGTGAACACGACGCCGGCCAGCGCCGAGATCACGCCCATGTTCACGAAGAGCAGGAACGTGACGCGCTTCGTCTTCACGCCGGACAGCTGCGCCGCCAGGGCATTCCCACCGATGGCGTAGATGTGGCGGCCGAACACCGCGCTCCGCATGACGACCGAGTAGATCACCACGAGGGCGCCGAGCACGACGAGCACGATCGGGGTGCCGTTGTAGCTGGCGAGCAGGAGCGCGACGTAGATCACGAGCACGGCGCCGAACGCCGTCTTCACGATGAACCACGCGAACGGCTCGCTCTCGAGCTGGTACTTCCGCCGGGTGGCGCGTCCGCGGAAGGCAGCGATCACCATGACGGCAGCGGCGGCGAAGCCGAGGATCATCGTGAGCGGCTCGTACCCGGTGGTGCCGAACGACGGCAGGAAGCCGGAGCCGAGCGACCGGAAGCCGTCCGGGAACGGCGAGATCTGCTGGTTCTGCAGCACGATCTGCGCGGCGCCGCGGAAGGCGAGCATGCCCGCGAGGGTCACGATGAACGCCGGGATCCCGAAGTACGCGATCCAGAACCCCTGCCAGGCGCCGACGAGGGCACCGATGACGAGGCAGAGCACGACCGCGATCGGCCACGGCACGTGCCACTGGGTGATCATCACGCCCGCCATCGCGCCCGTGAAGGCGACCACCGATCCGACGGACAGGTCGATGTGCCCGGCGATGATGACCATCACCATGCCGATGGCGAGGATGAGGATGTAGCTGTTCTGGACGATCAGGTTCGAGACGTTGATCGGCGCGAGCGTGATGCCGTTCGTCGTCACCTGGAAGAAGATGACGATGACGATCAGCGCGATGAACAGGCCGATCTGTCGGAGCTGCCCGGTGAGGTAGCCGGCGGCGGACTTAAGCGCGTTCATTGACAGGGGTCTCCCGTTCCTGGGTCATGTACTGCATGAGGACCTCGGGCGTGGCCTCGGAGCGGGGCACATCGGCGGTGATGGTGCCCTCGGAGAGCGTGTAGATGCGGTCACAGATGCCGAGCAGCTCGGGGAGCTCGGAGGAGATCACGACGATCCCCTTCCCCTGGTCCGCCAGACTGTTGATGATCGTGTAGATCTCGTACTTCGCGCCGACGTCGATGCCGCGGGTGGGTTCGTCGAGGATGAGGACGTCGGGGTCGGCGTACATCCACTTCGACAGGACGACCTTCTGCTGGTTCCCGCCGGACAGCTTCCCGGTGACGACGTCGACGTTCGGCGCCTTGATGTTGAGGTTCTTGAGGAACTGCCCGGCGACGGTGGTCTCCTGCGACGCGTTCACGAAGCCCCAGTTCGCGAGCTTCCCGAGCGCCGATCCGGAGATGTTCCGCTTGATGTCGTCGATGAGGTTGAGGCCGTACCGCTTCCGGTCCTCGGTGACGTACGCGATGCCGTTGTCGATCGCCTGCGTCACGGTGTGGGTCTTCACCGGCGTGCCGCGCTTGTAGACGGTGCCGGTGATCCCGGTGCCGTACGACTGCCCGAAGACGCTCATCGCGAGCTCGGTGCGGCCGGCCCCCATGAGCCCGGCGATGCCGACGATCTCGCCCGCCCGGACGCTGAGGTTCGCCTGGTGGATGATCTCGCGCGACGAGTCGAGCGGGTGGTGGACGGTCCAGTCCTCGATCCGGAGCAGCTCCTCGCCGATGACCGGGTTCTCCCGCACGGGGTACCGGTTCGACAGGTCGCGGCCGACCATGCCGCGGATGATCCGGTCCTCGGACACCTCGTCGCCGTGCATGTCGAGCGTCTCGATGGTCTTGCCGTCGCGGATGATCGTGACCTTGTCCGCGATCGCCTTGATCTCGTTGAGCTTGTGGCTGATGATGATCGCCGTCATGCCCTCGGCCTGCAGCGACCGGATGAGGTCGAGCAGGTGCGCGGAGTCGTCGTCGTTGAGCGCCGCGGTCGGCTCGTCGAGGATGAGGAGCTTCACCCGTTTCGACAGCGCCTTCGCGATCTCGACGAGCTGCTGCTTGCCGACGCCGATGTCGACGATCTTCGTGACCGGGTTGTCCTTCAGACCGACGCGCTGCAGCAGCTCCGCCGCGGCGAGGTTCGTCTTGTTCCAGTCGATGAAGCCGCCCTTGGACCGCTCGTTGCCGAGGAAGATGTTCTCGGCGATCGAGAGGAAGGGGCTCAGCGCGAGCTCCTGGTGGATGATCACGACGCCGGCTGCTTCCGAGTCGTTGATGTCGCCGAACTGCACGGGTGACCCGTCGAGCAGGATCTCGCCGTCGAACGTGCCGTGCGGGTAGACCCCGGACAGTACCTTCATCAGGGTGGACTTGCCGGCGCCGTTCTCGCCGCAGATCGCGTGGACCTGGCCGCGTTCGACCTGGATCGAGACCCCCTGCAGGGCCTTGACCCCGGGGAACGTCTTGGTGATGTCACGCATCTCGAGGATGGTGTCCGCCATGTGGACCGCTTTCCGTGGTGCGCGCCGACGCGCGCAGGATGGGCGGACTGGAGGCGCGGTGCGGTCTGGCACCGCGCCTCCAGTCCGATGGTGGGGTGCGTCCTACTTGAGGTCGGCCTCGGTGTAGTACCCCGAGTCGACGAGGATCTCCTTGTAGTTGTCCTTCGTGACCACGGTGGGCTGGAAGAGGAAGGTCGGGACGACCTTGACCTTGTTGTCGTAGGTCTTGGTGTCGTTGACCTCGGGCTTCTTGCCCGACAGCAGGTCCTCGGCCATCGTCGCGGACTGCTTCGCGAGCTTGCGGGTGTCCTTGTAGATGGTGGAGTACTGCTGGCCGGCGATGATCGACTTCACCGAGGCCGCTTCGGCGTCCTGACCGGTGATGGTCGGCAGCGGACGGTCAGAGGTGCCGTAGCCGGCGCCCTGGAGTGCCGAGATGATGCCGATCGACATGCCGTCGTACGGGGAGAGCACGCCGTTCAGCGTGGTGCCGCCGGAGTACGACTTCGCGATGAGGTTCTGCATGCGGGCCTTGGCGGTCGCCGGGTCCCACTGCTGCGTGGCGGCCTGGGAGAGCTGGTCCTGCCCGGAGCCGATCTTCAGCGTGCCGTCGTCGAGGTACGGCTTGAGGGTCTTCATCGCGCCGTTGAAGAAGAAGCTCGCGTTGTTGTCGTCGAGCGAACCGGCGAAGACCTCGATGTTGAACGGTCCCTTCTCACCGGTCTTCTTGCCGTCCGCGTCGAGGACGCCGAGGCCGGTGAGCAGCGAGTTCGCCTGGTCCACGCCGACCTTCTCGTTGTCGAACGACACGTAGTAGTCGACGTTCTTGTTGCCGGTCAGCAGGCGGTCGTAGGAGATGACCTTGATGCCGGCCTTGGCGGCGGCGTCGAGCTGGTCGGAGAGCGATCCGCCGTCGATGGACGCGACGATGAGGACCTTCGCGCCCTTCGTGATCATGTTGCTGACCTGCTGGACCTGCTGCGGGATCTTGTTGTCCGCGTACTCCAGGTCGACCTTGTAGCCGGCCTTCTCGAGGTCGGACTTCACGGCGTTGCCGTCCTTGATCCAGCGCTCCGACACCTTGGTCGGCATGGCGACGCCGACGAGGGCGCCCTTGTTCGAGTCGCTGCTGCCGCTGCTGTCGGTGGACGCACGTCCACCCGCGGAGCACGCGGCCAGGGAGAGAGCGATGCCGAGGGCCGCGACCCCCGCGACGATCCTGCGCTTCATCATCGAAGTACCTCTGTTCCTCTCGCGTCGTCGTCGACGCGCTCGGGTGGGGAGCGACGCCGCTCCTCCGGAGTGATGCTCATGTGAGCGCTCACACACGTGGGTTCCGTGGCAGCCTGTCAACTCATCGTGACCGTTTCGGGATCTTGCCGCGTCCGTCGTACTGCGCGGTACGGTTGGCGACGTGACGACCACGACCGCGCTCGGGGACGCCGGCGGCAGACGCCGCAAGGCACCCACGATCTTCGACGTCGCCGAGCGCGCCGGGGTCTCGCACCAGACCGTCTCCCGCGTGATCAACGGCGACCCGACGGTCCGCGAGCAGTACCGCGCGCAGGTGTCCGACGCCGTCGTCGAGCTCGGGTACCGTCCCCGCGCCGCCGCCCGGGCCCTCGCCGGCGGACGCAGCCGCGCCCTCGGCATCATCACCGCGGGCGACGCCCTGTACGGCCCGTCGAGCACCGCGATCGGCTTCGAACGGGCGGCCCGGTCGGCCGGCTACCACGTGCTGCTGTCGACACTGCCCGACGACCCGCGCCCCGTCGACCTGTCGAACGCGCTCACGACCCTGCTCGCGCAGGACGTCGCCGCGATCGTCCTCGTCGCCGCCGACAACCGGGTGCTCGACGCCCTCGCGTCGCTGACGGTCCCCGTCACGGTGCCCGTCGTCGTGGCGAACGCGGTGCAACGCGACGCCGCCCGGGCCCCGGTCGCGCCGAGCGTCGCCGCGGTCGCGATCGACCAGGCGGCCGGCACCTCGCTCGTGATGCAGCACCTGTTCCAGCACGGGCACCGGCGGATCGTGCACATCGCGGGCCCCGGCGTCTCCCAGGAGTCCGAGGTGCGCCGGACGACGTACGACCGGATCATGCGCGACGCGGGCCTGGAACCGATCGTGCTCGACGGCGACTGGACGCCCGCGAGCGGCTTCGCGGCGGCGCGGACGATCGACGTGCACACCGTCGACGCGGTCTTCGCCGGGAACGACCAGATGGCGCTCGGCGTGCTGCACGCGTTCGCCGACGAGGGGCTCCGGGTTCCGGACGACATCGCCGTCGTCGGGTTCGACGACGTCCCCGAGGCCGCGCACTTCACCCCGCCGCTCACCACCGTGCGGCAGGACTTCCGGGCGATGGGGGAGCGGGTGCTCGAGACCGTCCGGGCGCTCGTCGAGGGGGAGCCCCGCGACGAGACGCTGCTCGTCCCGGAGCTCATCGTCCGGCGCAGCGCGTAGGTGAACTGCCCGCTCCGGCGCAGGGCGCACGTGCGTGCCGGACGGGAGGCGCGGGTCGACCCCGCACCGCGCCTCCCGTCCGGCACCGGGCCGCGTCAGCCCTTCAACGCCCCCGACGACAGGCCCGCGACGTAGAACCGCTGCAGCCCGACGTAGAGCGCGATGCACGGGATCATCGCCACCACCGACCCGGCGACGAGGTTCCCGTACGACACCTGCCCGTACGCCCCCGTCTGCAGGTTGAGCAGCGCGACGGGCAGCGTGTAGAGCGAGTCCTTCGTCAGGAAGGTCAGCGCCCCGAGGAACTCCGTCCACGACGCCAGGAACGCGTACAGCGCAGCGGTCGCGGCGCCGGGCAGGAGCAGGGGACGGAGCACCGAGACGACCACCCGGAAGCGGGAGGCCCCGTCGACGAAGGCCGAGTCCTCGAGCTCGGTCGGGATCGACTCGAAGGCGTTCCGCATCACGAACACCCCGAACGGCAGGTTCACCGTCGTGTAGAAGAGCACGAGCCCGAGCAGCGAGTTCGTCAGCTTCATCGCGTTCAGCTCGAGGTACAGCGGCGTGAGGATCGCCTGGAACGGCACCATCATCGTCAACAGCACGAGCCCGAACACGATGCCGGAACCACGGAACCGGAACCGCGCGAACCCGTACCCGGCCATCGTCGCGATCACCGCGGTGAGCACGGCGGTCGAGATGGACACGATCAGCGAGTTGACGACACCCGAGAGCAGGTGCGACGACGAGCTGAACACCGCGGCGAAGTTCTGCCAGCCGAGCTGGAAGAACGTCGCCGCGTCCGGCGCCTGCGTGATGACGGCCTCGGACTGGAAGGCCCGCAGGATCGACCAGATGAGGGGGACGGCGAAGACCAGGACGGAGCCGACGCCGGCGATCACGTACAGGGTGCGCTTGACCGCGGTGTCCCGCGGGTGACGGACGCTGCCCTGGTGCCGACGGCGGCGTCCGCCGTCCCCGGCCGTGGTGACCGTGCGGGTCGACAGGTCGGCGGCCGCGATGGTGGACGGTGTGGTCGTGGTGCTCATGGCTCAGTCCTTCTCTCGGAGTGCCCAGAACTGGAACACCGTGACGGCCGCGATGACGACGACGAGCGCGATCGATTCCGCCGTCGCCGCACCGAGTTGCAGGTTCACGAACCCGCGGTTGTAGATCGCGTTGACGATGGTCGTGGTCTCGGTGCCCGGTCCGCCCTGCGTGAGGATGTAGAACTGGTTGAACGCGAGCAGCGACCCGATCACCGAGATGATCACGCTGAGGGCGATGGTCGACCGGATCATCGGGAGCGTGATGAGCCGTTCGGTCTGCCACCACGAGGCGCCCTCGAGCTGCGCGGACTCGTACACCTCGTCCGGGATGCCCTGCATCGCCGACATGAGCAGCACCATGGTCAGTCCGGACACAGCCCAGACCACGAGCACGCAGATGAGCAGTGTCGCGAGCGGCCCGTTCACGAGCCAGGCGGTGCTGCCGTCGGTGATCCCGAGCCACCGGAGCACCATGTTCACGGCGCCGGAGTTCGGTTGGGCCTCGAGCACGAGCATGAACGACAGCGTGGTGAGCCCGACGACGTACGGCAGGAAGAACACCGTCCGAAGCAGGGTGCTCCCACGACGGCGGGCGCGCACGAGCACGGCGAGGAAGTACCCGAGCGCCAGGATCGGCACGGTGACGATCGCCGTGTACAGCAGCGTGTACCCGATGGCGTGCACGAACGTCGGGTCCTGGAACAGCGTGAGGTAGTTCTGCAGGCCGATGAACCGGTACGGGCCGATCAGCGGCCAGTTCGTGAACGAGATGTAGAGCGCGAACACGAGTGGGGCGAGGACGAACACCGCGACGAACACGATCGCCGGGGTGACGAGCACGGCGCCGGTGCCTGGCGGGTGCGTGAGCGAGCTCCGTGACGGGCCGGAACGTCCGCGGCCGACAGTGGGCCGGCCGGCTCCGGTCCGACGGCCGGTTCTGGCCCCGCCGTCGGCGGAGCCGCGGGTGGTGATGGTCGACATGACGTGCACCTCTCTGTGCATCGAGACGAAGGGGTCAGGCCTGGACCTGGTCGAGGATGCGCTGGTACTCGGACTGCGCCGTCTTCATGGCGGCCGCCGTCCCGGACCCGAACACCGCCTGACGGAACATCGCGAAGTACGGCGACGACGGCTGGTTGTTGAGCAGGTTGTACGCGAGCGTCTGCGGCGCGTAGCCCTTGTCGATGGCGTCCAGCGGGCCGAACGCGAGCGGGTACTTCTTCCGGTACGCGGGGGTGGCGGCGTCCGACCGCGTCGGGAAGTAGCCGCCGTCGGGGAGTGCCTGCTGCTGCTGGAGTCCGTTCGCGTACTGCATGAACGCCCAGCCGCCGGACGGGTTCGGCGCGCCGTTCGGGATGCACATGTTGTCGCCGCCGTCGAAGAACGACCGCTTGCCGTCCCACGACGGGATGAGCACCGTCTGCATCTTCGCTCGCATCGCCTTCGTGGCGGCGGGTACGGTGGCGCCGTACGAGCTCGGGAAGATGCCGACCTTGCCGGCCCGGAAGTCGGCGCCCCAGGTCGTGCCGGCATCGGAGTACGTCGCCTTCGAGAGGACCCCGTCCTTCCAGAGCTGACGGTAGAACTCGAGCATCCGTTCGAGGGCCTCGTTGCCGGTGATGTTCGCCTTCTGTGAGCCGACCTCGCCCGACATCATGTCGACTCCGGTGGCCCAGACGTGCGGCTGCGTGACGAAGCCGATGATGCCCGCGGCGTTGCCGGAGATCGACCACCCGTAGACGTCGTCGCCGACCTTCCGGATCGCCTTCGCCGCGTCGAGCAGCGTGGAGAGGTCCTTCGTCGACTCCTCGACGTCGAGCCCGGCCTTCTCGAACAGCTCCGTGTTGACGAACAACTGCGAGTTGTCCGCCAGGTACGGCAGCCCGTAGTACCGGTCCCGGTACTCCAGCAGACGGAGGTGTCCGGGCGAGATCTCGTCGAAGTAGTCGAGTCCCTTCACGACGTCGGTGAGGTCGGCGAACGCCTCGCGGAAGATGAACAGCTGCGAGTTGATGTCGTCGATGTCCACGACGTCCGGCGGCTCACCCCCGCGGATCGCGGTCGCGAGCTTCGTCACGTACTGCGCGTCCGGCACCGGGGTCAGCTCGACCTGGAGGTTCGGGTTCGCCTTGTTGAACCCGGCGACGGCGGCCGTGAGCCCGGCCTGGGTCGCGGAGCGGCACCAGACGTGCACGGTGCCGGTCGCGTTCCGGCCGAAGCTGGCCACCTTCGCGTCGACCTTGGGCAGGGTGCCGGAGCACCCCGCCAGGGCGAGTGCCGCACCACCGGCGAGACCGCCGGCGAGGAATGCTCTGCGGTCCATCACGTCACCGCGCCAGCGGGAGCCAGACGCGCATCGGCGCGGCTCCGCGGTTGGCCCAGGCGTAGTACGGGACCGCGGTCGCGGTGACGTCCTGGAGGTGGGGTGTGGCTCCGTCGGACCCGGCCGCGTCGTCGACGCTGGTCGCGTCCACTGCGTGATCCGCGCCTCCTGGACGGCTCGCGTCCAGACGACGGTACGGCCACGCTGCCTGCACGTGCTCCGCCGGGGCGTGCCCCGGGACGCGCAGCGTGACGACGCCGTCGAGGAGGCCGTCCTGGCGCTCCTCGGTGATCGGCGCATCCGCGTCGACCGTCAGGTCGTCGACCGTGAAGCCCTGCTGGTCCGCCTGCTCGACCGCGTACACGAGCGGACCGCGCTCGATCGCGACCTGGCCGCGGGCGGCGTCGATGCGGGCGTCCGCGACGTACCGGTGCGGCGTCGTGTCGAAGACGAGCTCGACGGTGTCGCCGGCGGTCCACTCGCGGTCGATGACGTGCAGCGTGCCGGGAGCGGGGTTCGCCTCGCCGCCGGCGCCCGAGACGGTCGTCGTGTCCGACCAGGCCGGGATCCGGAGCCCGAGGGCGAGCGGACCGTCCTGCGTGACCGTGACGACCACGTGGCCGTCGTGCGGGTACCCGGTCTCGATCTCCACGCTCCCCAGCGAGGCGGTCGCGTACTGGTGCACCTGCAGGCCGCCGTCCGTGGCGGTGGCCAGGTAGCCGTCGAGGCTCGCGAACGTCCGCATGATGTTCGGTGGGCAGCACGCGCAGTCGAACCAACCGCGGCGGCCGTGCGCGGGGGAGCGGTTCTCGTCCTGGTGCGCGTGGTCGCGCTGCTGGAGCGGGTTGACGTAGAAGTACTCGGTGCCCGCGAGGCTCACGCCCGCGAGGAACGCGTTGTACAGCAGGCGCTCGATCGCGTCGGCGTACACGGGCTTCCCGGTCGCCAGGAGCAGGCGCCAGGCCCACTGGATGCCGCCGATCGCGGCACAGGTCTCGGCGTAGCCTCGGTCGGTCGGGAGCTCGTACGGGTCGCCGAACGCCTCCCAGTCCCAGCGCGCGCCGAGGCCGCCGGTGATGAACGCCTTCGTCGCCATCATGTCGGCGAACTGGCGCTCGCTCGCGGCGAGGAGCTCGGCGTCGCCGGTCTCGATCGCGACGTCGACGGCTCCCGCGGCCAGGTACACGGCGCGGACCGCGTGGCCCTCGACCGTCGTCGCCTCGCGGCTCGGGACACGGTCCGAGAAGTAGGTGGGCTCGCCGCCGGCGCGCTCGATGATGCCGTGACCGCGGGCGTCGACGAACCAGTGTGCGAGGTCGAGGTAGTCGCGGTTGCCGGTCTCGCGGTAGAGCTCGACCAGGCCCATCTCGACGACGGGGTGGCCGTCGATGTCCTGCTTGTGATCGGCTCCCGGCCCGAACGTGCGGACGAGGTGGTCGGCGTTCTTGATCGCCACCTCGAGCAGGCCGGTGTCACCCGTCGCGCGGTGCTGTGCCACGGCGGCCTGGTACAGGTGCCCGGCGCAGTACATCTCGTGGCTCCACTTGAGGTCGGTGTAGCGCTCGCCCTTCCCGCGGATCTGCTGCACGGAGTCGAGGTAGCCGTCCTCGGCCTGGGCCTGCGCGTACAGGGCCGTGACCTCGCGCTGCAGGTCGAGCAGGTCGTCCGACGGGGCGCGGCCGTACTCCCACGCCACCGCCTCGAGCCACTTCGTCACGTCGGAGTCCATGAAGATCGGACCCGTCGCGTCGCCGGTCTCGAGGCCGGCCGCGATCCGGAGGTTCCGGAAGTTCCCGGCGGCCTCGAGCAGGGCGTACCCGCCCCGGATCGCGTCGCGGCCGTTCCGCTCCTGCCGGAGCGCCCAGAAGCCGCCGGTGATCCGGGCATCGCCCGTGGGCAACGGCCGGAGCGTGAGGTGCGCGTCGGCGGTCGGGAGGACCGGCGTCGCGGTGTGCGCGCGGCTGTCCGTCGCGAGCGTGGTGGTCATGTCGCCTCCTTGCGATGTGACTTCGCCGTTTTCGGAAAACGGTTTCTGGCGCCGACGCTACGACACGTGCCGGAGGCGCGCAAGGGCGTCTTCCTGCGGCTTGCGTATGATCGGATCACTTCGGCATCCGGAAAGGGGTTTGCTGTGACGCTCGAACGCGCGGGGCTCGACCGTGGTGCGCAGCCCGTCCGGATCACCGACGTGGCGGCGCTCGCCGGGGTGTCGATCGGCACCGCGTCGAAGGCGCTCAACGGCACCGGGCAGCTCCGGGAGTCCACACGGTCGCGGGTCAAGGACGCCGCCGAGAAACTCGGGTTCGTCGGGGACGCCCGAGCGCGCGCGCTGTCCTCCGGGCGGACCTACACCGTCGGCATGATCACCACCGACTCGTTCGGCCGGTTCTCGATCCCTGTGCTGCTCGGCGCCGAGGACGCCCTCTCCGCCGGACAGATGGCCGTGCTGCTCTGCGACACCCGCGACGACCACGTCCGAGAGGCCCACTACCTCCGCTCCCTGGCCGCCCGAGGGGTCGACGGCATCATCGTCACCGGGCGCTCCGCCGACCCCCGGCCACCCATCGACGTGTCGATCCCGGTCGTGTACGCGTTCACGCCGTCGACCGACCCGGCGGACGTGTCGATCACGCTCGACGACGCGGCCGGGTCGTCGGCGGTGGCTGCGCACGTCCTCACGCTCGGGCGGCAGCGGGTCGCGATCGTCACCGGACCGGCGAGGCACCAGTCGGCGGTGCGACGCGTGTCGGGCGCCACGGCCGTGCTCGGCTCGGCACTCGTCGGTGAACCGCTGTACGGCGAGTGGTCGGAGCGCTGGGGGCGGCAGGCGGTGGACGTGCTGGCGCGGGGATCGGCGGACGTCGACGCGATCGTGTGCGGGAGCGACCAGATCGCCCGCGGCGTGTGCGATCGGCTGCGGGAGCTCGGGCGCTCGGTGCCGGAGGACGTGGCCGTGACCGGGTTCGACGACTGGGACGTGATGGCGCTCGCGAGCCGGCCGCCGCTGACCACGGTCGACCTGCGGCTCGAGGAGCTCGGGCGTGTGGCGGGGCAGGCCCTGCTCGACCTCATCGACGGGGGCTCGGCGGCGTCCGCCGCGGTGACCCCGTCCCTGGTCATCCGCGAGAGCACGCTCGGCGCGTAGGGCGGCGGGCGCTCGTTCCCGTCCGTCGACTGGCCGGGACTTGCCGTGCGCGTTCGTCGAGCGGGCGGAAGTCGTCGGTCGACCGCGCCGAGTGTGACGGATACGGCCCGCTCGCGGGTCGGCGGGGGAGTGGTTGGCGATCTGCGCGGGGCGGCATTGCGTGAGTGAGCGCTCACGTGACAGGATGTGAGCGCTCACGGAGGACGACGAGGTTCTGGAGGAACGCATGAGCGACGACCGCCGACAGCAGGTCGAGCACGGCCGCACGGCCCTGGGGATCGAACTCGGCTCCACGCGCATCAAGGCGTGCCTGGTCGACGAGGACCTCGTACCGATCGCCGCGGGCACCCACGAGTGGGAGAACGAGTTCGTCGACGGTCGCTGGACCTACTCCCTCCTCGCCGTCGAGGCCGGGCTCCGGGCCGCGTACGCCGCCCTCGTGGCCGATGTCGAGGCGCGGTACGGCGTCACTCCGACGACCTTCCGCGCGGCCGGCGTGAGCGCGATGATGCACGGGTACCTCGCGTTCGACGCCGACGGGGAGCTGCTCGTGCCGTTCCGGACCTGGCGCAACACCTCGACCGGCCCCGCCGCGGAGCAGCTCAGCGCGGCCCTCGGGTTCAACATCCCGCTGCGCTGGTCGATCGCGCACCTCCACCAGGCCGTCCTCGACGAGGAGCCGCACGTCGCCGAGCTCGCCGGCATCACGACGCTCGCCGGCTACGTGCACCGTCGCCTCACGGGCCGGGACGTGCTCGGCGTGGGCGACGCCAGCGGGGTGTTCCCGATCGACGCGTCCCCGGTGGACAGCGGTCCGGGTGAGCCCGGCAAGCGTGACTACGACGCCGCGATGCTCGCCACGGCGCAGGACCTCATCGGTGTACCGGACCTGCGGGCGCTCCTGCCCGAGGTGCTCGTCGCCGGGGAGGACGCCGGCACGCTCACTCCGGAGGGCGCCGCGTGGCTGGACCCGACCGGTGGGCTGCTCCCCGGCGTCCCGTTCTGCCCGCCCGAGGGCGACGCGGGCACCGGCATGGTCGCGACGAACGCGGTGGCACCCCGGACCGGCAACGTCAGCGTCGGCACGAGCATCTTCGCGATGGTCGTCCTCGAACGCCCGTTGCCCACGCCGCACGAGGAGCTCGACGTCGTCACCACCCCGTCCGGGGACGCCGTCGCGATGGTGCACTGCAACAACGGCGCGAGCGAGATCGCCGGCTGGGCGAAGGTGTTCGGACGCTTCGCCGAGGCGGCCGGGACCCCCCTCGCCGCCGACGACGTCTACGCCACGCTCCTGTCCGAGGCGGTGGACGACGACACCGATCCGGACGCCGGCGGCCTGCTCTCGTTCAACTACCTCGCGGGAGAGCCCGTCACGCACGTCGAGGACGGCCGCCCCCTGCTGCTCCGGACCCCCGACGCCCGGTTCACCCTCGGCAACCTCGTCCGCTCCGAGGTGCACGGCGCGTTCGCCACCCTCGCGATCGGCATGGACGTGCTGCACGGCGAGCAGGTCCACGTCGACCGGATGACGGCGCACGGCGGCCTGTTCCGGACGCCGGGCGCCCCGCAGCGGCTGCTCGCGGCGGCGCTCCGCGTCCCGGTCGCGCTCGAGGAGACCGCGGGCGAGGGTGGCGCCTGGGGGATCGCGGCCCTCGCGGCCTACCTGGAGCACACCGACCGGCACCTCGCGGACTTCCTCGCCGACACCGTGTTCGCCGGCGATGCCGTGCACGTCGCCGACCCCGAGCCGCGGGACGTCGCGGGATTCCAGACGTACCTCGACCGGTACCGCCGAGCGCTGCCCGTCCAGGACGTGGCGGCAGCTGCGACCCGAGCCGACGTGACCACGGCGAAGAGCGAGCCGACGACGGCAGCCGAGCCGCGCCTCCAGACCGAGAAGGAGCCGACCCCGTGACGAACGCAACCGACGGCGCCGCCGACGCGACAACCGACCCCGCCACGCGCGACGCCGTCGCGAAGACCCGCGAACGCGTCGCCTCCCTGCACGGCGAACTCGTCCGCTACGGCCTCGTGATCTGGACCGGCGGGAACGTCTCCGAACGCGTGCCCGGCACCGACCTCTTCGTCATCAAGCCCAGCGGGGTGTCGAGCGACGACCTCACCCCGGCGAACCAGGTGGTCTGCACGCTCGACGGCGTCCCCGCAGACGGCTGGGGCAACGAGCACGGGCCGTCCTCCGACACCGCTGCCCACGCGTACGTGTACCGGAACATGCCCGGGGTCGGCGGCGTCGTGCACACCCACTCGACGTACGCGACCGCGTGGGCCGCCCGTGCCGAGGAGATCCCGTGCGTGATCACGGCGATGGCGGACGAGTTCGGCGGCCCCATCCCGGTCGGCCCGTTCGCGATCATCGGCGACGACTCGATCGGCCACGGCATCGTCGAGACGCTCAGCGGCCACCGCTCCCGGGCGGTGCTCATGCAGAACCACGGCGTGTTCACGATCGGCAAGGACGCCAAGGACGCCGTGAAGGCCGCCGTCATGTGCGAGGACGTCGCCCGCACGATCCACATCTCCCGCCAGCTCGGCGAACCGGTGCCGATCGCCCCGGAGAACATCGACCGACTCTTCGACCGTTACCAGAACGTCTACGGACAGAACCCCGAAGGAGCACTGCAATGACGCACGCCGTCGACCCCGCCGAGACGCTGGCGGGATACGAGGTCTGGTTCCTCACGGGCTCGCAGGCGCTGTACGGGGAGGAGACCCTGCGCCAGGTCGAGGAGCAGTCCCGGGCCGTCCACGCCGAGCTCGCCGGCGCGCTGCCGGTCAGGCTCGTCTGGAAGCCCGTCCTCAAGGACGCCGACGGCATCCGCCGCGCGCTCATCGAGGCGAGCGCGGACGACCGGGTCATCGGCGTGACCACGTGGATGCACACGTTCAGCCCCGCGAAGATGTGGATCAACGGCCTGCAGGCGCTCACGAAGCCGCTGCTGCACCTGCACACGCAGGCGAACGTGACGCTGCCGTGGGCGGACATCGACTTCGACTTCATGAACCTCAACCAGGCCGCGCACGGCGACCGGGAGTTCGGCTACGCCCTCGCACGTCTCGGTGTGCGGCACGCCACCGCCGTCGGGCACGTGTCCGACGAACGCGTGCAGCAGCGGGTCGCGAACTGGACCCGCGCTGCCGCCGGTGCCGCCGCGGTCCGCGCGCTCAAGCTCACGCGCTTCGGTGACAACATGCGCTACGTCGCCGTCACCGAGGGCGACAAGACCGAGGCGGAGATCGAGCTCGGCGTGCAGGTGAACACCTGGGCGGTCAACGAGCTGGCGGCGGCGGTCGACGCCGCGTCGGCGGACACAGCGGCGGTGGACGCGCTGGTCGCCGAGTACGAGCGCGACTACGACGTCGATCCGTCGCTCCGGAGCGACGGCGAACGGCACGGCGCCCTCCGCGACGGCGCTGCCATCGAGATCGGCCTCCGCACCCTGCTCGCCGACAACGACTCCGCTGCCTTCACGACGAACTTCGAGGACCTCGGCTCACTCAAGCAGCTGCCGGGCCTCGCCGTGCAGCGGCTGATGGCCGAGGGCTACGGCTTCGGCGCGGAGGGCGACTGGAAGACCGCCGTCCTCGTGCGCGCCATGAACGTCGCCGGTGCCGGCCTGCCCGGCGGTGCCTCCCTGATGGAGGACTACACGTATGACCTCACGCCCGGCGCCGAGAAGATCCTCGGCGCCCACATGCTCGAGGTCTCGCCGACCCTGACCGCGACGACACCGACGCTCGAGATCCACCCCCTCGGCATCGGCGGCAAGGACGACCCGGTCCGCCTGGTCTTCACGGCCGACCCCGGCGAGGCGGTCGTGGTCGCCCTGTCCGACACCCGCGACGGCTTCCGCCTCACCGCGAACGTCGTCGACGTGGTCGCACCGACCGAGGCCCTGCCGAAGCTGCCCGTCGGCCGTGCGGTCTGGGAGCCCCGTCCGTCCTTCCCCGTGGCCGCGGAGGCGTGGCTCACCGCCGGCGCCGCCCACCACACCGTGATGACCACCGCCGTCGGCCTGCAGGTCGTCGAGGACTTCGCCACCATGGTCGGCACGGAGTTCCTCGTCATCGACGAGCACACCACGGAGCGCGGCTTCCGCGACGAGCTGCGTCTCCAGCAGGCGTGGCACCGTCTCGACCGCGGCTTCTGAGGGGCACGGACCCTACGATGAGCGACGTGATCGCAGAGCAGCGCACGAGGACGAACTGGGCCGGCAACGTCACGTACCGGGCGTCCGGACTCGCCCGTCCGACCTCCGTCGACGAGGTGCAGCGGCTCGTCGCGACCACGCCGCGCCTGACGGCGCTCGGGTCACGTCACTCGTTCAACGAGATCGCCGACACCGACGCGCTGCAGGTGTCGCTCGCGGACCTGCCGCCGGTGCTCGACATCGACACGGAACGCCGCGTCGTGCGCGTCGCCGCCGGCATGGTCCACAGCCAGGTGGCCGCCGGCCTGGAGGCGCGGGGCTGGGCACTCGCGAACCTCGCCTCCCTGCCGCACATCTCCACCGCCGGGGCCGTCGCCACCGGAACGCACGGCTCCGGCATCCGGAACCCGTCGCTCGCGCAGGCGGTGGTCGGTCTCGAGGCCGTCCGGGCTGACGGTTCCGTCGCGAGGGTCGATGCGTCCTCGCCGGATGGCGCCCTCGACGCCCACCGGGTCGCACTCGGCGCGCTCGGCGTCGTCACCGCGGTGGAACTCGCGATCGTGCCGACCTTCCGCGTCGCCACGACCGTGCACCTCGACCTGCCGTGGGACGCCGTCGAGTCGTCCTTCGACCGGATCATGTCCGACGCGTACTCGGTGTCGATGTTCACGTCGTTCGACGACCGCGGCGCACGGCAGGTCTGGGTGAAGCACCGGGTGGACGAGCCGGAGCCGTCCGTCGACCTCGTGGCACTCGGGGCACGGCCGGCGACCGGTCCCGTACACCCGGGGGAGAACGACCCCGCGGGCGTCACCGAGCAGGGCGGCGTCCCCGGGCCGTGGTCCGAGCGGCTGCCGCACTTCCGGTCCTCGTTCACGCCCTCGACCGGTGCGGAGATCCAGTCGGAGTACCTGCTGCCGGCGGCGTCCGCGGTCGCGGCACTCCGGGAGCTCCGGCCGCTCGAAGAGCTGTTCGCCCCGCTCCTGATCGCCGCCGAGGTCCGGACCGTCGCCGCCGACACGGCCTGGCTCGCGCCCTCGTCCGGTCGGCAGTCGGTCGGCGTCCACTTCACCTTCCGACGTGACGCCGCCGCGGTGGCCGCCGCGATCGAACGCATCGAGGACGCCCTCGCGCCGTTCGACGCGCGACCGCACTGGGGGAAGGTCTCCGCCGCGAGTGCCGAGCGGCTGCACGCGGTCTACCCGCGCCTGTCCGACTTCGCCGCCCTCGCCCGGGATCTCGACCCGACCGGGCGGTTCCGCAACCCCTTCCTGGCCCGCATCCTCACCTGAGGGCTCCCGCTGGAGTGCCTCGCACCGCTCGCGGCGATGCGGAGGCACCTGTACCCCTACCCCTTGCGGATCAGGTCGAGCACGAGCCGCGCGGCGTTCACGAGCAAGCTCGCGATCCCCAGCCACAGCGCGTGGCGCCTGGTCCGGCCGTCGGTGTCGTTCGACATCGGTGGCTTCCTGTGTTCGCGCCGGCGGACAACGAGGAGCTCCGGCAGGGATGCACAGCCGAGCGGACTCGGCTACCATCGGTCCCGAGTGTTCGACTCGGGGATGGTTGTGCATCCCGGGCTTTCCACTCGGAAGGCGAACCGAGGCCCGGAACTGTTGCTGCAGTCCCGGGCCTCACGCATTCACCCCTGGCCACGTTCCGGCGATGGCGCGGCCTCGGTCAGCCTACCGATCTGTCCGGTGATGTACCACGACCGACGATCGTGATTCGGGCTCCCGCTCGACCTCGCTCGGCCACGGCGTCGCAGTCCTCGAAGTGGGGCTGCTGCCCACATGCGGGAACCCGTACGGTGACGACCATGGGGCACAAGGGAACCGCATGACGCTGCCGATCGCCGGGTGGTACCCGGATCCAGAGGACCAGTCGCGTCTGCGCTGGTGGGACGGGCTTCGCTGGGGAGCGCTCGCGCCGCAGCACGCGACACCTGCTGGCGCCATCCCCGCCCCGGACTTCGAGCGATCGCCTCGACCACCCGCTCCTTCCGAATACGCCGTCGGCGTGATCGACCCGCCGCTCACCGGACGCAAGGCACGCGTCGCGAACGATCGTGCGACCAGGTCAGCGAACCCCTTCGGCTACGCCGGACTCGTCCTGTCCCTGATCGCCTTCATCTTCAACGTGCTCGCGATCCCCAGCATCCTCGGCCTGGTGTTCGGAGCGATCGGGCTGGCCCGAGCAGCTCAGCTCAGCGGTCAGCGGATCACGGGATTCGGCGTCTCGTTGGCGGCGGTCATCCTCGGGCTCGTGGCGGGCGGCGTCTTCTTCTTCAGAGTTGCGCAACTCTTCGGCTGATCCGCGCCCGATCCCCGGTGAGGCGGCTGGCCCCGGCGTCGACTTCGAGGGGGATCTTCCGGACCCGGTGAGCTCGGGATCGCCGACGTCGGCGGTGGCCTCGAAAGGTCTCGTGGGCGACGGCGAGCAGCTGCTCGGAGGCTTCGGCGAGCAGGCGTCCGGGGTCGGTGAGCAGCTCCCCGGGCTGGGGCGCGCGCCGAACGTCGGCAGCGACCTCCTGGGGACTCTTCGCCCGCCGACCGAGCCCGAGCGCCCGGGTCCGGTCAATCGCCGTCTGCGACGAGCGGTGGCCGGTTCCCCGCGCCGCGAGCGGCCAGCCGGGAGGCGCAGTTCGGGACGATCTCGATCCGACGGACCGCCCGGTTCTGCCCGCCGCAGCGAACGCAGGGCGAACGCATCGGGAATAGGGGAGTGTCACACGGGACTTGGATTGTTTCGTCGTGCGACGTCCGTCGCACCCGGGATTCGGACGGGCCGCCGTGGCGGTGTCAGGATGGACGCCGCCCGCTGACCCGACCCGGGCCACTGCAGCGACCACCCCACGGTCGTCACCCCACCACTTCCCACGAGGAGCAGCATCGTCATGAGACGCCCCAAGCGCCTGACCATCACCGCGGCGGTCGCCGCAGCAGCAGCACTGGTGCTGACCGGGTGCTCGGGCGGCGGCGCCTCGGACGACGCGTCGGGCGGCACGTCGAAGGGCGGCACGCTCAACATCCTCACGACGGCGACCGCGGTGCACCTCGACCCGGCGACGAGCCAGAACCTCAACATCACGACGCTCGGCCTCGTGCTGCGTCGTCTCACCGCGTGGGACGTCGAGCCCGGCAAGACGGCGAAGGTCGTCCCGGACCTCGCGACGAACACCGGCGACTCGAGCGACGGCGGCAAGACCTGGACCTACCACCTCAAGAAGGGGCTGAAGTTCCAGGACGGCACCGAGATCACCACCAAGGACATCAAGTGGGGCATCGAGCGCTCGTTCGCGCCGACGCTCACGGGTGGCCTGAGCTACCACAAGTCGCTCCTCGTCGGCGGTGACACGTACAAGGGGCCGTTCGACGGCAAGACCCTCGACAGCATCGAGACGCCGGACGACTCGACCATCGTCTTCAAGCTCAACGCGGCGTACGGCGACTGGCCGTGGATCGTGTCGATGCCGGCGTTCGCCCCGGTCCCCGAGGGCGACGGCACCGACACCGGCGCGTACGACACCAAGCCGGTCGCGTCCGGCCCGTACCAGGTGCAGTCGAACACGCAGGGCTCGCAGATCACCCTCGTCCGGAACACGAACTGGAGCGCGAAGAGCGACGACGTCCGTACCGCCGGTCCGTCGAAGGTCGTGTTCAAGGAGAGCCAGGACCCGTCGACCGTCACGCAGACGCTCATCGCCGACAACGGCGACGCGAAGGACTCGTTCGGCGCCACCTACCTCGGCGCCGCCGAGCTGAACCAGGTCCGGTCGAACCCCTCGGCGCAGGACCGCCTCGCCACGTCGAAGGCCGGCCCGATCACGTACATGGCGATCAACACGCAGAAGGGCTCGCTCAAGGAGCTCAAGGTCCGCCAGGCCCTGCAGTACGCCGTCGACAAGAAGTCGTACCGGATCGCCGCGGGCGGCGCCCTCGCCGGTTCCTACGCCACGACGCTGATCACCCCGGGCATCGCCGGTCGCCAGGACTACGACCTGTACAAGCCCGGGGCGTCGGGTGACGTCGCGAAGGCGAAGAAGCTCCTGCAGGAGGCCGGCGTCTCCGACCTCAAGCTGACCCTCGCGACGCAGAACGACCCGTCCAACCTCGCGCAGGCGCAGGCGCTCCAGGCCGGACTCAAGCGCGCCGGCATCACCGTGACGCTGAAGCCGCTCGACCAGGACTCGTTCTACACCGCGACCACCGACGGCACCGACTTCGACCTCGCGCTGTTCAGCTGGCAGCCCGACTTCCCGAGTGCGAACGCCAACATCCAGCCGCTCTACGACTCGTCGCAGATCGGCAACGGCGGGTACAACGTGTCGAAGTACAGCAACCCCGAGGTCGACGCCCTCATCAAGCAGGCGACGGGCACGATCGACCAGAAGGACGCCCAGAAGCTCTGGGCCGAGGTCGACAAGAAGATCATGGCCGACGCGCCGATCGTCCCGCTGACCTACGCGAAGCAGTCCTTCCTGGCCGGTTCGAACGTGCAGAACTTCCAGATTGCGGACTTCCCGGCGTACCCGAACTACCTCAAGGTCTCGCTCGCGAAGTGAGCTCACCGCTGCTCGAGGTCGAGGGGCTCCGCGTCGCGTTCGGCGACGCGGAGCCCGTCGTCCGTGACGTCTCCTTCACCCTGACGCCCGGCCGTGTACTCGCCCTCGTCGGCGAGTCCGGGTCGGGCAAGTCCGTGAGCGCGATGAGCGTGCTCGGGCTGCTCCCGCCGGAGGCCCGGGTCTCCGGCAGCGTCCGGTTCCGGGACGCCGAGCTCGTCGGTGCCCCGGACGACGAGCTCCGCGCGGTCCGTGGCGCGGGCATCGGCGTGGTCTTCCAGGAGCCGATGAACTCCTTCACGCCCGTCCTCTCGATCGGCACCCAGATCGCCGAGGCGATCACCGCGCACCCGACGGCCCTCGATCGTGCGGGGGTCTCGGCGCGGATCGACGAGCTGCTCCGCTCCGCCGGCCTCACCGACCCGGCGCGGATCCGGAAGGCGTACCCGCACGAGCTGTCCGGCGGGCAGCTGCAGCGGGCGATGATCGCGATGGCGCTCGCGGGGGACCCGGTCGCGCTCATCGCGGACGAGCCGACGACGGCTCTCGACGTCACGGTGCAGGCGGGGATCCTCGACCTGCTCCGGACCCTGGGCCGCGAGCGCGACCTGGCGGTGCTGCTCATCACGCACGACATGGGCGTCGTGGCGGACGTCGCCGACGAGGTGCTCGTGATGCGTCGCGGCGACCCCGTCGAGCACGGGACGGTCGCCGAGGTCTTCGCCCACCCGACGGCCGAGTACACCCGCGCCCTCCTCGCAGCCGTCCCCAGCCTGGGCCCACCCGTGCCGGTACCGGCGCGCCGCGGAGCCTGCGGAGCGGCGGGACGGTCGAGCCCGGGGGGAGAGGCGCCCCCCGCCCCCGCCACGTCCGCTGCGGACGGGGCCGTGGCCGAGTCTCGACCAGGGCGACAGTCCTCACGCTCCGCGGCGCGCGAGCCGTCGCCCAGCGCGAGTCTCGGCGGCGACGCGATTCGCGCCTCCAGGCCGGTGGTCGCGCAACTGCGCGACGTCGCCGTGCGGTACGCACGCCGAGGCGAACCGACGGTGTCCGGTGTCGACCTCGAACTCCGTGCGGGCGAGACCCTCGGTCTCGTGGGGGAGTCGGGCTCCGGCAAATCGACCATCGGCCGCGCGCTCGCCGGCCTCGTGCCGGTCGTCGCCGGATCGGTCGAGGTGGACGGCAGCGACCTCCGCACCGCCCGCGGTGCACGGCTCCGGGAGCTCCGCAGCCGCGTCGGCATCGTCTTCCAGGACCCGGCGTCCTCGCTGAACCCGCGCCAGACCATCGGGTGGAGCATCGCCGAGCCGCTGCTCGTGCACGGCACGGCCTCCGCAGCGGCGCGGGCTGACCGCGTCCGCGAGCTGCTGACCGCGGTGCTGCTCGACCCGTCATGGGCCGAGCGCTTCCCGCACCAGCTCTCCGGCGGTCAGCGGCAGCGCGTCGCGGTCGCGCGTGCACTCGCACTCCGGCCGGCGCTCGTGATCGCCGACGAGCCGACCTCGGCCCTCGACGTCACGGTGCAGGCCGCCGTGCTCGACCTGCTCTCCGCGCTGCAGGAGGACTTCGGGTTCGGCATGCTCCTCATCAGCCACGACCTCGCCGTCGTCCGGCAGCTCGCCGACGAGGTCGTCGTGCTCCACGACGGCCGGGTGGTCGAACGCGGCACGACCGATGCGGTGCTCGACGACCCGCAGCAGGACTACACGCGCATGCTCCTCGCGGCAGCGCCCGTCGCCGACCCCGTGCGACAGGCAGCCCGACGCGAGGCCTGGCGTGCATGGGAAGGGGTGGCCTCGTGACCGCCAACGTCGTCGACCGTCCGGTCGCGGCAGCCGCGAACCGGAGCACCGGGTTCCGAGCCGTCGTGCGCCGGGTGCGGCAGGACCGCTGGGCCGTCGCGTCGGCGGTCGTCATCGCCGTGTTCGTCGTCGTGGCGATCGCCGCGCCGCTCATCGCAGCCGTCACCGGGCAGAACCCCTACGGGTACCACATCGACGCGCTCAACTCGTTCGGTGCGCCGAAGGGCGTCGGTGGAGGCATCAGCGGTGAGCACTGGTTCGGCGTCGAGCCGCTCACCGGGCGCGACCTGTTCGCCATCGTCACGTACGGCGCCCGGACCTCGCTCGGCATCGGGCTCGCCGCGACCGTCGTCTCGATCGTCATCGGTGTGCTCGTCGGCGTCACGACCGGGTTCTTCGGCGGCTGGTACGACCGGGTGCTCTCCCGGGTCGTCGACGTCATCTTCGGGTTCCCGTCGCTGGTGTTCATGATCGCGCTCACCGCGATCGTGCCGACGTCGTTCCCGAAGCCCGTGCTCGTCGTCCTCGTCATCGGGTTCTTCGGCTGGCCGTCCGTCGCCCGTGTCGTGCGGGGACAGACGCTGTCGCTCGTCACCCGGAACTACGTCGTCGCGTCGACCGCGATGGGCGCCGGGCGCTGGCACGTCATCCGCACCCAGCTGCTGCCGAACCTCGCCGCGACGATCACCGTGTACGCCACGATCTCGATCCCGTCCATGATCGGTGCCGAGGCCGCACTGTCGTTCCTCGCCGTGGGCGTCACCCCGCCGACGCCGTCGTGGGGGCGCAGCATCGGCGATGCGGTCGGGTGGGTGCAGACCGACCCCATGTACCTGGTGTTCCCGGGTCTCGCGCTGTTCCTCATCACGCTGGCCTTCAACGTGCTCGGCGACGCCCTCCGCGACGCCCTCGACCCGCGAGGAGCCGCCCGGTGACCACCTTCCGCTTCATCGCCATCCGCGTCCTCGGCGCCGCCGTCGTGCTGCTCGCCGTCGCCGCGATCACCTACGCGCTGTTCATGCTGCTGCCGACGAACCCGGCCCGAGCGATCTGCGACAAGCCCTGCACGCCCGACCGGCTGCGGGAGGTCCAGGCGTTCCTCGGCACCGACAAGCCCTGGATCGCCCAGTTCGGCGCGTACCTCGGCGGGATCTTCACGGGCCGGACGTTCGGGTCCGGTGCGTCCGTGATCCACTGCGCGGCGCCGTGCTTCGGGTACTCGTTCCAGCTGCACGACAGCGTCACGAACCTCATCCTCACCCGCCTGCCCGTCACGGCGTCGATCGCGGTCGGTGCGGCGGTGCTCTGGCTCGTCGCCGGGGTCGCCGGTGGCGCGCTCTCGGCGCTGCGCCGGGGGACCTTCGTCGACCGGGCCGTGATGACCGTGGCGGTCGCCGGGGTGTCCGCGCCGTCCTATCTAGTCGGCCTGCTCGCGATCCTGCTGTTCGGGTTCGTGCTCGGCATCCTGCCCACGAGCGGCTACGTGGCGTTCGGCGACGACCCGGTCGGCTGGTTCACGCACCTGGTCCTGCCGTGGTGCGTGCTCGCGTTCATCAGCGCGGCGATCTACGCCCGGCTCACCCGCGGCGAGATGCTCGAGTCGATGTCGCAGGACTTCGTCCGCACCGCCCGAGCGAAGGGGCTCCGCGAACGGCAGGTGGTCGTGCGGCACGGGCTCCGGACGGCGATCCTGCCCGTGGTCACGCTCTTCGGGCTCGACCTCGGGTCCCTGCTCGGCGGGGCGGTCATCACCGAGAAGGTGTTCTCGATGCAGGGCCTCGGGGCGCTGCTCATCGACGCGGTGCACACCCTCGATCTCCAGGTGGTCGTCGGCTTCACGCTGTTCTCGGCGCTGCTCATCGTGACGGCCAACGTGATCGTCGACGTCGTGTACGCGTTCGTCGACCCGCGGGTGCGTCGCCGGGCGTAGGCGCCGAGCGAGGGGTCAGGCGGCCTGCGCCTCGTCCCACCACCGGAGCACGCGGGTCCCGGACAGGGTGAGCCACTTCGACGGCTCGCCCGCCGGGACGTCCACCTCGAACCACTGCCGCCCGGGAGGCCGTTCGCCCTGCGTCCAGGTGCCGTCGGGGTTCCTCGCGGCACGGACCACCTCGATCGCCTCGGCTGCGCGCGGGTCCGGCGGGGTGCCGTCGTGCAGCGAGGCCGCGCGCAGGTGGTCGGTCGCCCGGAGCGCCGTGTAGATCCACCGGAACGGGTACGCGAAGCGGTGGACCCAGGGGCCGACGACCTCACCGTCGGACTTCCGGTGCAGCAGCCGCCGCTCGAGCAGGTACTCCGCGCCCCGGTGCCGGGCATCGCGGAGCTCGGCCGCCCGCCGGTGCCCGCCGTCGGTCAGCTGGTCGTGCTGCAGCAACCCGTCCAGCACGTTGAGGGTCGAGTGGAACGACGACACCGTCGACCCTTCCACCCACTCGCAGTTCCAGCCGCCGTCAGCCTGCTGGTGCTCGAGCATCCAGTCGGCGATGCCGTCGACGTCCGCGCCGAGCCACACCCCGTTCGCGAGCGTGAACGCGTTGATGCAGCAGTCGACCTCGCCGCTCCAGTACGGCAGTTGCTCGTACTCCCACCGGCTGTTCGCCCCGAGCCTGGCGGCGGTGTCACCGAGCACGGCGGCGTCGAGGCCCCAGTCGCGCAGGGCGTTGAGCGACCAGGTCGTCGCCGTGTACGGCTGACCGGGCTCCTTCGCCTCGGGGCCGTCGAAGTCGAAGTCGGCGGGGAAGTACGCCCCGCCTGCCCACTGCCCGTCGGGGTCCTGGTGTGCGAGGAGTGCCGCACCGAGTCCTTCGGTGGCCACACGGGCGCGGGTCGCCTCCCACGTCGAGGCGGGCGCGCCGACCAGGTCCCGCTCCACCTGCCACCGGATGGCCGGGTCCGAGTCGAGCAGCCAGTCGACCACCGTGTCGTCGGTCATGGCGGGCAGACTACGCCGGACGCTCGGCGAGGGCGAGGGCGAGGGCGAGGGCGAGGGCGAGGGCGAGGACGAGGACGAGGACGACGTGCGCCCTACCCGAGGTCGAACTCGAGCAGCGCCGCCGGTCCCTGCAGGCGCTGGAGGTCCTGCGCGGTCCGACTGAGCAGCGGCGCGTCCGGTCCGGCGTCACCGAGCCAGTCGAACGCCCCGATCGGCGACCGCCTGCCGCGCACGACCCACCGAGAGGGACAGCTCGCTCATGTACCGGTCGCCATCCGGTCCGGGTGCCACTTCGACCACTTGTCCCGCACAGCGTCGTCGAGGGGGACGTCGAAGTGCCGCGCCACGAGGAGCACCTGGGCGAGGACGTCGGCGACCTCGTCGCGGAACCCCTGCTCCATCTCGTCGTCCGTCCGGCCCTTCCGCCGTGCCTGGCCGGACCGGGCGAGGAACGCCTGCGTCAGCTCGCCGACCTCTTCCCCGAGCTTGAGCACGAACCATTCATCGGTTCGGTCGATGCCGTGGCGCTCGGCGTAGTGCGCCGACACCGCTTCGACCTCGTCGCTCAGTTCTCGTAGGTCCATCAGAAGTACGTGATCCCGTGCGGCGTCCGGGGCGGGGTCAGCATGGTACGGAGCAGCGCGGGCGCAGCCGGGTCGACGGCGCGGACGAGCCCGGCCGACGCGAGCGTCGTCGGCGACACCGAACCGAGGAGCAGCGCACCGAGGTCCGCCACGTCGAGCTGGATGTCGGAGCCGGCCACGTCGACGTCGTCGGCGACCTTCGTCACGCTGCCCCGCGCCTCCTGGACGTCCAGCCGGTACGTGCCGGAGGCGAACCCGAGCGCGTCCGTCACGGCGAGCGTCAGCGATCCGTCGACGGCGTACGGCCGGGAGGCGAGCACCGCCTCGACGTCGAGGACCCGCAGCCAGACGTGGTCTTCCTCGTGGTCGACGTCGTACGCGCGGTTGTCGCCGAGGGCCGCCACGATCGGGTCGTCGAGGCGCGACCGGTTGTACTTCACGACGTCGTTGAGGTCGACGGAGAGCAGGAACTCCCAGAGCGACAGGTAGGCCTCGTCGGTGGCGTAGACCAGGTCGACGACCTCGAGCACGGTGTCGCCGTCGCGGTTCTCCTTCACCCGCCAGGTCACGTAGCCGTCGACCTCGTCGGAGCCGTCGGGCCGGTGCACGGCGGCCCGGACGTCCTTCGCCTTCTCGCCGTCCTGGGTGCGGAGCCCGAGGGCGACCGGCCAGGTGCCGGCGTTCCGCACCATCGAGCCGGGGGTGCGGGCGTCGAACCGGTCGAAGACGGCGCGGCCGGGACCGCCGGCGAGCCACTCGGGCGTCACCACGCTGACGACCCCGGACGTCGGCGCGAGGAACGGCAGCGCCCGGTCGCGGCGGACGCTCACGGCGCGCTCGCGGATCGCGCTGCCGAAGCCGAAGCGGCGGTAGATGGTGCCCTCCGACGCGGTGAGGGACGCGACGGCGTAGCCCTCGGCGACGCCGCGCTCGAGAGCGTGCGTCATCATCCGGCGCAGGATCCCGCGGCGGCGCTCCGTCGGCCGGACGGTGACCGCGGAGATCGCCTGCGTGTCGATCGACGAGCCGTCGCCCCAGCTCAGCGGCTTCCGGAACCACGCGAACGTGCCCGCGGGCCAGGTCTCGTCGACGGAGCCCGGTGCCGGCCGACGGACGTACGCGCCGAGCCAGGTGTTGCCGTCCTCGACGAAGTGCTCGACCATCCGGCCCGCGGCTTCCTCGCCGGGGTGGGTCTCGTGGAAGCCGAGGCCGACCGCCTGCATCCAGGCCTCGGTCTCGGCGTTCGGTGCCCCCTTGTCGTCCGTCCCGGGCGCGAACTCGCGCAGCTCGTAGCGGTCGTCGAATGCCTCGTTGCTCACGGTTCCGACACTATCGGTGGCCGGTGACGAACGGGGGTGTCAGGATCGGGGGACCGGTGACATCTCCCATTGAGGGCATCACCGACCACGAGGGGCGACAACGATGCGACAAGCATTCATCCGGACCATCGTCGGGACGACCGCGGCGTGCGCCGTGCTGGGCCTCGCGACGGGGTGCGCGACCGAGGGGGCCTCGTCGGCACGGACGTCGACCCTGCAACCGTCGCCTCCGCCGGTCGCCACGCGCACGGCGACGGCCCAGACACCCTCCGCCGCAGCCCCGTCCGCGTCACCGCCGGGCTCGAGCACCGCGACCCACTGGCTCGACGTCTGCAGCGCCGGAGCGGCCGAGACGGGCATCAGCGAGTTGGAGTCCACGTCGTCGCCGGTGCAGGACACCTCGTCCGGCTCCTTCACCCTCACCTACCCGGTGGCGCGCTTCGCGGACGGGCACACGGATCCGTACGCAGCGTTCGTGTGCGTCCTCAGCGACGACAGCGGTGCGGCTCGGTTCGTCTCGGGCGGCCCGATCGACACGCACTGACGGGGCGGGGTCCTCGGACGGTCGTGCCGCGCGGCCCGCGCCGGGTCCTCAGTCGGCCGCGCCGCGCGGCCGGCACCGGATCCTCAGACGGTCGTGCCGCGCGGCCCGCGCCGGGTCCTCAGTTGCTCGCGCCGTGCGGCGGATCGACCAGCAGTCCGACCCGGTCGGCCAGGTACGCCTCGAGTGGCACCGCCGCACCGGCGGCCGGCGACCAGCGGACGAGCGGGGCGTCGTCCTCCACGAAGAGCACGCCGTCCGACCCGACGAGCGTCCCGTCGAGCGGGATCGGCGTCGCCCCGTGGTTCACCGTGTCGCCCGGCTCGAAGTGCCCCTTCTGCGCGGCCGCCCGGTAGGCCCGGCGTACCTCGGCGGAGACGGAGACGAACTGGGAACGACCGGGTTCGGTCACGCGGGTGATCAGCCCCGTCGCCCAGACACGGCCGCCGGTCTCGAGCGAGGAACCGACGAGCAGTGCGCCCACCCGCCAGACCCGGCCGAGTGATCGCATGGTGGGCTCGCGACGGATGCCGAGGACGGCCTTCGGCTCGACGTACTCGCCGAGCGCCTCGTCCGGGACGCCCGCCGTCCGGAGCGTCCGGGCCGCGTCGTCGAGCAGGGACCTCGTCAGTTCCACGCCGTCCGTCACGTCACCCGAGCGTAGCCCGGTGCGCCCCGGACGAGCGCCGGCCCCGTCGCCGGCCGGCGACGGGAGCGCGTCGGCGCCGGACGACGACGGAACCCCGTCGGCGTCGACCAGCGACGGAAGCGCGTCGGCGCGGACCACCGGCGGCAGCACCGGCGGTCGATCGCCGTCGTCGCCGCGCCGCGGACACGATCCCGATCGTCACCATCACCGCCCCGTAGGCGAGCAGCACCCCCGCGATGGTCGGCACGAGCCAGGTGCGCGACCCGTTCACGAGCTGGTTGACGAGCCCGATGTCCGGCAGGCTGTACCAGACGACGCCCCGGATCTGCGCGGCGGTGACCGGTGCCGGATCGGCGAGGGCGTTGTTGTCGCCCTTGAGCGTGAAGGTGCGGGAACCGTCCGACGAGGACTCGATGGAGACCACCCGGTGGCTGATCACGGCGGGCTGGCCCGAGGTGATCTGGTACGTCACGACGTCGCCGACCCGGATGGCGTCGACGGGCGTCGGGCGGACGACGAGCAGCGTTCCCGGGGGCAGCGTCGGGTCCATCGACTGGGTCAGGACGGTGAGGGGCGTCGACCCGGTCGCCTTCGGCACGACGATGAGCACCACCGCGAGCCCGGCGACGATGACGAGCAGGCTGGTGCTCAGGCCGAGTGCGAGGGCGTGGACGATCGCCCGCCAGCCGGTGCGCGGTGTCGTGGGGGTCATGCGCCGCATCGGACGGCCTTCCCGTTGCTCTGGGTGAGGAGGGTGATCGTGCCGGTTCCCGCGACGGTGCTGGTCGGGTTGCCGGCGCTGTCGAGGACCTTCACGGTCACGGTCACGGGGCCGCTCGTGCCGGCGCTCGCCGGGACCTGGTCCGGTGCCAGGGTGATGCGTCCGTAGTAGCCCTGCTCCTTCGCGGCGACCATCGTCGAGCCGACGAAGGCGCCGTACCAGGTGTCCTTCGGTCGTGACGTCGTGTCCCAGGCGAGTTCGACGTACGTGCCGTTGTGGTCCGTGCAGGTGAGTGCGGGGGAGGCGGCCGGGGTGGTGAGGGAGAAGGCGCCCTGCACGACGCCCGAGGTCCAGGTGCCCGTCGTGACGGTGAGGTTCACGTGCACGGTGGTCGTGCTGGACGCGGGGGCGGACGACGTCGGCGTGCTCCGCGCGCACCAGACGGCGCCGGTCCCCGCGGCGAGCTTCGACGTCATGCTCGGCAACGAGTTCCACGTGCCGCTGACGGATCCGGTACCGACCGCGGTCGAGTCCGTGCAGGCGGTCGCCGATGTGACCGGCCAGGCGGTGACGGTGACCGCCTGGGCGAGGGTGGTCGAGCTCCCGGAGACGACCGACACGCTGGTGGTGGCGGTGCCGGCGAGCGAACCGGAGTTCGTCAGGGTGATCGGCTTCGTGATCGAGGTCACGGTCGACGAGAACGTCGTGGTCATGGCGCTCGTCCCGCTCAGGGAGGCGCCGGTCTTCCCGATCGTCACGCTCGAAGCGGTGGTCCCGGTGGCGGTCCAGAGCGCCCACGCGGCCGAGGAGCCGCCGGCGACGAACGCGATGGTGAGGGCGGCCGCGAGGAGGACACGGAGGCGGCGGCTCATGCGGTGACCTGCGTTCCGGTGACGGTGAGGGTGAAGTCCGCGACGGCGCCGGACACGGTCTGGGGTGCGTCGGCGTCGAGGTCCATCTCGACACAGCCGACCGCGGTGGCACCGGCGGCGAGGGTGAACGACCCGCTCCCGGTGTCGAACGACGCGAGTCGGCCGCTCGCTCCGGAGAGTCCGGTGCGGCAGTCGCCCGTGCTCCCGACCACGGCGAGCCGCAGGGTCAGTTCGCCGAGGACGGCCGCGGGTGTGGAGTTCGTCGCGTCGGCGACGGTGGTCGAGGTCGTCGCCACGCGCATGGTCAGCGGGATGGAACCGGTGTTCCGCACGGTGAACGTGCCGGTCGTGCCGGAGCCGGGTCCGAGCACGGCGGTGTTCATCGCGGAGAGCGTCCCCGTGGTGATGGTCGCGGTGGCGGAGCGGACGGTCGACGCCGAGGTGCTCGCCGTCCCGTTCCAGAGCGCGTAGGTGCCGCCGGTCCCGAGCATCGCCGTGACGACCGCGACGACCAGGGCGATGACGGTCGGCCAGATCCACCGGTGACGACGGCGCGCGCGGTGGCGTCCGGTCGTCCTCGGCGTGCTGGTCATGTCCGTCTCCTGGTCGTCGTGGTCGCTCGGTCACCGCCGGTACGGCGGTGCGGTGCTGCAGATGGTGCCGACAGGGCCTGGAGGCGCGTGGTCGCGATCGCCGGATCAGGGACTCATCGAGACCACGGCTTGTCGGGCCCGGGGCGGCACCGCGGGTCAGGAACCGATCGCGGTCTGCGTCAGCGTGAAGGCGAGGGCGCCGACGTTGAGCGTGCCGCCCTGGCCGGTCGTCGCCGTGGACGGCAGCGCGATGGTGAAGACGACCTTCACGGTCGAGGTCGCCGACGAGGGGGAGACCACGAAGGTGTTCGCGTTCGCGGTCGACTGCACGACCGACGCGCTCGAGGAGGTCACCGCGAGGGTCTTCGTCGTCGCGGCGAGCAGCGCGGCGTCGCCGGTGATGCTCTGGTTCGCGTAGGTGAGGTTGGCCTTGAGGTCCTGGCCGGTCGCGCCGATGGTCAGCGTCTGCGTGAACTGGTACGTGTTGCCCGGGACCATGAGGGCGTTCGCCGGGTTGATCGTCGTCGAGCGGCCGTTCGTGACGTCCGTCCACACGCCGTCGTTGTTGGCGCTGAGGGTCAGCGAGCCGGAGCTCACGGACGACGCGGCGCTGCTGGCGCTGGCGTTCCAGAGGGCGAAGGTGCCCGCTCCACCGAGGAGGAGGGCGACACCGGCGGCGCCGGCGATGGCGCCGGTCACGATCTTGTGCATGGGGAGTCCGTTCTGCGCGTTCGGGCGCGCTGAGGCCACCGGCAGTGCCGATGGGACGATGTCATCGGCCCCTGGTTCGCGGGGCCGCGGCTGACCGATGCCGGAGGGTGGTCGCCGGGCTCCGCGACGTGACACGTCTCGGGCGGGCTGGACTCGCTCTCTGGTGATGACGCTACTCGTCCCCCAAAGTGCGGACAAGGGGAAACATGCGTCTGAATGGACCCAGTACGGGGGGCATTTTCGTCCCCGACAGTGCGGACACGGTTTGTACCCCGGTCTCCGCGGAATGCGGACCGTCCCCGTACCGTTGCACCGACCGGAAACGAGGAGGGCCCATGGGCATCGTGCGATGGCTGTTCGACGCGCAGCTCGTCATCGGCGACCAGACCGTGCTCTGGCGTGAAGTGATCGGCAACGTGTTCGGGTTGCTCAGCGCCCTCGGTGGGATGCGTCGCAAGGTGTGGGCGTGGCCGGTCGGCATCGTGGGCAACGCCCTGCTCTTCACCGTCTTCATGGGTGCGCTCTTCGACACCCCGAACCCGGTGAACCTGCTCGGCCAGGCCGGGCGGCAGGTGATGTTCGTCATCGTCAGTGTCTACGGCTGGTACCGGTGGACGCACCGACCCGACGACGCGACGACCGTGATCGAGCCGCGCTGGGCCTCCTGGAAGACCCGCGGACTGCTCGTCCTCGCACTGGTGGGCGGGACCGCGGTCCTGACACCGATCTTCCGCGCCCTCGGTTCGTACGAACCGGTCTGGAGCGACGCGTGGATCTTCGTCGGGTCGCTGCTGGCGACGTACGGCATGGCGAAGGGGTGGGTCGAGTTCTGGCTCATCTGGGTGGCGGTCGACCTCGTGGGCGTGCCACTGCTGTTCTCGGCGGGGTACTACGCGTCGGGGCTCATGTACGTGTTCTACGGGGTCTTCACCCTGACGGGCTTCTTCGTCTGGATGAAGCAGCGGACCGAGCCGTCGGCCGCTCCCGTCACCGTCGGCTGAGGCGTGCCCGTCCGCGGCCCCCGCTCTGGGACGAGACACCCGCGCGCCCGTGCGGTGTGATGGTCGAATGGAACACGACCACGACGCTGCGCTCGAGGGTGAGCAGTCCCTCGCCGAGCGGATCGTCCGCGGAGCCATCCGCGCCTATCGTCTGCACCCGTTCGACAGCGTGGACGCGAACGTCGTCGCCGAGACCGCCGGCATCCCGGTCGACACGGTGCAGCGACTGTTCCCGACCTGGGACGCCCTGCTGCTCGTGACGTACGACCGCTGGACGCAGCTCCGCGGGACACGTCGCACGAAGCCGCCGAAGTGCACGATCGACCACCTCCGCATGACCCTCGCCGAGGACGTCGCGGACCCCGGTCTCGTCCGTGTGCTCGCGGGCGTGATCACCATCGCGGCAGCCGACACCGGTTTCGCCGAGCTGTTCCGGAAGCGCTTCGAGGAGTACGCCGAGCAGCTGTCGACGGGGCTCCAGCACGATGTCGACGGAGGCTCGGAGCGCCTGGCGATCCCCGCCTACCAGGCGGCCACGCAGCTGCTCGCCGTCTACGAGGGGTTGCAGATCCAGATGCTCGTGCGGCCCCACATCGACGTCCTCGTGGAGTTCGACCGTGCGGTCCGGACCCTCCGCAAGGGATGGCGAGAGCGCGAGGTGCCGGCCTGGGACCTCGACGAGGCCGTCCTGACGAGCTAGGGACGGACGCGGCCGCGGGCCGTCAGTGCGTCCGGCGTCGCCACGACGCGATCTGCTTGAGCGTCACCTTCGACCCGTACTGCGCGACGGAGTGCCGGAACAGGTACTCCGCGAACCACAGCAGCAGACCGGCCACGACGAACACCTCGACGATGCAGACCACCGATTCGGTGACGGTGAGCGATCCGACGGCGTTCCGGACCATCGCCGTGATGGGCGTGAACGTCGGGAAGTACGTGAAGAAGGCCGCGATCGGCGACGACGGGGTGGTCATCACGAAGAACGCCGCGTAGAGCGGGATGATCAGCGAGAAGATCGCCACGGACTGCAGCGCCGAGGCGTCCTTGATCGACGGCACGGCGGCGCCGACGGCGACGAACAGCGCCGACGCGAGCAGGACGCCGCCGACGAGCAACAGCGCGCCGACCGCCATCCGCCACGGGTCGACCACGAGCCCGCCGAGGCGCGACGCGATGAGCGGGAGCGCGGCGAGCAGGCCGATCAGCCCCGGGACGACGAACACCCCGACCTGCACGAACCCGACGAGCAGCATCGCGATGACCTTGCCGCGGATGAGGTCGCCGGCCGTCACGGTGGTGAGGATCATCTCGGAGATGCGGTTCTCCTTCTCCTCGACCACCACGGTCACCATGCGGGTGGCGAGCAGGATGACGAGTCCGAAGAACGCCGCGACGTAGAGGAAGGGCGGCACGATCGACAGCCAGCCCGGGGCGACCTTCCCGTCGGCGTACGTCGTGAGGTCGGTGTCCGGCGGGGTGCGGAGGAGCTGCACGGACTCGGGATCGTCGACGGTCGCGGCCACGCTCTGCTCGAGCACCCGTTCGGCGAGCGAGGAGTACCCGCCGTTGCCGAAGAGCCCACGGTCGGCGGCCTCGACGCGGATCGGTGTCGTGGAGGGTGACCTCGGGAACTCGATGAACGCGTCGAGCGTGCCGTCGCGGACCGCCGCACGGTCGGCCGCCGCGTCCGAGGACGGCGACCCGCCCCACTTCGCGGCGACGCGTTCGGACACGAGCCCGGAGTCGTCGACGTACCGGAACGGGGTCTTCGCGGCCGACGAACTCGTCATGACCGAGTCGGTGCCCGCCGCCTGTCCGACGCCGACGAGCAGGGAGACGAGCACGATGACGACCGGCAGCGCGAGCGTGCCGATCCAGAAGGCGGGTTTCTTGACCGCGCGGACGAACTCGAACCGGATGACGGTCCCGAGCCGGCTCACGCGGCGACCCCCGTCGACTCCCCGACGAGCGCGTCGTGCCCGTACACCTGCACGAAGATCTCGTCGAGCGGGATGCGGCGCATCTCGAACCCGGTGACGTGCACCCCGGCCGAGACGAGCGACGCGAGGATGTCCGACCCGTCCGCCGCGGCCGTCGGTGTGGGGACGAGGTAGGCCACGTGTCCTTCGTGCCGGGCCAGCCGGTAGAGCGACGACGGCGGCACGGGGCCGTCGAGTCCGACCCGGGCGACGGCGCCGCCGAAGGCGTCCTGCACGTCGGGGATGGTGCCGTACGCCGCCGCGGTGCCGTCCTTGAGCAGGAGGATGCGGTCGCAGAGTCGTTCGACCTCGTCCATGTGGTGCGTCACGAGGATCACCGTCGCGCCGTCGGCCTTGCGCTCGTCGACGAGGTCGAGGAGCAGCCGGCGGTTCACCGGGTCGAGGCCCTTCGTCGGCTCGTCGAGGATGAGCAGGCGCGGCCGGTCCATGATCGTGATGCCGAGCTGCACCTTCTGCTGCTGGCCGCCGGAGAGCTTGTCGACACGGAGCTTCGCACGGTCGGCGAGTCCGACGCGGGCGAGGTACTCCATGCTCCAGGCGGTCGCCTCGGGTCCGCGCAACCCGCGGAGCCGGCCGAAGTACGTCATCACGTCGATGACGGACTCCTTGCGGTACAGCCCGCGTTCCTCGGGCAGGTAGCCGATGCCGCCCGTCGCGGGCCGGTACGGGTGGCCGTCGATGGTGAGCGTGCCGGCTGTCGGGGTCGTGATGCCGAGCAGCGCGCGGATCGTGGTGGTCTTGCCGGAACCGTTGCTGCCGAGGAGCCCGAAGGTCTCTCCGGGGGCGATGTCGAAGGACAGCCCGTCCACGACGTTCCGGTCGCCGAAGCGCATCACGAAGTCCCGCACACCGATGCTCGCCCCGGCCATCCTCGCCCCTCTCGACGGGACCGACCATACCGGTGTCGCCTGACGGGCAGGCTCGCGAGGGTGGGTACATGCGGCTGCGACGGCACCGATGTCGGCGGTTCCGCCGTATGTCTTACGCCCGCAAGTGCGGTCTTCGTAGCGCCGGGAGGGCCGGCGGGGGAAGGAACACCATGTACAAGAGGCTCACTGCCGCGATTCTCGGACTCAGCCTTCTGGGCGGCTCGGTTGTCGCCGCGGTTCCCGCACAAGCGTCGACCGCGCCGAAGTACCTCTGCTACAACAACGGGTCCGTGCCGAAGCAATTGACGGCGAACACGAGTCCGAAGACCTGCAACGGCATCTACCGCATCACCGTGAGCGGCAAGATGGTTGCGCAACTCGACAACCGCAGGGTGAAGAACTACGCCGACCTCCTGAAGCGTCTGCAAGCCGGCTACACGGCGTCGCAGAAGTGGTGCGCGCAGAACTCGCTCACGTGCACGATCGTGACGTCGGTTGGATCGCTGCTGCTCGGCGGAGTCATCAAGCGGACCATCACGGGATAGTACGGTGAGCACCATGACCCCAGCCCAAGCGCGGAAGTACGCCTCGTACCTCGCCATTGCGCTTGCCGTCGGCGTTGTCCTGCTCGTGCTCGGCCTGGCTCTGTCCGACGCGCTCCTCCGGACGACGGGCCTCTCGCTCGTCGTCGTGATGGCTTTGCTGCTGATCGTCCAGGCTGTCCGCTCCAGCAAGCACCGTGAGTAGCCGAGCCTGCATCCTCCTCGCACCGACTGGCGCGCCCCGTGCAACGCGAGCGTTGCACGGGGCGCGCCAGTCGGTCACCGGGTCACGTCAGGAACGCAACCAGGCGGTCCCCACACCCGACAGTGCGCCGTCTGCCACCGGCGCGGAAGCGAGCAGCAGCTCACCGGAGGGGAGTTCGTACGGCTCGTCGCCGAACACCGTGACGCTCGTCCAGCCGTTCGGCCGACGGAACGCGAGGACGTCCTCGCGGCCGGTCTCGAGCCACTCGAGGCGCTCCTCGGACTGCAGCTGACCACGCAGGCCGAGTGCCTTCCGGTAGAGGTTCAGCGTCGAGTCGGGGTCGGCGTCCTCGGCCTCGACCGAGTACTCCGCGAACCAGGCCGGCTGCGGCAGGTGCGAGCCGCCGGGCCCGAAGCCGAAGCTCCCGCCGGTCGTCGTCCAGGGGAGCGGCACGCGGCAGCCGTCGCGGCCGACGTCGACGCCCGGGTTCCGGAAGAACGCCGGGTCCTGGCGATCGGCGTCCGGGATGTCGCCGACCTCCTGCAGACCGAGCTCCTCACCCTGGTACAGGTACGCGGAACCGGGCAGGGCGAGCTCGAGGAGGGTCGCCGCCTTCGCGCGCCGCAGGCCGAGCGAACGGTCGAGCGCGTCCTGCGACCCGCCGGCGAGCAGCCAGGCGCCGCCCTGCTTCTGGTCCGACCCGTTCCGGGCGGGGAGGGCGTACCGGGTGGCGTGCCGCACGACGTCGTGGTTCGAGAACACCCACGTCGTCGACGATCCGGACTGCTCGGCGAGGCCGAGGTTGAACTCGATGATGCTCCGGAACTGCTCGGCGTCGAAGTCCGCTTCGAGCAGGTCGAAGTTGAACGCCTGCCCGAGCCCTTCGGCACTGGCGTAGCGGGCGCGGCGGTCGGCGGCGACCCAGGCCTCGGCCACGGCGGTCCGGGCGGGCGTGTACTCGTCGAAGACCTTCCGCCACTCGGCGTAGATCTCGTGCACGTCGTCGCGGTCCCAGAGGATGTGCGAACCGTCCTTGGGCGCGGCGAGCACCTCGGCCCAGGTGGGCAGCTCGGTGGGCAGGTCCTTGGCCAGGCCGTGCGCGACGTCGATGCGGAACCCGTCGACCCCGCGGTCGGACCAGAAGCGGAGGGTGTGCAGGAAGTCGTCGCGGACCTCGCGGTTCGCCCAGTTCAGGTCGGGCTGCTCCTTCGCGAAGTTGTGCAGGTACCACTGGCCGTCGCCGACCGCGGTCCAGGCCGGCCCGCCGAAGATCGACACCCAGTCGGCCGGCGGGTTCTCACCGGAGGGGCCGGTTCCGTCGCGGAACACGTACCGGTCGCGCGCCTTCGAGCCCGCAGGGGAGGCGAGTGCCTCGCGGAACCACTCGTGCCGGTCGCTCGTGTGGTTCGGCACGATGTCCACGATGACGCGGATGCCCGCTCCGTGCAGCGCCTCGACCATGGCGTCGAACTCGTCGAGCGTGCCGAGCTTCGGGTCGACGTCCCGGTAGTCGTCCACGTCGTACCCGCCGTCGGCGAGGGCGGACGGGTAGAAGGGGCTGAGCCAGACGGCCTCGATCCCGAGCGACGCCAGGTACGGTACGCGCTGGGTGATGCCAGGGAGGTCGCCGATGCCGTCGCCGTTCGCGTCCGCGAAGGAGCGCGGGTAGATCTGGTAGACGCTCGCTTGGCGCCACCAGGTGCCGTCGATGGCGGTCGGGTTCTGTGCGGGGAGCACGTCGGTCATGGAGGTCCGGGTCCTTTCGAGGGGGCTGGTGTCGTCGGTCACGGTCGTGCTCACTTGATGGCGCCCTGCGTCACGCCTGCCATCACCCATCGCTGGGTGATGAGGTAGACGATGATCGCCGGTGCCATCGCCATCAGGTACGACGCGAACGACACGTTGTAGTTGTTGCTGAACTGGGTCTGGAACATCTGCTGCAGCACCGGGAGTGTCTGCAGCGCCGGGTCGGAGGTGATCAGCGACGGCATCATGAAGTCGTTCCACGACGCGAGGAACGCGAAGATGCCGACGGTGGCGCTCATCGGTGCGAGCAGGGGGAACACGAGTCGCCAGAACACCTGCCCCGTGCTCGCACCGTCGATGCGTGCACTCTCCTCCAGCTCGGCCGGGATCGACCGCAGGAACGCGGTGAAGAGCAGCACGCTGAAGGACAGCTGGAACATGACGTGCAGGATCGCGACGCCGATCGGGTTGTCCAGGTGGGCGAGGCCGGTGAGCTTCACCTGCGACAGTGCGAGCACCGGGAACGGCAGGAACATCGCGGCGAGCAGGTAGAAGAACGACCAGCGGAACAGTCGGCGGTCCCAGTTCCGGGCGATCGCGTACGCGGTGAACGACGCGAGCAGGATCGTCCCGACGACGGTGATCGCCGCGACGAGCACCGAGATCCCGAACGCCCGCGGGAAGTCGGTGAGCTCCCACGCCTGCACGAAGCCGTCGACGCTGAACGGCGCCGGCAGGGAGAACGCGTTGCCGTCGACGGACTGCGAGGTGGTCTTGAACGCCATCGTGAGCGTCACGTACAGCGGGACGAGGACGGAGAGGGCGCAGACGACGAGGGCGATCGTCACGGGCCAGTTCGCGCGGCCGCGGCCCTTGCCCGCAGCCCGACCGCCGGCGTCGCGGTCCGCGTCCACGGAGCGGATGCTCCCGGTCTTCGTCGTCCCTGGTCGCAGGGGTGCTTGCAGGGTCATCAGAGCGCTGCCTTCCCGCGGGTCGCCCGCAGCTGGATCACGGCGATCACGACGGCGATCACGAAGAAGATCGTCGCGTTCGCCATCTGGTAGGCGTAGTCGCCGCCGTTGAAGCCCTTGAAGATCGACATCGCCACGCTGGTGGTGGAGGTGCCCGGGCCGCCGTCGGTGAGGCCGACGATGATGTCGTACGAGTTGAGGAAGTTCTTGAACCCGATCACGAGGTTGATCACGATGTAGCCCGCCGTGAGCGGTGCCGTGATCGAGATCAGCTGGCGCCACGAGCTCGCGCCGTCGAGCGCCGCGGCCTCGTACACCTCGCCGGGGATGGACAGGACGCCGGCGATGTAGATGAGGAGCGTCGACGGGATCGCCTGCCAGGCCGTGACCAGGACGATCGCGATCCACGCCAGGTCCGGGTTCGCGAGGATGCTCTGCTCCAGCGGTGCGAAGCCGAGCGTGGTCGCCAGGGCCGGGAGGCTGTTCGCGAACAGGAACGAGAACACGTACGCGATGACGATGCCGGAGATCACCATCGGCAGCACGAACACCGCCCGGAGCGCGATCTTCCCGCGCACCTTCGACGTCAGCGCGATGGCGAGCAGGAACGCGACCGCGTTCACGACGATCACGGTGACGAGCGAGAACCCGAGGGTGAACAGGTACGCCTGCAGGATCGCCGGGTCGGAGAACACCGCCACGTAGTTGGTGAGCCCGATGAACCGGAACTCGCCGAACCCGACGGAGTTCGTGAAGCTCAGCACGATCCCCATCACCGCGGGGAGCGTGATGGCGAGCGTGAAGAGCAGGATGGTGGGGAGCAGGAACGCCAGGAAGAGCGGTTCGATGCGCCTCCGCTTGTGTGTGACGGTCTGGAGGCGCGGTGCGGCTCCGCCCCGTCGGCGGCGGCCCGCCGTCGTGATGGACTCGGTGGTCGTGGTGGCCATTCGTCGTCTCCTTACGCGGCCGTGCGGAGCGCGAGGCGCGCCCAGTCGGCGTCGAGGGTGCGGAGCTGGGGCTGGGGGTCGCCGCCGAAGGCGATCGACTGCGCGTAGTTCGCGACGGGGATCTCGGCGGGGATGAGCTGCGAGGCACCGAGGTAGAAGGCGGCGTCGTCGTAGTAGGACTGCATGCCGGTGAGGGTGGGGTTCGACGCCGGAGGAGCGTCCTTCCGTACGCCGAAGCCGTTGTTGTCCGCGTTGTACTTGTCGTTGACCTTCGAGGTCATCAGGTACGACAGGAACTCCCGTGCCGCCTCCTGCTTGCGGGACGCCTCCGGGACCCAGAGCGCGAGGTCGACGTTCACGCGGACCTTCCGGTCGGCCGGGTCGTCCGTGACGGGGAGTGGGAACGTGCCGAGGTCCATGTCCGGCGACGTCTTCGCGATCTCGCCGAGCGCCCACGGCCCCTGCAGGTACATCGCCGCCTTCCGCTGGGCGAAGGCGAGGTTGCCGTCGCCGTACCCGCGGCTGTCGGCGCCCTTCTGGTGCCACTGGCGGAGCTGCACCATGCGCTCCATCGGGGCCCGGAAGTCGCGCTCGAACGACACGGAGGCGCCCTTGCCGACCTTCGTGCCCTCGCGCTCGAGCGCCGCGAACGTCTTCGGGACGTCGACCATCCCGCCGATCGTGTAGTCGAACATGCCCTGCGCGATCGTCCAGTTGTCCTTGAACGTGCCGTAGATCGGGTCGATGCCGGCGCGGGTGAGCCGCTCGCAGACGTCGGCGAACTCGCTCCACGTCGTCGGGACCTCGAGCCCCTGCTCGGCGAAGCGCTGCTTGTCGTAGATCACCGACGCGGCGGTGACCGAGTACGGCAGGGCGCTCTTGCGGCCCGGGTGGTCCGCGGTCTGGCGGAGGAGCGGCCAGAGGTCGGGGTTGATCGTGTCGGCCTGCGGCAGGTCGGACAGGTCCGTCAGCGCTCCGTGCTCGACGAACGGTGCCACCGAGAAGTTGTAGTTCCAGCACCCGAGGTCCGGCGGTCGGTTCCGGACGAAGTCCGCGGACATGCTCGAGGTCGAGTCGCGGATCACCCGGATCCTGGATTGGCTGTCGTGGAACTTCGCGATCACGTCGTCGAAGTACCCGATCACCTCGGGCTTCGACACGTAGAAGGTGATCGTCTCGGGTCGGCTGCTCGAGGAACCGAGCGGGGCGCACCCCGCGAGCGCCAGGCCCGCACCGATGCCCCCTGCTCCGAGCAGGAACGAGCGGCGGCTGACCGCGGCAGCGCTCCTGACCGGGTTCCCTGTGGGGTGTGGTCGCACGTCGTCTCCGTCCGCCCGGACCCGGCGTCCCTGCCGTTCCGGACCGCGGATGGCTTCGGTGCCACCCGCGGGACTAAATGTAGCGAGAAAATCTAATTACGCAAGGAACTCGTTCCGCGGTAGTGTGCCGGCATGCCGCCGCACCGTGGAACGAGCGCAGGGACGCTGCTCGCCTACGCGTTCGCAGTGCGCGCCTTCACCGCGACCGAGGCGATCGACGCCACCGGCCTGACCCGCTCGACCGTCCTCGCTGCCTGCGAGGAACTCGTCCGGCTCGGCTGGGTCCGCGAACTCGACGACGCCCGGGCTGCCGGCGAGTACCGCATCGGCCGTCCCGCCCGCCGCTACGAGCTCGACGACGCCGCCGGTGTGGTGGTCGGCGTCGACGCCGGACAGCACCGTGTGACGGCACTCGCCGCCGATGTCCGCGGCACCGTGCTCGGTCGTGCCGAGGGGAACCTCGGAGCCTCCGGTCTCGACGTCGCGGTGCGTCTCGCCGTGCTCGCGGAGACCGTCGCCGCGGCGCTCGCCGACGCCGCGGTCGATCCCGAGCGGGTGCTCGTCTCCGTCGTCAGCATCCCCGCACCGGTGGACGCCGGTGGTGCGTCGCCGGGCGACGGCGGGTTCTGGGACCGGATGAACCCGGGCTTCGCCGACGCCGTGCCCGGCCACCTGGTCGTCGTCGAGAACGACGCGAACCTGGCGGCGCTCGCGGAACGGCCGTCCTCCGGCGAAACGTCGTTCGCCGCGCTGCTCTCCGGCGAGCGGTTCGGCGCGGGCCTCGTCGTCGACGGGGTCCTGCTCCGTGGCACCCACGGCGGTGCGGGGGAGATGCGCGTGCTCGACCTCGTCGAGGGGGTCGGTTCGTCGGACGGCATCGGGGCCACGGCCCGCCGACTGGTCCTCGAGGCCGTCGCCGCGGGCGAGGTGCCGGCGGACGGTCCGCTTCCCCTCGACGCCGACGCGGCCGCGGTCTTCGCTGCGGCACGGGCGGGGGACCGCGTGGCGCTCGCGATCGTCGACCGGCTCGGCGACCGGCTCGCCCGGGTCTGCGTGCTGCTCGCCAGCCTGCTCGACATCGACCGCGTGGTCGTCGCCGGCGCGATCGCTCGACCGGCGGCCGCGGTGATCGACCGCGCCCGGGCGCTGCTCGGTGACTGGAACTTCGACCCCGTGCCCGAGATCGTCGCCTCCTCGCTCGGGGCGGACGTGGTCGTCATCGGGGCGGTGGCGCACGCGGTCGACGCCGTGCGTGGCGACCCGCTGTCGTTCCCGCTCCGGCCGGTGCACGCCTGATGTCCTCGACGTGATGCCGACCGGCGCGGCCGCGGGGCCGAGTACCGCCAGCCGCCCCCTGGCGGTACTCGGTCACCCGGCGTCGAGCGCGTCGGGCGTCACTCGGTGGTGGACACCCAGTCGATCAGCAGGTTGCCGGAGGCGCCCCAGTTCCCGACCTGGAACATGAACCGGTGCGGCGTGGTGGGGACGTCCTGGGTCACGGTCTCGAGGACCTTGCCGTCGATGCTGTAGGTGACGGACTTCCCCGGCACCCAGTCGATCGTGTAGGTGTGCCAGTCCCGCCATGAAACGCCGGTGTCCACCTGCACCCGGTTCGCCTCGTCGCCGGGGGTCATCGAGTGCTGGAAGGCGGACGGGCTCGACTCGAAGTTCCCCTCGGGGAAGTCGATCTCGCCGTCGGACCAGACGTCGGACGTCGGCCAGAGCATGAACGCCGCGCCGTTGCCGTCGCCACCGGTCGCCTTCGCGCGCACGGAGAACGAACCGCCGACGTGGCCCCAGGCCCCCTCGACCGAGCCGAACGTGCCGGCCGTGCCGGCACCCCCGAGGGCGACGTCCATGACGCCGTCGTGCACGGAGACGGTGCTGCTCGGCTCGTACATGCCGGACGTCCCGTCGGGGTAGGGCTGCCAGGACTGCGGGTACGCGGCGGTCACCTTGCCGGCGGCGGCCGACGTGGTGAAGTCCTCGACGAACGAGGAGTCGGGGGCGACCGCGGACGCGTCGGTCTGCGTCTCGGAAGCCGTGGGGGTGGCGGTCGCGGCGGCGCTCTGCGTCACCGTCGGTTCGTCGGCGGGTGTCGGCGAGGCGGTCGGCGCTGCGTGGTGGCCACGGCCGCTCCACCCCCACCCGGTCTGGGCGGAGGCGGCGGTCGGCGCGCCGATCACCAGGGCGCTGGCGGCTGCAGCCGCCAGGAGTACGGGGCCGCGGCTGCGGCGCGTGGGACGTCGGTCGATGGAGGTGTGCCGCGCTCGGGCGTGCACGTGCTTGGAAGCAGAGATAACGGGTTCCTCGTGTGGGGATCGGGGATGGGATGGACCCGCTCCCACGAGCGGTGCCCGAGGGATTTCGGTGACGAGTCCACGACCATCATGCCTCATCTGTGCCCCGTTCGGGGGGCGCCCCGTCGTCCGGCACGTGAATGCCCGGTGCGTCCCGTCAGCTCCGCGCGATCGGCGTCAACCGCTGCAACTGCGTCACGTGCCCGGGCTCGAGTTCGTCGAGGGTCGCGACCCCGAGCAGCCGCATCGTCCGTTCGATCTGCTCGGACAGGATCTGGATCATCCGGTCGACCCCCGCCTCACCGCCCGCCATCAGGCCGTACAGGTACGCCCGGCCCACCATCGTGAACCGTGCTCCGAGGGCGACCGCGGCGACGATGTCGGCGCCGGACATGATCCCCGTGTCGAGGTGCACCTCGGTGTCGTTGCCGATCTCCCGCACGACCTGCGGCAGGAGGTGGAACGGGACCGGGGCACGGTCGAGCTGCCGGCCGCCGTGGTTCGACAGGGTGATCCCGTCGACGCCCATGCCCGCCAGCCGCTTCGCGTCCGCCAGGGACTGCACGCCCTTGACGACGATCTTGCCCTTCCACTGCGACCGGATCCACTCCAGGTCCTCGTAGGTCACCGTCGGGTCGAACATGTGGTCGAGGAGCTCCCCGACGGTGCCGGACCAGCGGTCGAGCGATGCGAAGGCCAGTGGCTCGGTGGTGAGGAAGTCGAACCACCACCACGGCCGGGGGATGGCGTTGACGATGGTCTTCACACCGAGCTGCGGCGGGATCGAGAACCCGTTCCGCTTGTCCCGCAGTCGTGCGCCGGCGACGGGGACGTCCACGGTGACGAGCAGGGTGTCGAAGCCGGCCTTCTCCGCGCGGGAGACGAGTGCCATGGACTTCTCGCGGTCCTTCCACATGTAGAGCTGGAACCAGTTGCGTCCGTGCGGGTTGGCGTCGCGGACGTCCTCGATCGCGGTGGTCCCCATCGTGGACAGCGAGAAGGGGATGCCGGCGCGTCCGGCTGCCCGGGCACCGGCGCGCTCGCCCTCGGTCTGCATCATCCGCGTGAACCCCGTCGGGGCGATGCCGAACGGGTACGCGACGGGGGCGCCGAGCACGGAGCGGGAGGTGTCGACCGTCGACACGTCGCGCAGGATCGCGGGCGTGAACTCGATGTCCTCGAACGCCTGGCGGGCGCGGGCGAGTGAGATCTCCGCCTCGGCGGCACCCTCGGTGTAGTCGAACGCGGCCCTCGGCGTGCGCCGGGCGGCGATGTCCCGCAGGTCCCAGATCGTCAGCGCCGACTCGAGCCGCCGACGCCGGGCGTTCAGGTCGGGCTTCTTGAACTGCATGAGCGGCGCGAGGTCGTGCAGGGTCGGAAGCTGCCGCTTGACCCGTGTCCGTGCGGTCGAGGCCGTCCCTGTGGTGGGTGCCGGCGCGCCGGTGGCGGGGTCGACGCGGTGTTGGTCGTCGGTCGAGGTCATACAGACATCCTACGTCTCGGGGTGGATCGGGGAACAGGAAGGCTCGTGCCCCTCGGGGTGTAGCGAACCGGCTCGACGGCCTGCGCGACCGTGCGGCGGAGTGCCTCCAGGGACGCCCCACCGAGACCGCCGAGCCCGACAGCCCGGGCCTGCACGAGGACGTTGCCGAGCGCGGTCGCCTCGACGGGGCCGGCCAGGACCGGCAGACCGGTGCGGTCGGCGGTCAGCTGGCAGAGCAGACGGTTCTGCGAGCCGCCGCCGACGATGTGCACCTGTCGGACGTCTCGCCTCGTGACGGCGGTGATCGTCTCGAGCGTCGAGGCGTAGGCGGTGGCGAGCGACTCGAGGATCGACCGCACGAACTCGGCCCGTGAGGCCGGTGCGCTCAGCCCGTGCTCGGTGCACCAGGTGGCGATGCGGGCGGGCATGTCGCCGGGCGGCGTGAACGACTCGTCCGCGACGTCGAAGACGGGGACCGGTGCCGTGACGGCCGCGGCGGAGGCGAGCAGCGCCTCCAGGTCGACGGCCTCGCAGCCGCGCTCCCAGGTGCGCACGCTCTCGGAGAGCAGCCACAGCCCGGACACGTTCTTGAGGAACCGCACCCGCCCGTCGACGCCGCCCTCGTTCGTGCAGTTCGCCTCGCGGGCCGCGTCCGTCAGGACCGGCGCGTCGAGCTCGACGCCGACGAGCGACCAGGTCCCGGAGGAGATGTACGCGAAGTCGTCCTCGGTCGCGGGCACCGCGACGACGGCGGAGGCCGTGTCGTGCGAGCCCACCAGGGTGACGGGCGCCTGCCCGCCGACTGCGTCGGCGACCGACGGCAGCAGGGGACCGAGTCGATCACCCGGGTCGTGCAGCGTCGGCAGGAGTCCGGATGCCAGGCGCGCAGCAGCCCGCACCGCCGGGTCCCACCCACGGGTGGTCGCGTTCAGCAGCCCGGTCGTCGATGCGTTGGTGCGCTCGGCCGCCTCGACCCCGGTGAGCCAGTAGCCGAGCAGGTCGGGGACGAGGAGCGCGCGGTCGGCGAGCGGCGCGGTCGGGTCGGCGGCGAGCTGGAACACCGTGTTGAACGGCAGGTGCTGCAGGCCGTTGCGCGCGTACAGCTCCGCCGCCGGGACCTGCGCGTGCACGGGTCCGACGCCCTGCTCGTGCCGCGCGTCACGGTAGTGGTACGGCAGCCCGAGCAGTCGGCCCTCCCGGAGCAGGGCGTAGTCCACCGCCCACGAGTCGATGCCGATGCTCGCGATCGACGGGTGTCGACCGAAGGCGTCGCGCAGGCCGGCGGTCACCTGCCGGTCCAGGTCGACGACGTCCCAGTGCAGCGCCTCGCGGTCGCGCTCGTGGAGGGTCACCGGGCCGTTCGGGAACCGGGCGACGTGCTCCATCCGCACGCCGTCGGTGTCGACGTGGCCGACGATCACCCGACCGCTCGTGGCCCCGAGATCGACCGCGGCGACGCTGCCGCTCTTCGTCATGACGGTCCCTACCGCAGGAACGCCGCGGCGACGCCCGCGTCGACCGGCACGTGCAGCCCGGTGGTGTGCGAGAAGTCGTCGGTGCAGATGGCGTACACGGCGTTCGCGACGTTCTCCGGCACGACCTCGCGCTTGAGGATGGTGCGCTGCGCGTAGAACTTGCCGAGGTCCTGCTCGTCGATGCCGTACGTCTTCGCCCGGTTCGCTCCCCAGCCGGAGGCGAAGATGCCCGAGCCGCGGACGACCCCGTCGGGGTTGATGCCGTTGACGCGGACGCCGTGCTCGCCGAGCTCGGCCGCGAGGAGCCGGACCTGGTGCGCCTGGTCGGCCTTCGTCGCGGAGTAGGCGATGTTGTTCGGACCGGCGAACACGGAGTTCTTGCTCGAGATGTAGACGATGTCGCCGCCGAGGCCCTGCTCGATGAGGACCTTCGCCGCCGCCCTGGACACGAGGAACGAGCCCTTTGCCATGACGTCGTGCTGCAGGTCCCAGTCCTGCTCGGTGGTGTCGAGCAACGACTTCGAGAGCGAGAGCCCGGCGTTGTTGACCACGAGGTCGAGACCGCCGAAGTGCAGGAGCGCCTCCTGGATCGCCTCGTCGATCGCGCCGGAGTCGGTGACGTTCGCCGCGACGCCGATCGCCGTGTCCGGGCCACCGATCTCGGCGGCCGCCTCTTGGGCCTTCGCCAGGTCGAGGTCGGCGATCACGACGGCGGCGCCCTCGGCCGCGAGGCGCTTCGCGATCGCCTTGCCGATGCCGCTCGCCGCACCCGTGACGAGGGCGATGCGGGTGGCGAGCTTCTTCGCCGGCGGCATGCGCTGGAGCTTCGCCTCCTCGAGGGCCCAGTACTCGATGCGGAACTTCTCGGCCTCGTCGATCGGCGCGTAGGTGCTGAGTGACTCGGCGCCGCGCATCACGTTGATCGCGTTGACGTAGAACTCGCCGGCGACGCGGGCGGTCTGGGCGTCCTTGCCGTACGAGAACATCCCGACGCCGGGGACGAGCACGATGAGGGGGTCGGCGCCGCGGATCGCGGGGGAGTCCGGCGTCGCGTGGCGGTCGTAGTAGGCCTGGTAGTCCGCGCGGTACTCCTCGTGGAGTTCGTGCAGGCGGGCGACCTGCTCCTCGACGCTCGCCGTCGCGGGCAGGTCGAGGAGGAGCGGCTTCACCTTGGTGCGGAGGAAGTGGTCCGGGCAGCTCGTGCCGAGTGCTGCGAGGCGGGGCGCGTTCTCGCTGGCGAGGAAGTCGAGCACGACGTCGCTGTCGGTGAAGCGGCCGACGACGGGCTTGTCGTGGCCGGCGATGCCGCGGATCGTCGGGGCGAGGGCGGCGGCGCGCCGGCGTCGTTCGGTGGCGGGGAGTGCCTCGTGGCCCGCCCGCGTCCCGCCGAACGGCTCCACCTTCCCGTTCGCCTGGATGTACTGCTCGGCCGTGTCGATGATCCAGCGCGAGTTCGCCTCGGCCCCGGCGCTCGTCGCGCCCCAGGCGGTGATGCCGTGCCCGCCGAGGATCGTGCCGACCGCCTGCGGGTTGTCCCGCTTGATGCGTGCGATGTCGAGACCGAGCTGGAACCCGGGACGACGCCACGGCACCCAGACCACGCGGTCGCCGAAGATGCGTTCGGTCAGTGCCGGGCCGTCGGCCGCCGTCGCGATCGCGATGCCGGCGTCCGGGTGCAGGTGGTCGACGTGCGCGGCGTCGACGAGGGCGTGCATCGCGGTGTCGATGCTCGGAGAGGCTCCACCGCGTCCGAACAGGCAGTGGTCGAACGCGGCGACCATCTCGTCCTCGCGGTCGACGCCGGGGTAGACGTCCTGGAGGGCACGGACACGGTCGACGCGCAGGACCGCGAGCCCCGCCGGGGTCAGGGTGCCGAGGTCGCCCCCGGAGCCCTTCACCCAGAGCAGTTCCACCGGTTCGCCCGTGACCGGGTCGGTGTCGGTGCCCTTCGCGGACGTGTTGCCGCCCGCGTAGTTCGTGATCCGCGGATCCGAGCCGAGCGCGTTCGAGCGCGTGATGAGGTCCGCGACCACCTGTTCTGCCGTCACCTGCGTTGCGGGGTCCACCCGTGCCTCCAGTCCTGTGTCCATCTGTCTACGCGCCCCACCCGGCCTGGACGCCGCCGACGCGGTCCTCGGCGATCTGCCGCTGGTAGCCCGACTCGCGGTACGCCCGCATCGGGTCCGCCGGCAGCCCGCGCGACTCCCGCCACTCGGCGAGGTCCTTGCGGACGTCGGTCTGGTACGCGTCCATGAAGATCTCGTTCGCGCCGAGGACGTCGTGCGCCTCCTGCGCCGCGGTCAGCGCGACGCGGTCGAGGAGCAGCGCGCGGGCCGTCATCTCCTGGACGTTGAGCACCGAGCGGATCTGGCCCGGGATCTTGTCCTCGATGTTGTGGCACTGGTCGAGCATGAACGCCACGTCGGGGTTGTCGTAGCCGCCGCCGCGGACGACCTCGACGAGGATCCGGAACAGCTGGAACGGATCGGCGGCGCCCACGATGAGGTCGTCGTCGGCGTAGAAGCGCGAGTTGAAGTCGAAGCTGCCGAGCTTGCCGAGCCGGAGCAGCTGCATCACGATGAACTCGATGTTCGTGCCGGGCGCGTGGTGACCCGTGTCGAGGCAGACCATCGCCTTGTCACCGAGGGCAGCCGTGTGCACGTAGCTCGTGCCCCAGTCCGGGACGTCCGTGTGGTAGAACGACGGCTCGAAGAACTTGTACTCGAGCACCAGGCGCTGGTCCGGGCCGAGGCGCTCGTAGATCGTGCTCAGGCTCTCGTGCAGGCGGTCCTGGCGGCTGCGCATGTCCTCCTGGCCGGGGTAGTTCGAGCCCTCGGCGAGCCAGATCTTCAGGTCGCGGCTGCCGGTGGCGTCCATCACGTCGATGCAGCGCAGGTGGTGGTCGATCGCCTTCTGCCGGATCGTCTCGTCCACGTGGGTGAGCGCGCCGAACTTGTAGTCGTCGTCCTGGAACGTGTTCGAGTTGACGGTGCCCAGGCGGACGCCGTGCTCCTCGGCGTGGCGGCGGAGGTCGGCGAAGTCGTCGACGAGGTCCCACGGGATGTGCAGCGCCACGGTCGGGGCCAGGCCCGTGTACCGGTGCACCTGGGCGGCGTCGGCGATCTTCTCGTAGGGGTCGCGCGGGGTGCCGGGCGTGCTGAACACCTTGAAGCGGGTGCCGGAGTTGCCGAATGCCCAGGAGGGCAGCTCGATCTGCTGCCGGGCCAGCTGGTCCGCGATCCCGGCGAAGGTCGGGGTTGATGTCATCGTGCACTTCCTCGTGGTCGATTGAATCGTTTCATACGGTACGGCCTGCGCGTCGCCCGCGCAACCCACCGAGTACGTGGTCGGCCGCAAGACACCGGTGTTCGCCCGATGAACACCCGCATACCGGGGTGCGACGAGCGAACACCGGTGTCTTGCGGAAGGGGGCCGGCGTCAGCCGGCTGGGACCGCGGCCGGCGAGCGGAACTCGTGCGTGCCCGCGCCGACGCGCTGCTCGTCGAGACCCGGGAGCCGCACGACCGCGGTGACGCCGTCCGGCACCGTCGCCCGCACGACGAGCTCGCCGTCGACGAGCTCCCACCGCACGGCGACGTGCCCGTGCACCGTGTCGAGCGAGGTCGACGCCCACGTCAGACCTCCGCCCGGCTGCGGCGCGATCAGCACCTCCGCGTAGCCGGGCGACAGCGGCGCCAGGCCACCCACCACCCGGTGCATCCAGTCCGCCACCGCACCGAGGGCGTAGTGGTTGAACGACGTCATCTCGCCGGGGTTGATCGTCCCGTCGGGCAGCATCGAGTCCCACCGCTCCCACACCGTCGTCGCACCCATCGTCACCGGGTACAGCCACGACGGGCACTCGGTCTGCAGGAGCAGCCGGTACGCGTCCTCCAGGTTGCCGGTTTGCGTCAGCGCGTCCGTGATGAACGGCGTGCCGGCGAAGCCCGTCGAGATCCGGTACCCGCTGCGCTCGGCGAGTTCGGCGAGGCGGTCGCCCGCCAGCCGCTCACCCTCGGCGTCGAGGATCCCGAACACGATCGCCAGCGTGTACACGGTGGTCGAGTCGGACAGGATCCGTCCGTCCTCCAGCAGGTAGTGGGCCCGGAAGCCGGCCTGGAGGCGCGACGCGAGTTCCCGGAACTCCGTCGCCTCCCCCTCGTGGCCGCCCAGCAGCTCGGCCGCCTCCGCCACGATCGTCGCGGACCGGAAGGCGCAGATCGTCGCGACGACGCCCTTGTCGGCCTTCGCGTCCGCCGGGTCCTCCGGCGGGGCGTCCGGGTCGAGCCAGTCGCCGAACTGGAAGACCGTGTCCCAGAGGTCCTGCGGGGACAGGTGGTCGCGGACCCGGCGGAGGTGCGCCGCCATCGACTCGAACTGCTCCTCGAGGACGGCGGTGTCGCCGTACGCCTGGTAGAGCGTCCACGGCACCCACACTCCGGCGTCCGACCAGATCGCGGTGGCCTCCGGCTTGCCGAAGTGCTCGGAGGGGGAGTACTTGAGCACGTCGGGGACCACGAAGGGGATGACACCGTCGGCGTGCTGCTGCTCGAGCCACACGTCGCGGAGCCAGTCCGCGAGGAACGTCCTCGTGTCGAACAGGTACGAGGCCGTCGGGGCGAACGCCGCGATGTCGCCCGTCCACCCGAGGCGCTCGTCGCGCTGCGGGCAGTCGGTCGGGACGCTGAGGAAGTTGCCCTGCATGCCCCGGACGACGTTGTCGTGGAACGTGTTCAGCAGATCGTGGCTCGACTCGAACGTGCCCGTGCGGGTGAGGTCGGAGCCGACCTGCACGGCCGTCAGCGCAGTCCGGAGTTCGTCGAGCGTGCCGGGCCACCCGTCGATCGAGGCGTACCGGAAGCCGTGGAACGTGAAGCGCGGCTCGAAGCGGTCCGGCTGGTCCGGACCGCTGCCGCTCAGGGTGAAGTGGTCCGTCGCCTTCGCGGAGCGCAGCGGGCGGGTGCCGAGTTCGTCGTGCTCGAGGACCTCGGCGTGCCGCAGGGTCAGGACGGTGCCGGCCGGGCTGCTGGCGGTGACGCGGATCCAGCCGACGAGGTTCACGCCGAAGTCGACGAGGGTGGCGCCGGACGGGCTCGTCCAGACGTCGACCGGGGCGATCTCGGCGAGCGGCCGGACGGGCGGGACGGTGTCGGCGACGAGTTCGCGGTCGCCGAGGTCCACCGCGTGCACGGTGCTCGTCCGGCCCTCGTGACCGTCGACGCTCGGGATGGTCGGGGTCCCCGGCTGCAGGAACGACCCGTCGCGGAGTCGGGCGTCGATGTCCTCGCCGTCGTAGAGCTGGTCGGCGGTGATCGCACTCGACAGCGCCTGCCATTCCGTGTCCGTCGCGACGTGCTGCTCGTGCCCGTCCTCGAACGCGATGCGGAGCTCGGCGAACCCGGCGCGCTCGTCCGTGTACCAGCCCCCGCCACCGCCCCAGGCGAGCCGTCCCGCCGCCCAGCCGTTGCCGACGACGAGCGCGAGCACGACGGCACCGCCGGGCTCGGTGCCGCCGAGGTGCGAGGTGACGTCGTGCGAGACGACGCGGACGCGCCACTCGTAGCTGGTCCACCCCGGTTCGAGCAGGTGGTCGGAGACGCGCTGTCCGCCGAGCCACCCCTCGACGACTCCGAGGGCGCTGAGGTGGAGGGTGGCGCTGGTGACGGGGCCGTGGCCGGTGTGGAGCGTGAACTCCCGACGCAGGATCGGTGCGCTCCCGAGGTCGTCGTCGCTCGCGATGAACGATGCGGTCCAGGTGGTCATGGTGTCCTTCCGGCGGACGTCGTCGTCCGCGTCGTGGGTGGATGGTGGGGCTGCGCGGGTCCGGCGTCAGCCCTTGACGGCGCCGCTGGTCATGCCGGCGACGATCTGACGGTTGAAGAAGATGTAGAGGATGAGCGGCGGGATCGTGATGAGCAGCACGTCGGTGAACAGCAGGTTCAGCTGGCTGACCGACTGGCTCTGGAACGTGTAGAGCGTCTGCTGCACCGTGGCGTTCTCGGACCCCGGCAGGAAGTACAGCGGGTTCGTGAAGTCGTTGAAGACCGTGACCGACTGCACCAGCACGACCGTGATGATGACCGGCTTGAGCAGCGGCAGGACGACCCCGAAGAACAGGCGGATCGGGCCGGCGCCGTCGAGCACGGCGGCCTCGTCGAGCTCCTTGGGGATCGTCGCGACGAAGGCCCGGAACAGCAGGATGCAGAACGACAGGCCGAACGTCGCCTCGACGAGGATCATCCCGCCCATGGTCTTGAACAGGTTGAGACCCTGCAGCACCCAGATCGTCGGGACGATCGCGGGCGGGACGATGAGGCCGGCGAGGACGAAGAAGTTGATCACGCCGTTCCACCTGCTCGGCCGGCGCTGCAGGACGTAGCCGACCATCGCGGCGAACACCACCATGATGACGACGCTGCCGACGGTCAGGACCGCGCTGTTCAGGAAAGCGCGGAGGATGCCACCGTCACCGGTCTGCATGACCGCGACGAGGTTCTGCCACAGCTGCCACTGGGTCGGGAGCGTGAAGCCGAGCTGGTTCGCCTCCGCCGGGGACTTCGCGGCCTGCAGCAGGACGAAGACGAACGGCACGAGGAACACCACGAAGCTGACGACGATGGCGATGGTGCCGATGACCCACTTGCGGGCGTTGTGGCGTCCGCGTGTACGGGACGGGGACAGCCGCTGGCTGGTGATCGCGGTCACAGTTCCGCCTCCTTGCGGTTGAGGAGCCAGGAGATCGGCACCATGATCGCGGTCACGACGATGAACAACACGACGTTGCCGGCGGTCGACAGTCCGTAGAACCCGGCCTGGTACTGCTTGTAGATCACGCTCGCGATGACGTCGCTCGTGAAGCCCGGTCCACCGCCGGTCATCGCCCAGATGAGGTCGAACGACCGAAGACCGCCGATGAGCGACAGGATGATGACCGTCCCCATCGCCGGCCGGGACAGCGGCAGCGTGATGTTCCGGAAGATCGTCCACGAACTCGCGCCGTCCACGCGGGCGGCCTCGAAGTACTCCTGCGGGATCGCGACGATGCCGGCGATGAAGATGAGCGTGGCGATCCCGACGCCCTTCCACACGTCGACCGCTGCGACGCTCCAGAGCGCGAGGCTCGGGTCCGTCAACCACCCCGGCGTCGGGAGGCCGACCGAACCGAGGACGCCGTTGATGATCCCGTGGAACGGGTCCATCAGTGCCTTGAACGTGATGCCGATGCCGATCGTCGACACCAGTACGGGGAAGAACACCACCGCTCGGAGGTACCCGCGCCCGAGCACCGGGCTCGTGAGGAGCAGGGCGAGGGCGAGTCCGAGGACCACCTTCGCCGCGCTCGTCACGAACCCGTACTCGAACGTGTGCACGAACCCGGAGACGAGCTGCGGGTCCTGGAAGAACCGGACGAAGTTGTCGAAGCCGATGAAGGTCTGGTCGAACAGCGTCCAGCGGGTGAGCGAGAAGTAGAACCCCGCGAAGGTCGGGACCGCGAAGAACACGACGTACAGCGCGATCGCCGGGATGAAGAACCACGCCGGGTAGAACGAGCGCATCCGCTTCCGAGCGGGCCCGGCACCACCGGCGCCGGCTCTGGTCGTCTTCGACGGTTCGAGCGCCGTCGTGAGCGTCGCGGTCACCGGATCACCAGCCCTTGAGGCCGAGCTGCTGGGCCTGCTGGACGACGTCCTCGTCGTACTGGTCAGCGCCCTTGGCGGCGGAGGTGATGCCCGACCCGACCTGCACGCAGATCTTCTCGAGGTTCGGGCCCTTGATCGGGGAGAGGAACTCGAGCGCCGGGCTCGCCTTCTTCTCGTCGAGGTACTTCTGCAGGTCGTCGATCATCGGCGGCACCGAGTCGGGGAGCGTGCAGGTCGAGATCACGTACGGGCCGCCGGGTGTGCCGGTGTCGTTCTGCACCTTGCAGCCGCCGGACGAGTTCGCGAAGGCGATGAACTTCTTCGCGGCCGTGAGCTTGTCGCCCGTGGTCGTCTTCGGGATGTACAGGCCGTTCGGCTCCCAGATGGTGAGGTTCGTGTCGTCCGCGTTCGCCGCCGGCAGGGCGAAGGCTCCGATGTCGTTCACGGCGTCAGGGCTGTCCTGCTGGATCGCCGAGATCGCGTTCGTCAGCATCGGGTACTGCGCACCGGTGCCGTCGGCGAGCATCTTCAGGCCGTTCGCCTGCGTGGCCGACGCGTAGTCCTTGTTGTAGAGGTCCTTGTCCTTGCCCTCCTGGAGGTGCTGGAACCCGGCGAGTGCCGGCTGCTTCGCGTAGGACTCCTTGTGCTTCGTGTACTGCGTCGCCCAGTTCTTCTGCTGCGCGGTGATGTTCCCGAAATCGGCGAGGACGAACAGCTGGCTGGTCCAGGTGTCGCCGTAGGTCTGGATGATCGGCGCGATGCCCGCGTCCTTGATCTTCTCGCTGTTGCTGATGAACTCGGCCCAGGTGGTGGGGACGCTCAGTCCGAGCTTCGCGTAGACCTTCTTGTTGTAGAGGACCGCGCCGCCGAAGCTCGTGCCGAACGGTGCGCCGTACATGCCCTTGTCGGTGCTCACGACCTTGGTGAACTGCGGGTCGACGTCCTTCGCCCAGCTCTCCTTCGACAGGTCGACGAGGGTGTTGTCCGGGTTGAGGGCCTGCATGAGCGAGCCGGAGTTGTAGTTGAAGACGTCGGCCATCTCGCCGGTCGACAGCCGGGTCTTCACCAGGTTGTCGCCGTCGGTGCCCTGCGGCTTCGTGTCGAGCTTGACGGTGATCTCGGGGTTGGCCTTCTCGAACGCCGTGATGAGGGCCTTCGCGGTGACGCCGGTCGCCTCCGCGTTGTCGACCAGGTACGTGATCGTGGTCTTGCCGCCGCTGCTGCCGGTGTCGGCGGAGCCGCCCGACGAACACGCGGCCAGACCGCCGATGAGGACCGTGGCGCCGCCGATGGCGAGCAACCTGGTGGTCAGGGAACGAGCTGACATTCCTTACCTCCTCGTAAGGCCCGGGGCAGGGGTACCCCGGGTGAAACGGACCCGGGTCCCGCTCCAGTGCGGGGCCCGGTGCTGCTGTTTAGAACGTTTCAATCGGAATCGAACCACGACGATTGAAGCGTGTCAATCACCGATTCGGATTCGTTACGGAAGTGCGTGCTCCCGCACCGCGTCCCCCTTGTGCCCGCGAAAGCGACAGCCTGCCGCCTCCGCGAAAGCGACAGCCTGCCGCCGAAGTTCGGCGGCACCATGTCGCTTTCGCGGCACAGACAGGCGCGCTCGACGGCAACGTGTCGCCTTCGCAGGTGAAACCGGCCCCGTCCGCCGAGGCCCGGCGCGCCTCAGCCCTCGCGCAGCCGCGGGTCGGCCGGCGTCCGGAGCCGCGCAGCTTCGGCGGCGGCCGCGCGCCCGAGCGTGCTCTCCCGCGCCACGAGTTCGCTGCCGATCACGATCGTCCGGTGCACGTGCTCCTCGGGCGGTTCGCGCAGTTCGTCGAGCAGCAGCCCCACCGCCGCCTGGCCCATCTCCGCTCCGTGCATCGTCACCGAGGTCAACGGGACCGCACCGCCCCACGCCACGGAGTTGTGGTCGCAGCCCGACACCGGGATGTCCTCCGGCACGCGGAGTCCGGCCGCGCGCAGCTCCGTCACGACCGCCATCGCGAGGAGGTCCGTCACCCCGAGCACGCCGTCCGGGCGCTCCGCAGCGGGCATCCGGGCGATGCGGGCGCCGGCGTCGGTGCCTCCCGGCGGGTCGATGTCCCCGGCGTCGACGTCGACCAGCACGACCCCCGGGTGCTCGGCGATCGCCCGGAGCACCCCGGCGCGACGTCGGTGCACCGGTTGGAGGTCCGGCCGTGCACTGACGAAGCCGATGCGCCGGCAGCCCCGCTCGATGAGGTGCGTCGTGGCGAGGTACCCGGCCTGCTCGTTGTCCACGACGACGGAGCAGGCGTCGACCTCGGACGGCTCGTAGTTGACGTAGACGACCGGGTGCCCGTGCCGGCGGGTCAGCTCCACCTGGTCGCGGGACTCCGTCATGGTGGCGAGCAGGATCCCGGACACCCTCGTGCTCTCGAGGTAGGCGAGGTGGTCGCCCTGCGCCTCGAGGTCGTCCTCGCTGCTCGCGATCAGCAGGGTGTGGCCGCGGTGCCGCGCCTCGAGCTGCGCCCCGTTCACCATGTCGCTGAACAGGGAGTTCCGCAGTGACATGACGACGAGACCGATCGACCGCGTGGTGCCCGACACGAGTGCCCGCGCGTTGCGGTTCGGCGTGTACCCGAGCTCGGCGATCGCGTCGCGGACGCGTGCGGCGGTGGCGTCCGCGACCCGCTCGGGGTGGTTGAGGACGTTCGACACCGTGGCGAGCGAGACGCCCGCGCGAGCGGCGACGTGGTGCACGCTCGGCGGTCCGTCGCGCCGTGGGACATGCACCATGGTCCGATCGTAGGCGGAGCGGGATGCGGTCCCGCCCCACCGCCGGACTGGAGGCGCGGTGCGGCGCCGCCCCGCGCCTCCAGTCGGTCGCGGCGGAGCCGACCCGTTCGCGAAAGCGACAGTGTGGCGCGAAGGGTTGCCGGCATTCTGTCGCTTTGCCGGGAGGGACGCCACGGCTTGCCGGGATCCTGTCGCTTTGGCGGAACTGACCGCGCACGACGCGCACGACGCGCGATGCGCGCCGCACAGCGCCGGCGGCGTCAGTGCTCGGCGACCGTGGACTGGCGCACGACGAGTTCGGGCGTGAACTCCACGTGGAGCGTCTCGACGCCCTGGCCCTCCTCGACCTGTGCGAGCAACAGCTCGATGGCTCGGCGCCCGAGGTCCTGCGCCGGCTGCCGCACCGATGTCAGCGGGACGACCGCGACCTCGGCGAACGCGATGTCGTCGTACCCGACGATCGCGATCTCCTCGGGCACGCGGATCGTGCCCCGCATGATGAACGCCTGCTCGAGTCCTACGGCGAGCAGGTCGTTCGCGGCGAACACCGCGTCCGGGCGCTCCGACGCCGGGCGTGCCTGGATCTCCTCGCCGATGCGGCGGCCCTCGAGCACGGACAGCGACGTGGTCGGCAGGACCTCGAGCTCCACGCCGGCCGAGCGTGCCGCTGCGACCGCCCCGGCGTGCCGGTCGGTGACCTGCCGGATGCCGAAGGGCCCCCCGACGAACGCGATGCGGCGGCGCCCGATCGCCGCGAGGTGCGACACGGCGATGCTCCCGCCCGCGACGTCGTCGACCGAGACGGACGCGAAGTGGTCGTCGTCGGAGCGGCGGTCGACGAGGACCACGGCCGTGCCCTGGTCGCGGAGGCGTCCGAGGCGGGTGAGGTCGTCGCCGGCGGGGGAGATGAGGAGTCCGGCGACGCGGCGTTCCTCGAACAGGTCGACGTAGGTGTGCTCGCGGTCGACCGACTCGTCGGAGTTCCCGACCAGGACGGCGAGGCCCTTCCGCATCGCCGCGTCCTCGGCGCCGCGAGCCACGTCGGTGAAGAACGGGTTGCCGCCGTCGAGCACGATGAGCCCGACGGTGGAGCTCCGGCCGGCCCGGAGTTGGCGAGCGGAGTCGTTCCGCACGAACCCGAGCGACGCGATCGCGGACTGCACCCGCTCGACCGTGGCGGGGGCGACCTTGTCCGGTCGGTTGAGCACGTTCGAGACCGTGCCGAGGGACACGCCGGCGAGCGCCGCGACGTCCCGAACGCTCACTGCCATGGGGTCATCCTGACATCGGGCACTCCATTTCGACGGAACGACTTGCCCTCGTGTGGATCGGCGGGTAACGTCCTCGCAGCACCGTTGAAACGATTCACCGACGAACGCACGAACGGAGGACCAATGGCGGTCCGCATCGGAGCCCGCAACACCACGGGCTGGAAGGCGACTATCTCGGTCGCCATGTCGAACTACATCGAGTCCGGGTCGATCATCGCGATCGCCACGAGCCTGAGCCTCTGGCAGGCGCAGTTCCACATCGGGGACCTGCAGGTCGGACTCCTCGCGAGCCTGTCCGCGAACGCGTTCGGCGCGGCCGCCGGCGCGATCATCGGCGGTCCGCTCTGCGACCGCTACGGCCGCAAGTTCATCTACACGTACGACCTGCTCCTCTACATGCTCGGCATCCTGCTCGCGGTGTTCGCCGGCAGTTACGGCATGCTGCTCACCGGGTTCATCCTCACCGGCATCGCGGTCGGCGCGGGGGTCCCCGCCAGCTGGACCTACATCGCCGAGCAGGCCCCGGCGGACAAGCGCGCCGCCCACGTCGGCACCGCGCAGCTCGCCTGGTCGATCGGTCCGATGGTCGGGTTCGCCCTCGCCATCGCGGCCGCACCGCTCGGGTTGCTCGGCAGCCGCCTGATCTTCGCGCACCTGTTCGTCGTCGCCGCGATCGTCTGGTGGCTGCGCCGCGGCCTGCCCGAGTCCGCGATCTGGAAGGACGAGCGCGCCGCCACCGGGACCGCGAACTTCTTCCACGGCATCACCCAGCTCTTCAGCCGACGCAAGAACCTCACCGCGATGCTGTTCCTGTTCGGCGTCTACGCCCTCTGGAACACCGTCGCCGGGCAGGCCGGCATCTTCCAGCCGCGCGTCTACTCGGCGACCGGCGTCACGAGCGTCACGGAGCAGTACGGCCTGCAGATCCTCGTGTGGGGCTGCACCGTCGCCGCGACCTACTTCGGGTTCATGCGCTTCGCCGACCGGATGAGTCGCCGGGTCCTCTACGCCATCGGCGCCCTGCTCGCGATCATCGCGTGGGCCGTCCTCATCTACGCACCGGCGAACCTCGGCACCCTCCTGTTCTTCGCCATCGCCTGGGGCATCTCGTCGGGCATCGGGGCGCAGGCGTTCTACGGCCTCTGGACCTCGGAGCTCTTCGCCACCCGCTACCGTGCCAGCGCGCAGGGCGTGCTGTTCCTGGCTGCCCGCGTCATGGTCGGTCTGCTGAGCATCTGGTTCCCGCTGCTCCTGTCCGACATCGGCCTCCGTGCCCTCGGCGGGCTCATCCTCGGGCTGCTCGCACTGTCGTTCCTCGTCGGCACGATCTGGGCGCCGAACACGCGCGGCAAGACCCTCGACGAGATCGAGGCCGAGCGCTACGGCACGGTCACCAGCATCACGGGGACCGTCCGCACGGTCGACGAGCACGAGGAGCGTCGGCAGGCGCTGCGCGACCAGGTCCGTGGTGCGCGAGACGAGCGGACGCCGCGGTGAGCGACGGCGACCGGCGTGAGCCGCACACCGGGGACCGGACTGGAGGCGCGGCTCACGTCACCCGCGTCTGCTTCCGACTGCAGGTGGCGGCCGAGCACATGGACGCCTACCGGGAGCGTCACGCCGCGGTCTGGCCCGACATGCTGCGGGCCATCGCCTCGGCCGGGCGGCGGAACTACTCGCTCTTCCTCGACGACGACGGCCTGCTCATCGGGTACTACGAGACGGACTCGGTGGCCGACGCCGACGCCTCGCTCGCTGCGTCCGAGGTGGCGACGGCGTGGGAGTCGCACATGCAGGACCTCTTCACCGGGGCCACCGGGCGGGCCGACCAGGCAGCGCGGGTGCTGCCGGAGGTGTTCAACCTCGAGGACCAGCTGGCCGCGGCACGGGGATGACCCGACCTTGCGGTGCTCGTGCCGGGCGGTGCTCGTGCCGGCGGACGTGCTGCCGGCCCGACGTGGTCAGCGGGGGAGTGCCGCCAGGACCTCGGCGGCGCGGACGGCGTCCTCGCGCGAGACGTCCAGGTGCGTCACGAGCCGGATGCGCCGCGGCCCGAGCTGCATGAGCACCACACCCCGTTCGGCCGCCCGGGCCACGAACGCCGCGGGGTCCGAGACCTCGGCGAAGACGATGTTCGTCTGCACCGTGTCCGGGTCGACGTCGAGTGCCGCCGCCAGCACCCGAGCGTTGGCGTGGTCGTCCGCGAGCCGGTCGACGTGGTGCCGGAGCGCGAACCGTCCGGCCGCCGCGAGGAACCCCGTCTGCCGCATGCCGCCGCCGTACCGCTTCCGCCAGATCCGCGCGGCGTCGACGCGCTCACGGGAGGCCACGAGCACGGAGCCGACCGGGGCGCCGAGGCCCTTCGACAGGCAGACGGACACGGTGTCGAACCCGGCGGCGAGCTCGGGCAGCGGTGTCCCCGACGCGACGTGGGCGTTCCAGAGCCGTGCGCCGTCGAGGTGCAGGGCGATGCCGTGCTCCCGGGCGTAGGACTGCACGGCGCGGACCTCGTCGAGCGGCTGGACGGTGCCGCCGCCGAAGTTGTGCGTGTTCTCGACCGCGATCGCCGCCGTCGACACCGAGTACGCGCCCGCGTTCGGCTCGGCGATCTCCTGCACCGCGGCGGCCACGAGACGACCGCGGTCGGAGGCCCAGGTGCGGGTCGTGATGCCGGAGAACACCGCCGCTGCGCCGAGTTCCGCACGGACGACGTGCGCCTGCTGGTCGGCGACGAGTTCCTCCCCGGGGCCGACGAGCAGCCGGAGCCCGAGCTGGTTCGCCATCGACCCCGACGGCGTGAAGAGCCCCGCCTCGCAGCCGAGCAGGTCCGCGACCTCCTGTTCGAGGGCCGCGGTCTCCGGGTCCTCGCCGAAGACGTCGTCACCGACCTCCGCCTCGGCCATCGCGGCGCGCATCGCCGCGGTCGGACGGGTCACGGTGTCGGAGCGGAGGTCGATCGGCGCGTCGGTCACCAGGCAACGCTAACGCGCCGTTCAGTCCACCGATCACCGCCGTGGCTAGCGTGGGGCCCATGCAGCCGCCCGCAGCAGGAACCCTCCGCGTCCTCCACCTCTCCGACACCCACCTGACGGGCGACCGCGCCCTGCACCAGGGATCGGTCGACACCACCGCGGCGCTCGAGCGCGTGCTCGCCCGCGTCGACACCGTTCCCGGCACCGGCCTCGTCGTGGTCTCCGGAGACGTGTCCGAGGACGGCTCCGCGGAGTCGTACGCGGCGGTGCTCGAGCGGGTCGGCGGTTGGGCCGGACGGCACGGTGCGGCGCTCGTCGCCGTCCCCGGGAACCACGACCTCCGCGAGGGGTTCCGGCAGGTCCTCGCGAACGGGCACGTCCTCGGCGAGGGCGGTCGCCCGCTCGCGCACACGATGGAGTACCACCCGCCGACCGTCCCGGTCTGGGGTCAGTCCCTCGTGTCGGGACGCCGGATCGTCACCGTGGACACCAGCGTCCCCGGCGCCGGGTACGGCGAGATCACGGACGCGTCGCTCGACCGGCTCCGCGCCGCCCTCGCCGGAGACCACGCGCCGCACGGCACCGTGGTGGTCCTGCACCACCCGCCGCTGCCGGCCCCGACGGCCCTGCACGACGCGCTCAAGCTCCGGAACCCCGGCGACCTCGCCGACGCGATCAGCGGCTCGGACGTGCGGGTCGTGCTCGCCGGGCACTACCACCACCACTTCGCCGGGTCGCTCGCGGGCGTTCCGGTGCTCGTCGCCCCGGGCGTCGCGAACGACACCGACGTCACGGGCGTCTACGACGAGGAGGCGGCGTACGTCGACGCGGGCGCCCTCGTCGTCGACATCGCCGAGGACGGCTCCGTCTGGTCGACGCCGGTCCGCGTCCCGCGACCGGACGCGGATCCGCTCGCGTTCGCGTTCGACGCGGAGACCGTGACCCGGATCATCGAGGCGTCCACCGGTCCGTGACGCAACCGCCTGCGGGCCGGGAGGCGCGGTGCGGGCCCGCACCGCGCCTCCCGTCGGTCGTCTGCGCGCGTCGGTACCCGGCGTGTTCGGGTTGCGTTCGGGAGCACCGAGTAGGCCGGTGCCACACCTCCAGGGAAGGAGCACCCCATGCGGATCGGCAGTGCAGTGCAGTACGACCGGTACGGCGGGTTCGACGTCGTCGAACTCGTCCCCCAGGAGCGTCCGGAACCGGGACCGGGCGACGTCGTCGTGGAGATCGTCGCGTCCGGACTCAACCACATCGAGCGGTTCCTCCGCGAGGGCGGACTCCGCGACCGCATCGAACTCGAGTTCCCCGCCCACCAGGGGGTCGACTTCGCCGGCATCGTCCGCGCGAAGGGCGCCGAGGTCCGGCGGATCCGCGTCGGCGACGAGGTGATGGGACACGCCCCCGACGGTGGCGCGCACGCGACCTGGATCCGGGTTCCGCGCGAAGCCGTCATGGTCAAACCGACCCACGTTGGCTGGGAGGTCGCCGGCGGCCTGTACCTCGCCGGGTGCACCGCGGTGTCGATCGTCCGCGATCTCCGGCTCGGGCCGGACGACACCGTCGTCGTCAGCGCCGCGGCCGGCGGGGTGGGGCACATCGAGTGCCAGCTCGCACACGACGCCGGGGCCACGGTGATCGCCCTCGGGAGTCCGCGCAACCACGACTACCTGCGGCAGATCGGCACCCTGCCGGTGGTCTACGGGGACGGCGAGGAGACGCGCATCCGTGACGCCGCGGACGGCCGTCCGATCACGGCGTTCATCGACAACCACGGCGACGCGTCCGCTCGGAGCCTGGCGGCCGCGCTCGGCGTCGACGAGAAGCGCTTCGTGTCCTCCGAGGACCGCCGCGACGTCGAGATCCGGTTGCTCCGCGCACCGGCGGCCGATCACGAGGTCATGGAGGACCTCGCCCTGCTCGCGAAGGCCGTCGAGGAACGCCGTGTGCAGGTCCTCATCTCGGGCTTCTACCCGTTCGAGTACATCGTCGACGCCTACGAGGACCTCGCCGAGATGCACTCCCGCGGCAAGGTCGTCGTGGGCATGCAGCCCGTCGAGTCCGGCGCACGACTCGACTGGTACCGCTCCGAGAAGGCCAGGGACCTGCGTGACCGGTACGCGGAGGAGCGCGCACCCGAGACGGAGACGATGGCGGGCGGTTCCGCCTCTCCTAGCTGAGGACGTCCTTCGTGGCGAAGCGGCTGTACGCCAGCGCACCGAACACCACGACGTATCCGAGCTGCAGCACGGCGTTCGACCCGAAGGAGTCGAACGCGATCGGGTCCCGCAGCAGGTCGCCGAACCCGAGCCACTGGTGCGAGAACAGGTACGGGTGCAGCCAGTCCAGCTGCGGCAACTGGTCGAGCACCTGGGACGCCCCCGCGAGCACCACCGTGGCGGCCATCGCCCCGACCGGCACGGTCGTCAGCGTCGACGCGAACAGGCCGATCGCCGACAGTCCGAGCATCGACAGCGCGACGTACAGCGCGAGGAGCAGTGCCCGGCCGGCGTACGACCAGCCGCCGACCTGGGTGCCGGAGAGCAGCGTGACGGGCCCGATCGGGAACAGCACCGCCCCGATCGCCGCCCCGACCAGCACGATGAGCAGGGTCGCCGCGAGGCAGAACGCGACCGCGCCGGCGTACTTCACCAGGATGAACCGGACGCGCCCGGTCGGTGCGACGAGCAGGTAGCGCACGGTGCCGTGGCTGGCCTCGCCCGCGACCGTGTCGCCGGCGACCACGCCGACCGTCAGCGGCAGGAACAGCGGGATCGAGACCGTCAGGGCGGTGAACGCCACGAAGAGCCCGTTGTTCGTGATGTCGCCGAGGAACGCCGGGCCGCCGCTGTCGTCCCCGGTGGTGAGGCGCACCGCGATCGCGATGAGGATCGGCACGAGTGCGAGTGCCCCGAGCATCGCCCAGGTACGGCGGCGCCGGAAGACCAGCGCGAGCTCGGAACCGAGCAGCGCGAAGGGACGCTGCCGACGTCGCGGGAACGAACGGACGTCGGGGGCCCGCCGGACGACGACGTCAGGCTGCGACATCGAATCCCTCCCCGGTGAGCGCGACGAACAGGTCCTCGAGCGTGCCCCCGCCGACCGTCAGGCCCCGCACCCGGACGTCGGCGCGGACGAGCTCGGCGGTGATGGTCTCCGGCAGGAGCTCGTGCGGCAGGTCGGCGACGAGGGCGTCCGCACCACCGTCGTGCCGGGGCGTCAGACCGAGGCGCGTCAGGACGGAGCCGGCCTCGCCGAGGTCCGGGGTGCGGACGGTGACCGTCCGGGCGCCGGCGGACCGGAGCTCCTCGAGGGTGCCCTGCGCGACGAGCCTCCCCGTCCGCATGACCGCGGCGTGCGTGCACACCTGCTCGATCTCGGCCAGCAGGTGACTCGACACGAAGACCGTCGTGCCGTCGTCCGCGAGGGAACGGATGAGGTTGCGGACCTCGCGCGTGCCCTGCGGGTCGAGGCCGTTCGTCGGTTCGTCGAGCACGAGCAGGTCCCGCGGTGCGAGGAGGGCGTTCGCGAGTCCGAGCCGCTGCTTCATGCCGAGCGAGTACGCGTGCGCCTTCTTGTCGGCGGCGTGCGTCAGGCCGACGCGGTCGAGGGCGCTCGCCACGCGGTCCGTCCTGGTGCGCGGGTCCGACGTCGGGTCGGCGGCGTCGAAGCGGAACAGGTTCGCCCGTCCGGACAGGTACGGGTAGAACGCCGGCCCCTCGACGAGCGCACCGACGCGCGGAAGGACGTCGTGCAGCGCCTTCGGCATCGGTTCGCCGAGCACCTCGATGCTGCCGCCCGTCGCGCTCGAGAGCCCGAGGAGCATGCGGATCGTGGTCGTCTTGCCGGAGCCGTTCGGTCCGAGGAAGCCGAAGACGGCGCCTCGGGGGACGGCGAGGTCGATGCCGTCCACGGCGCGCTGCCTGCGGAACACCTTGCGGAGGCCCGTGGTGCGGATCGCGAGGTCCGGTCGCGTGGCCGGTGCGGACACGTCGGGCGCCGGTCCGTGCGCGCCCGACGTGTCGGCGTCCGTCGTGCTCACTTCGCGGCGGCGACCAGGGCGGACACCGGCACGGCGCCCGCGAGCACCCGCCCGTCGTCCGTCAGGTAGACCGACACGAGCGACGTCTGGACCGCGCGACCGCCGTCGACGGACTTCGTCAGCTGGTTCAGCAGCCCGGTGGCGTCGACACCGAGCGACGACCGGTCGACGGTGCCGGCCGGGAGCTCGGCGATCGTGCTCCAGCCCTTCCCGCTGAACGTCGGCTCGTCGCCGGAACGCTCGCCCTGACGGTGCGTTCCGTCGCCGTTCGCGTTCGGTGCGGCGTCGGAGAGGTCCTTCGTCTCGACCTTCGCGTTCGACGGAGGTGTGAAGTCGAAGAGCCGTGCGGCCGGTGCGCCGTACTGCAGGCTGGTGAACCCGACCTGGACGGCGGGGTCGTCCTGCCCCTTCGCCTCGATGGTGGCGCGCAGCGGGAGGCCGGTCTGCTGGTCGACTGCGAGTCGCACCGTGCCGACCAGCGTGCCGGAGGACTTCGGGGTGAGCGTGATCTGCCAGGCGTCGTGTCCGGCGACGCGGACGTCCTTCGGCTTCGACACCGTCGTGGACGGCGTGATCGCCGTGATCGCCTGCTTCGCGACGTCGGACGGCGTGGTGGTGCCGTCCGGGGTGGCCGCGTCCTTCGGCAGCGTGACGTGTGTCGCGGTGCGCTCCTTCGAGTCCCAGGTCCAGACCTCGGACCCGTTGCGGATGACGTCCTGCTCGGCGAGCTGCTGCGTCAGCTGGACGCGCTGCTTGTCCGCGCCGTCGACGTAGACACGAGCGGTGTGCGACGAGGTGAGGAGGCCGAGCGCGTCGGAGGCGTCGCCCTCGAGCGAGGAACCCCCGGAGCCCGTCGGGAGCTCGGGGAGACCGAGGTCGCTCGTCTGCTCGAGCTTGCCCGAGTACTTCGCGTCGGACGACTTCGCGATGCTGGCGATGACGTCGGCAGCGCTCGGGTTCGTGCCTGCGATCGGGTCGCTCGACGCGTTCGCGATCATGGGTGCGGCGACCGCGCCGGCGACGACGACCGGAGCGATGACTGCGGGCAGCCAGGCTGACTTCTTCATCGGTTTCCCCTCGGTGGAGCATTCGGAGTCGGGAGCACGGTACGTCCGGCCCCCGACAGGAGCCTGGGCGTCGCCGTGTTCCCACGATGCCTCGTGCACCACCCACTGTCGTCCCCCGCGAGGATGACCATCGCCGATCGTTCGTAGACTCGTGGGACGACCGACGACGGTCGGTGGCGGCGAGTCGGTGGCGGCGAAGGAGGCGGCATGCGGGTGGTGCTCGGTCTGGACATCGGGACGTCGAGCACGAAGGCGCTGCTCGCCCGGTTCGACGGCACCGTGATCGCCGAGGTCGGACGCCGTCACGAGGTCGACCGGCCCGAACAGGGACTCGTGGAGATGGACTCCCGGATCTGGTGGGACGAGTTCACGACGCTGACGCGGGAGCTGCTCGAGCGGGTGCCGGACGCCGAGGTCGCCGCCGTGGGCGTCAGCGGGATCGGCCCGTGCGTGCTCCTCACCGACGGCGCCGGGGAGCCGTTGCGCCCGGCGGTCCTGTACGGCGTCGACACGCGGACGGCGGAGATGCTCGCCGACGTCACCGCGGAGCTCGGCGGTGAGGGTGCGATCCGCCGGCGGTGCGGCTCGGCGCTCTCCACACAGGCAGCGGGGGTGAAGCTCGCCTGGGCCGCCCGGCATGAGCCCGACGTGTGGGCGCGAGCGGCACGCTTCACGATGCCGTCGTCGCGCATCGTGGAACGGCTGACGGGGGAGTACGTCCTCGACCACCACTCGGCGAGTCAGACCACGCCGCTGTACGACGTGCACGAGAACGCCTGGATCCCCGAGTGGTGCGAGCGGCTCGCACCGGGGCTCGAGATGCCCCGACTGCTCTGGTCCGGGGACCCGGCGGGCGCCGTCACGGACGCGGCGGCCGCGGCCACGGGCCTCCCGGCCGGCATCCCGGTGACGGCAGGGACCATCGACGCCTGGGCCGAGGGAGTGAGCGTCGGGGAGTCCGTGCCGGGTCGGATGTTCCTGCAGTACGGGACGACGATGTTCATGATCGTGCCGACCTCCGAGCCCACCGCGGTGCCCGGCATGTGGACCACGGTCGGGACGCACCCGGGGCAGCCGAGCGTGTCCGGCGGGATGGCGACCTCCGGAGCGATCACGGACTGGTGGCGACGCCTCGTCGACGGAGACTGGGCGACGATGCTCGCGGAGGCCGAGTCGTCGGGCGCCGGAGCGAACGGCCTGCTCATGCTGCCGTACTTCGCGGGGGAGCGGACGCCGATCGCGGATCCCGACGCCCGCGGGGTGGTCGCCGGGCTCACCGTGCGGCACACCCGCGGGGACCTGTACCGGGCGACGCTCGAGGCGACGGCGTTCGCGGTGCGGCACAACGTCGAGGTCCTGCGGGAGGCCGGGGTCGAGGTCCGCGAACTCGTCGGCGCCGGCGGAGGGTTGCTCGGGCGGCTCTGGCCGACGATAGTGACGGACGTCACCGGGCTGCCGCAGACGGTGCCGAGCGTCACGATCGGCGCGTGCTACGGGTCGGCATTCCTGGCGGCGTCGCTCGTCGAGGCAGTGGACATCACGACGTGGAACCCGCCGTCGACCGTCATCGAGCCGGACCCCGACGCGTACGCTGCGTACGAGCCCGGGTACCGCGACTACCGCGAGCTGTACGAGGCCACGAAGTCGGTCGTCCACCGGTTGGCGGAGCGGGGCCGGAGGAGTGCGCCCCGGGGCCCGGACGGCGGGCCCCGGGGTGGTCTCCTGCCGGGCGGGCCCGCCGGCGGGTCGGTCGACCGGTCCTGCTGAGCACCGGACCGGTCCTGCGGTTCAGGCGTGCAGGGCGGGGATGATGGAGACCTTGACGCTGGCGCCGGCGGAGTCGCCGACGAGGTCGAGGGCTTCCTGGAACTGTTCGAGCGGGAATTGGTGGGTGCAGATCTCGGACATCGGCAGCGTTTCGGTCTCGAGCAGTTTGATGGCGGCGGGCCAGGTGTGGGGGCCGAGGTGGGCGCCGCGGACGTCGAGTTCCTTGTCGTCGGAGATGATGGACCAGTCGACGGAGACGTTGTCCTTGAACACGGAGTACTCGACGAAGGTGCCGAGTTTGCGGAGCAGATTGAGGCCTTGTGGGACGGCGGAGGGGTGGCCGGTGGCTTCGATGTAGACGTCGGCGCCGTAGCCGTCGGTGAGTTCCTTGACGCGGGCGACGGCGTCGTCCTCGGCGATGTTGATCGTGATGTCCGCGCCGACCTTGCGGGCGAGGTCGAGCTTGGCCTCGACGACGTCGAGGGCGATGATGCGCAAGGGGTTCTTCTGGCGGGCGCCGGCGATGGCGGACAGGCCGATGGGGCCGGCGCCGGCGATGACGACGGTGTCGCCGAACTTGATGTCGCCGCGTTCGACGGCGTGGAAGGCGCAGGAGAGGGGTTCGGCGAACGCGGCGACCTGGCCGGGGAGTGCGCTCGACACCGGGTGGGTCAGGGCCTTCGCCGGCACGAGGACGTACTCGGCCATGGCGCCGTCGTAGCCCTTGAAGCCGAACATGTCGTGGACGTTGCACATCCAGTAGGCGCCTTCGAGGCAGTACTTGCATTCCCAGCAGGGGACGATCTGTTCGCAGGCGATGCGGTCGCCGAGGGTGACCTTGCGCTTGGTGAGGGTGTCGTCGTCGCCGGCGACGATGGTGCCGACGAATTCGTGGCCGGGGATGCGGTTTGTCTCGGCCCAGGCGGGGCGGTTGTCGTCGCCCCAGAACTTCGCGGCGCCGTGGTAGCACTTCAGGTCGCTGGCGCAGATGCCGACGGCGTCGGTGCGGAGCAGGAGTTCGCCGGGGCCGGGTGTCGGGACGGGGCGGGTCTCGAGGCGGTAGTCCCCGGGGGCGTGCACCACGACGGCACGCATCGTCGTGGGGATGGTGGTTGCGGCGGTCGTCGCCGCGTTCTCGGTCGTCGTCGACATGAGCTGTTCCTCCGTTGGGTGGCTTCGCGACGACTGTACACCACGCGGAACGTTTGTCCAGAACACAATTTCTGCTAGGTTCTGGCTGACTGCAAGGGAGCGCACATGACCACCAGCACGAGCACCGACTTCGCGGCCGCCCTCCGCCAGGGCCCGGACACCGTGGATCTGACGAACGACTTCTCCGGGCGTACCGCGATCGTCACCGGGGGCGCGTCGGGTATCGGGAACGCCATCGCCCGGGCACTCGCGGTGCGCGGTGCGCGGGTCGCGATCGTCGACGTCCGAGCCGAGGGGGCAGCGGCGGCCGCAGCGGCCCTGCCCGCAACCGAAGCCGGCGACGGCGTCCACGCCGGGTTCGGCTGCGACGTCACCGACGAGTCCTCGGTGGCCGGCACGATCGCCGCCGTCACCGAGCACTTCGACGGCATCGACGTCCTCGTCAACTGCGCCGGCATCGTCGCCCTCGCACCGGCTGAGGACCTCGAACCCGGCGCGTGGGCGAAGACCATCGACGTCAACCTGACCGGCACCTACCGCGTCGCGCAGGCCGCCGGCCGTCACATGCTCGCCGCCGGGTACGGCCGCATCGTGAACATCGCCTCGCAGGCCGCCCACGTGGGGATCGACGGCCACGCGGCGTACTGCGCGTCGAAGGCCGGCGTGATCGGGCTCACCCGCGTGCTCGCGCTCGAGTGGGGCGGCCGGGGCGTCACCGTGAACACGGTGTCGCCGACCGTCGTGCTCACCGACCTCGGCCGAGCGGCCTGGGCGAACGAGAACGGCATCCGGCACCAGGACGAGATCCCGACCGGCCGGTTCGCGACGCCCGACGAGATCGCCGCGGCCGTGCTGTTCCTGGCGGGGGAGTCGAGCGCCATGGTGAACGGCGCCGACCTCCGTGTGGACGGCGGGTTCACGATCCGCTGACTCGCCCCGGGACTACGATCACCCCATGTCCGCCGAGATCCCCACCCCGGATGGTGCCCGGACCCGCTTCCCGCTCGACACCGTGTACCAGGCGGCGCGGATGTACTACCTCGAGGACGCCACCCAGGTCGAGATCGCCTCGCGCCTCGGGGTCTCCCGTCCCACGGTGAGCCGGCTGGTCGCCGAAGCCCGGAAGGCCGGACTCGTCCGGATCGAGGTCGTCGACCCGTTCCAGGACGAGACCGTCGCGCTCGCCGAGCGGCTGCAGGTCGTGCTCGCGCTGCCGTCGGAGCGGTGACCGGTGCGTTCCAGCTGGTCGTCCCGGACGTCGTCGAACGCGCGTGCCGCTCGGTGCGCCGCCTCGCCGAGCTCCCGGGCGACGGTCGCCGGGTCCTGCTCGCCGTAGCGGTCCTCGACCGCCGTGGCGTCCTGGTCCCAGTTCGGGAACGTCGGGGCGTCCTCGGCGAGCATGAGCGCGAGCCGCTCCGCCATCTTCCGGTGGACGTCGCGCACGTGGGCGGCGTACTCCAGCGCCGACCAGGTGTGGTCGTCGGGGCGCTCCCGCACGTCGTCGCGCTCGAGCACCCCGGGCCAGGCCGCGGCGTTCGCGTCGATGATGCCCGGCACGTCGCGGATCGTCACGGCGCTGCCGTCGTAGCCGCACTCCGGGCACGCGGACTCGATGACCCACGTCCAGTTCTTCGTCTCGGGTTCGATCGCCATACCCGGATGTTACGGCCTCGTTATTCAGGCTCTGCGATGCCCGCACACGCGCGGATCCACTGCGGCCCCCGTTCGGGTGACACGCCGGTTCCTGTGAATCACCGGCCAATGACATTTCGGTTGCTCGGTAACGTCGCTCGCTGTTCCCGGGCCGGTACCCGCCGGCCCGCCGATCCCTCGAGGAGAAACGCATGGGCTCCGATCCCAGCCATACCCCGATCCGACCCGCGCGGCGCCTCCGTGTGAGCGACGTCACCGTGGTCGACAAGAGCATGATGCGCCGAGCCGTCAGTGGCATGGTCGTCGGCAACACCATGGAGTGGTACGACGTCGGCGTCTACGGCTACCTGGCCGTCACGATGGGGAAGGTCTTCCTCCCCACCGCCGAACCCGCCGTGCAGATCCTGTTCAGCCTCGGCGTCTTCGCCGCGACGTACGTCGCCCGTCCACTCGGCGGGATCGTCTTCGGACGGCTCGGCGACCGCATCGGTCGCCAGAAGGTGCTCGCGACGACGCTGATCATGATGGCGGCGTCCACGTTCCTCATCGGAGCACTGCCCGCCTACGCCACGATCGGTGTGTTCGCACCGATCGTGCTCGTCGTCCTGAAGCTCGCGCAGGGCTTCTCCACCGGCGGCGAGTACGCCGGTGCGACGACGTTCGTCACCGAGTACGCGCCGGACCGTCGCCGCGGCTTCTTCGCGAGCATCCTCGACTTCGGCAGCTACCTGGGCTTCGCGCTCGGTGCGACCGTCGTCTCCGTGCTGCAGATCTCCCTCGGCGACGAGGCGATGACGGCGTACGGCTGGCGCTTCCCGTTCCTCGCCGCCGGGGTGATCGGTGCCGTCGCGATCTGGTTCCGTCTGCGCATCGAGGAGTCCCCGGTGTTCCAGGCGACGCAGGCCGCGCAGGAGGCGGCGGACGACGTCCACGCGTCCTTCGAGGGGCGTCCCGCGAACCTGTTCGCGATGCTCCGCGACCACTGGCGCCCGATCCTCATCGCGGTGATGCTCGTCGCCGCCTCGAACACCGTCGGGTACGCGCTGACGTCGTACATGCCGACGTACCTCACCGACTCGCTCGGCTACTCGGCGCTGAACGGCACGCTCCTGACGATCCCGGTGCTCGTGCTGCTCGCGGTCATGCTGCCCCTCACCGGCAAGCTCTCGGACAAGCTCGGCCGCCGCGTCGTCATGTGGATCGGTGCCGGCACCACCGTCGTCCTCGTCGTCCCGGCGTTCCTGCTCATCGGGCACGGGGCGCAGTGGTCGACGCTCACCGGTCTCGCCCTGCTCGCACTCATGACGGCGCTGTGGGTCTCGAACCAGGCCGCGTCGCTGCCGGCGCTCTTCCCGACCGCGACCCGGTACGGCGGCATGGGCTTCGCGTACAACATCGCGATCGCGGTGTTCGGCGGGACGACGCCCCTCATCGTGCAGGCCCTGCTCACGGCGACGGGTGACGAACTCGCGCCCGCGTACTTCCTCATGGCGATGAGCGTCATCGGGGCGATCGGGGTGTTCTGCATGAAGGAGTCCTCGCGCCGGCCGCTGCCCGGGTCGATGCCGGCGGTGGAGACCGAGGAGGAAGCCCGCGAACTCGTGCTCACGCAGGACACGAACCCGGACCTCGACCTCGGCGACCTGCCGTTCGCGGCCGAGGACGCCGTGCGCCGAGCCCAGGAGGCCGCGCGTGAGGCGGAGCTGACGCGGGCGCACTGAGCTCGGCGCGTGAGGCGCGGTGCGGGAGGCGCGGTGCGGGGCGGTCCCGCACCGCGCCTCCCGCCCGTGTCCGTAGGGTGGCTGCATGCGACTGCTGCTCATCCGTCACGGCCAGACCCCTGCGAACGTGAACGGCGTCCTCGACGCCGTCGTCCCCGGACCGGGCCTGACGGAGCTCGGGCAGCAGCAGGCGGACGCGCTGCCGGCGGCGCTCGGCGACCGGGGCATCGAACGGCTCTTCACCTCGACGATGGTCCGGACGCAGGTCACCGCGGCGCCGCTGGCCACCGCGCTCGGACTCGAGCCGGTGGTGCTGCCGGGGCTCCGCGAGATCGAGGCCGGTGACACCCAGGGCAGGAGCGACAGGGTCTCCGTGCAGACGTACCTCTCGACCGTGCACGGCTGGTCCCAGGGCGACCGGACCATCCGGATGCCCGGGGCCGAGAGCGGCGTCGAGTTCTTCGAGCGTTACGACGACGCCGTGCGGCAGATCCTCGAGACCGGGGTCGAGGTCGCGGCCGCGTTCAGCCACGGCGCGGCGATCCGGACGTGGGCGAGCGCCGCGGCGCAGAACACCCCGGACGAGTTCGGGACGAAGCGGCACCTGGAGAACACCGGGATCGTCGAGGTCGAGGGTTCGTTCGACGACGGCTGGCGCCTCATCGACTGGGAGGGTGAGCCCGTCGGCGGTGAGCAGCTCATCGACCGGACGGCGCAGGACCCCACCGGCGAGCGCTTCTGACGCGCCGCGGTCACGGCGGCGGCTCGCAAAACGCAAAGGAGGCGGTTTCTCGCAGCGCCATATCGCTGCGAGAAACCGCCCTCCTTGCGTCTTGCGGGAGGAGGGAGGAGGCGAGCGCTACGCGAGCTGCGACGCGGACGTCAGCGGCACGATCACGCCGTGCGCCTCGCGCAGGACGTCGAGCGTGCGCTGGATCTCGTCCGCGCGCTCTTCGGGCGTCCAGCCCAGGGGCGACGCGAGCACGTCGGCCAGCTCGTCGAGCAGGTCGATCGTGACCCCGCCCACGAACGCGAGGTTCGTGCGCCGCAGCACCACGTCGACCAGGTGCACGGCCTGCTCGTGCTCGGCGAAGTACGCGACCTCGGCGCGGGTGAGCGCCGGGTCCGACTCGAGGGGCTCGACGGGGCCGTTCACCAGGACGTCGACGACCTCGGCGGCGCGGGTGCCGTAGCGCTCGAGCAGCCCCTCGACGATCGACGCGTCGAGGCCGTCCCGGTGCGACCTGATCCAGAGGGCACGCTGCGCGTCGGTGGTCGGGAACTCGTTGCCGCCGCCGATCGGGAGCCCTGCGGTGTCGACGGTGCGGGTGATGCCGAGCTTCGTGGTGACGTCGGTGGAGAGGTGCGCGGCGAGGGCGCGGAACGTGGTCCACTTGCCGCCGACGAGGGAGAGCACCGTGGTCCCCGGCAGCCCGGCGATCGGGGTGTCGACGATCCGGTAGTCGCGGGACACGAAACCGGGGGCGGTGTCCTCGTGGCGGGGGAGCGGGCGGATGCCGGAGTAGCGGTAGACGATGTGGTCGCGGTTCAGCTCGATCTGCGGGAAGACGTGCTTCACGAGGCCGAAGAAGTAGTCGACCTCTTCCTCCGTGCAGACGGCCGGCTGTGACGGGTCGGCGTCGATGTCGGTCGTGCCGATGAGCACCCGGCCCTTGAGCGGGTAGATGAGGACGATGCGGCCGTCATTGTTCTCGAAGAACAGCTCGCGGCCCTTCGTTGCCTCGAGCAGCTCGGGGTTGTCGACGACGATGTGGGAGCCCTTCGTGCCGCCCATGTACTTCGTCTCGCCGCCGAACGCCTCGTTCGTGAGGTCCGTCCAGGGTCCGGACGCGTTGATGACGACGTCGGCGGTGAAGACGAACTCGTCGCCGGTCTCCTGGTCGCGCAGCAGGACGCGGCCGTCCCGGGTGCCGGCGGCTTCGACGTAGTTCACGGCGCGGGCGGTGGACGCCGCACCGTCGCCCGACCCGGCGGCGAGGCCGTCCTTGAGGACGTCGAGTGCCAGGCGCTCCGGCTCGTGCACCGAGGCGTCGTAGTAGGTGCCGGTGTACTTGAGGTCCTTGTTGAGCGCCGGCATGTCCTCGAGTGCCGCCTTCTTCGTGAGGAAGCGGTGCTTCGGGACCGAGCCGCCGTCGCGCGAGAAGGAGTCGTAGATCGTCATGCCGATCTTGATGAGCGCCGCACCGCGCTCCTTCGTGGAGCGCTGCTTGTGCGTGAGCATGCGCAGCGGGGCGTTCATGATGCCGGAGAACGTCGAGAAGATCGGCATCGTGGTCTGCAGCGGCTTGACGTAGTGCGGCGCGATGCGGATGAGGCCGTTGCGCTCCTGCACGCTCTCGCGCACCAGGCGGAACTCGCCGTTCTCGAGGTAGCGGATGCCGCCGTGGATCATGTGGCTCGACGCGGCCGAGGCGCCGGAGGCGTAGTCGCCGCGCTCGACGAGGGCGACGTCGACTCCCTGCAGCGCGAGGTCGCGGAAGGTGGCGATGCCGTTGATGCCGCCACCGACGACGAGGACCTGTGCGTTCGGGCGCTCCGTGAGCGCGTTCACCGTGTTCCGGGGCTGCGTCTTCTTCGACATCGTGCGTCGCTTCCTTGGTCGGTTCCGTGCTGGTCGACACGATCGTGCTCCCCGGTTGGGAGGTCGGGCAACTCGCGTGCACGAACGTGCAGCACGTCCGTCGCGACGTGCCGACGGAGGGCCAGGAGGCGCGACAGGGGTTGCAGAGGCCGTGCACGTCCGTGCATGCTCGGTTCCCATGAGTGACGCAGCGCAGTCCATGCGCACGCAGCAGGCGCTGCGCGCCGCGCATCTGTACTACCTGCAGGACCTGACGATGGACGCGATCGCCGACGAGCTCGGCACCTCGCGGTCGTCGGTGTCCCGCCTGCTGAAGTACGCGAGGGACACCGGGCTGGTCGACATCCAGATCCGCTCGCCCCTCGACCAGGCCGCCGCGCTCAGTCGGAGCATCCGGTCCCGGTTCGGCGTGCACGCGCACGTGGTTCCGGTGCCGGACCACACCAGCGACGTCGACCGTCTCGAACGGGTCGCGCTGTCCGCAGCACGGATCCTCACCCAGTACGTCGAGTCGAACATGGTGATCGGCATCTCGTGGGGGTCGACCGTGAGCGCGGTCAGCCGGTACCTCGTGCCGAAGACCACGCACGGCTCGACGGTCGTGCAGATCAACGGCGCCGCCAACACCCGCACGACCGGCATCGTCTACGCGTCCGAGATCCTGCGCCGGTTCGGCGAGGCGTACGGCGCGTTCGTGCAGCAGTTCCCCGTGCCGGCCTTCTTCGATGACCCGTCCACGAAGGAGGCCCTGTTCCGGGAGCGCTCGATCCGCCGCGTGCTCGACCTGCACGAACGGATGGACCTGGTGGTGTTCGGTGTCGGTGCGCCGCAGGCCCCCGTGCCCTCGCACGTGTACTCGGGCGGCTACCTCGACCCGTCCGACCGCGAGGACCTCGCGCAGGCGGAGGTCGTCGGCGACGTGTCCACCGTGTTCTACCGGGCGGACGGGTCGTGGAAGGACATCGGCGTCAACGCCCGGGCGGGCGCGCCGGACCTCGACACGATCAAGCGCGCACCACGCCGGGTCTGCGTGGTCGCCGGGCGTTCGAAGGCGGCGTCGCTGCGCGGGGCGCTGGCGGCCGGACTCATCACCGACCTCATCCTCGACGAGAGCGTGGGCCAGGCGATCCTGGAGCCGTGAGTCGGGACGCGATCCGCTCTTGTCGGCGTTGCCGGGTAGGTTCGGATGCATGGTCGCCATGCCCGATACCCGCCCGCCCGGCGACACGCGGTACTTCCGGCGGCTCATGGGCACGGATGTCGACCAGGCACTCGCGTTCTTCACCGGCGACTACGACTTCCGCACCCCTCGCGTCCGGCGTACCAGGCCGCAGGCCCACTGGGACTTCGCCGGCGTCGGGGACGAGCGACTGTCCCTCCGGTCGTCGCGCTTCCTCGTCGACCTGCGGAGCGACAGTCGTGTCGACGACGAGTTCGTGGTCGCCTGGATGCGCAGCGGTTCGAGCACGCTCACGCACGACGGTACGTCGTACGACCTCGAGCCGGGCGTCCCAGTCGTGCTGCCGTTCGCGGCCGCCTACGAACTGCACCACCGTGACATCGCGCTCAACCTCGTGCACCTCGACGCCGCGTTCGTCCGGTCCGTCGTGGGCGAGGACGACTTCGCGTTCGAGCCGATGCGCCGCCCGTCGGCCGAGGGGATGCGGACGTGGCAGTCCGTCGTCCGCGCCTACTCGTCCACGTGGCTCGACGTCGACCACGGGCTGACCGAGTCCTCGCAGCGGGACATCGCCGAGGCGTTCGCGAGTGCGGCGATCGCCGCGTTCCCCCAGCGTGATCGATGGCGGTCGGCCGTGACCGGCAGCGGGCCCGAGCACGAGCGGCTGAGACGTGCGCTCGAGTACGTGCACGAGCACGCGCGCGACGCGATCGGCACGCCCGAGATCGCCGCCGCCGCGGGCCTCAGCCCGCGGGGGTTGCAGCAGTCGCTCCGGCGGCACCTCGACCAGACGCCCGGCGACCTGCTCCGCAGCGTGCGGCTCGACGGTGCACGAGCCGACCTCGTGCGGGCCGACCGCGACGAGACCTCGGTGGCGGACGTCGCGCGGGCCTGGGGCTTCGGGCACCTCGGGCGGTTCTCGGCGACGTACCGCGCCCGCTTCGGGGAACTGCCGAGCGAGTCGCTCCGTTCGCGCTGACACCGAATTCCGTGGCACGGATTCGCGAGAACCTGCCCGGATGTTCTGCCGTCACGTCGCTGTAACGAACCCGGCGCTCAATGGTGGGGACGAACGCACCGCCCACGAAGGAGTCCGCAATGCTCATCGGCGTCCCCACCGAGATCAAGAACAACGAGTTCCGCGTCGCCGCCACCCCTGCCGGCGTCGCCGAGTTGGCACTGCACGGCCACGAGGTGCTCGTGCAGGCGGGCGCCGGGGACGGATCGTCCTTCGCGGACGCCGAGTACGCGGCCGCCGGAGCCACGATCGTGGGTTCGGCGGACGACGTCTGGTCGCGGGCCGAGCTCGTCCTCAAGGTGAAGGAGCCGGTCGCGTCCGAGTACGACTCGATCCGGCCCGGCCAGGTGCTGTTCACCTACCTGCACCTCGCGGCGGACCGTCCGCTCACCGACGCCCTCGTCGACTCGGGCGCGACCGCGATCGCCTACGAGACCGTGCAGCTGCCGGATCGGTCGCTGCCGCTGCTCTCGCCGATGTCCGAGATCGCCGGACGGCTCTCGGCGCAGGTCGGCGCGAACCACCTCATGCGCGCGAACGGCGGTCGCGGGCTGCTGCTCGGTGGCGTCCCCGGTACGCCGAAGGGCCGCGTCGTGGTCATCGGCGGCGGGGTCGCAGGGGAGCACGCCGCGACGATGGCGCTCGGCATGGGTGCCGACGTGACGGTGTTCGACATCAGCCTGCCGCGGCTCCGTGCGCTCGACGCCCGGTTCGACGGCCGGATCACCACGCTGCGGTCGTCCTCGCACGCCATCGCCGAGGCACTGCGAACCGCTGACCTCGTCATCGGATCCGTCCTCATCCCGGGCGCCTCGGCACCGAAACTCGTGACCGACGCCATGGTCGCGGACATGCAGCCCGGGTCGGTGCTCGTCGACATCGCGATCGACCAGGGCGGCTGCTTCGAGGGCTCCCACCCGACGACCCACGACGACCCGACCTTCGCCGTGCACGACACCGTGTACTACTGCGTCGCCAACATGCCCGGCGCGGTGCCCCGGACCAGCACGATCTCCCTGACGAACGCCACGCTGCCGTACGCCGTGGCGATCGCGAACCAGGGGTGGGAAGCGGCGACCGCCGCCGACCCGGCGCTGGCGCTCGGGGTGAACGTGCACGCGGGGCGGGTCGTGAACGAGGCGGTCGCGGCCGCGCACGGCCTGACGCCGGCGGTGCGCTGACGCGGCGCCACCTCGCCCTGCGTACGGTGGGGGCGTGAGCGTCGAACTGAACACCGTCTACGTCGACCGGATCGCCCCGATCCCGAGTCCCTCGCTCGACGACACGTTCCGGATGCTCGAGGACCAGGGCGCCAGTGCGTGCATCGTCCTCCACCGGCCCGATGCCGAGGAACTCGGCGACGTCGCGGTCGCCCTCGGCCTGCACGAACTCGCGGTCGAGGACTCCGCCGAGGGTCACCAGCGCCCGAAGCTCGAGCGCTACGGTTCGACGCTCTTCGCGGTCCTCAAGCCCGCGCTGTACAACGACCGGCAGGAGGAAGTGGAGTTCGGCGAGGTCCACGCCTTCGTCGGCGAGGACTTCTTCCTCGCTGTCGTCCAGGCCGACCCGCGGGGCAAGCAGACCGTGCCACGGGCCCTGCAGCGGATGAGCGGCAAGCCGGGCCTCGTCACGGTGGGACCGCAGGCGCAGCTCTGGGCCCTGATGGACTCGATCGTCGACGGCTACGTACCGGTGATCGACGGCCTCGAGGAGGACATCAACCAGATCGAGGAGCAGCTCTTCGCGGGCGAGGCCGGTGTCTCCCGCCGCATCTACGAGCTGTTCGGCGAGGTCGTCGACTTCCAGCGGGCCGCCCGTCCGCTCATCCACATGATCGAGAACCTGCACCGTGGAGCCGAGAAGTACCACCTGCCGGTGGAGATGCAGCGCCGGTTCCGCGACGTCCTCGACCACGCGATCCGGACGGTGGAGCGGTTGGACACCTTCCGGCAACTGCTGCAGAACGCGCTGACGGTCGACTCGACGCTCGCCGCCCAGAAGCAGAACGACGACACGAAGCGCATCTCGGGCTGGGCGGCGATCCTGTTCGCACCGACGCTCGTCGCCGCGATCTACGGCATGAACTTCGCGCACATGCCCGAGTTGCAGTGGCCGTGGGGGTACCCGCTGGCGCTCGTGGCGATGGTGCTGTTCGCCGCCGTGCTGTGGGTGGTGTTCAAGGTCAAACGCTGGTTCTGACGCGTCGTCCTGCGCGCTGGGGGTGAGCCGATAGGCTTCCCGATATGCCGCACACCGGACACGCGACACGCGCGACCCCTGTCTGGGCACTCAAGCTCGCCGTCGTCACCGCGCTCGTCGGCGTCGCGGGTGGCATCGCCGGCGTCTCGGTCTGGCTCGCCCTGCAGCTCATCCAGTTCGTCGCGTTCGGGTACCCGTTCGGCGGTCACCTCGAGGCGGCCGACGCCCCGTCGGCGGGCAACCGCCTCGTCGCGCTCGTCGCGGCCGGGGTCCTGACCGGGTTCGCCTGGTGGGCGCTCCGTCGCTGGGCACGCCCGGTCGTGTCGGTACCCGCTGCCGTGGGCGGCAAGCGGATGCCCGTGTTCTCGACGGTCGCGAACGCCGGCGTGCAGATCCTCGCCGTGGGGCTCGGAGCCTCCATCGGCAAGGAGGTCGCGCCGCGCGAGATCGGCGCCTGGCTGTCCCAGCTCGTGACCGCTCGGGCCGGTCTCACCGGTCGTGAGACGAAGATCCTCGTCGCGTGCGGTGCCGCCGCGGGCCTCGCCGCCGTGTACGACGTCCCGCTGGGCGGTGCGCTGTTCGCGGTCGAGGTGCTGCTCGGCGAGCTGACCTTCGCCACCGCGCTGCCGGCGTTCGCGACGAGTGCCATCGCGGCGTTCGTGGCCCGGCTCGTCATCCCCGACGAGGTGCTGTACCACGTGCCGGCGATGCACCTCTCGCCGTCGCTGCTCGTCTGGGCCGTGATCGTCGGCCCCGTGCTGGGGTTCGCCGGTGTCGCGTTCGTCAAGCTCACGAACGGGCTGCAGGGCCTCGCGCCGAAGGGCTGGCACCTGCTGGTCGTGCTCCCGGTCGTGTTCGCGATGGTCGGGGTCATCGCGGTGCCGTTCCCGGAGATCCTCGGCAACGGGCGCGCCCTCGGCCTGGTGGCGATGAACGCGTCCCTCGACGCCGGGTCCGTCGCGGGGCTGTCGCCGATCGTGTTCCTCCTCGTCCTCGGTGTCATCCGGACGATCACGACCTCGGCCACCATCGGCGCCGGGGCCGTCGGCGGCACGCTCACCCCCTCCATCGCGATCGGGTCGGCCGTCGGCGGTGGACTCGGTGGGCTGTGGCTCCTGCTCTGGCCGACCGACGGTCCGAGCCTCACCGCCTTCGCGTTCATCGGTGCCGCCGCCTTCCTCGCCACGACGATGCGCGCTCCGTTCACCGCCCTCGTGCTCGTCGTCGAGTTCACCCAGCAGGGCACGGACATCCTCATCCCGTCGCTCCTGGCCGTCTCCGGATCGGTGGCCGTCGGCTACGTGCTCGCCCGTCGGCGCAGCGCACAGATGGTCTGAAACGCTCGTCACGAACCGGTGCGCGAGCCGGACACGCGGCCTAGCATCGGCTGCAGGACGGGGCATCGGGCTCCGCCCCGAGGTGAGGAGCTGCCGATGGCGGGGTTGGACGACATCACGAAGAAGGCGCAGGAGTTCCTGAAGGACGGCAAGGTCCAGGACGCCCTGAAGAGCGAGCAGGCGGAGGGCATCAGCGACAAGGTGCTCGACGGAGTCGTCGATGCGGTGAAGAAGGCGACGGGCGGCAAGTTCGACGACAAGATCGACGGTGCCCGCGACGCTGCGGACAAGCGGATCGGCAACCAGTAGTCGCACGACACGGACGACCCCGGGCCGTGTGGTCCGGGGTCGTTCGCCATCAGCGGGACCGGCCGACTGGACGCCGCGCCGTCCGCGGACCACCATTGTCTGGTGACTGTCGTGGCGCCGAACCAACCGCTCACCGAGTCCGAGGTCGAGGCGATCAAACGGGACTTCCCGATCCTCCAGCAGGAGGTGAACGGGTTCCCCCTCGCGTACCTCGACTCCGGTGCCACGGCCGAACGACCCCGCCAGGTCCTCAAGGCCGAACGCCGCTTCCTCGAGCACGACAACGCCGCCGTGCACCGCGGCGCCCACACCCTTGCGGCGCTCAGCACCGACGCGTACGAGGACGCCCGCACCACCGTCGCCGGCTTCATCGGCGCGGCGTCGGCGTCAGAGGTCGTGTGGACGTCGAACGCCACGGACGCCCTCAACCTCGTCGCGTACGGCATCGCGAACGCCAGCCGTGGTCGCGGGGGAGCGGACGCCGAGCGCTTCCGCATCGGGCCGGGTGACGAGGTCCTCGTCACCGAGGCCGAGCACCACGCGAACCTCGTCCCCTGGCAGGAGCTCGCCGCGCTGACCGGTGCGACGCTCCGCTGGGTCCCGGTCGCGGACGATGGCACCTGGACCGCCGAGGACGCCGTCGCCCTGATCTCCGAACGGACGAAGGTCGTCGCGTTCGCCCACGTCTCGAACGTCACCGGGATGGTCGCGCCGGTGTCGGCCGTCGTCGCAGCCGCGCACGCGCACGGCGCCCTCGTCGTGCTCGACGCCTGCCAGTCGGCACCCCACCGGCCGCTCGACGTGCAGGCGCTCGACGTCGACTTCGCCGTGTTCTCCGGGCACAAGATGCTCGGCCCGAACGGCATCGGTGTGCTCTGGGGACGGCACGAGCTCCTCGACGCGCTGCCACCGTTCCGCACCGGCGGCTCCATGATCACGACGGTGACGATGGAGCACACCGACTTCATGCCGGCGCCCGAGCGCTTCGAGGCCGGCACGCAGCCGGTGTCCCAGGCCGTGGCGCTCGCCGAGGCCGTCCGCTACCTCCAGGGCATCGGCATGGAGCGGGTCCGCGCGCACGAGGAGCACCTCGCACGACGGCTGCTGGACGGGCTCGCCGGGATCCCCGGCATCCGCGTGGTCGGACCACCGGCCGGGGTTCCCCGGTCGGGCCTCGTGTCGTTCGACGTCGACGGCGTCCACGCACACGACGTCTCGCAGTACCTCGACGCGCAGGGCATCGCGGTGCGCTCGGGTCACCACTGCGCCCAACCCCTGCACCGCCGGCTCGGCCTCGTCGCCACGAGCCGCGCGAGCACGTACGTGTACACGACCGACCAGGACGTCGACCGCTTCCTCAGCGCGGTGGGCGAGATCCGTGGCTACTTCGGCGCGGACGGGGTGGACGCGTGAACGCCCTCGACTCGCTCTACCAGCAGGTCATCCTCGACCATGCCAAGGCCCGGCACGGCGACGGCCCGCTCGAGGCCGCCGACGCCGAACACTTCGAACGGAACCCCACCTGCGGCGACGAGATCACCGTGCGGGTGCGGCTCGAACCAGGAACGGACCGCATCGCCGAACTGGCGTGGCAGGGCGACGGCTGCTCGATCTCGATGGCCTCGGCGTCCGTGCTCACCGACATGGCCGTCGGCCGCACCGTCCCCGAGCTCCTCGCGCTCACCGAGGCGTTCCGCACGATGATGCGCTCCCGCGGGACCGGCGAACCCGACGAGGACGTCCTCGAGGACCTCGTCGCGTTCCACGGCGTCTCGAAGTTCGTCATGCGCGTGAAGTGCGGCATGCTCGCCTGGGTCGCGGCCGAGGCCGCGGTGCGCGACGCGACCGCCTGAGGGGCCGCCGGTGGTGGCGGACCCGCGCCGCGCCTCCAGGCCGTCCGCGTCACACGACGCAACGTCCGAGACGGTCCCGGGGCACCGCACGTAGCCTCGCGCGGGTGACGACGAACAGCGCACCCCGGCAGATCCGCTTCAACGCGTTCGACATGAACTGCGTCGCGCACCAGTCCTCGGGGCTGTGGCGGCACCCGCGCGACCGGTCGCGGCACTACAACGACCTGTCGTACTGGACGGACCTCGCGAAGCTGCTGGAGCGTGGAGCCTTCGACGGGATCTTCATCGCCGACGTCCTCGGCACGTACGACGTCTACGGCGGGACGAACGAGGCGGCGCTCCGCACGGGGTCGCAGGTGCCGGTGAACGACCCGATCCTGCTCGTGTCCGCGATGGCGTCGGTGACGGAGCACCTCGGCTTCGGGATCACCGCGGGGACCGCGTACGAGCACCCGTACCCGTTCGCGCGCCGCATCTCGACGCTCGACCACCTCACCAAGGGCCGCATCGGCTGGAACGTCGTGACCGGCTACCTGCCGAGCGCCGCTCGGAACATGGGACAGAGCGACCAGCTCTCGCACGACGACCGGTACGACGTCGCGGACGAGTACCTCGAGGTGCTCTACAAGCTGTGGGAGGGCTCGTGGGAGGACGACGCCGTCGTCGAGGACCGCGAGTCCGGCGTCTTCACCGACCCGGCGAAGGTGCACCCGATCGAGCACCACGGCACGCACTTCGACGTCCCGGGCATCCACCTCTCCGAGCCGTCCGTGCAGCGCTCGCCCGTCATCTACCAGGCGGGCGCGTCGCCGCGCGGCATCCGCTTCGCGGCGGAGAACGCCGAGGCGGTGTTCGTCGGTGCGCCGACGGTCGAACAGCTCGCCACGACCGTCGCGAAGGTCCGCGATGCCCTGGAGGCTGCTGGTCGCGACCGGTACGCCGCTCGCGTCTACACGCTGCTCACCGTGATCACGGACGCGACGGACGAACTCGCGCAGGCGAAGTACGAGGACTACCTGTCCTACGCGTCCGAGCTCGGCGCGCTCGTCCTGAACTCCGGCTGGATGGGCGTCGACCTGTCGCAGTGGGACCTCGACGAGCCGCTCGGGGACGTCGAGTCGAACGCGATCCAGTCGGCCGCGGCGAACATCGCGGCGGCGACCGGTTCGGACGGCTCGAAGTGGACGATCCGCGACCTCGCCCGGCACACCGCGATCGGCGGGCTCGGTCCGGTGGCGGTCGGCAGCGGTGCGACGATCGCGGACCGGCTCGTGGAGATCCAGGAGCAGACCGACGTCGACGGGTTCAACCTCGCGTACGCGGTGACCCCCGGCACCTGGGAGGACGTCATCGAGTTCGTGGTGCCGGAGCTCCGCGCGCGGGGCGTCTACCCCGACGGTTACGAGCCCGGGTCGCTCCGTCACAAGCTGCACGGCCGCGGCGATCGGCTGCCGGACGAGCACCGCGGTGCCTCGTTCCGTGTCGGCCAGCGCTCCGTCGTAGGCTGAACGGATGATCGGATCGTCCTGGGTCGTGCGCGCCGCGACCGAGGACGAGGTCGCCGGCTGCACCGCCCTGTGGACGACCGCCGTCGCGACGCGTGACGGTGCTCCGGAGTCGGACGCCGTCCGGGACCGCGCACGGGCGAAGTTCGCGGCGCCGCGGGTGGCGCTCGTCGTGGCGTCGGACGACCGTGGGCTCGCCGGGTTCGGCCTCGTCACGGCGCCAGGCACCGGCCGGCCCGACGATCCGGACGACGCCGCGTACCTCTCACTCCTCGCCGTCGATCCGCGGGCGCAGGGTCACGGCCTCGGTCGGTCCCTGCTGCGGGCCGCCGTCGCCGGGGCCGGAGGCGCCGGACACCGCCGGTGCCTGCTGCACGCGCTCGAGGGCAACGCGCCCGCGCTCCGGCTCTACCGCAGCGCCGGTTTCCACCCCGTCGGGGCAGTGTTCCCGCATGCGCTGAGCGGCCGGCCCACCCGCGCCTGGGTCGCCGATGCAGGCACCTACGGCGCGGACGGTGAGCTCGTCGGGGCCTGACCGCCGTCGCGGAGCTCGGCCGCCAGGGACGCGTTCCGCGCGCGGATGAGGTGCGGCAGGTACCGCGCCAGCGCGACCCGCTCGGCGAGCAGGCCGAGCGGACCGAGCGGCGCGCGGAACTCGATCTCGTCCACCATCCGGGTGCCGCGAGCCGACGGCTCGAAGCGGTGCTCGTGCCGGAACCGGGCGAACGGCCCACGCACCTGTTCGTCGACGAACGCGTGGGGCGCCTCCAGAGCGGTGATCCGGCTCGTCATCCGCCAGACGACACCGAAGTGACGGGCTCGCCACGTGACGGTCTCGCCGAGCCCGATCGTGCCGGAGGTCGTGCCGGCGACCGCGCGCTCGGCGCTGGCGGCCATCGATCGTTCGTGCGCGTCGATGTCGAGCGACAGCGCGAAGGCGCGCTCGGGCGGGACGTCGAGCTCGGTGACGACCCGGAACGACACGGTCACGTCGTCGGCCAGACCGTCGGGTCGGAACGGTCGTCCTCGCGGAGTGCTGCGGCGATGAGCTGGTCGTGGCGTCGCCCGCGGTGGAGCACGCCGGCGCGGAGCCGGCCCTCGTAGCGGAGGCCGAGCCGCCGGGCGATCGCCGCCGACGGTGCGTTCGCCGCGATCGCGCGCCACTGCACACGGACGAGACCGAGTCCGTCGGGGAACGGCGCGAACGCCCACTCCAGCACGGCCGCTGCGGCCTCGGTCATGAGCCCCTGCCCGCGTCCGTCCGGGTGCATCGCGTACCCGATCTCGGCGGCACCGTCCACGAACCCGAACAGGCCGACGGTGCCGAGCAGCCGGGGATCGTCGGCCCGACGGACGCCGAACTCGTACCGGGAGCCCGCCGTCCAGCCCGCGCGCACGATCTCGGTGATCCAGTGGTGCGCCTCGGCACGGCCGTACGGCACCGGAACCGGGGTGTAGGCGATGACGTCCGGATCGTTCGCGTACGCCACGACGTCGTCCGCGTCGGCGGGTTCCGGCACCGAGAGCACGAGCCGGTCGGTGCGGAGCGTGACGGGGTCCATCCGCCGAGCCTAACGACGCCCGGGCCCGCGGTACCGTCGGGACATGACGTTCGACACGCTGCCGTTCCCGGTCATCGACGGACACAACGACCTGCCGTGGGAGCGACGCGACACGCACGGTTCCGGGGTGGACGGCATCGACTCCGAGGAGGGATCGCTGCACACCGACCTCCCGAAGCTCCGCGCGGGCGGCGTCGTCGGTCAGTTCTGGTCGGTGTTCGTCCCCGCCGACGACCCCGACCCCGTGCGGACGACGCTGCAGCAGATCGACGTCGCGCACCGGCTCATCGAGCGGTACCCGGAGTCGCTCGCGCTGGCCCGGACCGCGGCCGAGGTCCGAGCCGCCGTCGACTCCGGTCGGATCGCGTCGCTCCTCGGTGCGGAGGGCGGGCACTCGATCGGCGACGACCTGGCCGTCCTCCGTGACCTGGCCCGGCTCGGCGTCCGGTACATGACGCTCACGCACAACGACGACACCGCCTGGGCCGATTCCGCGACCGGTTCGCACCCGCACGGCGGGCTCACGGACCGCGGACGAGAGATCGTCGCCGAGATGGAGCGGATCGGCATGCTCGTCGACCTGTCGCACACCGCACCGGCGACGATGCGCGACACCCTCGACGTCGCCACGCAGCCCGTGGTGTTCAGCCACTCGTCGACGATCGCGGTGAACGACCACCCCCGCAACGTGCCGGACGACGTGCTCGCCCGGCTGGCGGACAACGGTGGCGTGGTGATGATCACCTTCGTGCCGAAGTTCGTGTCGGCGGCCTGGGCCGGGTGGGAGGACGCCGGGTCGGTCGGGGAGCCGCCGCTCGTGACGGTGTCCGACGTCGCGGACCACGTCGAGCACGCGCGCGAGGTGGCTGGTGCGTCCCACATCGGCCTCGGTGGGGACTACGACGGCACCCCGGTGCTGCCGCCGGACCTCCGGGACGTGTCGCGGTACCCGGTGCTCGCGGCGGAGCTCCGCCGCCGTGGATGGGGCCAGGAGGACATGCGGGCGCTGGCCGGCGGCAACGTGCTCCGGGTGCTCGAGGCGACCGACGGGCGCTTCGCGCGCACGGCGCACGTGCGCTGACGCGTCGGCGCTGCGGTGGTAGCGGCGGCGGTGGCGCGGCGGCGCTGTGGCGCGGCGGCGGTGGCGCGGTCGCTGTGGCGCGAAAGCGACAAGCCCGCGGCAAGCGGCACGGTCCTTTCGGCGAAAGCGACAGATTGCCGCGAGAGTCAGGCGGGAAGCTGTCGCTTTGGCGAGCGAGCCGGCCGGCGACGGACGGGAGGCGCGGCGCGCGTCCGTCGCGCCGCGCACGTCATCGGACAGGGACACGCTGGGTCGGATCGCTAGGATCGCAGCGCACGCCGTGCCTCCAGGGCGGAGGCACGCGACCTGACCCGAAGAGGACGGTACCGATGAGCGGCACGATCCACGACAACATCTCGCAGGCGTTCGGGAACACGCCGCTGGTCCGGCTGAACCGCCTCCCGAAGGAGGGCGGAGCCGAGATCCTGGCGAAGCTCGAGTTCTACAACCCGGGCGCGAGCGTGAAGGACCGCCTCGGCGTCGCGATCATCGACGCAGCCGAGGAGTCCGGCGAGCTGCAGGCCGGTGGCACCATCGTCGAGGGGTCCTCCGGCAACACGGGCATCGCGCTGGCGCTGGTCGGCGCCGCCCGCGGGTACCGGGTCGTCATCACGATGCCCGAGACGATGAGCGTCGAGCGTCGTGCGCTCATCCGCGCGTACGGGGCCGAGATCGTCCTCACGCCCGGTCCTGAGGGCATGAAGGGCGCGGTGTCGAAGGCCGAGCAGATCGTCGCGGAGACGCCGGGCGCGATCCTCGCCCACCAGTTCGAGACACCGGCGAACGCGGCGATCCACCGGAAGACCACGGCGGAGGAGATCCTCCGCGACACCGAGGGGCACGTCGACGTGTTCGTCGCCGGGGTCGGCACCGGTGGCACCATCACGGGCGTCGGCCAGGTCCTCAAGGAGCGCGTGCCCGGCGTGCAGATCGTCGCCGTCGAGCCGAAGGACTCGCCGCTGCTCACCGAGGGCAAGGCCGGTCCGCACAAGATCCAGGGCATCGGCGCGAACTTCATCCCGGAGGTCCTCGACCGGAGCGTCATCGACGAGGTGTTCGACGTCGAACTGGACGACGCGCTCCGCGTGGCCCGCGACCTCGGCACGCAGGAGGGGATCCTCGCCGGCATCTCGTCGGGCGCGATCGTCCACGCCGCGATCGAGATCGCCGCCCGCCCGGAGAACGTCGGCAAGCGCGTCGTCGCGGTCGTGTGCGACACCGGTGAGCGCTACCTGTCGACCGTGCTCTTCGAGGGACTCACTGCGTGAAGCCTCCTGTCCGACGAGGCGTGCTGCGGACCGTCCGGGAGGACCTCGCCGCAGCACGCCGCGGTGACCCCGCTTCCCGCGGCGACCTCGAGAACGCGCTCGTGTACTCGGGGTTGCACGCCATCTGGACCTACCGGCTGACCCACCGACTGTGGATCGCCGAGGGGCTGCCCGGCTCGCGGTTCGCGGCGCGCGTGATCGCGCAGATCGCCCGTTCGCTGACGGGCATCGAGATCCACCCCGGCGCGCGCATCGGCCGGCGGTTCTTCATCGACCACGGCATGGGCGTCGTCATCGGGGAGACGGCGGTGGTCGGCGACGACGTGGTGGTCTTCCACGGGGTGACCCTCGGTGGGCGCGGCGGCGAACACGGCCCCGGCGCTCGTCGGCACCCGGCGGTGGGCGACCGAGTGGTGCTCGGGGCGGGGTCGTCGCTCATCGGCGCGATCACGGTCGGGGCGGACTCCGTCGTGGGAGCGAACACCGTGGTGACGAAGGACGTCCCCGCGGGCTCGGTCGTCACGGGCGTGGCTGGCTCGGCGCGCCCCCGCTCCGGGCACGAGGGCGTGCCGACGCTCTGAGGGAGCGGGCGCGTCGACGCCCGCACCGCGTCAGCTCTTCTCGCAGGCGATCCCGTCGCCGTCCGCGTCCATCTTCTTGTTCGCCTTGTAGAGGGCGTCGTCCTTCTTCACGGTGCCCTTGAGCGCCCGGTAGGTGACCTTCCCCTTCGACGTGACGCGGTTCTTCGTGACGGACTTCTTGGCGATGCCGCCCGAGTACACCTTCTGCACGGCGGTGCAGTTCTTGTAGACGGTCGGGGCGGCCTGCGCGGTCGAGGCGCCGCCGACGACGACGGACGCGGCGAGCACGGTGGCGGCGGCGGTGATGCCGAGGGTTCGGGTGAGTCGCACGACCTGAGGGTACGTCGCTGCCGGGCGCCGGGTCCCACCCCAGAACGAGGCGCGTGGTCGGTGGTGTGGTGCATGCTCGAACCATGGACGGCGAGACGCTGCACGAGGTCGCGGCCCGGACCGCGATGGGCCTGCCCGCCGTGGCCGAGACACAGCCGTTCGGCGAGGGCGCGTTCGTCTACAAGGTCGTGGGGAAGATGTTCGTGATGACCTCGGAATTGCGGGGCGTGCCGATCGTGAACCTCAAGTGCGCCCCGCCGCACGGTGCCGCCCTCGTGCGCGACCACGACGAGATCACGCCGGGCTGGCACATGAACAAGCAGCACTGGATCACGCTGTCGCCCGGCGACGGCATCGACGAGACCCTGGTGGAGGACCTCGTCGGCAACGCGTACGACCTCGTCGTCGCGAAGCTGCCGCAGGCGAAGCGGCCGGTCGACCCGGCCCGCCGGGCGCAGTTCGACTGACACCCCGGCGGTCGGCGGAGGACGCGAGCGCGCCCACCGCCGTCGGGTCACGCCGGGTCGGATGCCCGCTGCTCGGACGGCAGCGACGGCCAGGCCTGCTCTCCGTACGGGGTCATCTGGAAGCTGATGAAGCGCCAGGCTCCGTTCGCTTCCCGGTGCAGCACCTGGGTCACGACGCCCTCGAGCGTCCGCTCACCGCCGCCCGGCGCCCGCATCCGGTTCGCGATCGGTCCCGTGATCACCGCGACGTCGTCGCCGACCACGCGCAGGTCGAGGTCGCCGCGGGTGATCTCGAGGTAGGGGCGACGGGTCGCGGTGTGCTCGAGCAGCTGCTGCTTGTCCTGGACGAGCCCGGGTGCGTGGATGTGCACGAGGGAGTCGTCGAAGAGCTCGTCGAGCGCGTCCAGGTCCACCGCGATGAGCGCCTCCTGGCGTCGTCGCTCGGCCGCGAGGAGTTCTTCGGCCACGGCCGGGCTCGCGGTCGTCACGCCCTGGACCACGGTGCCCCCGATGTCGTGGCGTCACTCGAACGGAACCCGGTGGCCTCGCCGGCCTCGAAGCCAGGGCGGGGCATGCCGACGAGCGCGTGGTACTTGCTGAAGATGGCGTCGGCCTCGGCGAGGGGGAGCACCTGCTCGATGTCCTCGAACGGCTTGCCCTCGGTGCGTTCGGCGACCATGCGGCGGATGACCTCGTAGGCCTCGCCGCGGTTCGCCATCACCAGTCGGTTGACCGGTCCGAGACGCTCGGCCTCGTACGCGCGGAGCGCCTCCGCCGGGTCGTCCGACTCCGTGAGCCGCTCGGCGACGATCCGGGCGTCGACGAACGCCTGGCACACGCCGTTGCCACCGCGCGGGTACATGGCGTGCGCGGCGTCGCCGAGCAGCACGACGCGGCCGTCCACCCAGGAGTCGAGCGGGTCGTGGTCGATGAGCGGGAACAGCAGCACCTCGTGCGCGTTCCGGAGCATCTCCTGGACGTCGAGGAACGGCAGCTTCGTGTGCTCGAAGAGCGGCAGGATCTCGTCGACGGTGCCGTGCTGGTTCCAGTCCTCGACGGATTCGTCGCGGGTCGCCTCGACGACCCAGTTCACCAGGGTCTCCCCGGTGCCCTCGAAGTCGTCGGCGATGGGGTAGACGATCATGCTCGCGATGCGGGGGTCGCCGATGTGCAGGATGGTGCCGCCGGTCTTGAACGGCTCCATGACGGTGGTGCCGCGCCACATCGTGATGCCCGAGTACTTCGGGTCGGCGCTCTCGGGGTGCATCTGCCGGCGGACGGTGGACTTGATGCCGTCGGCGGCGATCACGACGTCCGCGTGCACCTCGCTCGTGCTGCCGTCGCGGTGCTGCAGGTGCAGCGTCGCGCCGGTGTCGTCGGAGTCGTAGGAGACGGTGCGGGCGCCGAGCACGACGGAGTCGGACCCGAGCCGGTCGATGACGGCACGGTACAGCATCATCTGCAGGTACCCGCGGTGCACGAACCGCTGCGGGTAGAGGTACCCCATGTGCGTGCCGCAGAGCTCGGCGTAGATCTCCTGACCGAAGTGGTTGAAGAACAGCGACTCCTTCGCGTCGACGGAGATCGAGTCGAACTCTTCCCGCAGGTCGATGTCCTCGAGCTCCTGCACCCCGTACGGCTTGATGTCGACTCCGACGCCGAGTGGCCTGAGTTCCGGGACGGATTCGTAGATCCGTGGGGACAGCCCACGCTTGTGCAGCTGCAGTGCAGTGATGAGCCCTCCGGGGCCAGCACCGACGATGGCGATGTCCATCAATTCCACTCCTTCGTGAAGTACGTCCCCCTGGACCGTAGATGATTATAAAGATACAGTCAAATGGTTCTGATGCGAGAAACGACGAGGAGGTCGGCACCGTGGAAGCGCGAACTGGCAGGGAGAAGACCGCGGAGGACGACGAGTTCTTCTCGGACGATCGGACGACCGGCGTCGAGGGGGCGGTCGAGCTCCCGGGCGGCGACTTCCGCGACTTCCTGCTCGATCCGGACGACCCGACCGTGGCCCAGTACCGGGGTGAGTCGTGGGACGTGTACTCGGCGGAGCGTACGGCGCCCTCGTTCGTGCAGGAACTCCTGGCGTCCTGGCGGCGCCTGTACGACGAGCCGTTCCGCGGCGTCACGAACGACGGCGCGGTGCGCGAGGGGCTCTACCCGCTCCCCGTCGGCGCCCCCGGCGACCCGGCGCTCCGCGAGGCCGCCGAGCGGCTGCTGCGGACACTCGACGCGGAGGAGCGCGAGCGGTTCACCCACCCGGTCGACGCCCCCGAGTGGCGCGCCTGGAGCAACCCCGAGTTCGTGATCCACCGCGTCGGACTCCGGCTCGAGGACCTCGACGAGCCGGAGGTGCGGGCGGTCCACGATCTCCTGCGGGCGAGCCTCAGCCCCGAGGGGTACGAGCGGGTCCGCACGCTGATGTCCCTGAACGGGTTCCTCGGGGACCTGGTCGGGCTGCCGACCGTCATGAACGACCGCAGCTACTGGGTGTCGATGTTCGGCACCCCGTCGGACGACGCACCGTGGGGCTGGCAGCTGTTCGGCCACCACGTCGCGGTCAACTTCCTCGCCGTCGGCGACCGGCACGTCATCGCGCCGGTGTTCCTCGGTGCCGAGCCCGCCGTCACGGACGACGGTCGACCCGGTGTCTTCGACGAGCGCGAGGCGGCGGCGCTGCGGCTCGCGGCATCCCTGACCGACGCCCAGCGCGAGCGGGCGGTCGTGTACGCCTCGGTGCTCGACCCGGCGATGCCCGAGGGGCGACTGCACCCGGCCGACGAGCGGCACGTCGCGGGGGCGTTCCGCGACAACCGCGTGATCCCGTACGAGGGGATCCCGGCGGCCGAGCTCGACGCGGAGCAGCTCGGGCTCCTGCGCGCCGTCGTCGCGGACTTCCTCCTGCTCCTCCGGGAGCCGCAGCGGGAGGCGACGCTCCGGGACTACGACGCTCACCTCGAGGAGACGTGGTTCGCCTGGTACGGCGCGACCGACGGCACCCAGCCGTTCTACCTGCGCGTGCAGAGCCCGGTGATCCTCGCGGAGCTCGACCACCACGCCGGGGTCTGGCTCGGCAACCGCCTGCCGGCACGGTTCCACGTGCACACGACGCTCCGGCTCCCGAACGGGAACGACTACGGTCGGGCGTACGTGGACGCGTGGCGCGCCCGCACCGCCTGACCGCTCGCAAGGCAGCGCCCCGCGCCGGGCGGCGCTCCCGCCGCGGGCAGCGCACCCGCCGCGGGCAGCGCCCCGTCCGGTCACCGGGACGCCCGCCGGACCCGCCGGTGGACGCCGAGCGCGACCGCGGAACTCGCGACGAGCACGAAGCCGAGCGAGAGCGCGGTCGCCCCGAGGAGACCGGTCACCGGCGACCCGAGGACACCGCCGAGGAACTGCGCCGACCCGGTCAGCGCCGACGCCGAACCGCTCGGCGCGTCCGTGAGCTGCCCCCACGTGTGGGATCCCGGCAGGACGAGTCCGACCCCCGCCGCGAAGAGCGCGGACGCGGCCCACAGGAGCGGGTCCGGCCCCCGACTCACCGCGATCGCGGCCAGGGCTCCGCCGGCCAGGAGGCTCACCACCAGTCCGGCTCCGGCCAGCGTCCCGGGGTGGTTGCGCCGGGCGAGTCGCCGGAACAGGAGGTTCGCCCCCACCATGGCCGCGGCGTTCGTCGCGAACACGAGCGTGAACACGTCCCGTCCGTACCCGAGCTCCCGCTCGACCACGTAGGACGCCGTGGCGACGTAGGCGTAGAAGCCGAACGACTGCGCGGCGAGCATCGCGGCGACGCCGCGGAGCTCCCGCGAGCGGAACGCCGCTCCGAGCGATTCGCGCACCGCCCCGACGAGCGACCCGCTCGACACCGCCCGCGGACCGTCCACGGCGTCCGCCGTACGGGTCTCCGGGACGAGCACGAGGACGCCGACGATGACGAGCGCCCCGACCCCCGCGAGTGTCAGGAAGTCCGCACGCCAACCCCACAGTGCTGCGACAGCGGCCCCCAGTACGGGCGCCACGACGGGCGCGCCGGCACTCACGGTCGCGAGCACCGCCACCCGTCCGCCCATGACCGCCCGGTCCTCCGAGACGTCGCGCACCACACTCCGTGCGGCGACGATCCCCGCGGACCCGAACAGCCCGGCGACCCCGCGGATCGCGACGAGGGTGAGCGCCGACGGGACGAACGCGCTGGCGACCGACGCGAGCGTCCAGCCCGCGACGCCGACCAGGATGACGGGACGTCGTCCGATGCGGTCGCTCAGCGGGCCGAACGCCAGCTGCCCGATGCCGATGCCCGCCAGGCACGCGGTGATGCTCGACTGGATCACCCACGGGGCCCCGCCGAGGTCGGCTCCGATGCGTGGCAGCGACGGCGTGTACACGTCCACGGACAGTGGTGCGAGCGCGGTGAGGACGGCGAGCACGGCGAGCACGGGCCCTGGGCGGCGAGCTGGGTCCACGGTGCCTCCCGGCGGGTCTCGTTGTATTTCTGCTTATAGCGTTATAACCTTTCCACGCCGACACCGAGGTCGGCGAACGAGTTCTCGGGGACGATGATGACCACACGAACCGACCGGCGGCGCGACACGCAGAACCGCAGCGTGCCGCCCACCGCGACCATGAGCCGGGCGACCGTCCCGGCCGCGACCACGATCCGCCGTTTCGATGCGGTGCGGACGGGGTCCCAGTTCGCCGTGCTCGGCGTGTGGCTCGCCCTCGCCGTGCTGTACGCGGTCCTGGTGCCGAAGACGTTCCTGACGGCCGGGACCTTCCAGACGATCTTCGGGTCGCAGCAGGCCCTGGTCTTCCTCACGGCGTCCCTGCTCTGCACGATCATCGTCGGTGAGTTCGTCGACATGTCCGTCGCGTACAACTTCGGCTTCGCGGCCGTCCTGGTCGCGGTGCTCAACGTCGATCTGCACTGGCCGGTGCTGCTCGCGGCGCTCGCCGCGGTCGTCGTCGCGACGGCCGTCGGTGCGGTGAACGGCTGGCTCGTGGTCCGCCTCGGCGTGAACACCATCGTGGTGACGCTCGGCATGGGGACGTTCCTCCTCGGCCTCGGTCTGTGGGTCACGAACCTCACACCGGTGTCCGGCCTGCCCGCCGGCTTCGCGAACATCGCCCTCATGACGATCGCCGGACTGCCGGTCGGGTTCTGGGAGGGCCTCGTGCTCATGCTCGGGTTCGCGTACGTGATGTGGTTCACGCCGCTCGGCCGCAACATGCGGTTCGTCGGCGCGAGTCGGGAGGTCTCCCGCCTCGCCGGCATCCGCGTGAACCGGCTGCGGTTCGGGTCGTTCATGTCGGCCGGCCTCATCGCCGGCATCGGCGGGGTCATCTCCGCCGCGGCCACCGGCGGCTTCGACGCGACCGTGTCGCAGTCGTACCTGCTCCCGATCTTCGCGGCGACGTTCCTCGGCACCGCGATCCTGGAACCGGGCCGGTTCAACCCGCTCGGCACGCTCCTCGCGGTGTACTTCCTCGCCACCGGCATCCTCGGGCTGCAGTTGCTCGGCGCGGCCGGATGGGTCTCGAACGTCTTCTACGGCGGCGTCCTCGTCGTCGCCGTCACGATCTCCACCATCCTGCACCGCAGGGTCTCCTGATCCCAGCGCCCTCTGTCAACGACGTCAGAAAGGTCGACATGTCCCCGATCACCACCCGGCGCGGAACCCGCATCGCGCTCGGCGCCGCAGCAGCAGCAGCAGCCCTCTTCCTCGCCGGCTGCTCCACCGTCGGGAGCGCGTCGACCCCGAGCGCCAGCTCCGGCGACAGCGCACTCGCCTCCAAGATCGCGAAGCTCGAGAAGCTCCCGTCGAGCTACCCGATCCCGAGCGGCACGATCTCCGACGTCTCGTCGCTGCGCGGGAAGACCGTCTACTACGTGCCCATCACCCAGCAGTCGCCGCAGTTCGGCGTCACCCAGGTCGCACTCAAGGCGGCGCTGGGCAAGCTCGGCATGACGCTGCAGGTCTGCAACGGCAACGCGACCCCGACGGGCATCTCGCAGTGCGTCACCCAGGCGACGTCGGCGAAGGCGGCCGCGATCATCACCGACGCCATCCCGTACCAGGAGGCGTCGAACGCCTTCGCCGCGGCGCAGAAGGCCGGCATCACGGTCCTCAACACGGACCAGATCGTCGATCCGGACGCCCCGGCATCGAAGACGCTCGGCTACATCGAGGCCGCCGGGACCTCGCAGATGAAGGCGGTCGCCGACTGGATCGCGTACGACTCGAACGGCAAGGGCAGCGTCGTGATCAACGAGAGCACCGACAGTCCGGCGTCCGTCGCGTTCGTGACCGCCGCGCAGAAGGAGTTCAAGAAGGTCTGCTCGGGTTGCTCGGTGACGATCAACAAGGTCTCCTCGGCGAACTTCAGCCTGATCGCGTCCTCGACGTCCTCCGCGCTCGTGAAGACGCCCGGCGTCGGCTACGTGGTCTCCGAGTTCGACCAGTACCTGCAGCCGACACTCGGCGGTGTGCAGCAGGCGGGGAAGACGGCGAGCGTCAAGGGCGTCTCCGGTGCGGCGCAGCTGTCCGGCCTGCAGATGCTGTCGAACAAGAACTTCCTCTACGCGTCCGTCGGGCAGGCGTCGGCGTACCAGGGCTGGGCCGATGCGGACGCCGTCGCGCGGATGCTCACCGGCACGTCCGGGGCGGACCTGCCGGAGTACACGATCCCGATCCGGCTCTTCACGCGGAACAACGTGGGTGACGTCACGCTCACCAACGACGCGCAGGCCTCGGGCGAGTGGTTCGGACCGAAGGACTACACGGACTCCTTCCTGAAGCTCTGGGGTGTCTCGTGATCGATGCTGCCGAGGCTCCTGTCGCCGTCGAACGCGGCGACCGCGGGGTCCCGCGGCTGAGGGTCCGTGACGTGTCGGTCACGTTCGGGCACAACCGGGTGCTCCGCGACATCGGGCTCGATGTCCGCGCGGGGGAGATCCAGGCGCTCGTCGGTCAGAACGGCTCGGGCAAGTCGACGCTCGCGAAGGTCCTCACCGGCCTGTACGTGCCGGACCCCGGTGCCGTGGTCGAGGTCGACGGCGAGGCACTCCGCCTGCCGGTCCGGCCGCTCGAGTCGCGTTCCCGCGGCGTCGCCGTCGTGCACCAGTCGCTCGGGCTCGTCCCCGAGATGTCGGTGCTCGAGAACATGCGTGTCGGGCGGTTGGGCGCCGGTCGCTTCTCCCGCCGGATCCGCTGGTCGGTCGAGCGTGAGGCGGCAGCGGGCGTGTTCGACCGGCTCGGCCGGCACGTCCCGCTCGACGCCCGCGTGTCGTCGCTCAGCGAGGAGGACCGGGCCACGGTCGCGATCGCCCGAGCCCTGCAGGACGCTCCGGACGGGCGGGGGCTCATCATCTTCGACGAGTCCACCCGGGCGCTCTCCCGACGGTCGCTGGAGCACTTCTACGAGATGCTCGACCAGGTGGTGCGGAGCGGCACCTCGGCGCTCCTCATCACGCACCGGCTCGAGGAGGTCATCGAGGCCGCCGACCGCGTGACGGTGCTGCGCGACGGCGACCTCGTGGAGGCGGGGATCCCGGTCGCCGGGCTCACCGCGGCCGACCTCGCCCGGGTGATGCTCGGGCGCGTGCTCGGCGCTGTCAGCTCCGGCGGCGGTCATGCCCGTCCCGGAGCGGGAGCCGCCGCCGAGGTCGTCGACCTCCGGAGCGCCCGACTCGACGGCGTCGACGTCCGGGTCGCACCGGGGGAGATCGTCGGCGTGACCGGGCTCGCCGACGCCGGCTACCACGAGCTGCCGTACGTGCTCGGCGGCGCGGTGCGCGCGGCCTCGGGCCGTCTCGAGGTCAGCGGTACGGAGGTCGACCTCCGGGCGTACGGCCCCACCGTCGCGATGGACGCGGGCATCGCGCTGGTGCCCGGTGACCGTGAGCACCAGGGCCTCGCCCTCGAACTGACCGTGGCCGAGAACGCCGCGGTCCCGCGGACCGGCTCGGGCGGCGGTCGGTTCGCACCGATCCCGCGTCGTGCGGAACTGGCGGAGCTGCAGCCGTGGATCGACCGGCTCGAACTCCGGCCGCCGGACCCGGCCGTGGTGGTCGGCAAGCTGTCCGGCGGCAACCAGCAGAAGGTCGTCCTGGCGAAGTGGCTCGCCCGGTCGCCGAAGCTGCTCGTGCTCCACGAGCCGACCCAGGCCGTCGACGTCGGCGCGCGCGAGATCATCGTGAACGCGGTCAAGGACGCCGCCGCTGACGGCTGCGGGGTCCTCGTCGCGAGCGGTGACGAGAACGAGCTGTCGATGCTCTGCGACCGGCTCCTGGTGTTCCGCGACGGCCGGGTCGCGGCGGAGCTGGCCGGACCCCTCGCGCCGGACGACATCGTCGACGCGATCTTCACCGGCAACGACCGCCGCCCGCTCCGCGGTACGCCGTCGACCCCGACCGACCAGTGACACGAGAGGACCACGACATGACCGTCGTCGACATCAACATCCACCACCTTCCGGAGGACCTGTTCTCCAACCCGAAGATCCTGAACGCGTTCCTCGACTCGGCGCCCCGCGGCTTCGGCGAGATCGCGCGGGTGATCGAGATGGAGTCCGGGAAACACCAGCTCATCCTCGAGAAGCCGGCGGGGCACCAGAACCTCAACTACGTCGAGGGCGACTACTCGGCCGAGGCCAAGCTCGCGGCGATGGACGACGCCGGTGTCGACTACGGCATCATGCGCGTCCCCGTCTGGCAGGAGTGGCTCCCGCTCGAGGCCTGCAAGTACGTCAACGACGAGGCCGCCAAGATCGTCGACGAGTCGAAGGGGCGCCTGTTCATGACGGCCGCGGTGCCGCCGTGGGGCGGGAAGGACAACATCGCCGAGCTCGAGCGGTGCATCGACGACCTCGGGGCCGTCGGTGTCCAGCTCGCGTGCCACTACGGCCAGCTCTACCTCGACGACCCGGTGTTCGAGCCGTACCTCGAGGTGCTGAACGACAAGCGGATCCCGGTGATCGTGCACCACACGCCGCTCCCGGTCGAGTGGCGGTCGATCATCGACTACACGAACCTCCGTCGCGAGTTCGGGCGCATCCAGGACCAGGCGACGGCGGTCGGCCGTGAGCTCTTCTCCGGCATGTTCGACAAGTACCCGAACCTGCGCTTCGTGCACACGATGCTCGGCGGCAACTGGTTCGCGAACACCGCACTGCTCACGCCGCACGCGTCGAACAAGAAGGAGTCGATGGTCCGGCTCGACCCGACGGGCGGCGAGAAGATCACGAGTTACCTGGAGAACAACATCTTCTACGACCTGACGCACCCGCACTCGTGGGGCAAGAAGCAGGTGGAGGCGGCGATCGAGATCAACGGCGCCGACCACTTCATGTTCGGGTCGTCGTTCCCCGTGTTCTACGGCTGGATGGGGCAGGGCGTCGAGTTCATGCGGAACACGGTCGACCTCTCGGACGCCGATCGTGAAGCGGTGCTCTCCGGGAACGCGAAGCGGATCTTCGACCTGCCGATCCCGTCGAGGGTCCCGGAGACGGCCGGGTCCGCGGTCGGCTGACGGGCTCCGGGCGCTCGCCCGGACGGACTGGAGGCGCGGTGCAGGACCTGCACCGCGCCTCCAGTCCGTCTCGTGGGGCGATCACATCTGGTTGCGCTTCCAGCGAGCACCCGACCGCCGGCGCTCGTCGGCGAGGCCCTCGCCGAGCCGGCGCAGGAGCTTCGTCGCCTGCGGCACGCCGGTCGGCTTGCCGAGGACGCGAGCCGCGTCCTCGGCCCACCGCTCGCGCACACGGGCGAGGTTCGCGACGGCCGTCGGTGTGGAGTGCAGACGCACCCCGCGTCCGTCGTGCTCGTCCCGGCGCTTCTCGATGAAGCCGATCTGCTCGAGCTCGCGGATGGCGGTGCTGAGGTTGCTCCGCAGGAGCCCCGTGGCCTCGGCCGTCTCGCTGGGCGTCGCGCCGGGATGGGTGTCGATGTACCGCATCACCTGGGTGTTCGACGGGGTGAGCGAGATCGTGTCGCCGAGGTCGGTCTCCCGCAGGCGGATCTCCCGTGCGACGGTCAGCACGATCTCGGCCAGGTCCGCGTAGTCGATCCCCGCATCGTCGTCAGTGGTAGCCACCAACCGAGTATATGTCGCGCTCGACCGTATATCTATAGAACCATATCTTTCTACAGTTGACTTTGAAAACATAACCAAATAGGTTGCTGGTGCGAACGCGAGGAGGCGGCATGCAGGGCGATCACCTGATCGGACGGGACGTCGAGTACTCCCACGGCGACACCGTCATGATCGGACGCTCCGCCGCACCGGCAACCGGTGGACCGCACCCCGGTGTGGTGCTCGTGCACGACGCGTTCGGACTCACCGAGGCGATGATCCGGACGAGCGAGGAGTACGCCGCTCGGGGGTACGCCGTCCTCGCCGCGGACGTCTGGGGCTCCCGTACGACACCGACCGACGGCGCCGCGATCGGGTCCCTCATCGGCGGGATGGTCGCCGACCGCGCCGAGTGGGCCGGACGGATCGCCGCCGCGCACCGGACGCTCCTCGCACGTCCCGACGTCGACGCCGACCGGACCGCGATGGTCGGATGGTGCTTCGGTGGATCCTCCGCGATCGAGTTCGTCCGTGGTGGCGGCGCGGTGCGCGGCATCGTCAGCGTGCACGGCGGCCTCGACCTCCTCGGCGACGACTGGACCACCCCGACCGACGCGCGGGTCCTCCTGTGCACCGGTGCGGACGACCCGATGGCGACCCCGGAGATGCTCTTCGCCCTGCAGCGCGGCCTGGACGCGGTCGGGGCCGACTGGGAGGCCGACGTCTACAGCGGCACCCGGCACGCCTTCACCAACCCGGACGCCGCGCTCGCCGGGCCGCCCGACGTCGTCGGCTACCACGCCCGCAGCGCCCGGCGCGCGCACGAGTCCGCCGAGCGGTTCCTCGCCGACCTGCTCGCCCCCTGACCACACACGGAGGAACACCGCATGAAGCTCGCCCGATTCCGCACCGCAGACGGACAGGACCACGTCGGTCGTGTCGACACCGACCGCCTCGTCGACCTCACCGGCACGGCGGGCATCGGGTCATCGGTCACGGCGATCCTGCCCGACCTCGAGACGCTCCGCCCGGCGATCGAGACCGCCGACGGTCACGAGTACGACCTCGGCGAGGTGACGCTCCTGCCGCCGGTGGACGCGCCGCAGAAGTTCCTCGGGATCGGGATGAACTACCGGGCCCACGCCGCCGAAGCGCTCCAGGCCGGCATCCCGACGCCGACGAGCCAGCTCTGGTTCAACAAGCAGGTCTCGTGCATCGTCGGTCCCCACGACGACATCGAGAAGCCCCGGGTGTCCGACGAGATGGACTACGAGATCGAGCTCGGCGTCGTGATCGGGAAGCGGTGCCGCCACGTCGCAGCCGCGGACGCCCGATCGGTGATCGCCGGGTACGTCGTCGTCAACGACGTCTCCGTGCGCGACTGGCTCGCGAAGCGGTCGCCGACCTTCACGCTCGGCAAGTCGTTCGACACGCACGGCCCGATCGGCCCCTGGCTCACCACCGACGACGAGATCGCCGACCCGCTCGACCTCGGACTCCGGCTGTGGGTGAACGGCGAGGAGCGGCAGAACGCCCGCACGAACGACATGATCTACGACGTCTACGAGCAGATCGAGTACCTGACGACCGTGATGACACTGATGCCAGGCGACGTCCTCGCGACCGGCACCCCGTCGGGGATCGGTGCTCCGACGCGGAACTTCCTCCGGGTGGGCGACGTCGTCCGTGGCGAGGTCGACGGACTCGGCGTGATCGAGAACACCGTCGTCGCCGAACCCTGACCAGCCATCGGAACCGACGAAGGAGTCATGATGCTGCCCATCACCGAACCGAACCCCCCGTTCCGGATCACCCGCGCGAGCCACGTCTCGCTGTTCGTGACCGACCTCGCCGCGAGCCGTGACTTCTACCGCGACGTCATCGGACTCGTCGTCACCGAGGAGACGGACGACACGGTGTACTTTCGCGGCCTCGAGGAGGCTGCGCACCACAGCCTCACGCTGCGGCGGACCGACGGCGCGCCGTTCGCCGACCGCGTCGGGTTCCGCGTCGAGACCGACGAGGACATCGACCGCGCCGAGCACTGGTTCCGGGCGAACGACGTGCGCCACCGCCGCGTCGACGTGGCGCACCAGGGACCCACGATCCAGTTCACCGACGGCGTCGGCACGCACATGGAGATCACCAGCTCGATGGAGGTCGTCGAGCGGAAGATGCAGCGCTTCGACGAGTTCCGGGCGGGCGCGCCGCAGCGCCTCGACCACTTCCAGGTCGTGACGCACGACGTGCAGGCCGCCACCGACTGGTGGTCGCAGCTCGGCATGCGGATGTCGGAGTACACGGCGAAGGACGGCACCGAGGAGCTCTGGGGCTCGTGGATGGAGGTCAAGGGGAACACCCACGACCTCGTCTTCACCAACGGCCGCGGCCCACGACTGCACCACTTCGCGTACACCGTGCCCGACGCCGTGAAGCTCATCGACGCGGCCGACGTCGCGGGCGCCCTCGGGTTCGGCGAGGAGATCGACCGCGGCCCGGGTCGCCACGGGATCTCGAACGCGCTGTTCCTCTACCTGCGCGACCCGGACCAGCACCGCATCGAGCTGTTCACGACGCACTACCAGTTCATGGACCTCGAGACGCCGCCGATCCGGTGGGACGTCAGCGACCCGCGCCGCGCACAGCTGTGGGGGATGCCGGCGTCCGCCCGCTGGTTCTTCGAGGCGAGCCCGTTCCCGGAGGAGCCCGTCAACGAGCCGCTCCTGTCCGCGACGCCGGGGACCCTCGAGGACTACCTGCAGATCCACTGACGCGAAACGAGGAAGGCCCCGTTCCGGATCATCCGGAACGGGGCCTTCCTCGTGAGCGCGGGTCGCGCCGCCCGGTCACCACTGCGTGGCGATCATCTGCACCTCGGTGTACTCGAGGATGCCCTCCTCGGCGCCCTCCCGGCCCAGGCCGGACTCCTTCACGCCGCCGAACGGGGCGGCCGGGTCCGAGACCACGCCCCGGTTCAGCCCCACCATGCCGACGTCGAGCCGCTCGGCGACCGCGAGTCCCTGGGCGAGGTCCCCGGCGTACACGTAGCCGGCCAGCCCGACCTCCGTCGCGTTGGCGAGCCGGACCGCCTCGTCGACGGAACCGACGACGCTCACCGGGGCGACGGGTCCGAAGATCTCCTCCCGCAGCACCGGTGCGTCGCCCGGCACGTCGGCGACGACCGTCGCCGGGTAGAAGCTCCCGGGACCGACCGGCACTGCGCCTCCCGTCCTGGCCCGCCCGCCGGAGGCGAGCGCCTGGTCGACCAGCGACTGCATGTCCCGCTGCGCCGCCCGGTTGATGACCGGGCCGAGCTGGTTCCGCTCGTCGTGACCCGGACCCATGGCCAGCGAGCCCATCGCGGCGGAGAACCGGTCCACGAAGGCCTCCGCGACGCTCTCGTGCACGATGAAGCGGTTCGCGGCCGTGCAAGCCTGCCCGCCGTTGCGCATCTTCGCGAGCATCGCTCCTGCCACGGCCGCGTCCACGTCGGCGCCGGGCAGCACGACGAACGGGGCGTTGCCGCCCAGCTCCATCGACGCACTGACGACGCGGTCCGCCGCCGAGCGGAGGAGGACCTTGCCGACCTCGGTCGAGCCGGTGAACGACAGCTTCCGGACGGCCGGGTGCGCGAGGAGCTCACCGACGATCGCGCTGCTGTGAGCGGAGGGGAGGACGTGCACGACACCCTCGGGCACGCCCGCCCGCCGGAGGACGTCGGCGATCACGAGGGCGGTGAGGGGCGTCTCGCTCGCGGGCTTGAGCACGACCGTGCAGCCGGCGGCGAGGGCCGGCGCGATCTTCCGCGTCGCCATCGCCGCGGGGAAGTTCCACGGGGTGACGAGCGCTGCCACGCCAATCGGCTTGTGTGACGTCAGGATCCGGTTGCCGCCCGAGGGGGAGCGACCGAGGCTGCCGTCGAGCCGGACCGCTTCCTCCGAGTACCAGCGGAAGAAGTCGGCGGCGTAGTGGGTCTCGCTCCGGGCGTCGGCGAGGGCTTTGCCGTTCTCGGCGACGATGACCCGGGCGATCGCCTCGGCCTCGCCCTCCATGATCTCGAACGTGCGGCGGAGGATCTCCGCCCGGGAGCGCGGCGTCGAGGCCGCCCAGGGGCCGAGCGCAGCCGCCGCCGCGTCGGCCGACTGCCGCGCGGTCTCGGGCGTCGCGGACGGGACGGTGCGCACGACCTCGTCGGTCGCGGGGTCGAGCACGTCGAACGTGTCGTCGCCGCGCCACGGGTCGCTGGTCGCGACGGCGGCGTCGAGCAGGGCGGTGACGTCGGTCATGCGTGTGCCCCGTCCGTGCTCGCGTGGTCGCGGTCGCGGTCGCGGTCGCGGTCGGTGTGGAGGGCGAGGGCGCTCTCGGGGATGCCGCCGGCACCGTACGCGGCGTCCAGCGTCGCCTCGTCGACGCGGGGGAGCGCGCCGGCCTCGTCGAGTGCGTGGTCGGCGGTGCCGATCGGGCTGCGGAGCCGGCCGCTCGACAGGTCGCCGGCCGTGACCTCGACCTCGACGACGTCGCCGGGCTCGACGACCGACGACCCGGTCGGGGTGCCCATCAGGATCACGTCGCCGGGTTCCAGGGTCATCATGCGTGAGAGGTCCGCGATCACGAACGCCGGGTCGAAGAGCATGTCCTCGCTCGTGAGCGCGTCCTGCACGATCTCGCCGTTCACCCAGGTGCGGAGGTGCAGGTCCCCGGGCTCGACGGCCGCGGCGTCGATGAGCTCCGGGCCGATCGGCGTGAACCCGTCGAACCCCTTCGAGTGGACGTTCGATCCGGGGTCGGCGTACCGGAGGTCGTACACGCCGAAGTCGTTCGCCGCGGTCACCGATCCGACGTGCGACCACGCATCGGCGCGCCCGACCCGGCGGGCGCGCGTCCCGATGACGACGGCGATCTCGCCCTCGAGCGCGAGGAGCCTGGTCCCCGCCGGGCGTTCGACGACCGCACCGGACGTGGTGATCGTCGACGGCGCCTTGAGGAAGTACGACGGGTTCGCCGGGCTCTTCCCGCGCTCCGCCGCACGGGAGCGGTAGTTGAGGTGCACGGCGATGAGCTTCGACGGCCGGACGAGCGCTCCGCTCATGCGACGACCCGCTCGAGCGTCAGACCCTCGTACTCGAGCACCGCGGCGGCCTCGTCGAGCAGCCGGTCGATCTTCGCCCGGCCGGCCTCGCTGACCGACGCGAGCGGCGGACGGACGTGGTCGGAGGCGATCTTGCCGGCGCGCGCCAGGACCCACTTCGCCGGCGCCGGGTTGGTCTCGACGAACAGCAGCTCGACGAGCGGGTGCACGGCGTAGTGGACCGCGCGGGCCTCGTCGAGCCGTCCGGCGGCCCAGTGCTCGTACATGTCCGCGATCGACCGCGGGGCCAGGTTGCTCAGGGCGTTGATGAAGCCGGCGCCGCCGAGCGCGAGGAGCGGGATGCCGAGGAGCTCGATGCCCGACCAGACCATGAAGTCCTGACCGCACAGCTTCAGCACGTGCGAGAAGTGCTCGAAGTCCTTCGTCGTCTCCTTGATGCCGATGATGTTGTCGTGCGCGAGCCGGAGCGCGTGCACGGTCTCCGGCGCCATGTCGACGGCGGTCCGGCTGGGCACGTTGTAGACGACGAGCGGCAGGTCGGGGTACTCGCGGGCGATCGCCCCGTACCACTCGATCAGTCCCTGCTGGGTGGGGCGGGCGTAGTACGGCGTGATGACGAGGACCGCGTCGGCGCCCGCGTCGCGTGCCTCGCCGGTGAGGCGGATCGTCTCGTCGAGCTTCGTCGAGCCGGTCGCGGGGAGGAACGGGACTTGGTCGGCCGTGACGGAGGCCACCGTGCGCATCGCGGTGACGCGTTCCTCGAAGCTCTGCGCGCTCGGCTCGGCGGTCGACCCGCCGACCGAGAGCCCGTGCAGGCCGGCGTCGCGCTGCCACTGCGCCAGGGACCGGAGGCTGTCGACGTCGAGGTCACCGTCGTCGGTGAACGGTGTCAGCACGGCGCCGAATGCGCCGCGGAGCGCGTGGGGGTCGTTGCGGAATCTCACGAGTGGTCCTCTTTCCAGTGTTCGTACCGGGGCCGCCATTCCGGTCCGAGGGGGTAGAGCCCGGCGACGGACGCTCCCTCCCCGACCCGTTCGGCGATGAAGGTCTCCTGCAGTTCCTGCTCGACGGCGTCGGCCGCGACCTCGGCGGCGAGCGCCCGGGGCACGACGACGGCACCCTCGGCATCGCCGACGATGACGTCGCCCGGCATCACGAGGACGCCCGCGCAGGTGATCGGGAGGTCGGAGTCCATCGGGACGTGGCGTTCACCGAGGACGGCGCCGTGCGCACCGCCGACGTAGAGCGGCAGCGTCATGCGGGCGAGGGTCGGAGTGTCCCGGGAGGCGCCGTCGGTGATCACGCCGGTGCCGCCGCGCTGCTGCACGCGCAACGCGAGGATGTCGCCGATGGTCCCGGCGGCGAGCTGACCCCGCGCCTCGATGACGAGTACCTCGCCGGGCTCGATCGTGTCGATGACGCGCTTCTGGGCGTTCATCCCGCCGCCGATCTCGTCGAACACGTCGGCGCGGTGGGCGGTGTAGCGGAGCGTCCGGGCCTCGCCGAGGAGGCGGACGTCGGGCCGGAGCGGCCGGAGCCCGGTGAGGAACGTCCCGGTGATGCCGCGGCGACGCAGTTGGGAGCACAGCGTCGCGGTGCTCACGCGCTCGAGGTTCGATGCGACGGTAGGGTCGATCACGCGGGTTCCCTTCGTTGGGTAGTTATAATTATATGCACAGACCGAGCCGAGTACCAACGGAGGTGCGAGCCGGATGTCGTCATCACGGTCCCTCGACGCCGCACGCGTCGGACAGTGGGTCCGGCACGTCCGGACCGAACGGGGCTTCACCCTCGACGTCCTCGGGCAGGCGTGCGGACTGCCGCCGAGCCAGCTGTCGATGATCGAGAACGGGCTGCGCGAACCACGCGTCTCGGTACTCGGCCGGATCGCCGACGCGCTCGGTACCGACATCCCGACGCTCACCCGGTCCGATGCGCCCTCGGAACGCGCCCACCTCGAGCTCGAGCTCGCACGCCTCCAGGCCTCACCCGTCGCCGAGCGGCTCGGGATCCCGCGACTCGACGTCCGCCGGAGCGTGCCCGACGACGTCCTCCGCACCGTCGTCGCACTGCACGGCGCGCTCGGCCAGCAGGTCCGCGAGGCCTCCGCCACCCAGGCGGCCGGCCGTCTGGCGATGATCGCGCTGCGTCTCGAGGGACAGGCGCAGGACAACTACCTCGAAGCCGTCGAGGATCGTGCGGCCGAACTGATGGCGTCGGTGGAGCGCCCGCCGGGTCCGCTCACCCACCACACGGTCTCACGGTTGGCCGAGCACCTCGGGTACCGCCTGGTGCACGCCGACGACCTCCCCGCGTCGACCCGCACCGTGACCGACCGCGAGCACGGCGTCATCTACCTGCCGCCCGCCGCGACACCGGGAGCGCACGGGCTCAGGAGCCTGTCGCTGCAGGCCCTCGCGCACCGAGTCCTCGAGCACCGGGAACCGACCGACTACGCCGACTTCCTGCGGCAGCGCATCGAGATCACCGCGTTCGCCGCCGCGTGCCTCATCCCGCGCGACACCGCCGTGCCGTTCCTGCGGGACGCGAAGGGCCGCCGGGACATCGCGCTCGAGGACCTGCGGGACGCCTACGGTGTGACGCACGAAGCGGCCGCGCACCGCTTCACGAGCCTCGCGACGAAGTTCCTCGACATCCCCGTGCACTTCCTGCGGGTCCGGAGGTCCGGCGCGATCGTGAAGGGCTACGAGAACGACGGCATCGCGTTCCCCGTGGCCACCGACGGCGGCATCGTCGGCCAGGTGGTGTGCGCGAAGTGGGCAGCCCGGACGGCGTTCGTGCACCGGAACCGCTCCCGCGAGCACTACCAGTACACGGACACGCCGACCGGGACGTTCTGGTGCAGCGTGCAGACCGGCACGAGCGAGGACGAGTTCTCCATCACCCTCGGTACGCCGTTCGCCCACGCGCGCTGGTTCCGCGGCCGGGAGACCGGCGTGCGACGGACGTCGACCTGTCCCGACCCCACGTGCTGCCGTCGGCCGGAACCCGAGCTCGTGCGCCGGTGGCACGACAGCGCGTGGCCCAGCGCCAAGCTCGGCGAGCACGTCCTCGCCCCGCTCCCGACGGGCCGGTTCCCCGGCGTCGACGACGGCGAGGTCTACCGGTTCCTCGAGTCGCACGCCCAGGCGTGGGACTGAGCGTCCGCCCGATCAGACCCGGCGAATTCACGGATCCGGAAGAATCGCCGATCTTCACGACTCCCCGATCGCCTCCCGCAGCTCGTGCCGACGGAACCTGTCGGTGACAGCCCGAGCTCGATGAGGAGTGACGATGCACCCGACCGCACAGACCCACAACCACGCGTTCCCGCCCGTCTGGGCGTCCGCCATCCCGGAGGTCCCGGACGGTGCCCGGCGACACGACGTCGCGAACAAGCAGCTCGCCGACTGGGTCGTCCGCATCGCCCTGCTGACCCGGCCGGACGAGGTCGTCTGGTGCGACGGCTCCGACGAGGAGTGGAACCGGCTCACCACCGAGATGACCGACGCCGGCTCACTCGTCCGACTCGACCCCGGCGTGCACCCGGACAGCTTCCTCGCCCGGTCCGACCCGGACGACGTCGCGCGGATGGAGGACCGCACGTTCATCTGCTCCCGCAGCGAGGCCGACGCCGGACCGACCAACAACTGGCGCGACCCCGCCGACATGCACACCGAGTTGAACGCGCTGTTCGCCGAGTCCATGCGCGGTCGGACGATGTACGTCGTCCCGTACTCGATGGGACCGGTCGGGGGCGCGATCTCGCAGGTCGGTGTGCAGATCACCGACTCGCCGTACGCGGTGATCTCGCTGTCGATCATGACCCGCATGGGGGACGACGCGCTCGCCGTGATCGGCCCGGACACCGACTGGGTCGCCGGGGTGCACAGCGTCGGGTACCCGCTCCGCGACCGAGACGGGCTCCGACGCGACGACGTCCCGTGGCCGAGCAACCCCGTGAAGTACGTCAGTCACTTCCCCGAGGAGCGCGCGATCTGGTCGTTCGGGTCCGGGTACGGCGGCAACGCCCTCCTGCCCAAGAAGTGCTTCGCCCTCCGGATCGCGTCGGTGATGGCACGGGACGAAGGATGGCTGGCGGAGCACATGCTCCTCCTCAAGCTCACGTCGCCCGCCGGCCGCGCGTTCCACATCGCCGCGGCGTTCCCGAGCGCGTGCGGCAAGACGAACCTCGCGATGCTCCGACCGACGATCCCCGGGTGGGACGTCGAGACGATCGGCGACGACATCGCCTGGCTGCGACCGGGCGACGACGGCCGGCTCCACGCGATCAACCCCGAGGCCGGGTTCTTCGGCGTCGCACCGGGGACGTCCGTCCAGAACAACCCGGTGGCGATCGACACCATGCGGAAGCACACGATCTTCACGAACGTCGCGTTGACCGAGGACGGCGAGGTGTGGTGGGAGGGGAAGACCGACGAGCCCCCGGCGCACCTCATCGATTGGCGCGGGCAGTACTGGACGCCCGCGTCCGGCACGCCCGCGGCGCACCCGAACGCCCGGTTCACGGCGCCGATCGAGCAGTGCCGGACGCTCGCGGACGACTGGTACGAGGCCGACGGTGTCCCGATCGACGCGATCGTGTTCGGCGGCCGACGCGCCAGCAACGTGCCACTCGTCGTCGACACGGGTGACTGGGAGCACGGCGTGTTCGTCGGGGCCACCGTGTCGAGCGAGCGGACCGCCGCCCAGGAGGGGCGGGTCGGCGAACTCCGCCGCGACCCCTTCGGCATGCTGCCGTTCGTCGGCTACGACATGGGGGACTACTGGCAGCACTGGCTCGACGTCGGAGCCGCGCTCGGCAGCGGGGCGCCGAAGATCTTCCAGGTCAACTGGTTCCGCCAGGACGAGGAGGGAGCGTTCCTCTGGCCCGGGTTCGGTGAGAACAGTCGGGTCCTCGCCTGGATCGCCGGCCGGGTCTCCGGCGAGGCCGAGGCCGTCGACACGGCGATCGGCGAGGTCCCCGCTCCGGGATCCCTCGACGTCACCGGGCTGGGACTCGGGGCCACGGTGCTGCAGTCGCTCCTGGACGTCGACCCCGTGGCGTGGCTCGAGGAGTGCGACCGGACCGAGGAGTTCTTCGCCCGGTTCGGCGACCGCGTGCCGGGCCGGCTCCGGGACGAGCTCGCGCGCCTGCGCGAACGACTCGCGGGCGCGGGCGCGGGCGCGGACGCCGGACGCGACGAGGTCGCGGCGTGAACGGGGACGACGCATCCACGGCGTTCACACGGTGGATCGACCACGAGTCCGTCGCCGAGGCGATGGTGCCGATCATCGGCGGCCTGTACCGGCGGAACAACGTCGTCACCACGATCCACGGCCGCCGGCTGCCGAACCGGTCCGCGACCCAGATCCTGAAGCTGCACCGGTTCGCGCGGCACCTCGACGGTGTCGAGCTGTCGCCGCACGCGATCTTCCCGGTCCTGCACAAACTGACGACGCTCGACCTCGGGCCGGCGGCGATCGACGTGGCGGAGCTGAACCGGCGGTTCCGTGCCCAGCACGAGCTCGACCTGGACGCGTTCCTGCGGCGCGAGCTCGCCGAGGTCGTCGACGGCGGCCTGTACGCGGTGCCGCCGACCGACGTCGTCCTCTACGGCTTCGGCCGCATCGGACGCCTGGTCGCGCGGATCCTGATCGGCCGTGCCGGCGGGGCCTGCGGGCTGCGGCTCCGCGCGGTCGTCGTCCGGGGCGACGACCCCGGCGACCTGGTCAGGCGGGCGAGCCTGCTCCGCCGCGACAGCGTGCACGGACCGTTCGACGGCCGGATCACGGTCGACGTGGAGCGGGACACGATCACGGCGAACGGCACGGTGATCCAGTTCATCCGCGCGTCCGACCCGGCGCACGTCGACTACGCCGCCCACGGCATCCGCGACGCGATCGTCGTGGACAACACCGGGCGGTGGCGGGACGAGGCCGGCCTGCGCCAGCACCTCGAGAACGACGGCATCCGGCGGGTGCTGCTCACCGCGCCGGGCAAAGGCGGCCTGCCGAACATCGTGCACGGCATCAACGAGGACGACATCGGCGACCACCCGATCGTCGCCGCGGCGTCGTGCACGACCAACGCGATCACGCCCGTCCTCGTCGCGATCGACCGCGAGTTCGGCGTCGAGCACGGTCACGTGGAGACGGTGCACTCGTTCACGAACGACCAGAACCTCACCGACAACTACCACCGGTCGAGCCGTCGCGGCCGTTCGGCAGCGCTGAACATGGTGCTCGCCGAGACCGGTGCTGCGACGGCGGTGGCGAAGGCGTACCCGCGGCTCGCGGGGAAGCTGACCGGGAACGCGATCCGGGTGCCGACGCCGGACGTGTCCATCGCGGTCCTGAACCTGCAGTTGCGCGAGCCCGTCGGCAAGGAGCAGCTGAACGCGTACCTGCGGTCGGTGTCGCTCCGTTCCGCCCTGCACCGGCAGGTGGACTACGTCGATTCCCCGGAGATCGTGTCGAGCGACGTCCTCGGTGCCCGCAAGGCGGGCGTCGTGGACGGGCTCGCGACGATCGCGGACGGTGGCCGCTCGGTCGTCGTGTACGTCTGGTACGACAACGAGTACGGGTACAGCCGCCAGGTCGTCCGCATCCTCGAGACGATGACGGGCGTGCGCATCCGGACACTGCCGGCGCCCGAGTACGAGACGCGGTCCGTGCACACGGACGTCCGGGTCGCGCGCGTCGGCTGACGGTCCGCGCTCCCGTCGGTCGTCCGGTCACCCCCTGCGGCCCGCGACCTCCAGGACGACCACGATCGCGGTGACGAGCACCGCCGTCGCGACCAGCGAGACCGAGGGCACGGCGATGCCGGCGAGCACGGCGAGCGCGAGCACCACGACGACCACGTTCCAGCCGATCGGGAGCGACGGCCGCAGCGCCAGCGCCCAGATCGACAGGACGAACAGCGCGACCGGCACCGCGATCGTCGCCGCGACGGTCGCGTGCGACAGGTCGGCCTCGCCCGCGTCGGCGCTCACCGCGACCTCGATCCCGGCGGGCAGGGCCCCGGCGGCGGCGAACACGAGGTAGTGGCCGTAGCCGAACACGAGCGCCGTGGGCAGGGAGCGGATGTGGTCGTGCTGCTCGCGGGAGAAGTAGATCCACCACAGCCCGGCGACGACGACGAGCCCGCACGCCGCCAGGACGAGGAGCGAGGCGAGGTGGTCCGCGTGCGCGATGCCGTCGATGACCGCGTTCGCCGAGGCGATGAGCCCCTCGCCGAGGACGATGAGCGTGAAGAGCGAGTACCGCTCGGCGATGTGCCGGGTGTGCCACGGGGTGGTGCGCGTACCGGCCTCGGCGAACGGCGGGACCAGGACCTCGAGCAGGATGAGGACCGGGACGACCCACGGCCGGACGGCGTCGGGCAGCACGAGCGCGAGCACCCACAGCACCTGCACGACCGTGATGCCGGCGGCGTAGCGGAGCGCGGTCCGGCGGTACTCCGGCGACGACGCCGCGGCGCGGAGCCACTGTCCGACGAGCGCCAGGCGCATCACGACGTAGCCGACGACCACGAGGCCGATGTCGGCGTCGACCATCAGGGCGTGCACCCCGGCGGCGAGGACGAGCACGCCCGCCATCTGCACGAACGTCATCACCCGGTAGAGCCAGTCGTCGGTGTCGAAGGACGTGGCGAACCAGGTGAAGTTGATCCACGCCCACCAGATGGCGAAGAACACGAACGCGTACGAGAGCACCGCCGAGGACACGTGGCCCTCGGACTCGATCTCGTGCAGGTTCGAGGCGGCGAAGCCCACGGCGACGACGAAGACCAGGTCGAAGAGGAGTTCGAGGGGGCTGGCGGTGCGGTGTCCTTCGGCGGGGTCCCGGGGCCTCATGCGGCGGAGTCCGATGGTGGTCACCCGGTATGCCTACACGAGAACGACCCCGGGCGCAGGACCCGGGGTCGTTCGTCGGCGCTGATGCCTGGCGCTCAGGAGGAGCGCGCCTGGCGCTCAGTAGAAGTTCGACGCCTGCGAGTGCGCCCACGCGGCACACGGCGTGCCGTACGAGGCGCTGATGTACTGCAGTCCCCAGGTGATCTGGGTGGTGGCGTTGGTCTGCCAGTCCGCCGCGATGGTCGCCATCTTCGAGCCGGGGAGCGCCTGCGGGATGCCGGTCGCGCCGCCGTTCGCGTTGACGGCCCGGTAGTTCCAGCCGGACTCCTTGGTCCAGAGGTTGTCGAGGCACTGGAACTGGTCGGAACCCCAGCCGTACTCGGACGCCGCGAGCGAACTGGCCGTGGCCTTGGCGCCGGCCACGGTGTTCGCGGCGGCCTGCTTGCGCGCGGCCTCCGCTGCGGCGGCCTTCTCGGCGGCGGCCTTCTGCGCGGCTGCCTCGGCGGCGGCCTTCGCATCGGCGTCCCGCTTGTCCTGCGTGGCACTGGCGCTCGCGACGTCCGACGCGGCGTCCACCGTGGAGGAGATGCGCGAGCTGAGCGCCGCTCCGGAGAGCTTCCGGTAGTCGTCGAGCGCCCCGATCCGGCGTTCGAGCGTGGTGGTGTCCGTCTTGTCGTTCGCGGTCTCGACGACGGTCTGCGCCGTGGCGATGGTGGCGGCGGCCTGCGCCCGGTCGAGTGCGGTGCCGCCGAGCGCCGGCGCCGAGGTGGCGCTGGCGGTGGGCATCCCGAGGGCCTCGCCGATCGCGGGCTGCGTGCCGACGGTCGCGATGCCGCCGGCGACGGCGAGGACCGCTGCGCCGCCCACGATGAGCGTCGTGGGGCGGCGGAGTGCGCGGCGGAGGCGTCGGCTGGGGGAGTTCAGGGCCTCACGTCGGGTCGAGGCGGTGGTCGTGGGGAGAGCGGTGTTGCGTCCTGTCATCGATTCCGGTGGTCGGCCGACTCGTGGTGGGGAGCTGTGGCGCTGCACGCGGGGGATGGGGGAGCGCGCAGGAGTACGGGACGTGGGGGACGTCCGTCGTCAGGAGCTCGCGAGCCGGGGGAGGACCGGACGGTGGTGTGGGGCCCGTCCGTCCGCCGGCCGGCGACCGGGGTGGCCGCCGCTGGGCGAAGCCGCCACGATGACCGGTACGGCTGGAAGCGCCGTCCAGATTGGCTGGCAGAACCGTCCGTCCACCCTCGGATAACGGTTCGGTAACGACCGGATCAGGAGCCGGAGGTGGGAGCTTGCTGGGTACGTGCGCCCTGTGCGACGCGCTCGAGGGCGTCCAGTGCTGCGGCGATCGCGTCGACGTCGGTCTCCGGCAGTTCGGCGATGAGCTCGGCGACGATCCCGGTGCGGTCGGAGCGTGCCCGTTCGACCGCCGCGATGCCCTCCGCTGTGGCGCTCACCATGAACGCGCGGCCGTCCCGGGGGTCCGCCTCGCGCTCGATGAACCCGCGCTGCTCGAGCTCGGTGAGGATCCGGGTCATCGTCGGCTTCGTGACGACCTCGATCCGCGACAGGTCGCCGGGGCGCAGGGGTCCCTCGCGCTGGATGGTCGCGAGGGCGGAGACGATCCCGTACCCGAGTGCGGCCGAGTCGGTGCGCGCCCGTCGGTTGATCCGGCCGACCGCGGCGGCGAGGCGCGCGGCGATCTCGGGTCGGTCCGGCTGGCGGTTGCTCATGCGGTGCTCCGGGTGGTTCGACGGGCGGTCGGGGCGATGCTATCGGCTCTCCGCACCGCATGACTGCGAGCAGGTCGCCGGCACCCGCAGGTGGCCGACGGGAGGCACGGCGAACGGAAGCCGCCCGGCTCGCGGGTGCGAGACGGGCGGCTTCCTGTGCGCCTGTTCAGATCGGCTCAGCGCTTCTCACCGGGGAGGAGGTGGATGGCCTCGGTCGCGAGCTCCGCGGCGATGTTGTCGCCGGAAGCCGTGGCCTCGCGCAGCCGGCGGAAGTCGGCCGTCATCTGGTCCCAGTCGACGAGTTCGTCGAGGTTCGGCAGGCGCAGGCGGAACGCGAGGCCGTCCATGGTGTCACGGCACACGCGCTGCAGGTTCTCGTTGCCGCACTCCTCGACGTACCGGGCGAACACCGCGAGCGCGTCGTGGTTGACCGCCGCGACGTCGTGCGCCTCGTAGTCCTTGATGGTGGCGTCGAGCTGGGCGAGGATCTTCTTCCTCGACGCGGCGCCGAGTCGCGGGACCGCCAGGCGCACGACGCCGCCGAACAGCACGCCGAGGGTCTGCAGCGCCTCGACGACCTCGGTCGGGTTCGGCGTGGTGACGCGCGTGTACCGGTTCGGCGCCATCTCGATCAGGCCGGCGCGGGCGAGCTGGCTGAGGGCTTCGCGGATGGGGGTCCGGGAGACGCCGAGCCAGGCGATCAGCTCGTCGTCGTTCAGCCGTTCGCCGGGCTCGAGCGTGCCGTCCATGATCGCGTCGTGGATCTTCTGGCGGACGGTGTCGCGGAGCAGCTGGTGCTCGGTCGGTGCGCTGCTGGGGACCGGCATGCGGTTTCCTTCGGCTCGTGGCGGGAGGCGGACGGGTTGCACATCCGACCTCGGTGCGGACGCATGCTTCACCGTACCTGATATACGAACGGCGTTGCGCTCGGTTCGGAGCGTGTCAGTCGTCGAGGTGCAGGAGCCGCACGGTCGCCGGGTCGTCGGTGCCCGCGTACCAGCGGTCGAGCACGGCGCGGAACGGTGCCGGGTCCGAGGCGGCGAGCGCGAAGAGCGTCATCGACGAACGGAGCTTCAGCGCGTCGACGCCGCCGAGCAGGTCGTCGGCGGACCGTGCGGGCGCCGACGCCGCCGCGGCGGTCGCCTCGAGCAGGCGCGGGCCCAGGACGGGGTGCGCGAGGTACGCCCGGGCCTCGGCGAGCCCGTCGATGGCGAACCGCTGCGCGGTGGCGGAACGGCCGAGCCCGGTGAGCTGGGGGAAGACGAACCACATCCAGTGCGACGACTTCCGGCCGCGCCGGAGCTCGGCGAGGGCGGCGTCGTGCACGTCCTCCTGCGCGCGCACGAAGCGGCCGAGGTGGTGCGGGTCGTCGCTCACCGGACCACGTCCCCCCACGCGTACCGGACGGTGGTGCCGTCGACCACCACGAGCGAGTCGGGTTCCCGGTCGAACAGCCCGGGCATCCCCACCGCGTCGGGCAGGTCGCCCTCGAGGCGCTCCAGCCGCGCCGACCGGATCGTCATCGGTGGGTGCTGGCGCTGCCAGAACACCGTCTGCGCCAGGTGCCGGGCGTGGATGCCCTGGCGGGTGGTGAGCTCCGTCGCGAGCGGGGTGTCGACGACGTCCCCGGCCACGACGCGGACGGCCACCTGCTGACGGGGCCGTGCCGCGCCTCCTGGCTGCACCGGACCGCTCCGTCGTCCGCGCAGCCAGCGGACGGGGTGCAGCGCACGGGCCGGGTGCCGGACGGACCGGTACGCGAGCGCGTCACCGCGCCGACGTGCCCGCGCGTACGCGAACGTGTACGGCACCCCGAGCAGGGCGTGGGCGGCGACGATCGCCGGGACGTTCGCCGTGTCGACCGTGCGGTAGGCGACCCCGCGGCGGCCGCTGTCGTCGATCGTCAGCACCTCGATGGTGATCTCGGTCATCGTGCCGAGGCGTCCCGACGGCGGGAACGGCGGCACCCGCGTCTCACGGAACACGTACGCGGACAGGCCCGCCCAGGCGCTGCCGTCGACCACGTCGGGGCGGGTGCCGCGCGGTACCAGGCGCGCGAGTGACGCCGGGTCGTGCCGCCAGTGCGCGAAGACGACGTCCTCCCAGGCGTGCACCGTCACCGGGCGCTGCAGCAGCGGCACCGCGGCCCGGGTCCGCGAGGGCTCGGTCACCGTCGTGGTGCGTGCCGACCGACGCGCACGGCCCAGGCCACGAGCGGTGCCTGCAGCGGCAGGCGGAGCACCGAGACCAGTCGCATCGCGCGCGTCGACCGCGGGCTGCCGAGCAGGTCGTTCGCCATCTTGACGTTGGCGGGGAACACGGCCAGGAACAGCGCGGCGGCCGCCCAGCCCGCGGCGCGGCGGGTCGCCGGGATCGCGAGGCCGGTGGCGATGCCGAGCTCGGCGGCGCCGGACGCCAGGGTGGTCAGGCGCGGCGGGAGGGCGTCCGGCACGATCCGGTCGTAGCCGGCCGGCCGCAGGAAATGAGTGACACCGGCCCCGCCCAGCACGACGGCGAGGAGGGTGGCGGTGCGGGTGGCGCGTCGTGCGCGCTCGCGTCGTCGCATGCACCCATCGTGCTCGCGGCGTCCTCGACGCGTACGGGGAAGGCTCAGGTCAGCGCGGTCGCGACGAGGTCGAGGATCGCGGTGGCGACGTCGGCCTTGCTGCCGGAGGTCTCGCGGACCACCTCGCCGCCGGGGACGAGCACCTCGATCGCGTTCTCCTCGCGTTCGAAGCCCGACGACCAGCCGACGTGGTTCACCACGAGCAGGTCCGCCGGCTTCCGGGCGATCTTGGCCCGGCCGAGCTCGATGCGCGCGGCCCGGTCGGGTTCGGTCTCGGCCGCGAACCCCACGACGATCTGGCCGGTGCGGCGGGCCGCGACGAGGTCCGCCAGGACGTCCGGGTTCCGCACGAGCTCGAGCGTCATCGTGTCGCCCTGGAGGTCCTTCTTGAGTTTCTCGGTGCGGACCTCGGCGGGGCGGTAGTCGGCGACCGCGGCGGTCATCACGACCACGTCGGCGTCGACGGCCGCGGCGTGCACCGCCTCGGCGAGCTCGAGCGCGGAGCCGACCGGCACGACGGTGGCGTCGAGGCCTGTGGTGAGCGCGGCCTCGACGTTCGCGGCGACGACGGTCACGGTCGCGCCGCGCCGTGCGGCGTCGGCGGCGATCGCGAGGCCCTGGCGGCCGCTGGAGCGGTTGCCGACGAACCGGACCGGGTCGAACGGTTCGCGGGTGCCGCCGGCGCTGACGACCACGCGGACGCCGGCGAGGTCGCCCTGCTCACCGCGGGCACCGGTACCGGCGACGTCGGTCTCGCCGGCCGGTCGGATCTCGCCGGCGGGTCGGGTCGGGGCGGCCTGGAGGCTCGGGTCGGCCGACGCGGGTCGGCCCGCGTCCGCCGGGTGGTCCAGCACGGCGAGCGCTCCGGCCACGATGTCCTCCGGCTCCGCCATCCGCCCGATGCCCGCGTCGTCGCCGGTCAGCGCCCCGACCACCGGGCCGATGAAACGCACCCCGCGGTCGCGGAGCGTGGCGACGTTGGCCCGGGTCGCCGGGTGCTCCCACATCTGCGGGTGCATCGCCGGGGCGACCACGACGGGCGCCTCGGTCGCGAGCAGGGTCGTGCCGAGGAGGTCGCCCGCGAGGCCCGCCGTCATCCGGGCGAGGGCGTCGGCGGTGGCGGGGGCGACGACCACGAGGTCCGCCCTCCGGCCGAGCGACACGTGCCGGACCTCGGCGACGTCGTCGAACACGCTGGTGGTGACCGCGTTCCGGCTGAGCGCCTCGAGGGTGGGCACGCCGACGAACCGCAGCGCACCCTCGGTCGGGACGACGTGCACGTCGTGCCCCTGCTTGACGAACTCGCGGACGACGCCGACGGCCTTGTAGGCGGCGATGCCCCCGGTGATCCCGACGATGACGGTCAGACGGCGCTCTGCTGCTGCGTTCACGTCGGTCACGCTACCCGGGGCGCCGTGCGAGGATCGATCCCATGTGCACCGTCGTCGTCCGCGTCGACCCCGGCTCCGAGTGGCCCGTCACGATGCTCGCCCTGCGCGACGAGTCGCCCGAGCGCCCGTGGGACCCGCCCGCGGCGTGGTGGCCCGAGCTGGACCCCTCGGTCCGGGGCGTCCGCGACCGTTCGGCGGGTGGCGCCTGGCTCGCCGCCTCGGACACCGCGGGGCTCGCCGTGGTGCTCAACCGCGCCGAACCGGTGCCGAGCGACGACGGCACGTGGACCACGCGCGGGGTCGTGCCGCTCGAGGCCGTCGCCGGGGTGCTCCCGGGCCACGACGGCACGCTGCCGACCACACGCGCGTTCAACCTCGTCCGTGCCACCGCGGACGGCGCCGAGGTGCTGACGTGGGACGGCTCCCGTGTCCGCACGACCGAGCTCGGACCGGGCGTGCACATGGTCACGCACGGCGAGCCCGACGATCCGGCAGCGCCGCGCATCGGGCGGTGGCTCGAGGCGTTCCGCGCCGTCGACGCCCCGGTCGGGCCGCCCGTGCTCGGACCCTTCGACGAACTCCGCACGGCCGACGCCGGCGACGACGCGGGCGACGGGTGGAGCGGTTGGTTCGGTCTGCTCGCGGAGTCGGCGGCGCTGCCGGCGGACGACCCGGATGCGATCCTCCGTGACGCGCACGAGCGGGACGGGCACTTCGCGACGCTGTCGATCGTCGCCGCGGCGGTCGGGCCGTCGCGGACGGTGCTGCAGCACGCGCGACTCACCGAGCCGGGCCGACTCGACGGGTCGGTGGAGCTGCACCGCGCCTGAGCCGGACCGGCGGGGGCGGGGACGACCCGCGCCTCCCGACCACCGCACGCGGGGCGGGCGCGCCTCAGACCGGCGGCCGCGTCCCGGTGAGGTCCTCGGCGACCGCCCAGAGCGACCGCGCCAGGTCGGCGCTCCGTGCCGACTTCGGGATCGACGCCGTCGTCGCCGGCCCGACGAGCCCGAACGGCCCGGACGGCCCGTAGTACGCACCACCGACGGCCTTCGGCCCCACCGCGGCGTACAGCAGCGGCTCGGCGCCCTGCTCGACGTCCTGCGTGAACGGCAGCGCGCGGTTGCTCGACCGCACCGGCTTGCTCCGCCCGAGGGAGCGTCCGGCCGACTGCAGGTTCGTCCGCGTGTACCCGGGGTGCGCCGCGGTGCTCGTCACGGGCCAGTCCAGTTCGACGGACAGCCGGTGCAGGTGCAGCGCGAGGAGCAGGTCCGCGAGCTTCGACTGCGAGTAGGCGCGCCAGCCGTTGTAGCCGCGCTCCCACTGCAGGTCGTCGAACCGGATGCGGCCGGGGACCGCGGCGATGCTCGACATCGTCGCGACGCGGGCGTCCGACGAGCGCAGGAGCGCGGGGAGCAGGAGGTTCGTCAGGGCGAAGGGCCCGAGGTAGTTCGTGCCGAACTGCAGCTCGAAGCCGTCGACGGTCTCGAACCGCTTCGGCGGCGCCATCACGCCCGCGTTGTTCACGAGCACGTCGAGGGGGCGGTCCTCGTTCACGACCCCCGCGGCGAACCGGCGCACGCTCGAGAGGTCCGCGAGGTCGAGTTCCCGGACCTCGACGTCGGCGCCGGGGTGCGCGGACCGGATCGCGTCGGCGGCCTCGTCCCCCTTCGACGTGGTGCGTACGGCGAGGACGACCGAGGCGCCGGCGGCTGCGAGGCGGGTGGCGGTCTCCTTGCCGGTTCCGCTGTTCGCGCCGGTGACGACGATGCGGCGGCCGGTCTGGTCGGGGATCTGCGGCATGCGGGTGACCGTACACGCGAGGGCTGGCCGTGCTATATTGATGCAAACGCATGAAGATGCGATCGCATCGGCGTGTGGATGCAATCGCATCGGCGCGTGATCAGGAGGACCCATGAGCAACGCATTCGGCACCGGCCGCCCCTCGGACGTCCCGCCGCCCGCACCCGAGCGGATCGGCCCCGTGCAGCTCGGCCTCGACACCTTCGGTGACCTCACCGACCGCCCCGACGGAACCCTCCGCACCCACGCCGAGAGCATCCGGGACATCGTCGACGAGGCCGTCCTCGCCGACCAGGTCGGCATCGACTTCATCGGCGTGGGGGAGCACCACCGAGCCGACTACGCGGTGAGCGCACCCGAGGTCGTCCTCGCCGCGATCGCCGCCCGCACGTCGTCCATCCGCATGGGCAGCGCCGTGACGGTGCTGTCGAGCGATGACCCGGTCCGCGTCTACGAGCGGTTCGCCACCGTCGACGCGATCTCCGACGGTCGCGCCGAGGTCATCCTCGGCCGCGGCTCGTTCACCGAGTCCTTCCCGCTCTTCGGCTACGACCTCGCCGACTACGAGGTCCTCTTCGAGGAGAAGCTCCAGCTCTTCGCCGCCCTCCGCAGCGGCGACCCCGTGACGTGGTCCGGCACCGTCCGGCCCGGCCTCACCGACCAGCACGTCTTCCCGAAGCTCGATCACGGTCCGATCCCCACCTGGATCGGCGTCGGCGGATCGCCCCAGTCGGTGATCCGGGCGGCGTCGTACGGACTGCCGCTCTTCCTCGCCATCATCGGCGGCCAGCCGGCGCAGTTCGCTCCGTTCTCGCGCCTCTACCGTCAGGCGCTCACCCAGCTCGACCTGCCGCAGCAGCCCATCGCCATGCACTCGCCGGGCTTCGTCGCCGCCACCGACGAGGAAGCGGCGGACCGGTACTGGCCGTACCACAAGGCCGTCACCGACCGACTCGGTGCCGAGCGCGGCTGGCCGCCGCTGGACGTCGCCGGGTACCGCGCCGGGCTGTCCGCCGGCGGTTCGCTCTACGTCGGATCGCCCGAGACCGTCGCGCGGAAGATCGCGCGCAACATGCGGATCCTCGGCGTCTCGCGGTTCGACATGCGGTACGCGACGGGGCGCCTGCCGCACGAGGACATGATGCGGTCGATCGAGCGCTACGGCACGCAGGTCGCGCCGCGGGTGCGGGAGCTGCTGGCCGAGCCGGTCCCGGTCCCGTAGGTCGCGTCGGCCGTGTCGGCCAGGCGGCTGCGTCGCTCTGGAGGCGCGGCCCGGCTCTTCGGCGTCCGCTCACCGCGCTGCCGGGTACGGTCCAGGGCATGTCGTCGCGTCCTGCTGCTCTCGAACGTCGGTTCCGTGGTCGCATCACGGGCGTCGGCACGACCTCCGGCGTCCGGATCGTCGTCGGGATGTGGGAGCGCTCGCCGTTCGGGGCCTTCGCCGACGTGTTCCTCGAGCTCCCCGACGGCACGAGCGTGCTGCTCGCCCCCGACGAGATCGTCGCCGCCTACGTGTCCGGGACCTACCGCTTCGACACGGTGTCGGTGGTCGACGTGTCCGCCCGCCGGACCGCCCGCGGGGTGGAGCTGTCCGCCGGGCCACTCCGGGCCTCGATCGACGTCGGGACGATCTCCCCGCTCGGGCGAGTGGTCCGCATCGTCCCGAAGCGGATCGCTCGCGACCCCCGGTGGCTCGCGGCGATCGACCCGGTGGCGCGGCTGATCGCTCCCGGGTCGGGCACGGCGGGCTCGGCGGGGAACGGCCGCCGCGAGTACTACGGGGTGACCGGGGCCCACGACGTCACCGGTGTGCAGGGGACCTGGGCGGGGGAGCCGCTGGGTTCCCTGGCGCCGCTCGACCCGCCCGTGGCGTTCGGCTTCGCGTCGCTGCCGCGCATCCCGCAGGTCGTCGACGTCGAGACCACGATCCGCGAGCCCGTCTAGAGGAGCGGGCTGCGCCGCCCCGCTGCCCGCGAGTTCCGACAGGGCACGTGTCGATCGACTCGCACAGTGTCGCTCGTTGCGCGCGAATGGCGCAGGCGCGGCCACGCGCGGTGGTGCGGCGCGCGGCGGAGGCGAGCCGTGCCTCCAGGCCGGTGCCGGGGGCCGGACCGGACGCGCACAGCGGCCGAGGGGCACACTGGTCGGAACGGAACGCGCCCCGGGGACACCCGGCCGCACGTCGAGCACAACGGGGCGCACGACGCGAGAGGATCACCATGACCGACACAGAGGCAGACCAGCGCGCAGCCATCTCCGACATCGTCCACGGAGCCCACACGGCCCTGCTGACGACCGTGAACGCGGACGGCCAGCTCCACGCCCGTCCGCTCGCGGTGCAGGACAAGGCGTTCCACGGCACCCTCCGGTTCCTCGTGCAGGACGGCAGCGAGAAGGTCGAGGACATTGCGCGGAACCCGCACGTCAACGTCTCGATCGAGTCGCAGGGCGGGTACCTGTCGATCGCCGGCACCGCCACCGTGACGCGGGACGACTCCGTGGTCGACGAGCTCTGGTCCCCGTTCGCGGAGGCCTGGTTCCCGCAGGGGCGTCAGGACCCGTCGATCCGGCTCCTCACCGTCGAGGGCGACTCGGTCGAGTACTGGACCCAGGACACGGGCCCGGTCGGGAGCCTCGTGCAGACGCTCAAGGCCGCGATCGGCAAGCAGCGCCAGCCGGACACCGGCGACCACGGCACCGTCGAGCTCTAGCGAGCGGCCTCGGGTTGCTCGGTCCGTCTCACGGGGGGCCGAGCAGCCACAGCACCGCGACGAGCACCGGCTGCCCGAGCACGGCGCAGACCACCAGGGTCCACCGCAGCCACGGCTTCGCCACGAGTTCGGGCGACCCGAAGAGCGGCGCGAGCGGCATGAGCAACCGCGGCGTCGACGCCATCGGCAGCGACACCGCGAAGATGTACAGCGCGTACGCCGCCGAGTAGACCACCGTCGTGAACCCCAGCCGGCGGGTCGAGCGGCGGAGCAACCACACCGGGTACGCCACGAGCAGGAACACCACGATCAGGACCCCGCCGACACCCAGCCACCGCGAGGCGATGAGGAACCACGGGGTGAGCGGTGTGAAGTCGACCCGCCCGATGAAGTTCACCCACCAGGACATCTCGGTCTCGAGGTAGGCGTTCGGGGACCCCGTCGCGTGTGCGGCGATGAGCGGCCAGGCGAACCCGGCGACCGCCATCACGATCCCGGCGGCGACGACCCGCACCCGTTCGGCCACGGGGAACGCGTCGAGTGACCGCACGCCGGCGACCGCGCCCGTCGCCCTGGCCGTCCGTCGTGCGCCGATCCACCGCACGAGGGCGACGACGCCGAGCACGAGCGGGATCGCGAGGGCACCCGGCCGGGTGAAGGCCGCGATCACCCCGAGGATCGTCAGCAGCCCGTACCGACGCCGTTCCAGGGCGAGCAGCGCCCCGAACGTCAGCGCCAGGAACATGCTCTCCGCGTAGCCGACCTGCAGCAGGAACGAGAGCGGGCCGCAGGTGAAGAAGAACACGGCCCACATGGCCGCGGCGGACCCGGCACGATCGCGCACGAGCCGGTGCAGCAGGTAGGTGGCCACGAGTCCGGCGAGCAGTGCGATCGCCGGGGCGCCGACGTCGAACGGCACCCCCGTCGACGCGGTGAGCATCCGGATGGTGAACGGGAACGCCGGGAGGAACGCCCACGCGTTCTGTGCGACGTGACCCGCGGCGTCGAGCGGCAGCGTGGACGGGTAGCCGTGCACAGAGATCTGCTCGTAGTACTGGCCGTCCCACGCCGTCAGGAAGTTGAGGAAGCCGTGGTCGTTGCCCCAGATCGCGTTCTCCGGCAGCGCTCGGCCGATGAGCGGGAACGCCAGGGCCAGCCAGAACGTCGACACGATGCGGCCGCCGGTCCACACCAGGAGCACGGCGGCCCACGCCGGCAGGCTGGTCGCGAGGTCGAGGACCCGGCGACGTCCGCTGGCGATCGACTCCGTGAGGGTCCCGTCCAGTCGACTCACCGCGGCGCTCCGCGATGTTCGGGCATGGCAGGGGGCACGCTACGAGCGTAGGCGCCACAGCCTTGGGGGTTCCTCACGGTGTCGGCGTGGCCGGCCAGATCGGACTGGAGGCGCGGCCCACGTTCTGCAGCGCAGAAAGCGTCCGGCGCGCGGTCCCGTCCCGCACCGCGTCCCCGCCTAGCCTGGAGTCCCCGTCCACCGACCCGTGAGGAGCACCGTGCCGAACAAGACCGCCATCGTGACCGACAACGCCCCGAAGCCCGCCGGCCCGTACAGCCAGGGCATCGTCGCGAACGGATTCATCTACACCGCCGGGTTCGGCCCGCAGGACCCCGCCACGGGCGAGATCGCCGACGACGTCGCCGGTCAGACCGCCCAGGTGCTCGCCAACGTCACCGCGGTCCTGGCGGAGCACGGCGCCACGCTCGACGACGTCGTGAAGTCGACCGTGCACCTCGAGCACTCGGACCGCGACTTCCCGGCCTTCAACGAGGAGTACGCCAAGCACTTCTCCGAGCCGTACCCGGTGCGCACGACGGTGCAGTCGCACCTCGCGAACATCCTCGTCGAGATCGACGTCGTGGCGGTGCTCCCGAACGCAGGGTGACCGCCGCGCTCACTGAGCGAAGCCTCATCGACCCCCGGTGCCGGATCCGTCCCGACGGAGCCCGGCCCCGGGGGTCGCGTGCGTCAGCGCGCCGTCGGCGAGCACCGGGACCCCTGCGACGAGGACGTCCTCGATGCCCACTGCCGGACGCATCGGCCGCTCGTACGACGACCCGGCAGCCACCCGCGCCGGATCCACCACGACGAGGTCCGCGATCGCGCCGACCCGGACCGTGCCCCGGTCGCCGAGCCGGTAGCGCTCGACGCTCGTCGTCGACAGGTGCCGCACCGTCTCCGGCCACCCGAACCGCCCCGGGAGCGTGTAGTCCTCGAGGTACCGCGCGAACGTGCCGTAGGCCCGCGGGTGCGGATGCGTGCCGACGAAGATGCCGTCGGAGCCTGCCGCGTGCCCGGGCAGTCGGAACAGCGGCGCGAGCTCGTCGGCGGTCCGGGGACGGGGGACCCGCATGACGACGGTGACCTGCAGCGCCGAGTCGACGAGGACGTCGAGGGCGAGGTCGACCGGGTCCGTGCCCGTGGCCGCGGCGGCCTCGGCGAGCGTACGGCCCTGCAGCGCGTGGAACTCCGCCGCGGGCACGTGCGACAGCGTGATCTGGTCGGCCCAGCCGGTGCCCAGGTCCGCCCGGCCGAGCACCCGCTCGAGCACGGCACCGCGGACCCGGTGGCGGCCGGGTTCGTCGGACACGGCACGGACGAGGTCCTCGGTGCCGGGCCGGGCGAGCTCGGCGGGCAGGAGCAGCATCGACAGGATCGTGCAGCCACGCGAGTACGGGTACGCGTCGAAGGACATCGGCGCGCCCGCCGCCGCGAGCTCGGTGAGGGCGTCGACCGCCAGCTCGACCGGGGCGTGCAGGTGCGACACGTGTGCGCGGACCCCGGACGCCCGGACGATCTCGGCGATCTCGTCGAGCCCCGCGCGGGCGTTGCCCTCGTACCCGCCGCGCATGTGGGAGACGTAGAGGCCGTCGGCGGCGGCGACCTCCGTGCAGAGCGCCGCGAGCTCCGCGGTGTCCGCGTACAGACCAGGCACGTAGTCGAGCCCCGTCGCGAGGCCGGTGGCCCCCTCCGACAGTCCCCGTCGGACGAGCGACCGCATCGCCTCGACGTCGGCCGGGGTCGCGGGCCGGTCGTCGTCGCCGAGGACCTCGTGCCGGACCGTCCCCGCGGGCACCAGGGTCGCCACGTTCACCGGCGTCGTGCCGTCGTACGTCGCGAGGAGCGCGTCGACGCCACCGCCGCGGTACCGGGGGTGCGGGCCGTCGATCGCGGCGAAGTACCGGTCCGCGTAGGAACCGTCGCCGGGAGCGGGCCCGACGCCGTCCTGCCCGGTCACGATCGTCGTCACGCCCTGCCGGAGGAGCCCGTGCTGGACGGCCTCGTCGAACACGAGGGACCCGGCGTGCGAGTGCGCGTCGACGAACCCGGGCAGGACGAGGCGCTCGCCGCAGTCGATCGTCCTCGTGCCCGCCGGGACGTCGACGCCGGTGCCGACCGTGGCGATCCGGCCGTCCGCGACGAGGACGTCGGCGCGCACGATCCCGTCGTCGGCGACGACCCCGCCGCCGCGGAGGAGGACCGCCGGCGCCGGGTCGGTCACCGTGCGAGCCCCGCCACGAGTCGCTCGGCACGGGTGCGGAGGGCGTCGAGGTCCCCGCTCGTGAGGGCGTCCCCGACGAGCGGCGACCCCAGCCCGACCGCGACCGCACCGGCCGCCAGGTACTCGGACGCGTCGTCGACGCCGATGCCGCCGGTGGGGATCACGTCGACGAAGTCGAGCGGCGCCAGCACCTGCTTGAGGAACGCCGGTCCGCCGAGCTGCGCGGCCGGGAAGACCTTCACCGCCCGGGCTCCGAGCTCCCAGGCGCGGACGATCTCCGTCGGGGTCGCCGCGCCCGGGTACCACCCGAGGCCACGCTCGTGCGCGCGTTCCCCGATCGCGGCGTCGAGGTGCGGACTCACCGCGAAGACCGCTCCCGCACCGGCGGCCTCGTCGAGCTGCCGCGGTTCGAGCACGGTCCCGACGCCGATCGACGCGGACGTGCCGTACCGGTCGGCGGCCCAGGCGATGCCCTCGCGCCAGCGCGGGGTGTTCGTCGTGATCTCGATGGCCCGTACGCCGGCGTCGACGAGCGTCGCGATGACGTCCTCGACGTGCTCGCCGGTGCCACCGCGCAGGATCGCGATCGCGGGTCCGGCGGCGTGCCGGTGCCGGACCGGGGTCGCGGTGGTCGGGTCGGTGCTCGTGGTGTTCGTCATGTCTCGTTCCTCGTGGTCGGCGGGCGACGCGGCCGGTTCGGCGGTCGACGTGGTCGGGTTCAGCGGTCGACGCGGTCGTGGACGGCGTGGTCGACGTCCGAAGGTGTGGCGGGGTCGTGCAGGGCGGTCGGGTCCGGGCGCTGCCAGTCGCTCTCGACCGTGCAGGCGAGGGCTCCGGCGTCGGCGGCGCGGTCGAGCGCTTCGGCGGGGGACGCTCCGCCGAGCGTCGCCGCGAGCCAGCCCGCGACGAAGGCGTCCCCGGCACCGACGGGATCGACGACCCGCACCGGGGTGGCCGGGCGGCGGAGGAACACCCCGTCGACCGAGGCCACCGCCCCGCGGGAGCCGAGCTTGACGACGGCGCGGCCGCGGCCGAGGGCGGCGAGGTCGTGCGCCAGCGTCTCGTCGTCGCCCTCGTCGTCGGCGAGGCCGAGCACGAGCCGGGCCTCGTCGTCGCCGGCGAAGACGATCGACGAGCGGACCGCGACCGCCCGGTAGCGCTCACGCGCGCTCTCGGCGTCGATGAGCTTCGGTCGGTGGTTCACGTCGAACGACACCGGGACGCCGGCGGTGTCCGCGCGGTCGATCGCCGCCTCGACGGTGGCGCGCGCCTCGTCGGAGAGCGCGAGCGTGATGCCGGTGACGTGCAGGAGCGCGGCGTCCTCGACGATGCCCGCCGGCAGGTCGGTCGCCCGCAGTGCGGAGCCCGCAGAACCCCGACGGTGGTAGGTCACCCGGGTACGCCCGTCGGCCAGGCGCTCCTTCATCATGATGCCCGTCGAGCGGTCGGGGTCGGGCACGGCGAGGACGTCGACACCTTCGTTCCGGACGTCACGGGTGACGCGGTCGCCCGCGGGGTCGGTGCCGACGCGGCCGATCCACGTCGTCGGGACGCCGGCGCGGACGAGACCGATCGCGACGTTGCTCTCGGCCCCGCCGGTGTCGACGCGCATGTGCTCGAGGTCGGGGACGGCCCCGGTGTCCCCTCCGGTCAGGAGCAGCATCGTCTCGCCGAAGGTCACCACGCGCCCGCTCATCGCGCGGCCTTCGACAGGGCGAGCTGGGCGGACGACGACCCGAGCGCGACCGAGATCTCCCGCGCGGTCCGGACGACGCCGTCCCCGAGTTCGCGGACGGCCGCGGCCGGGAACCGCGATGCCAGCCCGGAGATGCTCATCGCACCGACGACCTGGTTCGCGTGGTCGAACACGGGCGCGGCGACGCAGCGGATGTCGGGCTCGTTCTCGCGGTCGTCGATGCCGTAGCCGCGGCCGTGCGTGCGGTCGATCTCGGCGCGCCACCGATCGTCGTCGACGATCGAGTGCTCGGTCATGGCCGTCGCCGGCTCCGCGAGCACCCGGTCGAGCAGTTCGGGCTCGCCGAACGCCACCATCGCCTTGCCCGACGCGGTGTTGCGCATCGGCAGTCGGTTCCCGATGCGGGAACCCATCCGCACCGTCCCGCGCGTCTCGACCTTGTCGACGTAGACGATGTCCGTGCCGTCGGGGACGACGAGGTGGCAGGTGAGGCCGGTGCGTTCCGCGGTCCGGCGGAGGAACGGGGCGGCCGCGGACCGGAGGTCGATGCCCTCGAGGTAGCTCTGCCCGAGCAGCAGCGCGCCGAGGCCGAGCGTGAAGCCGGCGTCGGCGGTCCGGCGGAGGAGGTCGTTCTCGACCATCGGGGCCGTCAGCCGGAGCACGGTCGACTTCGAGGTGCCGAGCTCGGCCGCCAGCACGGTGAGGGACACCGAGGGCTCGCCGTTGCGGGTGCGGTCCGCGATGCAGTCGAGCAGGCGCAGCCCTCGCCGGAGCGACAGGGCGGCGTTCCGCGCCGGGGCCTCGTCGGGGACCGGGGTGACCGGGGTCGTCGCCCGCATCAGAACCACGTCGCGATCGACTCGAGGACGATCTCGTCGTCGTCGATGACGAGCACCTGCCGCCACTTGTCGAAGACGGTGCACGGGTGCGAGATGCCGAACACGACGACGTCGCCCGGCGTCAGCGGGGTTCGGTCGTCCGCCAGCGCGAGGTAGCAGTGCTGGTCGTCGAGGCGGGTGACGGTGACCGCCCCGGGTGCCGGGACGACCTGCGCGACCGCAGCCGTGCCTCCCGACCCAGCGGCGTCCGCGCCGGACCGGATCGAGCGCACGACGGGGAGTCCCTCGTCGAAGGAGATGTCCCGTTTGCCGACCGCGACCAGCGCGAGGCCGGGCTCGGGGCGGGAGGTGACCCGGCCCCACACCTCGATCGCGGGGATCAACGAGCCCTCCTCCGGGTGCCGGCGGAACGGCGTGCGCTCGGCGTAGAAGCCGTCGTCGTGGGTGAGGTAGGCGCCGGAGCGGAGCAGCACGTCGATGTCATCGGGGCGTCCGGCGACCGCGTCGACCACCCCGTCGAACCAGGCGCTGCCGCCCATGCTGAGCAGGCCTCGCGGTGCGTCGACCAGCGGGCGGACGGCGACGGCGACCTCGAGCACCCCGTCGACGTAGGCGCGTGCGGCGTCGACGCCGGGCAGCCCGCCCTCGTAGCCGGACACCCCGCGGAGCGACAGGCCCCGGTCATGCGCGACCTGCGCGAGGGCGCGCGCTCCGGCAGCGGTCCGGACGCCGGTGCGACCGCCGGGGAACCCGACCTCGACGACCACGTGCAGATCGCCGGCGACCGCGTCCTGCGCGGCCCGGCCGGCCTCGACGCCGGCGGGGGAGTCGACGTAGCAGAGCACGTCGGCGTCGGGGTCGGCGGCGCGACGGGAGGCCAGCCAGGCGAGCCCGGTGGGGTCGAGGACCTCGTTCGCGACGAGGATCCGGTGGATGCCGTGCTCCCAGGCCACCATCGCCTGCTGGACGGACGCGACCGTGACGCCCCAGGCACCGGCCGCGGTCTGCCGGGCCGCGAGGGACGGCGCCATGTGCGTCTTCATGTGCGGCGCGAAGAGCAGTCCGTGCCGCTCGACGTAGGCCTGCATCACCGCGGTGTTGTTCGCCAGGGCGGACTCGCGCAGCGTCATCACGGGCAGGTACGCGTGCTCGAGGACGTGGCGGGTCGGCGGGGCCGCCGGGTCGGGCGCGCCCTTCGTCGTGACCGTGCCGGGTGTGGTCGTCATCGAGCCTCCTGTGCGTCTGCGGTGCCCCCACGTTCCCCGTCGCGGGGAGAGCAGGGCAACGGCGGCGTGCGTCTCATTCTGCAGTGCACAACCACTGTCCGCGCTCGGGGCGGGCACCGTCACGGAAACCGATCGGGCGTAGCATTTGATGTGACATGGCGACGACGATGACGACACGACGACGGGGGAGCACGGCGGTGGCCGTGCTCGTCGCGGGCACCTTCTTCATGGAGCTCCTCGACGGGACGATCCTGGCCACCGCGGCCCCGGCGATGGGACGCGACCTCGGCGTCGACTCCGCGGCCGTCGGCGTGGCGATCACCGCGTACCTGGTGACCCTCGCGGTGTTCATCCCGGTCAGCGGCTGGCTCACCGACCGGGTGGGCTCGCGGACGGTGTTCGCCGGAGCGATCGCGCTCTTCACCGTGGCGTCGGCCCTGTGCGCGATGTCGACCGGGCTCGTCGACCTCACCGTCTGGCGCATCGTGCAGGGCCTCGGCGGCGCGCTCATGGTCCCGGTGGGGCGGCTCGTCGTGCTCCGCGGCGCCGGGCGCGAGCAGCTCGTGACGGCGATCGCGATCCTGACGTGGCCCGCCCTGGCGGCACCGATCATCGCGCCCTTCATCGGCGGCGTGCTCGTCGACACCCTGTCCTGGCACTGGATCTTCCTCGTCAACATCCCGCTCGGGATCGTCGCGTTCGTCGCCGCGCTCGTGCTCGTGCCGCAGGAGCGCGCGGCGGAACGGGTGCCGTTCGACTGGTTCGGCTCGCTGCTCGCGTGCATCGGGCTCGGGTCGCTCGTCGTCATGGCGTCCCTGCTCGCGCTCGACGCCGTCCCGGTCCTCGCGGTCGTGCTGTTCGGCGTGCTGGGCGCGGTCTGCTGCTGGCTCGCGGTGTGGCACTTCCGCCGTGCCCGGCACCCGATCATGGGACTCGGCTCGTTCCGGCTCGAGACCTTCCGGGTGTCCCACGCCGGCGGCGGCCTGTTCCGCCTGGCGGTCTCGGCCGTGCCGTTCGTGCTGCCGCTGCTGTTCCAGGACGCCTGGGGGTGGAGCGCCGTGCTCGCCGGGTCCGCCGTGCTCTGGGTCTTCGTCGGGAACCTCGGGATCAAGCCGATGACGACGCCGTTCCTCCGCTGGTTCGGGTACCGGCCCGTGATCATCGTGTCGAGCGCGGTCGCGGCGCTCAGCGTCGTCGCGATGGTGTTCATGACCGAGGAGACTCCGTTCTGGCTCCTCGCGGTGCTGCTCGTCGTCAGCGGTGCAGCGCGCTCGGTCGGCTTCACGGCGTACAACACCATCGCGTTCGCCGACGTCGAGCAGGCCGACATGACCCCGGCGAACACGCTCTCGTCGACCCTGCAGCAGACGGCCGCGGGCTTCGGTGTCGCGGTCGCCGCGGTGGTGATCCGGGCCGCCGCCGGGCTCGGTGGTTCCGGACCGTACGATGCGGCGTTCTGGGTGATCGCGGTGCTGCTCGTCGTCGCCTGCGTCGAGGGACTCCTGATGAGCCGCACAGCAGGCGAGACGGTCCGCCCCGCACGCCGCGTCCGCGCCTGACGACCGGGATCGGCCGCCGCCGTCCGTTCTCGACTCGGTCACACGGACGAAACCCGGGCCGCGCTACAGTCTCAGCAACTGTTTGCGATCGCCGAGTACGGTTGCCCGCGGCAGGGTGACCGGAAACGCCCGGAACAGGAAGGCAGCATGGCCGCGCCAGAGCAGCAGGGGACGATCGCAGCCGACACGGCCGTGGAACCGACCGGGCTGCGCGTCGTCAGCTACAACCTCCGCGAGCACACCGCGAACGGCGAGCTCGCCGCTCTGGCCGAGGCTTCCGAGGCGGACGTCATCTGCGTCCAGGAGTGCGACAGCAACGACCTCGCCCCGTCGATCGCCGGGCTGTCCCTCGCGGCGTCGACGAAGGCGAACCGGCTCGGCCTCGCGATCTACAAGCGCGACGACCGGTTCGAGGTCGAGGACTTCAGCATCCATTCCCTCCAGAAGTCGCTGCACGACCGGGTCCTCGCGCCCGCGCACGAGCGGCTCATCGCGATGCACCTGCGTGACACCGAGGCCGACGCCGAGGTCATCGTCGCGTCCTTCCACGCCTCACCCCTGACCGCCACGAACTCCCTGCGCCGCAAGCAGATCGAGGCCGCGCACCAGTTCCTCCGCGACCTGTCGAACGAGGCCCCGGCGATCATGGTCGGCGACTTCAACTACCCGTGGTTCCAGACGAACCTGCGGCGGAAGATCGAGCAGCACGGGTTCGCGCTGTCGCTGTCCGACCAGCCGACGTACCTGCGCTACCGCAAGTTCACGGGGCACTTCGACTTCGCGACGAGCGTCGGGCTGCACATCGCCGGCGTCGAGACCCTGCCCGCGGGCATCTCCGACCACCGGCCGATCCTCGTCCGGGCGCACTACGAGCACCCCGGCGCGACCGGCGCGGTCGCGACCGTCGAGTCGCCCGCCGCCTGACGCGCCGGCGCTGACGCGCCCGCCGTGCCGTCTGCGTGAGTGGGCGGAACACGCCGTAGGCGGCGCGCCGGGTGGGCGGAACCGGTCGCCTGGCAGCACCGGGGGGTGACGGAACGTGCCCGCTCGGGGAGCGCCCCGCGCCCGGCGTACGCACTGGAGGCCCGGTGCCGGTCTCGGGGACCGGCACCGGGCCTCCAGGCGGTCGCGCTCGGGACCCGGTCCGCGTCAGCGGCGCAGGGTCGCCCTCGCCAGCCGGTTGCCGATGAACTGGCCGAGCTGCACGATCACGACGATCGCCGCCACCGACACGTAGACGATCCACCAGTCGTACCGCTGCGACCCGTACGTGATCGCGTACTCGCCGAGCCCGCCGCCACCGATCAGCGCACCCTGCGCCGTCATGTCGACGATGCCGATGTAGATGAACGTGTAGCCGAGGATGAGTGGCCCGAGCCCCTCGGGGATGAGCACGGTCAGCAGGATCGAGATCGGGTGCGCACCCGACGCCCGAGCCGCCTCGACGACGCCCGGATCGACGGCGAGCAGGTTCTGCTCCACGATCCGGGACACCGCGAACGCCGCCGCGAGCGAGATCGCGAACGTCACCGCCGGCACCCCGATCGTGGTCTGCACGACCACGCGGGACAGCGGTGCGATCGCCGCGAGGAAGATCACGAACGGGATCGGCCGGACCAGGTTCACGACCACGTTGAGGATCGTGTGCGCGGTACGGCTCCCGAGCAGGTTGCCCGGACGGGTCGCGTACAGCGCCAGGCCGAGTGCGAGGCCGATGATCCCGGCGATCACGAGGGAGACGAGCGACATCACGATGGTGTCGCGCACCGACGAGAGGAAGACGTCGAACGTGTCGATCACGCTCTGGAACGTGTTGTTCACGCGGCGGCCTCCTCGTCGGCGGTGACCCCGGACGCCCGGAGCGAGGCGATGGCGTCGTCGATGCCGTCGCCGGTCAACTCGTACGTGAGCGAGCCGATCCGGCGCTCCCGGATCTCGCCGACCCCGCCGTAGACGAGCTCGGCGGAGACGCCCGCGGAACGGAACACGGCGTCGATCCGGTTCTGCAGGCCGGCCTCGTCGGTGATCTGCACCGTGAACAGCCTGCCGGGGTGGCGGTCCCGGAGGCGCAGCAGCGTCTCGGGGGAGGGCCGGTCGTGCAGCGCCGTGCGGACGAACCGCTGCGCCGCGCCGGTCTTCGGCTTCGAGAACACGTCGTAGACGTCACCGACCTCGACCACGCGACCCTGCTCCATGACGGCGACCCGGTCGGCGATCTGCCGGACGGCGTCCATCTCGTGCGTGATGACGATGATGGTGACGCCGAGTTCCCGGTTCACCCGGCGCAGCAGCGCGAGGACCTCGGACGTGGTCTCCGGGTCCAGGGCGCTGGTGGCCTCGTCGGCGAGCAGCAACTCCGGGTTCGAGGCCAGCGCACGGGCGATGCCGACGCGCTGCTTCTGGCCGCCGGACAGCTGCTCCGGGTAGGCGTACGCGCGGTCGAGCAGCCCGACGAAGTCGAGCAGCTCCGCGACACGACGGTCGCGCTCCTCCTTCGTCACGCCGGCGACCTTGAGCGGGTACGCCACGTTGCCGGCGATGGTGCGCGACCGGAAGAGGTTGAACTGCTGGAAGATCATCCCGATGCGCCGACGCGCCAGACGGCGGTCCCGCTCGGGGATCGCCGTCAGTTCCTGGCCGGCGACGGTCACCGATCCCGACGAGGGCAGCTCCAGCGCGTTCACCAGACGGACGAGGGTGGACTTGCCGGCACCCGAGTACCCGATGACGCCGAGGACCTCTCCCTGGTGCACGTCCAGGGAGACGTCCTCGACGGCCACCACGGTCTCGCCGGTGTCGGCGCGGCGGTAGTGCTTCGAGACGCCGCGGAGTTCGACGAGGACACTCACTCCTGCTTGGCCGCCTTCGCGTCCTTCTCGACCTTCGCGAGCTCGTCCTGCAGCGACGAGGCGCTCTCGTCACGGACGACCGCGTCGGGGTTGTCCTTGAGGAAGACCTTCTGCACGGACTCGTCCTGGAACAGCTTCGCGAGGGCGAGGTACGTCTTGTTGTCCTTGTCCTCGTCACGGGCGGCGAAGATGTTCACGTACGGGGCGGCGCTCGCGCTGGAGGGGTCGTCCTGGTAGACGACGTCGTCGGAGGGCAGGCCGGCGGCGGTCGCGAAGTTGTTGTTCACGACCGCGGCGGCGACGGAGCCCTGCTGCAGGGCGTTCGCCGTCTGCGAGGCGTCGAGCGGCTGGACGTCGACCTTGTGCGTCTCGATGTCGGACGTCGTCGAGAAGGCCGAGCCGCCGTCCTTGAGCGTGATGAGCTTCGCGCCCTGCAGGACGAGCAGCGCACGCGCCTCGTTGATCGAGTCGTTCGGGATCGCGATCTTCGCGTTCTCCGGGATCGCCGAGGCCTTGTCGTACTTGGTGGCGTACAGGGGCAGCGGGTACACGGCCGTCGAACCGATCGGCTGGAGGGTGTCGTTCGAGGTGACGTTGTAGTCGGCGAGGTACTGGATGTGCTGGAACTGGTTGAGGTCCAGCGTGCCGTCCTTGAGCGCCGGGTTCGGCAGCGAGTAGTCCGAGAAGTTGGTCAGCTTGACGGTGACGTTGAGCTTCTGCTTCGCGAGCTTCGTGTACGTGCTCCAGTAGGAGAGCGACTTGTCCGCGACGCCGATCGTGACGGTCTTCGGCGAGCCACCGGCAGCGGCGCCGTCGTCACCGGACCCGCCGGAGCGCACGGCTCCGACGATGACGGCGACGACGATCGCGACGACGACCACCGCGGCGGCGATGATCCAGCCGACCGGGCGCTTGCCCTTCGGCTTCTTGGGCAGTGCGGGTGCTGCGGACATGGTGCTCCTCGTGGGCGGTGCTGTGGGGCGCAGCGGTGGTCCGCGGCGTGCAGTCGAGTGTGACGGGCCGTCCGCGCGGGTGCGAGTTCCGTTCCGCCGTGTTACATCCGTGTCACGCGCTCGCGGGCACTGGGCCTGGAGGCGCGGGTCAGGTCCCGAGCACACGCTCGCCGAACGCCGACGCGAACGTCCGGTCCGGGTCGGCCGCCGCGACGAGCGCGCGGAAGTCCGCGAGGCGCGGGTACAGCCCGGCGATCGCCGTACCGTCGAGCGAGCTCATCTTCCCCCAGTGCGGTCGCCCGCCGAACGGCGCGAGCAGCGCCTCGAGGTCCGGCAGGAGCGCCGCCACCTCGACCGGGTGCTTCTGCCACGTGAACGCGATGCAGAGCACGTCCTCGCCCTGCGACGGGCTCAGCCAGAACGGGTCCGCCGCCATGGTCCGGATCTCGCACACGTGCAGGTGCGGCTGGATCCGCTCGGACATGCTGCGCACCGCGTCGAGCGCTCCGGCCGCGTGCCGGAGCGGGACGAAGTGCTCGCTCTGCACCTCCGACCCGTGGCTCGGCACCGATTCGATCGGGAAGTGCGGCAACCGGTCCCACCACGGACCGACCGAGCCGTCGCGGGCGGTGTGGTGGCCGTCGCCCGGGGATCCCGGCAGCTTCGGCGCCCCGAACAGCTCGTCGGGCACGGCCACGTCGTCGGCGCCGTCCGGGACGCGGGACTTGAGCAGTACCTCGCTGACCTCGTCCCCGAACACGGTGTACGAGCACACCGAGGCCGCGGCTGCGTGGACCTCGGCGACGTTCGCCGTGAACCTGTCCCACGGGATCGGGCCGTACGAGTCCTGCCGCATCCGGTAGGTCGGTTCGACGTCGAGGGTCACGCGGGTGACGATGCCGAGCAGCCCGAGGTGCAGCACGGAGCCGTCGAACGCCGGGTCGTCGCGGCCGATCGTACGTCCGGCGCCGTCGGGACCCAGGGCCTCGAACGAGCGGACGGCCGTGCTGAGCGAGCCGAGCGCGGTGCCGGAGCCGTGCGTGCCGGTCGCGATCGCGCCGCCGAGGGAGATGTGGGGGAGCGACCCGGTGTTGTGCAGGCCGAACCCGGCGCGGTCGATCTCCGGAGCGACCGCCCCGTAGCGCGTGCCGGCACCCATCGTCACGGTGCGGCGGTCGCGGTCCACCTCGAGGTCGGTCGGGATCCCGGTGAGGTCGAGCAGCACGCCGGGGGAGTCGGCGACGTCGTTGAACGAGTGCCGGGTGCCGAGTCCGTGCACGCGCGGCGACCGCGCGACGATCTCGGCCGCCTCGTCGATCGACGACGGGCGGAAGACCCGTTCGGCCGTGTACGTGACCGTGCCCGACCAGTTCAGTTCGCTCGTCGTCGACCGCATGGGGCCCACGATGCCACGCGTCAGTGCATCGTCGGTGCGGGTGCGCCCTCGGGCACGGCCGGACGGCGGACCATCGCGGACGTGGCGATCCCGAACAGCGAGATGACCGCGCCGACCAGGAACGCCGTCTTCACGCCCGACGCCGTCGCCGCGGCGAGGCCGGACGCACCGCCGCCCGCCGCCGCGCCCGACGCGCCGATGGTGAGCAGCGTCACGAAGAGCGCCGTGCCCGCGGCACCGGCGAGCTGCTGGGCCGTGCCGAGGACCGCGCTGCCGTGCGAGTACAGCTTCGGCGGCAGACCGCCGAGCGCCGCGGTGAACAGCGGCGTGAACGTGAGGGCGAGTCCGATGCTCAGCACGACGTGCGCACCCAGCACGAACCACACGCTCGTGTGGACGCCCACGGTCGAGAGTGCCCAGAGCACGGCGCTGACGATGATCGAGCCCGGGACGAGCAGTACCCGCGGACCACGGCGGTCGTAGATCCGGCCGACGACGGGGGACAGCAGACCCATGACCAGCCCGCCGGGGAGCAGCAGCAGGCCCACGCGGAGGACGTCGAGCCCGAGCACCCGCTCGAGGTAGATCGGGAGCAGGATCAGCGTGCCGAACATCGCGACGAAGCTGAGCGCCATGGCGACGATCGGGATCGTGAAGCCGCGCGTCCGGAACGTACGGAGGTCGAGCAGCGCGTTGTCCGAGCGCTGGAGGCGGGTCTGCCGGAACACGAAGAGGCCGAGTGCGACGACGCCCACGACGAGCGCCAGGACCGGGACGAGCGGGCCGGTCGTCGCGGCCTCGCCGATGCTCGACAGGCCGTAGACGACCCCGCCGAACGCGAAGGCGGACAGCACGACGGAGAGCACGTCGAGCGGGGCCCTGCGCGGCGTCGACACGTTCCGCACCTTGACCATGCCGAGGACGAGTGCGGCGACGGCGATCGGCAGGACGAAGCCGAACAGCCAACGCCACGAGAACGCGTTGAGGATGAGGCCCGAGATGGTCGGGCCGATCGCCGGGGCGACGGAGATGACGATCGAGATGTTCCCCATCACGCGGCCGCGGTGTGCCGGCTCGATGAGGGTCAGCACGGTCGTCATGAGGAGCGGCATCATGATCGCCGTCCCGCTGGCCTGCACGATGCGGCCGAGGAGCAGCATCGTGAACCCCGGCGCGAGCAGGGCGATCAGGGTGCCCGCGGAGAAGAGGCTCATCGCCCAGACGAACACCGGCCGCGTGTTGAACCGCTGCAGCAGGAACCCGGTGATCGGGATGACGACCGCCATGGTCAGGAGGAAACCCGTGGTCAGCCACTGACCGGTGGCCGCGCTGATCCCGAGGTCGTCCATGAGGCGGGGCAGGGCGACACCCATGATCGTCTCGTTGAGGATGACGACGAACGCGGAGACGAGCAGCAGCCCGATCACCAGGCGGGTCTCGCCGGCGGACGGTCGGGGGACGCTCCCCGTGCGGGGTGTGGAATCGACGGCCTGGGACATGCGGGGCTCCTGGTGGATCGCGACTGGTCGTACGAGGGGCGCGAGACGCGCTGACAGGGCAACCGTCTGAGTGGATTCGATTATTCCGCTCACCGGTGACATCGACGAGCGGGAATCCGGGAGCGGTCAGTGCAGGATCGAGAACCCCTCCGCGTCGCCGTGTGGCTCCACGGTCCGGCAGGTCACGTCGGTCACCGTCGCGGAGGGCGGGCCCGTCCGGATGAAGGTCATCAGCGCGTCGACCGCCGGGGCCGGTCCCTCCGCCTCGACCTCGACCGTGCCGTCGAACAGGTTCCTGGCGTACCCGGCGAGTTCCAGCCCGTCGGCCTTCCGCGCGGTCCAGTACCGGAAACCGACCCCCTGGACCGTCCCCGACACCACGGCGTGCACCCTCGTCACCGTCGTCATGCAGCTCAATGTAGGCGCGCTCCCCGGGCAGGAGTTTTCGCCGCTGTTTCCGTCTCGTGAAAGCCGGTGATAGTGTCATCCCAACCCGAACACTTCGAGTCAACATGACACTATCAAGCTCATCACGCAGTGAACCCTCCATCCGCGTCGCGGTCTCGACCGTGATCGTCGCGCTGCGCCGGCACCCGGACACGGGTGCGCCGGCGCTGTGGATGCCGCTCGTGCGCCGCGTGGCCGAGCCGTTCGAGGGGTTGTGGGCGCTGCCCGGCGGCTGGGTGCAGCCGGACGAGGGGCTCGAGGCCTCCGCCGCGGCCCGCCTCCGCGAGACGACCAACGTGCAGCCGCGGTACCTCGAGCAGCTCTACGCGTTCGGTGACGTCGACCGCTCCCCGAACCGGGTCGTGTCGATCGTGTACTGGGCCCTCGTGCACCAGGACGAGGCGAGCTCCGTGCCCGAGGACTGGAACGTGCGCTGGTTCCTGGCCGACGAGCACCCGCCGCTGGCGTTCGACCACGACCGCATCGTCGAGTACGCGCTCTGGCGGCTCCGCAACAAGATGTCGTACTCCCGGATCGCCCAGGCGTTCCTGGGGGACCGGTTCACCCTCGCCGAACTCCGCGGCGTGTACGAGGCGGTGCTCGGCCGTGCGCTCGACCCCGCGAACTTCCGTCGCCAGGTCGAGAAGACCGACGCGATCCTGCCGACGGACGAGACAACGAGCGGGGACCGGCACCGCCCGGCCCGGCTGTACCGCTCGAACCCCGACCTGGCCTACGCGGACAACGGCCCGCTGCAGCAGGGCAAGAAGCCGAAGAACCGATAGGAACCGACGTGTCCATCGCCACCACCATCGAACGCATCTCCAACGGTCGGGCAACCGGCAGCACCTGCACGCCCGACCTCGCGATGCCCACCTGGGACTTCGACGCCCTGCCCGGCTACGGTCCGGGTTCCTCGATGTCCGACGTCATCCCCACCTCCGCGCCGCGGCAGGGCGCCATCCCGGACGAGTACAAGCACGCACCGGTGGACGAACTGCACGGGCGCATCGAGCGGGCGAAGGCGACCCTGGGCGACCGGGTCGTGGTGCTCGGCCACTTCTACCAGCGCGACGAGGTCGTCCGGCACGCGGACTTCCTCGGCGACTCGTTCCAGCTCGCCAACGCGGCGCTGACGAAACCCGACGCCGAGGCGATCGTGTTCTGCGGCGTGCACTTCATGGCGGAGACGGCGGACATCCTCGCCCGGGACGACCAGCGCGTCATCCTGCCGAACCTCGCCGCCGGGTGCTCGATGGCGGACATGGCCGACATCGACAGCGTCGAGGCCGCCTGGGCCGAGCTCACGGCCGTGTACGGCACCGAGCCGGACGCCGACGGCCGCGTGCCGGTCATCCCCGTCACGTACATGAACTCCGCGGCCGACCTCAAGGCGTTCTGCGGCCGGAACGGCGGGATCGTCTGCACGTCCTCAAACGCGGCGACCGTCCTCGAGTGGGCGTTCGAACGCGGGCGGCGGGTGCTGTTCTTCCCCGACCAGCACCTCGGCCGGAACACCGCGAAGGCCATGGGGATCAGCACCGACCGCATGCCGATGTGGAACCCCCGTCGGGAACGAGGTGGCAACACGGTCGAGGACCTCGAAGCAGCCGAGGTGATCCTCTGGCACGGCTTCTGCTCGGTGCACCGTCGGTTCACCGTCGACCAGATCGACCAGGCCCGGCGGGACCACCCCGGCGTGCAGGTCATCGTCCACCCGGAGTGCCCGATGGCCGTCGTCGACGCCGCGGACGCCGCCGGCAGCACCGACCTCATCCGGAAGACCGTGGCCGCCGCGACCGAACCGACGACGTTCGCGATCGGCACCGAGATCAACATGGTGAACCGGCTCGCCGCCGAGTACCCGCAGCACACGATCTTCTGCCTCGATCCCGTGGTGTGCCCCTGCTCGACCATGTACCGGATCCACCCGGGCTACCTCGCGTGGGTGCTCGAGGCGCTCGTCGCCGGCGAGGTGCTCAACGAGATCGTCGTCCCCGCCGACGTGCAGGCCGACGCCAAGGTCGCGCTCGAGCGCATGCTCGCCGCGAAGCCGCGCGACTGACGGAACGGGGAACAGACAGTGCACGTCGTCATCGTCGGCTCCGGCATCGCCGGACTGACCGCGGCGATCCGCGCGAGCGCCCGCCACGACGTCACCCTCGTGACGAAGGGCGCGCTCACCGACGGTGCGACCGCGTACGCCCAGGGCGGTGTCGCTGTCGCACTCGGCGCCGACGACTCCGCGTCCCTCCACCAGGCGGACACCCACGTCGCGGCGGTCGGCAGCGCCGACGTCCGCGCCGTCGAGGTGCTCTGCACGGACGGCCCGGCCAGGGTGCGGGACCTGCTGTCGCTCGGCGTCCCGTTCGACCGCACCTCCGACCCGTCGAGCCTCGACCGGTACGGCGACGACCTGGCCCGGGGGCGCGAGGCGGCGCACGGCCGGTGGCGGGTCGTGCACGCCGACGGCGACGCGACCGGCGCCGCGATCGAGCGCACCCTCGTGGACGCCCTGCACCGCCGGCACGTCACGATCCTCGAACGCACCTGCCTCACCGACCTCGTCGTCCGCGACGGCGCGGTCGTCGGGGTCGAGGTCCTCGACCTGCTCGGCGAGCCCCGACGGCTCGACGCGGACGCCGTCGTGCTCGCCTCCGGCGGCGCCGGACACCTCTACCGCGAGACGACGAACCCGCTCGTCGCGACCGGTGACGGGCAGGCGGCCGCCTGGCGTGCCGGTGCCGTCCTCGCCGACCTCGAGTTCGTCCAGTTCCACCCCACCCGGCTCGCCGTCCCCGGGGGCGGGCTCGTCTCCGAGGCCGTGCGCGGCGAGGGTGCGGTCCTCCGTGACGCCCGGGGTCGGCGCTTCATGACGGGGATCCACCCGGACGCGGAGCTCGCACCGCGCGACGTCGTGGCGCGGGGGATCGCCGCCGCGGTACGGGACCAGGACGGGGAACCGGTGCTCCTCGACGCGACCGGACTCGACCCGGCCTTCCTCGTCGCCCGGTTCCCCGGACTCACCCGAGCGACGCGCGCGGCCGGCTTCGACTGGACCCGCGAGGCCGTCCCGGTCGCGCCGGCCGCCCACTACTCGATGGGTGGGATCGCCACCGACGCCGAGGGCCGCACGAGCGTCCCGGGCCTCCTCGCGATCGGCGAGGTCGCGTGCACCGGCGTCCACGGCGCGAACCGGCTCGCCTCGAACTCCCTCCTCGAGGGACTCGTCTTCGCCGTCCGCGCTGCGGACGCGCTGGACGCGCCGCGACCCGGCAGGCTGCGCCTGCGCGGCGACGCGGATCTCCACGTCACCACCGTGAGCAGCGCGGCCGACGCGATCCGCGCCTCCAGTCCGACCGACTTCGTCCACGTCCGCCAGGTGGTCCAGTCCGTCATGACCGACCGGGTGGGTCTGCTCCGCGACGCGGCCGGACTCGCGGTCGCGCGCCGCGCCCTCGACGGTCTCACCGTCGCGGACCCGATCGGCGTCCGAGACCACGAGGACCGTGCACTGCTCGACCTCGCCCGGATCACGGCGCTCGCCGCCGAGACCCGCACCGAGTCCCGCGGCGCCCACGCCCGCACCGACCACCCCGAAACCGACCCCACCGCACCCGCGTCGTACGCGTGGGTCGCCCAGCACGCCGCCGTCCCGCAGGAGGTACCCGCATGACCCTCGACCCCGGCACCATCCCGCCGCACGCCCTCCGCAGGGTCATCGAGACCGCGCTCGAGGAGGACGCACCCTGGGGCGACGTCACGAGCGAGACCCTCATCCCGGCCGACGCGACCGCGACGGCGACCCTCGCCGCGCGCGAACCGGGCGTCCTGAGCGGCGGCGGCGTGTTCGTCGCGGTCATGCACGCCGTCGACCCGACGATCGACGCGATCGTGCACGTGCCGGACGGCAGCAGGTTCGCCGCCGGGGACGTCCTCGCCACGGTGAGCGGCCCGGCGCGTGCCGTGCTCCGCGCCGAGCGGGTCGCGCTCAACCTCGCGCAGCGCATGTCCGGCGTCGCGACCGCGACCGCGCAGTACGTCGCAGCGGTCTCCGGGACGAGCGCCCGGATCGTCGACACGAGGAAGACGACGCCCGGGCTGCGGGCGCTCGAACGGTACGCGGTGCGGTGCGGTGGGGGCCACAACCACCGGAGCTCGCTGTCGGACGCCGTGCTCGCCAAGGACAACCACCTGGCCGTGCTCCTCGCCGGCGGCATCGGCATCGGTGACGCCGTCCGAGCCGCCCGGGAGCGCATCGGCCACACGGTGCACCTCGAGGTCGAGGTGGACCGGATCGACCAGATCGAACCCGTCGTCGCGGCCGGCGTGGACACGATCATGCTCGACAACTTCACCCCGTCCGAACTCGAGGCCGGCATCGCACTCGTCGCCGGTCGGGCACTCGTCGAGGCCTCCGGCGGCGTGTCCCTCGACACCGTCGCCGCGATCGCCGCAACGGGTGTCGACGTGATCTCCGTGGGGGCGCTCACACACTCCGCGCGGGCGCTCGACCTCGGACTCGACATCGACGTCGACGTCGCCGGTGCGGATGCCGGTGCCGCTCCCACCGAGGGCTGACGTGTTCTACCTCGACCGCGCGGCCACGACCCCGGTGCGCCGCGAGGTGCTCGAGGCGATGTGGCCGTACCTGACCGGCACCTTCGGCAACCCGTCGTCGACCCACGGTGTCGGAGACGCCGCCGCCCGTGGCCTCGCCGACGCCCGGGCCGCCGTCGCCGCGGTGCTCGGGTGCCGTCCGGCCGAGGTCGTCTTCACCACCGGCGGCACCGAGGGCGCGAACACCGCCGTGAAGGGCATCGCGCTCGCCGCACCCCGGGGACGACACGTCGTCACGAGCGCGATCGAGCACGAGGCGGTGCTGGAGAGCTGCCGGTACCTCGAACGGTTCCACGGCTTCGACGTCACGGTGTTGCCGGTCGACGCCGAGGGGCTCGTCGACCCCTCCGTGCTCGCGGGGGCGCTCCGGCCGGACACCACGCTCGTGTCCATCGCGCACGCCGACAACGAGATCGGGACGGTGCAGGACGTCCGGGCGCTCGCCGCGGTCGCCCACGAGGTCGGCGCGCGCTTCCACACCGACGCGGTGCAGTCGGCGCCGTGGCTTCCCGTCGGGCTCGATGTGCTCGGGGTCGACGCCGTGTCGCTGTCCGGGCACAAGCTCGGCGCCCCGAAGGGCACCGGGGTGCTCGCCGTGCGTGCCGGCGTGCCGCTCGAACCGCTGCTGCACGGCGGCGGCCAGGAACGGGGGAGACGTTCGGGCACCGAGGACGTCGCCGGCGCCGTGGCCGTCGCGACGGCGTTCGCGCTCGTCGCCGGGGTACAGGACGCTTCGGCATCGATCGCGACCGCGACGCGGGACGCCGTGCTCGACGGGGTGCTCGCCGCGGTCCCGGACGCGTTCGTCACCGGCTCGCGGACCTCGCGGCTGCCCGGGCACGCATCGTTCTGCTTCCCGGGCGTCAACGGCGAGGCCGTGCTGGTCGAACTGGAGCAGCGGGACGTCGTGTCGTCCGCCGGCAGTGCGTGCGCGGCCGGCAGCACCGAGGCCTCCCACGTGCTCACGGCCCTCGGCCTGCCGGAGGACGTGGCCCGGACGGCGCTCCGTCTGAGCTTCGACGGGAGCCTCACCGCGTCGGACGTGCCGGTGGTCGTGCGTGCCGTCCGTGACGCCGTGGCGGCCGTCCGGACGCTCGCCTGAGTCCCAGGTGGGGTGTACTAGACGTTCTACTCCATGAGTGGGGTCGTGTCCCCCCTTATGCGGACCGGCGAAGTACGCCAGAGTGTTCACATGGCAAACGCGATGACGACTCGGGCCCGGCAGGAGGACCACTTCCGGGCGGTCCAGCTCCTCCCCGCACCCGCGACGGTCGTCGCGCTCGTCCTGGCCGCACAGCACGACCTCGGTACCGCCCCGCTCGGGCTCATCGCCGTCGTCGGAGCACTGGCGACCATCGGGAGTGCGCTGCTCCCCATGGTCCGACCCGCCGCGGCCCGACGGTCGATGCCCGCACCGACCGAGACAGACCGGTACCGAGAGGACACCGAACACCCTTGAGGACCAGCACCGACGAGTCCGAACCCCTGCGGACCCGACGGTGCGACGAGCCGGACGCTCGCCCCTGATCCGCGTCCGGCGCGGGACACGACACCCCCTGATACGTCGTGTCCCGCAGTACCTGCGACCCGTCGTGGGCGCGGGCGCCGCTTCCCCTGCGCGGCGCCCGGCCCCCTCTGCCCACGACGGGTCCCGGTGAACACCCCGCCGTGGGCACCGCCCCGCCGCGGTACGGTGAGCCCGTGCCCTCCTACCGCGTGACCCTCGCCGTCGGAGCGCTCGCACCCGGTACGGCACCCGCTGCGGTCCTGCCCGAAGCGGCCCGTCTGGTGGCCGAGCTCACGGTGGTCGAAGCTCAGGACGTCCGGCTGCTCCGAGGTGTCCCGTGCGCCGTCGTCCGGTTCGAGGCACCGGAGGACGACGTGGCCCTGACGGTCGCCGAGCACGCCGTCGACGGGCTGGGGAGCACCGCCGAGGTCCGTTCCGCCATCGTCACCCGGCGAGACGGCCCGCGCTGGACGCCCGTCCGCTGACCGGCCAGATGTACTCGAGGTCGTCGGGGACGTCGGGGAACAGCGGCCGGTAGTGCTCCGGCGCCTTCTGCACGAGCTTCGACCGGTGCGAGCGGTGCACGGCCGGGTCGTCGTTCCACGGCGGGAACGGGTGGTCGCCGCGCTCGTACGCCACGAGGTCCTCCGGCACGAGGGCCAGGTCCGCGAGCGTCTTCCCCAGGCAGGTGTCCGCGTACCCGCGCTCGGTCCAGACCCGGCACGTGGCGTCCTGGTACGCCATCAGCGCCGGGCGGTACCCGCGCCACATCGCCACGACCGGGTGGCGCTGCCAGCCGTAGTCCGGCAGCGTCAGCGCACGCATCACCTGCAGCGTCTCGACCCGCTGCTTGCCGAGCCGCCGGTCGTCGAGCACCTCGGCGGAGGCGCGGAAGTCCGGGTACGGCAGGAACGTCTGCATGCGCCGGACGGTACGCGGGAGCGATCGGACCTCGACACATGTCGTCACAACCGGACCGCTCCGAGGACATGCGTGTGAGCATCGACCGCATGAGCGGAGAACTCGTCGTCGGTGTCAGCGGCAGCCCCTCGGACCCCTCGCGGACGTCCACGCTGGTGGCTGCGACGGTGGCGCGCCTCGGCCAGGAGATCGAGGGCGCGCGGACCGAGACGATCGAGATCGGGCCGCTGCTGGCGGACCTGGGCGCGGCGCCCTCGCGCGAGGCGATGTCGGCCCGCACGCGGCTCGCACTCGAGACGGTCGAGGCCGCGGACGTCCTCGTCGTGGGCAGCCCGGCGTTCCGGGCCGCGTACTCCGGCGCGTTCAAGCTCTTCTTCGACTGGATCGGGCAGTACGACCTCGTGGACACGCCGGTGCTCCTGACCGCGACGGGCGGCAGTGACCGGCACGCACTGCTCGTCGAACACCAGATGCGCCCGCTGTTCGGCTTCTTCCAGTCGACGACGCTGCCGATCGGCGTCTTCGGTAACGAGCGCGACTTCGCCAAGCGCGAGGGCGGCTACGACATCGCGAACGTCGACCTCGAGCTCCGCATCGACCAGGCCGTGCACCGCGCGCTCCCGCTCATCCGCGGGGGCTTCGCGACGGCCGGTGCCGCCGAGGTCCGGCGTCCCGCCGAATTCTGACCCGCGCGCGGCGCGCAGGAGTGCCGCCGCGCGGATGCGGAACGCGCCGAGTGACGGACGGGAGGCGCGGTGCGAGCTGGCACCGTCCCTCCAGACACGGCCGTCACCCCGCTGGCGCGGTGCGCCGGTACCGGCTGGTGGGACCCACCTCCAGTCCGCCCCGACTCAGCCCTGCAGGGACGCGACGTGCGCGACCGCCAGACGGTACCCGTCCGGGCCGGCGCCGGCGATGACCGCCGTCGCGGCGGTCGCCACGTGGTCCACGTGCCGGAAGGGCTCCCGCTTCCAGGTGTTCGAGAGGTGCACCTCGACGACCGGGACGGACAGGGCCTCGACCGCATCGTGCAGCGCGACGGAGGTGTGGGCGTAGGCGGCCGGGTTGATGACCACGCCCACGAAGTCGTCGAGCGCCTCGTGCAGCCACTCCACGAGCTCGCCCTCGCGGTTCGTCTGCCGGAAGTCCGCTTCGAACCCGTGCACCGCGGCCTCGGTGTGGACGATCGCCTCGATCTCGGCGAGCGTGACGGTGCCGTACTGCGCCGGATCGCGTCGTCCGAGGATGTCGAGGTTGGGGCCGTTGAGGACGAGGATGCGCGGCTGCTCGGTCATGTCGCGAGCCTACCGGCGGTCATTTCGTCGTCCCCCGGTTCAATGACACATGCAAGGGCTATGTGAACGGTCACAATAGGCCACCGCGCGGATCGGCGCAAAAGTTACAGAACGGTACTGCTGGGGTAGTGTCCCCCGATGGACCTGCGCAGACGCGGGTCGTGCAAACACATCGACGTGGAGTGTGAATGGTTCTCGCTGCAGCGAACAACGGGATCCGGCTCGATCTGGGCTGGGTCGACTACCTGATGATCATCGTGTACTTCGCGGTCGTCATCGGCATCGGGTTCACCGCCCGCCGGCAGGTCCGGACGAGCATGGACTTCTTCCTCTCGGGCAGGTCCATGCCCGCGTGGATCACGGGCCTCGCGTTCGTGTCCGCGAACCTCGGCGCGACCGAGATCCTCGGCATGGCCGCCAACGGTGCCCAGATCGGCATGGCGACCCTGCACTACTACCTCGTCGGCGCCGTGCCCGCGATGGTGTTCCTCGGGCTCGTGATGATGCCCTTCTACTACGGCTCCAAGGTCCGCTCGGTACCGGAGTTCATGCTGCGGCGGTTCGGCAAGGCCCCGCACCTGGTGAACTCGATCGCGTTCGCGGTGTCGAACGTCCTCATCGCGGGCATCAACCTGTACGCGATGGCGATCGTCATCGAGGCGATGCTCGGCTGGCCGGAGTGGCTCGCCATCATCGTCTCCGCGGGCTTCGTGCTCGTCTACATCACCCTCGGTGGGCTCTCGAGCGCGATCTACAACGAGGTCATGCAGTTCTTCGTCATCATCGCCGGGCTCATCCCGCTGACGATCGTCGGTCTGCACCGCGTCGGCGGCTGGGACGGGCTCACCACCGCAATCACCAAGACGCAGGGCGTGCAGCACCTGCAGGCATGGGCCGGCACCGGCTTCGGTGACGTCACCAACCCGATCGGTGCGAACTGGCTCGCGATCGTGCTCGGCCTCGGCTTCGTGCTCGGCTTCGGCTACTGGACGACGAACTTCACCGAGGTGCAGCGCGCGTTCTCCGCGAAGAACATGTCGGCCGCCCGACGGACCCCGCTCATCGCCGCGATCCCGAAGCTGTTCATCCCGGCCATCGTCGTCATCCCCGGCCTCATCGCCGCGGCCGTCGTCGGCAACCAGTTCGCCTCCGGCGCGCTCGACTACAACGACGCGATCCCGAAGCTCATCCAGATGTACCTGCCGACCGGCGTGCTCGGCGTCGCCGTGACGGGCCTCCTCGCGTCGTTCATGGCCGGCATGGCGGCGAACGTCTCGTCGTTCAACACCGTCTTCACGTACGACATCTGGCAGCGCTACATCAAGCCGAACATGCCGGACGTCCACTACCTGAAGACCGGTCGCTGGGTGACCGTCGTCGGAGTCCTCGTCGGCATCGCGACCGCGTTCATCGCCGCGCAGGCGTCGAACATCATGACGTACATGCAGACGCTGTTCTCGTTCTTCAACGCGCCGCTGTTCGCCGTGTTCATCCTCGGTCTGCTCTGGAAGCGGATGACCACGCAGGGTGCGCTCTGGGGGTACATCCTCGGCATCGTGACGCCGACGATCACGTGGATCGCCTACCTCGTCAACCCGAAGCTGTTCGCCACGGGAACGGCCGAGACGCTCTACGGCGCGATCATCTCGTTCGTCACGGTGCTCGTCGTCGGGTTCGTCGTGTCGATGTTCACGAAGCCGAAGGCCGAGAAGGAGCTGGGCGGCCTGGTGTACGGCGTCGGCAAGATCGACCTGCACGGGGACTCCGTCGCGACCGACACCGCCTGGTACCGCTCGCCGGCGCTGCTCGGCACCGTGGCGCTCGTGCTGTGCGTCGTCCTCTACCTCCCGTTCCTCTGATCACACGAAGGAGATCTCCCATGAGCGACACCAACACCGCCATGACCGAGGAGCAGAAGGCCGCCCTCGTCCGGTCCACCCGCCGACTCGACCTGCGCCGCATCCTCGGCGGACTCTTCGTGGTCTACGGCGTCATCACGACCATCGTCGGCATCGTCCACTGGGACACCGACCCCGAGAAGACCGGTGGCATCCACATCAACCTGTGGGTCGGGCTGTCGATGCTCGTCGGCGGGCTGCTGTTCTTCCTCTGGGACCGGCTGAACCCCGTCCCGGCGGAGGACATCATCGGTCAGGCCGAGGCCGAGGAGCACCAGAAGGCGGCCGGCGAGGGTCGCGAGCTCGCCTGATCCTGCTGCCCTGACTGGAGGCGCGGTGCCGGCTGGCACCGCGCCTCCCGTCCGTCTCGGCGCCGCTTGACGGCGTGTCTCACGAGAACTAGTATTGACATGTCGGTCGGGTGCTCTCGGTCGAAAGTGATCCCCGGAAGACCTGCAGCCAGCGCGGGGCCCGGGGATTTGCGCTGTCCGGAGCAGGCGAGGTCACGCCACCACGATCTCCTGCGCGCGATCGTCGTCCCGGAGCGCTCCGGTGCCGTGCGCGCCGCATGCGATGTCCGCGAGTGCGAGAAGCGGTTCGTCCGCTCCCCGGACGTGCTCGTGTCGCAGCGACCTGCCGAGGCCGCTGCCGCGGATGGCATCGAGCATTCGCCGGTCGCCACGGTCGGCGTGGGGGCCGCGCGATTCGAGAACCAGGTGCCGTACGCCCCGGGCGTCGAGTTCGAACACGAGGCGCTCGAGGCAACGTCGCCGACGGCGCTCTGGCCTCGCCGGGGCACCGTCGTACCGGATCACGAGGATCTCGACAGCACGGCGAAGCAGGTCGAGCCACGAGAACCGTTGCGTCGGGAGAGCCTCGTACCAGTGCAACTTCCGCATACGTGCCGGACGCAGCGCTTCCACTGCCCGGCGCGCGTCGTGCTCCTCTGCGACCGTCACCACAACCGCTGCGATGAGGTAGCTCCTGTTGTCGCGGCCGCCGCCCGGCTCTGACTCGTCGACGTACGCGCGCTGCATCGGAGCAGTATATTGCGTTCCAGTTGCTTCGCCGATGAAACGGTTGCGCGCCGGGCGACGGCGCGCCAGGTTGAAGCACGACGACGAAAGGAACCCGCATGGACACGATGGTCTTCATCAACCTGCCCGTCGACGACCTCGAACGGTCGAAGGCCTTCTACGAAGCACTCGGCTACTCGATCAACCCCGCGTTCACCGACGACACGGCCGCCTGTGTCGTGGTCAGCGACACGATCTTCGTCATGGTGCTGACGAAGCCCAAGTTCGCCGAGTTCACCGACAAGACCATCGCCGACCCGAGCTCGATCGAGGTCATCAACTCGCTCAGCGCCCCGTCGAAGGACGACGTGCGCCGGGTGGTCGACGCCGCGGTCGCCGCCGGGGGTACCGAGGACCGCCCCGAGACGGACCTCGGGTTCATGTACCAGCGGAGTTTCACGGACCCGGACGGGCACCGCTGGGAGTACGTGTGGATGGACCCGCAGGCGGCGCAGGACGGTCCGCCCGCCGAGTGATCGCGGAGCCGGGGTGGGCGGTGTCGGCGGCGCCCGCCAGGATGGGCGCATGAGCACCGACCCCGTCGCCGCACCCCCGTCGGACCTCGTCGTCGGGGACGACGGCCTCGCCCGCCCCGTCTGGGCCTCGACGGACGCGCTGCTCCGGGACTACTACGACACCGAGTGGGGCATGCCCGTGCGGGACGAGCGCGGCGTGTTCGAACGGCTCTCGCTCGAGGCGTTCCAGTCCGGCCTGTCGTGGCGGACGATCCTGGCGAAGCGGCCGGCGTTCCGTGCGGCCTTCGCGGACTTCGACGCCGACACGGTGGCCGGGTTCGGCGAGGACGACGTCGCCCGGCTGATGGCGGACGCCGGCATCGTCCGGAACCGGGCGAAGATCCTCGCGACGATCACGAACGCGAACGCCACGGTGGCGCTGCGCGAGGACGGCGGGCTCGCCGAGTTCGTCTGGTCGTTCCGTCCGGAGACGACCCCCGAACCGCACTCGTACGCCGAGGTCCCGACGAAGTCCGACGAGTCCGTCGCGCTGTCGAAGGCACTGCGGAAGCGCGGGTTCGCCTTCGTCGGTCCGACGACGATGTACGCCCTGATGGAGGCGCTCGGCATCGTCGACACGCATCTGGTCGGCAGCCACCGGCGGGGGACCTCGGGCGTCTGGAACTGACCGGGACGGCTCGGACCGACCAGGGCTAGGGTCGCGACATGAGCTCCGAGAACCCGCGCGTGCGCCCCGTCCACCCGGTCGACGCCGAGGTGGTGGAGGTCCCCGTCGATGCCGAGGTCCCGACGCCCGAGCCGGCCGACGGTCCCGACGCAGTGTCGCCCGAGCACGACCCGGACGAGGTCCGCATCGCGTTCCTGCTGTTCCCCGACCTCACGCAGCTCGACCTGACAGGCCCGGCGCAGGTGCTCTCGCGAGTGCCCGGCGCCCGTGTGGAGTACGTCGCCGCGACGCTCGACCCGGTCCGGAGCGACTGCGGGCTCGCCCTCGTGCCGACGACGACCATCGCCGACGCGAGTCCCGCGGACGTGCTCGTCGTCCCCGGCGGTGCGGGCGCGTTCGACGCCATGCTCGACCCCGAGGTGATCGGTTTCGTCCGGCGCGAGGCCGAGCGGGCGACCTGGGTGACCTCGGTGTGCACGGGCGCGTTCGTGCTCGGTGGCGCGGGGCTGCTCGCCGGCAAGCGGGCGACCACGCACTGGGCGTCGAAGCCGATGCTCGCCGCGTTCGGGGCGCAGCCGGTGGACGACCGCGTGGTGGACGACGGCGCGGTCGTCACGGCGGCCGGGGTCAGCGCGGGCATCGACATGGCGCTGTGGCTCGCGGCGGAGCTCGCGGGTCAGCCGGCGGCCGAGGCGATCCAGCTGCAGATCGAGTACGACCCGCAGCCGCCGTTCGACGCCGGGTCCGCCGAGCGGGCGGACACTCGGGTGGTGGCGGAAGCGCGGGCCGCTGCGGAGGAGGCGCGGGGCGAGCGGGTCGCGCGGGCTGCGGCGGCCGTCATCCGCTGACCACGGCGGGCGCGAGCGGGCCGCTCGTCAGCGGTTGCCCTTCGAGCCGCGCTTCGGCTTGCCCTTCATGCCGCGCTGGACACGACCGCGGCCGGCCTTGCCGGCGCCGGTCTTCCCGCTCGTGCCCTTCGTGGCGGCCTTCTTCGCGGCGGACTTCGTGTTGCCCGCTGTCGCCTTGCCGCCACGAGGCGGACGGGGGGCGGTCCCGTCGTCGGGATCCGCGCCTCCCGACTGGTCCTGCCCACGGGAACTGTTGGCGGTGCGGCCCCGGACCACGCCGATGAACTCCTCCGTCGAGTCCGAGGTGTCCTCGTCGCGCCAGGCGAGCACGATATGCGTGCCGGGCGAGCCGACGAGTGTGCGGGCGACGAGGTTCTTGCGGCTCGCGGCCCGGAACAGCGACTGGGGGAGGACCGCGACGCCGACGTTCGCCTCGACCAGGTCGAGCGCGGCATCGACGTCCGCCGGCACGGGTCCGGCGTCGACGACGTGCACGTCGGCCTCGGCGAGGTCGATCTCGTCGAGGTCGGCGAGCGGGGAGTCCTTCGGCATCGCGACCACGGCGGTCTCGGTCCAGAGCGGGATGGCGTGGTGCGCGTCCGAGACCGGCACCCGCGCGAAGACCATGTCGGCCTCGCCCGCGAGCGCGTCGTCGACCTCGTCCGCGCCGACCGGGCGGAGTCGGAGCTCGACCTCGGGGAAGCGTTCCCGCCAGACACGGGCCCACTTCGCGGGGGACACCCCGGGCACGAAGGCGATGGTGAGGGCCGCGGTCATGCAAACGAGCATAGGGGCCGTACCCTTGTCGGTATGGCGCAGGAACAGACCATGAAGCCCGAGACGGCCGCGAAGAAGCTCGGCATCCTGCTGGCGGCCGCCCCGGAGACCTTCCGGGACGCGCCGATCAGCCGGACCGCGTTCGACGAACTCCGCACGGAGCCCCCGACCTGGCTCGAGGAGCTCCGTCGCGACGGACCCCACCCGCGACCCGTCGTGGCGCAGAAGCTCGGCGTGTCGATCTCGGGACTGACCCGTGCCGGCATCGACGAGCCGCTGACCACCGCGCAGATCAAGACGCTGCTCGAGGAGAAGCCCGAGTGGCTCGTCCGTGAGCGCGCGACCCAGGCGGCCGTGCACGCCGAGAACGCCCGCGTGAAGCAGGAGCGCGCCGCGAAGGCCGCTGCCCGCGCCGAGGACTGACGACCCGCACCCCGACTCCGCCCGAGGACACCCGTGCACGAGACCGTCGCCGACGCCATGCTCGTCGTGCCGCAGTTCGCGTCGGTGTGCTGCATCGTCGGGGATCGGTACCGGCCCCGTCCGGGCGTGATCGTCCCCGCGGCCGTCATGCTCGTCGCGATGCTCATGCCCGTCGTGCACGCCGGTGCGGGGTGGACGCTCCTCGCGGCGACGCTGCTGCTGCTCCTCGCGCCGATGCCCGTGATGCGTCGTCGCCGTGCGGACGGCCGTCGTGCGGAGCCGATGGACGTGCACCGCGCGCTGTCGGCGGTCGTGATGGCCGGGATGCTCCTGATGGGGCACGCGACGGGGATCGCGGACGGGCATGCCGGGCACGGGATCGCGCTGACCGCGGTCCTCGGCGCCGGCGTCATCGGGTACTGCGCGTTCAGCGGGTGGCTGCTCCGGTACGAGTGGGCGCGAGAGGACCGGCGTGCGGTCCGGAGCGGCGAGGTGTTCGCGATGACCGTCGCCGTCGTCGGCATGACCCTCGCGATGTAGCCCGGTCCCGGGACCGCGCACGGACCGTACCGGGGAGCGGCGCGCGGTGGTGCCGCGACCGACAGGAGGCCCGGCTCGCGTCGTCGACGCGGGTCGGGCCTCCACTGTGGTCGCGGCGACGACCTAGTCGGTGACCCCGTCGAGATCGGTGATCCCGCGGGCCGCGGCCGCTGCGCGCCGGGCACGCATCGACGGGGCGATGAGCGCCCCGACCACGGCGAGGACGGCGACGCCGGTGCAGGCCCAGAAGCCGATCGTGAACGCGTCGTCGGTCGGCAGGCCCTGGGGCGTGCTGTGCGAGGTGATGAGCGCCGCGATGACCGCGGTGCCGACGCTCGACCCGATGGTCCGGACGACGGTGTTCGCGCTGATCGCCTCGCCGGTCTGGTTCGCGGGGACGCTCTCGATGATCGCGTTCGAGCACGCGGCGAGGGCGAGACCGATGCCGATGCCGGTCAGGACGCCGGAGACGACGACCTCGGCGATCGCTGCGTGCGAGATCGCGGGGATGACGAACGCGGCGACGATGGCGATCCCGCCGAGCAGCATCGGCGGCTTCGGGCCGACCTTGCGCACGAGGATGCCGGCGATGGGTCCGGCGACGATCATCATGACGACTGTCGGGAGGAGGAAGAGGCCGGCCTCGGTGACGTCCTTGCCGAAGCCGTACCCGACGGCGGTCGGCAGCTGCAGGAGCGTCGGCACGAGGACGAAGGTGCCGAACATCGCGAAGCCGAAGACGAGTGCGACGACGTGCGCGGTCCACACGCCGCGGACCGCGAACAGGCGGACGTCGATGAGGGGCTCGGCGACGCGGAGCTCGACGAACACGAACGCGATGAGCGCGACGGCGCCGAGGACGAGCAGGCCGATGGTCTTGCCGTCACCCCAACCCCAGGTCTCGCCCTCGCTGATCGCCAGCAGGATCGCGACGAGGGAGATCGCCAGGACGAACGTGCCGGCCATGTCGAGGCGGCCGGGCTTCCGCACGGGGGACTCGGGCATGCCGAAGATCGCCCCGAGCAGCGCGATGACCACGAGCACGGCGGGCAACCAGAACAGCCAGTGCCACGAGAGGTGTTCGACGATGGGGCCCGCCGCGACGATCCCGACGCCCGCGCCGATGCCGAAGATCGCGGAGAGCAGGCCGATCGTGACGCTGACCTTCTCCTTCGGGAGCTCGTCGCGCACGATGCCGATGGACAGCGGCATCACGGCGCCCGCGGCGCCCTGGAGCGCGCGGCCGACGATGAGCGTGCCGAGGTTCGGCGCGAGGGCGGCGAGGACGGCTCCGACGAGCAGGATCGACAGGACGACGATGAGCACCTTGCGCTTGCCGACCATGTCCCCGAGCCGGCCGAGGATCGGCGTGAGCACGGACGCGGACAGCAGGTAGGCGGTGAGGACCCAGCTCGTGGCGCTCGTCGAGGCGCCGAGGTCCTGTCCGATGGTGGACAGCGCCGGGGCGACGAGCGACTGCAGCACGGCGAAGGACAGACCACCGAGCGACAGGTAGACGATGATCGCCGTGCTGTTCGGTCGGCGACCGTCGGTGGTGGGGTGGGACCCGGTCCGCGGGCTCTCCATGGTCTCGGTCATCGTGCTCCGTACGGTCGATGTAAACACTTGCTGACTTGACGAGGGTACGCGGTTCCGTGCGGATGTCAACAGTTGCTTACATCGAGCGCGGAACCGGTACGCTTCGACCATGAGCAAGGACGCCGAGGCCACCCGCCTGCTCCTCGTGCAGGCCGCGCGCCGCCGCTTCGCGTTCGACGGCTACCGGGCCACGACGGTGCGGGACATCGCTGCCGACGCCGGGGTGAACGTCGCGCTCATCAACCGCTACTTCGTGTCGAAGGAAGGGCTGTTCCGGGCGTGCCTCGACCGGGTGGTGCGGGACCTCGACGCGGAGGAGCGGGCGACGCCGGACCTCGAGCGAGCCCTGCGGGACCTCATCGCGCACGTCGTGCAGTCACCGACCGACGAGGACTCGATCCAGCTCATGGTGCTGCTGCGGTCCTCGGGCGACGAGGGCGCCGACGCCATCCGCCGCGAGACGCTCCGGCACTACGCCGAACGCCTCGCCGGCGTCGTCGGCGGAGAGGTCACCGACGAGCTGCTCGTCCGTGCCGAGGTCGCGCTCGCCGTCGTGCTCGGCATGACGATGCTGCGGACGTCGACGCAGGTGGAGCCGCTGGCCTCCGCGGAGCACGCGGTCGTCGCGCGAGCGCTCGAGGACGCCCTCCGCGGTCTGTTCGACCTGGCGGACGAGGGCTCGTCCGCGCGCTGAACCGGTCGGTCGCGGTAGCGTCGAGCCGTGTCCGAACGCCCCGTCCGCCGCCCCGAGCCCGCCCCGCGCCTCGACGAGGTCGACGAGCGCATCCTCTGGACCCTGGCCGCCGACGCTCGGATCCCGAACAACCGGCTCGCCGCCGCCGTGGGCATCGCTCCGTCGACCTGCCTGACCCGGGTGCGGGCGCTCGAGGACGCCGGGGTCATCCGCGGCTACCGTGCGGACGTCGACATCGCCCGGCTCGGGTTCGCGATCGAGGCGATGGTCTCGGTGCGGGTGCACGCCGCCGCTCGGCACGAGCTGCGGGACTTCGCGAAGCGCCTGCTCCGCGTGCCCGTCGTGCAGGACGTGTCGTTCCTGGCGGGGGACAAGGACTTCCTCGTGCACATCGCCTGCACCTCCACCGAGCAGCTGCGCGACTTCGTGGCCGACGAGCTCAGCGGGGACCCGTCGGTGGCGACGACGCAGACGAACATCGTGTTCGAACGGCTCGTCGCGGAGCGGTCGCACCAGGGCCGGTCGTTCGACGAGCTCCGCCGGTGGCGGGCCTGACCGGCGCCCGCAGAGCGGCCGCTACCAGCAGCGCTCAGCGCGTGCGGGTCATCGGGACGTGCGGGATGCCGTCCTCGAGGAAGTCCTCACCCGCGCGCACGAACCCGAACCGGGCGTACCACTGCTCGAGGTACGCCTGCGCGTCGATCGAGATCCGCGCGGAGCGTGACTCGGCGATCGCCGCCTCCATGAGCTGCGACGAGAGGCCCTGCCCCCGCGCGGCCTTCGCGGTCGCCACCCGGCCGATGCGCTCTGTGCCGTCCGGTTCGCGCAGGAGGCGCAGCGTCGCGTCCACGGATCCCTGCCCCGCCCAGAACTGCAGCGTCCCCGGTTCGAGGTCGCGCCCGTCGATGTCGGGGTACGCACAAGCCTGCTCGACGACGAACACGTCCTGCCGGAGGCGGAGGATCTCGTGCAGCGTGACGATGTCCAGGTTGCGAGTCGGAGCGTTGAAGATCGAGACCAAGACCGGCCTTTCCTGACGATTTCTTCCGAAACGGGATGCGATCCGGAGTGGAGCGGCGTACCGTGCCGACCAACCACTCTACGTGCGCAGCCGAGATCGGGAGGTGAGCGCATGGACCAGCCATTGCGCGCACCGTGGCGCGCGGTGATCCGGTACGCGCTGTTCGGCGTCGGCATCGTCGCCGGCCTCGTGCTGCTCTCGCTGGTCATCGGCGCCCGCCCGGCCGCTGCGGCGACGCCCGCGCAGTCGCAGCAGACCCAGGAGCAGCCGCAGCCGCAGCACCGAGGGCTGGTCGCCGGCCTCGGCGACACCGTCCACGGCCTCACGAGCGGTGTCGGACGGACCGTCGAGAGCGTCGCCGAGCCCGCGCGGAAGGCCGTCGCCCCGGCGGCCGCCGCACCCGCACCCGCACCCGCACCCGCACCCGCACCCGCTCCGGCGACGCCGGCCTCGGCACCGGAACACACCGCGCCCGCTCCGGCACCGGCTGCTCCTGCCCCCTCGGCAGCCGCTCCGGCCGCTCCGGCTCCTTCGACGCCCGCCACGGCAGCGCCCGTGGCGGAGACGCCCGCGGTCAGCGCGGAACCAGCCACCCGTCCCGACCCGACCACCCCCGCGGCGCAGGCCGGATCACCTGGGGCGAGCAGCGCCTCCAGGCCGGCGACCGACACCCTCGTCACCGTCCTCCGACCCGCCACCGGGACCGTCCGGGCACTCACCGGCGCACGTCCCGTGACCGCCGTCGTCACCGCACTCGACCAGGTGGTCGGCGCCGTTCCGGTAGTCGGCACGGTCCTCGGTGACGACACGCTCGGCTCCGTCACCGGTCCGGTCACCGGACTGGTCGACGACACGCTCGGAGCAGTCGGGACGACCGTCGGTTCGGTGCCGGACGTCCTCACCGACGTGCCTCCCGTCGTCGGCGTCCTGCCTGGAGGCACGGATCCCGTCGTCGACGTCCCCCCGGTCCCCGCGGGCGGCACGCCCAGTGCACCGCTCGCCACGGCGACGGGCGCGCACGACGCGCGCGTGGTGGCCGAGCGCTCCGCCACGGGGTCCCGAATGGACGCGACCGTCCTCGCCGGGACCACCGGCATCGTCGCGGCCGGCGAGCCGCAGGACGCCACGTTCGGCGGCCGAGCGCTCCTCGTCCCGGAAGGCCACGGCGCCGGGTACGGCGATGGCGCGGTCGACGGCGCCGGCTCGGGCGTACTCGGCGGCAGCGCTGCCGGTTCGGCCGGCTCGGCCCCAGCGGTCGGCACCGTCGGCACGGCCGACGCCCGGTTCTCCCTCGCCGCGGGGTCACGCGGCAACCTCTCCGACGACGCCGTCCCCGCGTCGATCGTCGGCGAGCACGACGTCGCCCCTGACTGAGATCGGTGCGCCTGTCCGGCACGGCAGGCACCCACCACTGGCCGCCGCCACCGCGGTCGGCCGCCGATCTCGATCAGGAAGAAACGACCATGAACAAGTACGTCTCGAGAGGGCTCTGGTTCGCCCTCTTCGTCGGCGGGCTGACGCTCGGAGGTGCTGCTGCGGCGAACGCTGCGACGACCTCCGGCGCGGACGGCACCGCTTCGGGCACGCAGGTGGCGCCGTCGATCGACGCGCCCGTGTCCGCGACCGGCGACGCGCTCGGGGTGCTCGGCGACGCGGTGTCGTCGCCCACGAGTGCTACGACGCCGGCCGATGCAGCAGCGACGGATCCGGCCGTTGCCCCGTCCACCTCGGGTGCGGACGGCACGGCGTCGGGCACGCAGGTCGCCCCCGAGGTGACAGCGCCCGTGCAGGTCTCGGACAACGCGATCGCCGTCGACGGTGACGCTGCCGCTGCGCCCGCGTCGGCGGCTCCCGCAACCGAGGAGGCGGCACCGGTGACCGCCGCTGACTCCACCTCGGGTTCGGACGGTGTCGCTTCGGGCACCCAGGTCGTCGGCGACGTGACCGCACCGGTCGAGGCCTCCGGCAACGCGATCGCCGTGGGCGGTGACGCGGTGTCGTCCGAGCCCGCCGCAGCGCAGACCGCGGATGCCGGGTCCACGGCGTCGTCGGCGTCGACGACCTCGGGGTCGGACGGCACGGCGTCGGGCACGCAGGTCGCTCCGGTCGTCGCGGCACCGATCACGGTGTCGGACAACGGCGTCGGGCTGCTCGGTGACGGCGACGCGACCGGGGCGACCGCCCCGGCGGACGGTTCGACGGGTACGACCGGTTCGACCGACGCGACCACGCCGGCCGCGGACGGCACGACCTCGGGGTCGGACGGGATCGCGTCGGGTTCGCAGGTGTCGCCGGTGGTGTCGCTGCCGGTGAGCATCGGTGGGAACGGCATCGGCCTCGTCGGTGACGGTACGAGCACGGCGTCGACGACCTCGGCGACCGACACGACCGCGCCCACGGCGGGTGGCACGACCTCGGGGTCGGACGGCACGGCGTCGGGCACGCAGGTCGCTCCGGTCGTCGCGGCGCCGATCACGGTGTCGGACAACGGCATCGGGCTGCTCGGTGACGGCGACGCGACCGGGGCGACCGCCCCGGCGGACGGTTCGGCGGGTACGACCGACGCGACCACGCCGGCCGCGGACGGCACGACGTCGGGGTCGGACGGGATCGCGTCGGGTTCGCAGGTGTCGCCGGTGGTGTCGCTGCCGGTGAGCATCGGTGGGAACGGCATCGGCCTCGTCGGTGACGGTACGAGCACGGCGTCGACGACCTCGGCGACCTCGGCGACCGACACGACCGACGCGACCGACACGACCGACACGACCACGACCGGCGGGACCACCTCGGGTGACGGCGCGGTCCTGGGTGGGACCCAGGTCACGCCGGTCGTCAGCCTCCCGCTCACGATCGGCGGCAACGGGATCGGTCTCGTCGGGGACGGCACCAGCACCACCACCACGCCCGGTGACGGCACCACCCCTGGTGACGGCACCACCCCCGGTGACGGCACCACCCCGGGCGACGCCACCATCCCCGATGACGCGATCGGCGCAGGAGACGTCAGCACGACCGGAACCGTGACCCCCGTCACCGGAGCCGACGTGGCGGTGTCGACCAGCGCCTCCAGGGCCGGGACCGTCATCGCGACGACCGCCGGCATCGCGACGATCGCCCGGACCGCCGTGCGTGCCGTCGACGCGTGGAGCACCCAGCCGGCGCTCGCCTACACGGGAGCGTCGTCGCCGATCGTTCCCGCCGGCATCGCGCTGCTGCTGCTCCTCGCCGGGGCGGGAACGCTGGTGCTGCACACGCGGCACTGACCGCAGGCGCGCACCGAACCACGAGACCGACGTCGAACCAGGCGCGCAGCCCGGTTCGACGTCGGTTCCGTGGCTCGTCACGGACCGGAGGAGCACTGTGTGACGCCCCGCGAACCGGCGAGATCCCGCCGTCGTCCGTGTGGGGTATCGTTCCGACTACGCAAGTGCTCCGGGGTCGGTGCAATTCCGAACCGGTGGTGACAGTCCACGAACTGATGACGGGTGCGAACCCGGCAGAGGTTGACCCGGTGGGATTCCGGGACCGACGGTGAGAGTCCGGATGGGAGGAAGCGCTGGCGGACGAGACGCGACCACGAGCTGGACGCGACCCGTCCGTCGATGCCGACGATCGTCGAACGCCCCCGGAGTCCCGTTGAGAGGACACCAGTGTTCACCGGCATCATCGAGGAACTCGGCACCGTCACCGCCGTCGAGCAGCACGGCGACTCCGTCGCGCTCACCGTCCACGGGCCGCTCGTGGTCGGGGACGCCCGGCACGGCGATTCCATCGCGACGAGCGGCGTCTGCCTGACCGTCGTCGAGCAGACCCCGGAGACCTTCACGGCCTTCGTCATGAAGCAGACGCTCGACATGAGCGCGCACGGTTCGCTCGCCGTCGGCGACCGCCTGAACCTCGAGCGCGCAGCATCGGTCGGCGACCGGCTCGGCGGTCACATCGTGCAGGGCCACGTCGACGGCACCGCGACGGTGCTCGAGACGACGGACGGCGACGGCTGGCGGCGCGTGCGCTTCTCGCTCGCTCCCGATCTCAGCCCGCTCGTCGTGGACAAGGGCTCGGTCGCGATCGACGGCGTCTCCCTGACCGTGAGCGCGGTGTCCGCCGAGGACACCCCGCCCGCCGACGCCTGGTTCGAGGTGAACCTCATCCCGGAGACGCTCGAGGCCACCACCCTCGGCACTCGCGTCCCCGGCGACCGGGTGAACATCGAGACCGACGTCCTGGCGCGGCACGTCCGGCGGATGCTGCGGCTCGACGCCGCGCTGCGTCCGCTGGAGACGGCCGGTCTGGAGGCGCGGTGATGGTCGCCGAGACCGGCTCGGTCCCGCAGACGGTAGCGCCCGGCGGGAGTGTGCCGGCTGTGGCCGCGGTCGCTGGTGCGCCGGCCGCCGGTGCACTCGGCCTGGCGAGCATCGAGGACGCCGTCGCGGCGATCGCTGCCGGTCGTCCGGTCATCGTCGCGGACGACGAGGACCGTGAGAACGAGGGCGACGTCATCCTGTCCGCCGAACTCGCGAGCCCCGAGTGGATCGCCTGGACGGTGGCCCACTCGTCCGGGTTCATCTGCGCCCCGGTGAGCATCGAGATCGCGGACGCGCTCGACCTCCCGCCGATGGTGGCCCACAACGAGGACGTCCGCGGCACGGCCTACACCGTGACCGTCGACGCCGCCGCCGGCGTGACCACCGGCATCAGCGCGCACGACCGGGCCCGGACGCTGCGGGTCCTGGCCGACCCCGCCTCGGTCCGCGACGACCTGCACCGTCCCGGACACGTCGTGCCCCTGCGTGCGCGACCGGGCGGCGTCCGCGAGCGTGCGGGTCACACCGAAGCAGCGATCGAGCTCGTCACCGCCGCCGGACTGCGTCCCGCCGCGGCGATCTGCGAGATCGTCGACGAGGACGGCGGCATGATGCGCCTGCCGGGACTTCTCGCACTCGGGGCACGCGCGGGCGTGCCCGTCATCACCATCGCCGCACTCGTCGAGTGGCTCGACGCGGCAGACCGGGCAGCGGCCGAGGCCGCGCCCACGGAAGGAACGACACGATGAGCGGAGCAGGCGCGGCGGACCGCGACCACGTCGACGGGACCCGGATCCGGGTGGCGATCGTCGCCGGTCGGTGGCACGACACGATCGCGGGCGGCCTCCTCGCCGGTGCCCAGCGCGAGGTCGAGCGGCTCGGGGCGTCGGCGGAGGTCATCCCGGTGCCGGGGAGCTTCGAGTTGCCGGTCGTCGCGAAGGCCGCCCTCGAGGCCGGTTTCGACGCGGCGGTCGCCCTCGGCGTGATCATCCGCGGCGGCACACCCCACTTCGAGTACGTCTCGGACGCGGCCACGAGCGGGCTCACCCGCGTGGCGCTCGACACCGGGAAGCCCGTCGGGTTCGGCGTGCTCACGCTGGACGACGAGCAGCAGGGGCTCGACCGCGCCGGGCTGCCGGGGTCGAAGGAGGACAAGGGTGCCGAGGCCGTGCACGCGGCGGTGTCGACGGCGGTGACCCTGCGCGCGCTGCGCGTCCTCGCGTAGGCGCCCCGCGCCTCCCGGGAAACGCAACGGGCCCCGCACCTCGAGAGGTGCGGGGCCCGTTCGGACGCGGTGGGTGACTACCGCTTGCCGAACACGTGGATCGGCAGGAAGAACGAGAGGGACATGAGCAGGAGACCGCCCATGAAGATGAACGCCTGACCCGAGCTCACCTGGAACGCGAAGCCGAACAGGTACATCGACACCAGCAGCAGCAGGATCGAGAAAACAGCGGCGATGACGCGGCCCACAGTGGTACCTCCGGAATCAGGCGGGTGGATCGGACCCAGTCTATCCCCAGCAGCGGGGATGTTCGTTCACGCGCCGGGTCTGGTGGCGATCAGGCGGTCGACGACGGCGAGCAGCGGCTCCATGTCGACGCTCGCCCGGTCGGGGCGGACCTCGCTCGCGGCGCCGAGGGAGGCCGCGTGGTACAGCCCGTCGCCCATGAGCTTGATCGCCTGCGCCGTCGGGACGTCACCGAGCGAGTCGACGAGCGCCGCCAGCCAGGCGTTCTCGGTCTCGTCGAGGGTGCGGCCGGCCTCCTCGTAGCCCGCCTGCTGCAGACGGCTCGCTGCCAGGAGGGCGAGGTCGAGCTCACTGCCGACGAACTGGCAGTTGCGCACGAAGTAGCGCGGCGCGCCGTCCTCGGCCTCGCGCATGCGCTCGACGTCGATGGCGGAGAGGTCGGACAGTCGCTCGCAGAGCCCCTCGACCAGCGCCGCCTTCGACCCGAAGTGGTAGAGCAGTCCGCCCTTCGACACGCCGGCGCGGGCGGCCACGGCGTCGAGGGTCGCCGGACGCTCTCCTTCCTCGCACACGATGGCGACGAAGCTGTCCAGGACACGATCGCGGGCGCTTGCCATGCGCACGAGTCTAGGGATTCGCGGGCAGCAGTGCGGGACACGCGCTGCTGCCCGCGAACCCTCAACCCTTCAGAGCACCGGCGGCGATGTTCGCGATGAAGTGCCGCGAACCGATGATGAACACCCCGATGAGCGGGAACACGCTGATCACCGCGCCGGCCATCACCGCGCCGAGGTCCGTCGCGTTCACCGAGCTCAGGCCCGCGAGCGCCACCTGCAGCGTCTGCCCCTTCGGGTCGATGAGCACGATCAGCGGCCACACGTAGTCGTTCCAGGCCGTGACGAAGGTGAAGATGCCGAGGAACGCGAGGCCGCCGCGGAGCATGGGCACCGCGATCGACCACCAGGTGCGGAAGAACCCGGCACCGTCCACCCGCGCGGAATCGATCACCTCGTTCGGGATCGAGCCGGTCGCGAACTGCCGCAGCAGGAAGATGCCGAACGCGTTCGCCGCGCCGGGGACGATGAGCGCCTGCAGCCCGCCGATCCACCCGAGCTTCGCCATGAGCACGAAGCTCGGCACGAGCGACAGGCTGCCCGGCACGAGGAACGTCGCGAGCATCACCGTGAACAGGGTCCGCTTGAACGGGAACTCGTACTTCGCGAACGCGAACGCCGCCAGGGAGTCGAACACCATCACGAGGACGGCCGTGCCGCCCGACACGATCACCGTGTTGAGCAGGGCGCGGAGCATGTCGACGTTGCTGAACACCGACGCGACGTTCGCCATGGCGTTGCCGCCGAACCACAGCGACGGCGGGTACCCGAAGATCTCCGCGTTCGTCGAGGTCGACATCACGAGCAACCAGTAGAACGGGAAGATCGACAGCACCACGCCGACGATCAGGCAGAGGTGCGTGACGGCCGTCCCCACCCATCCGCGCCGGAACCCGTGGCCGCGGTCGTTGCCCGCGGCACCCGGTCGTCCGAGCGCTGCGGCGGTGTTGGTGGTCGTCGTGGTCGGCGTCGCGGTCATGCGTCGACCCCCTTCGCGCTCGTGCGGGTCGTGCGCGGTGCGCGCAGCCGTCTCGGTGTCTTCAGGCCGTCGCGTTCGCTGAGGAGGCGCCAGTTGATGATCGCGAAGACCACGGAGAAGATGAACAGCACCCAGGCGATCGCCGACCCGTACCCGAAGTCGAACTGGTTGAACGCCTGCTCGTACTGGTAGAGCACGATCGTCATGCCGGCCTCGTCCGGACCGCCGACGGCCTGCCCGTTGAAGAGGATCTGCGGCTCGGTGAAGAGCCCGAGTCCACCGATGGTCGACGTGATGACGGTGAACAGGATGACGGGCCGGAGGAGGGGGACCGTGATCCGGGAGAAGATCTGCCAGGTGTTCGCGCCGTCGACCTTCGCGGCGTCGTACAGCTCCGTCGAGATCGACTGCAACCCCGCGAGGTAGATGATCGCGTTGTACCCGGTCCAGCGCCAGATCACCATCACCGAGATCGTGACCTTGATGCCCCAGTAGGACGACAGCCAGCCGACCGGGTCGGCACCGAGAGCACGCATCGCGGCGTTGACGAGGCCGAAGCCGTCGGAGAACACCGACCCGAACACGATGGCCATCGCGACCATGCTCGTGACGTTGGGGATGAAGAAGGCCACTCGGTAGAAGCCCTTCGCGCGGATGTCGCCGTGCAGCAGGAACGCGAGGACGAGCGCCAGGAACAGCATCGGGATCGTGGACATGATCCAGATGAGGAAGGTGTTCGAGACGGCGTTCCAGAACCGCGGGTCGCCGAGCAGGTACTGGTACTGCGCGAGTCCGACGAACGCGGGCGAGCCGATGCCGTCCCAGTCGGTGAACGACAGGACGATCGAGAACACGATCGGGAACAGGCCGAACACGAGGAACAGCACGTAGAACGGTGCGATCGCGACGTACTGCGGCCAGAACCGGCGAAGGCCGAAGCGCTTCCCGGTGGCGGCCGTGGTGATGGACGAGGTGGGGGTGCCGACGACGGCGGGGATGCTCGTGGTCCGTGGTGCCTGCTTGGTGCTCATGCCCGGACCCCGCGCTTCTCGAGGACCCGGTTGGTCTGGTCGACGGCGTCCTGCCAGGCGCGGTCGGGGTCCTTCCCCGCTGCCTCGACGTTGGTGATCTCGGTGGTGAAGGCGCCGATGAACCGTTCGGAGTTCGAGATGTACGTCACCGGGACGTCCATCGCCGAGGCGTTGAAGAACCCGAGCGGGTCCTGGTCGCCGAAGTAGTTCCCAGGGTTCCGCATGAGGCCGTTGTCGAACGACGCGGGCGTGGAGGGGAACAGCTGGACGTCGTTGTACGTGTGCGACTGCACCTCGGGGGAGGTGATCCACTGCGCGAACGCCGCAGCCGCAGCGGGGTCCTTGGAGGACTTCGGGACGGCGAGGAAGGAGCCGCCGCTGTTCCCGGGTCGCTCCGGCTGCCGCGCGATCCGCCACTTCCCGGCCGCGGCGGGAGCGGTGTCGTGGATGACCTGGGTCCACCAGGCGCCCTCGATCTGCCCGGCGACCCGGCCGGAGACCCAGCCCGCGTTCTGGTCGGTGCCGGACTGCAGGTTGCCGGTCAGGCCGGAGCGCACGCACGCGACGGCGTTCTCCCACGCCTGCCGCACCGAGCTGTCGCTGCGCTCGAACACCGGCTGGTCGTCGCGGTCGAAGTACCGCGTGGGGCTCGCGGCGATGTACTGGGTGAAGAGCTGGTTCGCCGTGATCACGGTCGCCGACCCGGCACCCTTGCGGATCTTCGCGCCGAACGTCCGGAAGTCGTCCCAGGTCGTGATCGCGTCGGCGACCTCGTCCGGGTCCGTGGGCAGCCCGGCCTTCGCGAGCACGTCCTGCCGGTAGAAGAACCCGGTCGGGCCGGTGTCCACGGGCCAGAAGCACTGCCGACCGCTCGGAGTCCGCCCGAGCGCGAGCTTCCAGTCGTAGTACTCGCCCTTCTTCGACGCACCGCCGTGGTCGTCGAAGTCGGTGAAGAGGTCCTCGTCGGGGAAGTACAGCCAGCAGTTCGAGTTGACCATGAGCACGTCGGGGATGAACGCGTTGCCGGCGAGGGCCGTCCGGAACTTCGTGTCGTAGGACGCGCCGCCGATGAGGTCGGGCCTGAGCCGCATGGGCTCGTGGCCGCTGATCCCACCGGCGGCCTGCTTCAGGAACTTCGGGTCGAGGGAACGGTTCCAGTACCAGAGGACCAGTTCGTCGGGGTCCTTGGAGATGGCGGTGCCGGTGGAGCACCCGGTGAGGAGCGCCGTCGTGGCGAGGGCGCCGAGGGCGCCTGCGCCGGCGAGGAACCCCCGCCGGCTGAGACTGATCGATGGTGCTGCTGTCACGGAGTACCTGCTCTCGTCGTTGAGATCGGGATACCTGGAGCGTTCGACCGTGAACGCTCACGAAGTGGCTCAGAGCCTGCCCGCACCGACACGCCGTGTCAAGCACCAGGATCGTTGCAGTGCTGCTCCGAGGGCATTACGTTCGTCACGACCGTGAAGGTTCACGACACGATAGGGATCCGCATGTCAGCGCAGACCGCGCCCACCACCGGCAACAGCACGACCGGCCGCCACGACGCCCCCGGCTGGGCCGTCCTCGGCCCCGGCGGCATCGCCCGCCGCTTCCTCTCCCAGCTGCCGGCGAGCGGTGTCGGCGCGACCATCGTCGCGGCCGGGAGCTCCTCGCCGGACCGCGCGCGGGCCTTCGCCGCGGACGCCGTCGAGCACGGGTTCGCCGACGTCGCCGCGGTCTCCTACGCCGACGCCCTCGCCGACCCCAGCGTGGACGCCGTGTACGTCTCGACGGTGCACACCGGTCACGCCGCGCTCGTGCTCGCCGCGCTCGAGGCGGGCAAGGCCGTCCTGTGCGAGAAGCCGCTGTCGCCGAACCACGGCACCGCGATGGCGCTCGCCGATGCCGCGCGCCAGGCCGGCCTGCCGCTCGTCGAGGCGTACATGTACCGCTTCCACCCGCAGACCGCGGCACTGCTGGACCTCGTCCGCCAGGGCTCGATCGGCGCCGTGACGCACGTCGACGCCTCGTTCGCGTTCCGCTCCGGTGACCGGACCGGGCGTCTCTTCGACGTCGACACCGCCGGTGGGGGCATCCTCGACGTCGGCGGCTACCCGGTGACGATGGCGGCGGCGATCGTCCAGGCCGCGACCGGGGTGGCCGCCGCGGAGCCGACCGAGCTCACCGCCACGGGGACGCTCGGGCCGACGGGCGTCGACGAGTGGACCGTCGCGCACCTGACGTACACGCCGGGCATCACCGCCAGTGTCCGCACCGGTGTCCGCGTCCAGGACGAGAACGCGGTCGTGGTGTACGGCACGACCGGGAAGATCACGCTCACCGACCCGTGGACGCTCGGCGAGGAGCCCACGATCGAGGTCCACACCGTCGACGAGGAGCCGCGCGCGCTGTCCTTCGCGGGGGCGCACCCCTACGCGCTCGAGGCCGACGCCACCACCGCGGCCCTCGCCGACCGCAGGGTCGACGCGCCGCAGATGACCCTCGACGAGTCGCTCGCCGCAGCTCGCACGCTGGACCGCTGGCGCGCCGCGATCGGCCTGCGCTTCCCGTTCGAGGCCGAGACCGCCGACATCCCGACGGTCAGCGGCCGACCGCTCGTCGTCGCCGCACGCGAACCAGAGCGGACCGACGTCCCGATGCGGTACGGCGAGATCGCGGGCGTCGGGAAACGGATGTCCCGGCTCGTCATGGGCGTCGACAACCAGCCCGACCTCGCGCACGCCAGCGCGATCTTCGACCTGTTCGTCGAGCAGGGCGGCAACGTCTTCGACACCGGGTACATCTACGGCGGCGGCGTGCTCGAGGGGCGGCTCGGCACGTGGATCCGGAACCGCGGGGTCCGCGAGGACGTGGTGGTCATCACGAAGGGCGCGCACACGCCCTACTGCGACCCGGAGTCGCTCAGCCGACAGCTGCTCGAGAGCCTCGAGCGCCAGGGCACCGACTACGCGGACATCTACATGATGCACCGCGACGACGAGGACGTCCCCGTGGGGGAGTTCGTCGACGTCCTCGACGAGCACCGTCGCGCCGGCCGCATCCGCGTGTACGGCGGGTCGAACTGGAGCACGGCGCGCTTCGACGAGGCGAACGAGTACGCCCGTGCCAACGGCAGGCACGAGTTCGAGGTCCTCAGCAACCACTTCGGCCTCGCCGAGGCGTACGACGTGCCGTGGGCGGGGTGCCGGCACGCGACCGACGCCGCGTCGAAGCAGTGGCTCGAGGAACGTCAGGTGCCCCTGCTGCCGTGGTCCTCGCAGGCGCGCGGGTTCTTCACCGGCCGGGCGAAGCCGGAGGACACCAGCGACGCCGAGCTCGTCCGCTGCTACTACAGCGACGAGAACTTCGAGCGCCTCCGTCGCGCGTCCGAGCTCGGCGAGCGGTTCGGCGTGCCGGCCACGGCGATCGCGCTCGCCTACGTCCTGAACCAGCCGTTCCCGACCTTCCCGCTCTTCGGACCGCGTACGATCGCGGAAGCCCGTTCCTCCATGACGGGTCTCTCCGTCGACCTCACTCCCGAACAGGTGGCATGGCTGGACCTCCGCGACTGACGCCCCAGCACCCGGACCCGCTCCCCGCGAGCAGCAGCCCCGGCGGCCGGGCGACGATCCTCGACGTCGCCGCGGCCGCCGGGGTGTCCCGGCAGACCGTCACCCGGGCGATGAACGGCATGTCCGGCATCAGTGCGGCGACGAAGCAGCGGGTCCTCGCCGAGGCCGAACGGCTCGACTACCGCCCCTCGCGGTTCGGTCGCGGACTGGTCACCGGCGGCGACCACCAGCTCGGACTCGTCGTGAACGACCTGCGGAACCCCTACACGCCGCAGCTCGCGTCCGCGGTCTTCCGGCTCGCGGCCGAGCAGGGGTGGAACGTCATGCTCGCCGACGTCGACCTGGCGAGCGACGCCGACCGGATGGTCCAGGCGCTCGGGGCGCAGACCGACGTGGTCATCGGGTACCTCGGTTCGCGCCGGGAGCGGTGGAACGAGCTCCTCGGCACGGTGCCGATGGTGGAGCTCGACCCGTACGCCGAGCCGCCGACCGCAGCCGTCTGGATCGACCCCGCGGACGCGATCGAGGTCCTCGCCGACCATCTGGTGGCGACGGGCGTGCGGCATCCCGTCGTGCTCGACAACTCGTCGCCGGAGCACACCAGCGTCCGCGGCGTGCTCATGATGGACGCCCTCCAGCGCCGCGGCTACCTCCCGGAACTCGTGCACGCGGAGCACGGTACGGCCGAGTGCGGCGCCGAGGAGACGGTCCGGATCCTGGCGCGGAAGCGTCGACTCGACGCGATCCTGGCGTTCAACGACGTGATGGCGCTCGGTGTGCTGCAGGCCTGCCGTCGCGCCGGGGTGGACGTCCCCGGAGACGTCCGCGTCGTCGGGGTGGACGGGCTGCCCCTCGGCTCGCTCGTCGCACCGACGCTGACGACCCTCGCGGTGGACCTCGACGCCGTCGCGCGCGAGGCGCTCGACCTCGCGCTCGGCATGCTGTCGGGTGCGCTGCCCCGCCAGGGCGCTGCAGTGCAGCGGACGGTGCGACACAGCCTGCTCCTGCGCGAGTCGGCGTAGCGCGACGCTCGGCGGCGACGCGCCTACCGGGCGGCGACGCGCCCTGGACGTGACCCGGTGACGGACTGGAGGCGCGGTGCACGCCCGCACCGCGCCTCCAGTCCGTCGACCGGTTGCATTTGCAACCAATACCGTCCAGACGGTACACTCGTGAGGTCCTGACGGGGCGCGTGCCCGCACCGCGCCCCGTCTCGTCTGCACCGCCGTCGACCCGGTCCGGCTCGAAGTCCCAGGAGTCCGAAGTGTCCGCACTGCTCACCAGCCCCGTCGCCACCGCCGTCACCGGCAGCCGTGCCCGACGGTTCGCCGCGCTCGCCGTGCTGATGCTCCCCGTCCTGCTCATCTCGGTCGACAACACCGTGCTGAGCTTCGCGCTCCCGTCGATCTCCCGCGCACTGAACCCCGACGCCACCACGCAGCTCTGGATCGTCGACGCCTACCCGCTCGTCCTCGCGGGCCTGCTCGTCGTGATGGGCAGCATCGGCGACCGCATCGGCCGCCGCCGGATCCTCGTGACCGGCGCCACCGGCTTCGCGGTGTTCTCGGTCGCGGCGGCGTTCGCGACGGATGCCTGGATGCTCGTCGCTGCCCGGATCGTGATGGGCGTGTTCGGGGCCATGCTCATGCCGGCGACGCTGTCGATCATCCGCAACGTCTTCGTCGACGCGGGGGAGCGGCGGATGGCGCTCGCCCTCTGGTCGACGATGTTCGCGGCCGGCAACGCCCTCGGGCCGCTCGTCGGCGGCGTCCTCCTCGCGCACTTCCACTGGGGCTCCGTGTTCCTCGTCGCGGTGCCGATCCTCGTGCTCATGCTCGTCGGCGTGCCGTTCTGCGTGCCGGAGTCCCGCGACCCGAACCCGGGGCCGGTCGACGTGCCGAGCATGTTCCTGTCGCTCGGCGCCCTCGCCCCCACGGCGTGGGCGATCAAGTCCGTGGTGCATCCGGAGGAGCGGGGCTTCGCGATCGCCATGCTCGCGGTCGGCGTGCTCTGCGGGGTCGCGTTCGTGCGCCGGCAGCTCCGGTCGCGGACCCCGATGCTCGACCTCAGACTGTTCCGGAGCACGGCGTTCACCGGCGGCGTGCTGATGAACATGACGGCGATGTTCTCGCTCACCGGGTTCCTCTTCTTCATCGCGCAGCACCTGCAGCTCGTCGCCGGCCTCGACCCGTTCGCCTCGGGCGTCGTGCTCGTCCCCGGATCGGTGCTCACGATCGTGGCGGGGCTCGTCGTCGTGCCGGTCGTCGCCCGGGTAGCGCCGCGCTGGGTCGTCGCCGTGTCCCTGCTGTTCTCGGCGGCCGCGTACGCGATGGTGTCGGTGCTCGGGCACCACGCCTCGATCGTGGCGCTCGCGTTCGCGTTCGTGCTGCTCGGCATCGGCATCGGGGCGTCCGAGACGGTCACGAACGACCTCATCATCTCGACGGCGCCCGCGGACAAGGCCGGTGCGGCGTCGGCGATGTCCGAGACGGCGTACGAGATCGGCGCCGTGCTCGGCACCGCGGTGCTCGGGACGATCCTGGCCACCGCCTACCGGGCGCACGTCGTCGTGCCGGACGGGTTGTCCTCGTCGGCGCACACCGCGGCCCAGGAAACCCTCGGCGGTGCGGTGTCCGCCGCCGCCGACCTCGGCGGCTCGGCGGGACAGGCGCTCCTCGAGTCGGCGCGGGCGGCGTTCGACTCCGGGGTGACGGTCACGGCGGGGGTCGCGGCGCTCCTCATGGTCGTCGCGGCGGCCGGCGCGGTCGTCATGCTCAAGCGGCGCTGAGGCGACAGCTCGCCTCGCCGGAGCCCCGCACGGCACGCCCGGGATCGGACGAACCTGGGAATCGTTGACCTCAACCAGGGTTGAGGTCATACGTTGGGACAAGGCCGCGGAGCCGCGGCCCTCCCCATCCGAAGGAACGGCCACGACTCCCATGCCCGACGAAGCACCGGCGACCATCGCGGACGCGTACAAGGCCGCCTTCCGCGGGCACCCCGCCGGTGTCGCGGTCATCACCGCGGAGGGCCCGGACGGCCCCACCGGCCTGACCGCGTCCAGCGTCGCCAGCGTCGCCATCGACCCGCCCGTGCTCGTCTTCTCACTGTCCACGAACTCCGGGTCCGCCGGTGTCGTGCTCGGTGCCCCGGTCTTCGTCGTGCACCTGGTCGACTCCCTCGGCGTCGCCCTCGCGAAGCGCTTCGCCGCGACGGGCAGTCCGGCGGCCGACGACCCGATCTGGGGCACCCTCCCGTCGGGGGACCGCTACCTGCCGAGTGCCGCGAGTGCCCTCCGCTGCCGACCCCTGTCGACCACGCCGATCGGTTCGTCGACGGTCGTCGTCGCCGAGGTCCTCGACATCGTCGTCGGCCTCGAGCGGGGCGAGCCGCTGGTCTACCACAACCGGGAATTCCACTCCCTCACCGATCGTTCCCGGCTCTCGTGAGCCGCGGAGCACCATCCGCCCACCACTGATCGAAAGGAACTCACATGGCTGAGTACACCCTGCCGGAGCTGCCGTACGACTACGCCGCGCTCGAGCCGCACATCAGCGGCAAGATCATGCAGCTGCACCACGACAAGCACCACCAGACCTACGTGACGGGCGCGAACACCGCGCTCGAGCAGCTCGCCGAGGCCCGCGAGTCCGGGAACCTGGCGAACGTCAACAAGCTCGAGAAGGACCTCGCGTTCCACCTGGGCGGCCACGTGAACCACTCGATCTTCTGGACCAACCTCGGCCCGGAGACGAAGGTCCCCGAGGGCGAGCTCGCCGCGGCGATCGACGAGTTCTTCGGCTCGTTCGAGAAGTTCCAGGCCCAGTTCGCCGCCGTCGCCAACGGCATCCAGGGCTCCGGCTGGTCGGTCCTCGCCTGGGACACCCTCGGTCAGAAGCTCACGACCTTCCAGCTGTTCGACCAGCAGGGCAACATCCCGTTCGGCCTCGTGCCGATCTTCATGCTCGACATGTGGGAGCACGCCTTCTACCTCGACTACCTCAACGTCAAGGCGGACTACGTGAAGGCCGTCTGGAACATCGTCGACTGGGAGAACGTCGCCGCGCGCTTCGCGAACGCGAAGTCGCAGAACTTCGTCACGCTCTGAGACACCGTCAGCGGGTCGCGATCGTGACCGCTTGACGGACTGGAGGCGCGGTGCCGGCCGGCACCGCGCCTCCAGTCCGTCCCGGGGTGCGTCCCGTGCCTCAGGCGGCTTGGAAGTGGACGCCCGAGACGAGCTTGTCCGCGATCGCGCGCAGCGCGGCGTCGGGGTCCGATCGATCGCGGTCGACGATCGCGCCCCACTGGATGCCACGCGCGGCGAGGACTGCACCGCGGGCAGCGCGCTCGGCGTCCGATGCGCCGTACCCGTGGGCGACGCACCACGCGGTGATCGCGGCGATCTGCTCGCGGTGGAAGGTGCGTTCGCGGTCCCGCCCGTCGAGGGACTCCACCGATCCCAGTTCGAACGTCAGCCGTGCCGCGAGGGACCGCTCCGGGTCGTCGAGCCCACCGAACACGGCGATCAGGTAGTCGGCCAGGGCGAGGTCGTCGGCGCGGGGGTCGAGCACCACGTCCGAGACGGCGATGGCGAGGTGGTCCACGACCGCATCGATGAGCGAGTCGCGCGTGCCGAAGTGGTAGACGATCGGGTAGGCGCTCGTGCCGAGCACCCGGCCGAGGCTGCGGACGGAGACGTCCTCGAGCTTGGTGTCCTGGAGGTGCTCCGCCACCTTGGCGATGATCGCGGGCTTGAGCGTCGGGTCGGGCTTGCGGGGCATGGCGTCTCCAGCATGGTCGTGGGCGGTACGCGACCGTTCACATACGATCTATGAGTATATTACCCTCTCGATCTCCGGAGCGCCAGGTGCGCCCGGGTGGGCGCGAGCGGCTCGTGGGTGTCGAAGCGGCGAAAACGGAGATTTGCTCGATTCCGCGTAGGATGGCGGCGATGAGCATGTCGTCCGAACCCCGCGCGTCCCCGCCGCACCCCGTGGCGTCCCGTGCCGGGCGCGCGGAGGCGGGCCGGCGCCGTGGCGCGGGCAAGCGCTTCCTCGTCGTCGGGGACGTCCTCGACGGAGTCCTCGTCCAGACCACGGCGACGTCCACCGGGGCGCACGACCCGGCGGCGGTGATCCGGCACCGGGCGGTCGGGGCTGCAGGCAACACCGCGACGTGGCTGGGGTGGCTCGGCGCCGAGGTCGACCTCGTCGCGCGGGTCGGCGTCGACGACGTGTACCGGCACGAGCGCGCGCTCGTCGACGCCGGAGTGCGCCCGCACATCCGCTACGACGCGAGGACGGCCACCGGTGCCGTCGTGTCCGTGAGGAACAGCGACGGCCACACCGCGATGTCCGATCCCGCAGCGAGCGGTGCGCTCACGGCGGCCGACGTCCCGCTCGACCTCGTGGCGCGCGCGGACATCGTGCACCTGACCGGCTCCGCGATGCTCGGTGGCGGCGGAGCCGAGCGCATCGCCTCGCTCGTCGCGCGGGCCCGGTCGGGATCGGCGCGGGTGTCGCTCGACCCGTCGTCCGCGGCGGTCGTGCGGGCCGTCGGGGCCTCCGCGTTCGTGGAGGCCCTGGCCGGCGTGGACGTGCTCTTCCCGAGCGAACCGGAGGCGCTCGCCCTCACCGGAGCGTCCACCGTCGCCGACGCGGTCCGGTCGCTCACCGACCACGTGCCGCTCGTCGTGGTCACGATCGGTCACGAGGGGGTGCTGCTCGGTCGGCCGGGCCGGAGTCCGCAGCGGGTGCCGGTGACACCGGCGATGGTCGTCGACACGCTCGGCGCGGGCGACGCGTTCGCGGCCGGCTTCCTGCGCGCGTGGGCGACCGACCCCGTACGGGTCGGCGCGGCTGCACGCGAGGGGACCCGGGTGGCGGCGCGTGCGCTCGGCTTCGTGGGTGGTCGGCCGCCGGTCTGATCGCCTTGCGGCTGGGGTCAGCGTTCGCCGGGTTCGGGTCAGCGTTCGCTGGGTTCGGCGGTGACGTTCAGCGTCTGGACGAGGCCGGTCGCGAGCGGCGCCAGCCGGATCTCGACCCGGAGCCGCCCGGCCGTGCCGGACAGCCACCACCGCAGGTGCGACGGGGCCGTGGACTGCTCGTCCGAGGGCGCGGCCGTCAGGTCCGCGCCCACCTGCGCGGCCGCCTCGGCGATCGCGCGCCGACGGCGTTCGTACGGCACGTCCATGGCCACGTTCGGCGTGCAGATCGCGTCCGCGAGGTCGTCGCTCCAGTCGGCCAGGAGGCGCGACACGGCTCCCTGCGCCGCCCGCGTGGCGTCCGTGGTGCGTCCGGCACCTGGTGCGAGGTACGCGTCGCCCGCGGCGTCGACGGCGCCGTCGGCCACGCGGTGCGCGAGGACGAGGTCGAGGGCGTGATCGGCCGCGGCGGAGACCTTCGCCTGCGTGGCGTTCTCGAACGCGACGACCCCGACGCCGTCCCGCAGCGACCACCGCATGTGCGCCGAGAACCCCGGATAGCCGCCGGAGTGGGACACGAGGTCGCCGGATCGGGCGTCCTGCTCCACGAAGAGCCCGAAGCCGTACGCGGTCGCGCGGCTCGACGTCGGCACCACCGACGCCGGCACGACGCGCATCGCCTGCTGCATGAGCCGTCGGTCGGCGGGGGACACCGGGCCGGGTTCGGGCGCCTCGGTGAACGCCGAAGCCAGGTGCGCGCCCCAGCGGGCCAGGTCGGTCACCGTGGAGAACAGACCGCCGATCGACGAGAACGCCCCGGGACCGGTGAGCGGCAGCGGTTCCCAGGCACCGGCGTGCGGACGGACACCGGTGACCACGAAGCCGCGAGCGTCGGCGGCGCTGAACACGGTGTCGTCGAGTCCGAGCGGGCGCAGGACGGTGTCCGTGGCCACCTCGGTGTAGGGGCCGCCGGCGACGACGGCGATCACCCGACCGAGCAGCGCGTACCCGAGGTTCGAGTAGGCGAAACGCGTGCCCGGCACCGAGTCGAACAGCAGCCCGCGCCGGAGGACGGCGTCGAGGTCGGCGTCGGTGATCGACTCCTGCCGGTCGGCCCACGGGTCGTCGGTCGGGAACCCGCCGGCCATGGTGAGGAGCATGCGGAGCGTCGGGACGGGGGAGTCCGCCGTCGGGAGCGCGACGTCGGCGAACGCGGGGACGAAGTCGGTCACGGGGGCGTCGAGCCGGACCCGGCCGTCGGCGACGAGTGCGAGCAGGGTCGCGGCGGTGACGCTCTTCGTGCAGGACGCGATCCGGTAGACCGTGTCGGCGTCGGGTGCGCTGCCGTCGCCGCGGTCGCCGTGCCCGCCGGAGGCCACGAGCCCGGTGCGGTCGAACACACCCCACACGCTGCTCGGGGCGACGCCGCGCTCGACCCGCTCGCGGAAGACGGCGTCGACGTCGTCGAGCAACTGCGGACCGAACCCGCTCATGATCGACGCATCCGGTCGTAGGCGTCGAGCGCGCGCTGACGGGTCTCCCTGAGGTCGACCATCGGCTCGGGCCGCAGCTCGTCCGACGGGACCCATCGGTGCACGTACTCGCGGTGCGGGTCGAACCGCTCGAGCTGCCGATCCGGGTTGAAGACCCGGAAGAACGGGGCGGCGTCGAACCCCGAGCCCGCGACCCACTGCCAGTTCGCCGGGTTGTTCGCCGGGTCGGCGTCGACGAGGGTGTCCCAGAACCACCGCTCGCCCACGCGCCAGTCCACGAGCAGGTTCTTCACGAGGAAGCTGCCCGCGGCCAGGCGCACCCGGTTGTGCACGGCGCCGGTGCGCCAGAGCTCCCGCATGCCGGCGTCGACGAGGTCGAACCCCGTGTCGCCCCGACGCCATCGGTCGATCTCGTGCTCGTCCGGTTCGCGCCAGGGGAAGGCGTCGAACTCGCGGCGGACGTTGACCGTCGCGATGTCCTCGCAGTGGAAGTACTCGTTCCAGTTGAACTCGCGCCAGGCGAGCTGCCGGAGGAACGCCGATGTGTGCTTCTGCTGCTCGGGCTCGAGGCGCTCGTGCAGGCGGTGCCACACCTGGTACGGGCTGACCTCGCCCCACCGCAGGTGCGGGGAGAGGGCGCTCGTCGCTTCCATCGCCGGCTCGTCGCGGTGGTCGTAGTCCTCGAGCGCACCGGTGACGAAGTGCTCGAGGCGCAGGTGCGCTCCGCGCTCCCCGGGCTCCCATACGTCGCGGAGTCCGCCGGCCCAGTCCGGTCGCGTGGGCAGCAGCGCCCAGTCGTCGAGGTCGTCGCTCGCGACCCGTGCCGGAGTCGGCAGATCACGGGGCATCGGCAGCGGGTGCCGCGGCTCGGGCATCGCCTGAGCAGCACGCCAGAACGGCGTGAACACCTTGTACGGCTCGCCCTGTCCGGTGAGGACCGTCCACGGTTCCCAGAGCAGGTTGGCGGCGAAGCTGTGCGCCGCCGTGCCGGCGTCGGTGAGCGCCGACTTGATGCCGGCGTCGAGATCGCGCTCGGCCTTCCCGTAGCGCCGGTTCCAGAAGACGGCATCGGCGCCGGTGTCGGCGATGAGCGTGTCGATCACCTTCGCAGCCGCCCCGCGACGGAGCACCAGCCGTGACCCGCGCTCACGGAGCTCGGCGTCGAGCGCTGCGAGGGAGTGGTGCAGCCACCACCGGCTCGCCGCCCCGATCGGCCGGATGCCCGGGGACTCGTCGTCGAGGACGTACGCGACCGTGACCGGTCCGCCGTGGTCGATCGCGGCGCACAGGGCGGGGTTGTCCGCGAGCCGGAGGTCGTCGCGGAGCCAGACCAGTGCGCCGGTCACACCGCTGCCGGGTCCGCCGTCGGGGTCACCCGCGCCGTCGTGCGTCGAGGGGGCGTGGACGCCGCTGCCGTCCGGAGCTTCGTGCACAGCTCGGTCAGCGTGCGGAGTTCGGCGTCGTCCAACCCGGCCCCGACCTGGTCGGCGATCGTCTGGGCGTGCTGGACGGCCACTGCCCGGTACACGTCGAACCCGTGCGCGGTGAGCGCCACGATGACGCCGCGCGCATCGGCAGGGTCCGGCTGCTTCTCGACGATGCCGCGCGCCGCGAGGCGGTCGACCAGGCGGCTGACGCTCGGCTGGGTGAGGAGGAGGTGCCCAGTGAGTTCGCGCATGCGGCACCGGCGCCCGGGCTGTGTCGACAGGTTGAAGCAGACGTCGTACTCGTTGAAGGAGATCTCGCCGCCGGGGAACTCGGCGTTGAGCGCACGCATCACCGTCACCTGGGCGCGGAACAGCGCTTCCCAGGCCGCGACGGCGGTCGCCTTCTCGCTCCGGCGTGACTCGTCCACGATCGCGCTCCCTCTGGTCGTACGGTCATCCCACACTACCGACGGGCTGCGACACCGGAGGCCGGTGGACGCAACGAGGGCCGGTCGTCACGGGGACGACCGGCCCTCTCCCTTGCACCAAGAGTGTCCTGCAATCACATTCCACAGGCGATGCCACAGCAAACATCGTCTGCACCGACGACTGTATAACGAAGCGGTAACGGCGCGCTAGGGACCGCGGCGCTCGTTCGCTGCGAGTTCACCAAGAGCTGCCGATGCGGATCAGAAGAGGTCGGGCGACGGCGTCGAGGCGTAGCGCACGGCGACGTCCGCGTGGCGGTCGAAGCGGTAGCCGACGCCGCGCACGGTGCGGACGATCTCCTCGAACGCGCCGAGCTTCGAACGGAGCCGGCGGACGTGCACGTCGATGGTGCGCTCGTTCGGCGTCTCGTCCTCGCCGTCGGACCACAGCCCGTCGATGATCGCCGAACGGTCGACGGTCTGGCCCTCGCGCAGGACGAGGAACTGCAGGAGCTCGAACTCCTTGTAGGTCAGGGGAGCGGCCTCGCCGTCGAGGGTGACGCGCTTCCGCGAGATGTCGATGACGACACCGGTCTCCTCGGGCTCGGGCTTCTCCGCCTGCTTGCGGGCAGCGACCGCGGAACGGTCCTGCAGGGCGAGGCGCACGACGTCGACGTCCCGCCCGCCGGAGCCCTCCGCGGCGACGGCCACGGCGGCGTACGTCTCCGAGGTCGGGACCAGCTGCGCCGTCAGGGCCTTGAGCTGCTCGACGACCGCCGCGAGGGTCGTGCCGGCCGCGGCGGCCTTCGCCTCGTCGATGCCGACGTAGAGGGCGAAGCCGCGGGCCTCGGTGCCCTCGGGGAGTGCGCGGTTCCGCTGGGGCGCCACGACCGGGCTGGTCGGCACGCCGTTCGTCGTCGACGGCGTGACCGGCTCGCGGCGCGGACGGATCGGCGTGACCGTGCCGAGGTCGGTCGGCGCGGGAGCAGCGGTGCGGAGGGCGGTACGGGGCTGGGCGATGGTGAGCGACATGGCGGTTCTCCGGGCGATGTGGCTGCGGTGCACGAGATGGCGCCGCGGCCGTGTCGAATGCGTCGGCCCGGGCGCGGCGAGAGCCGCGGTGCCCTGCGGTCCTGCTGCGGACCGGGGCGGACCCGGGGGTACGGGAGACAGACCTCGTGACGTGGTACGCGTCGTCGACGTGGTCGTCACCCGGGGATCACGCTCGCGCGACGGGGGTGGTGTCGCGGGGGATCCGGCTGGAACGGGTGCCGATCAGGCACACATTCGACAACGCATGACGGCCATGGCCGGCATCATCATGCCGGTGGTCCCCAGTGCCTCGGAGAGGACGCGGGTGGACACGGTTGCAGTCATGGGACGAGTATCCGTGGGATACCAACGTCGTGTCAACCGTCCGTGCGGACGGTCGGGGGAACCGGACAGGCGGGAGACAGCAGACGGGAGGCGCGCGCCAACCGGCACCGCGCCTCCCGTTCGTCAATGGTCGCGTCGCGGCGACCGCTCGCTACTCGGCCAGGCCGTAGAGTCGGTCGCCGGCGTCGCCGAGGCCCGGCACGATGTACCCGTTCTCGTCGAGCTTCTCATCGAGGGCGCCGAGCACGATCGACACGTTGCGGTCGCCCACCGATTCCTCCACAGCGGCGAGGCCCTCGGGGGCACCGAGGATGCACACGCAGGTGACCTCTTCCGCACCGCGGTCGAACAGGAACTCGATCGCCGCCGCGAGCGTGCCGCCCGTCGCGAGCATCGGGTCGAGCACGAAGCACTGGCGACCGGACAGATCGTCCGGCAGGCGTTCGGCGTAGGTCTGCGGCTCGAGGGTCTCCTCGTTCCGCGCCATGCCGAGGAAGCCGACCTCGGCCGTCGGGACGAGCTTGACCATGCCCTCGAGCATGCCGAGTCCGGCGCGGAGGATCGGCACGACGAGCGGCCGCGGCTTCGCGATGGCGACGCCCATGGTGTGCGCCACGGGCGTGTCGATGGGGGTCGCGGTGACGCGCACGTTGCGGGTCGCCTCGTACGCCAGGAGCGTGACGAGCTCCTCGGTGAGGGCACGGAACGTGGGGGAGGGCGTCGTACGGTCGCGGAGCACCGAGAGCTTGTGGGTGATGAGCGGGTGGTCGGCGACGTGGACTCGCATAGGGTCGAGCCTACCGTGCTGCCGACCGCCAGGAGGTCCCGTGGAAGAGCCCGCCGCCCGCCCGTTCGTCCCGGCGATGGAACGTGCGCTGGACGAGGCCCGGGCGTGCCTGGCGACCGGGGACGTCCCCGTCGGCGCCGTCGTGCTCGACCGGGACGGCACCGTTGTCGCCGTCGGACGGAACGAGCGCGAGGCGCTGCAGGACCCGACCGCGCACGCCGAGGTGCTCGCGCTCCGTGCCGCCGCGGCCGCGGCGGGCGACTGGCACCTCGAGGGCCACACCCTGGTCGTGACGCTCGAGCCCTGCCCGATGTGCGCGGGCGCGATCATGGCGTCCCGGGTGTCCCGGATCGTCTTCGGCGCCTGGGACCCGAAGGCCGGCGCCAGCGGGAGCGTCTACGACATCGCCCGCGACCGCCGGCTGCCGCACCGCTCGGAGGTCGTCGCCGGCGTGCTCGAGGGTGCGTGCGCAGCGCTGCTGGACGCCTTCTTCGCCGAACGGCGCTGAGGTCAGCTCCAGAGCACCGCGATGAGGACGTTGACGATCGCGAGCGCACCGGCCGAGTGGAAGAACGGCAGGGCGGCCTTCGGCTTCGCGGCACCGCTGTCGGCCCGCTTCTGACGGGCCCGGGCGACGAACGCCAGGACGAGCGCGACCGCCGCGATCACGAGCTTCACGCCGAGCTTGGCGTGGTTCGCGCCGCCGTCGTGCGTCGCGTCGATGATGCCCATCATCCCGAGGCCGGTGACGAGCTGCACGATCAGGCCGGTGATCGGCCAGAACGTCTGGAAGCCGCCCTTGCGCCGGACCTGCACGAGGAACGCGCCGATGACCGCCGCGAGGCCGAGGAAGTGCAGGATGAGCAGGATGTTGAAGAGCACCGACATGCCACCATCGTGGGTGATCGACGAGGGTGCTCGCCAGCAAGGCAGCCCTTAGTCGGCGGCCCGGATCACGATCGCCTCGGTCGGCGGACGCGGTCCGGTGCGGAGCACGTCGGGCTCGACGTAGATCACGCGCGCGATGGGCACGCTCGCCCGGACCCGCTGCTCGACGGTGTCGATGCCGGCCGCGACGTCGCCGAGCCGCCGGTCCCCGTCCACCGCGACCTTCACGCCGACCATGAGCTCGTCCGGCCCGAGGTACAGCGTCTTGATGTGGATGATCGAGTCGACCTCCGGACCGTCGAGGACCGCCTGCTTGATCCGCTCGACGTCGGCGGGGCTCGCGCCCTCCCCGACGAGGAGGCTCTTCGTCTCGATTCCCAGCACCACCGCGACCGCGATGAGGAGCGCCGCGATGAGGATGGTGCCGATCGCGTCGAACACCCCGTTGCCGGTGATCGCCGTGAGACCGACGCCGAACAGGGCGAACACGAGGCCGAGCAGCGCCGCGGTGTCCTCGAGCATGACGACGGGCAGCTCCGGAGCCTTGGCCCGGCGGATGAACTGCACCCAGCTCTGTCGGCCCTTCTGCGGACGGGCCTCCTTCAGGGCGGTCCGGAGCGAGAAGCCCTCGAGGCCGATCGCGATGAGGAGCACGACGATCGGCAGCCACCAGTTCTCGAGCGGATGCGGGTGGGTGAGCTTCTCGATGCCCTCGTACAGCGAGAACACCCCGCCGACGGAGAACAGGATGATCGAGACGACGAACGCGTACACGTACCGTTCGCGCCCGTAGCCGAACGGGTGCTCTTCGTCCGCTGCCCGCCGCGCCCGCCGACCGCCGAGCAGCAGGAGGAGCTGGTTCGCGGAGTCGGCGAGGGAGTGGACGCCCTCGGCGAGCATCGACGCCGATCCACTGATCGCCGCGGCGACGAACTTCACGATCGCGATGCCGACGTTGGCCCCGAGTGCCGCGAGGATGGCCCTGGTGCCTCCAGATGCGCTCACAGACGTCCCTTCTCCCTGACCTGCGATCCGATCCTAGGCGCGTGCGCTGGATAGGGTCGGGAGCATGACGATCGAACTGCCCCGCACCGCTCTGCTCGGCGTCGGATCCATGTCCGGCGCGGTCCTCGACGGGCTCCTCGCCGCCGGCCTGGACCCCGCCACCGTGACGCTCACCACGAAGTCCGAGCAGTCCGCCGCGGCGCACCGGGAGCGCGGGCTCGACGCGACCGCGACCGACACCGACGCCGACGCGAACCGATCGGCCGTCCGCGGCGCAGCGCTCGTCGTGCTCGGGGTGAAGCCCTACCTGATCGGGGACCTGCTCGACGAGGTCTCGGCCGACCTGGAACCCGGGGCCGTCGTCGTGAGCGTGGCCGTCGGGACGACGATCGCGAGCATGGAGGCGAAGGTCCCGGCGGGCGTCCGGGTCGTGCGGGCCCTGCCGAACACGCCGATCGGGGTCGGGCACGGGGTGACCGGCATCAGCGCCGGACCGTCGGCCGATGACGACGCGGTGGCGCTCGCGTCGTCGGTGTTCGCGGCCTCGGGGGTCGTCATCGAGGTGCCGGAGTCACAGCTCGACGCCCTCTCCGCGGTCTCCGGCTCAGGTCCGGCGTACGTCTTCCTGCTCGTCGAGCAGTGGCAGCGGGCCGCCGAGTCGCTCGGCTTCTCCCACGACCAGGCCGAGGCCATGGTCCAGGGCACCCTCCGCGGTGCCGTCGAGCTGCTCGCGGCCTCGGGCAAGGAGCCGGCGGACCTGCGGAAGGCCGTGACGAGCCCGAAGGGCACGACCGAGCGCGCGGTGGCGGTGCTGCAGAACGCCGACCTCGCCGGCGTGTTCGAGCGCGCCTCCCGCGCGGCGATCGCCCGCGCCGAGGAGCTGTCGCAGGCCTAGTCACCACCCCGGTGCGCGCGGCTACTCGAGCGCGGCGAACCGTTCCAGGTCGCCCTCGGTCCCGGAGACGATGATGACGTCGTCCTGCCCGATCACGCTCTCCGGCGTCGCCGGCACGAAGGCCTTCCCCGGCGTCTTGATGCCGAGCACCGTCAGCCCGAACCGGGTTCGGATCACCGTCGTGGCGAGGTCCTTCCCGCGGACGGCGGCCGGCGGGAACATCTTCACCACGGCGAAGTCGTCGTCGAACTCGATGAAGTCGAGCATGCGGCCGGACACGAGGTGCGCGGTGCGCTCGCCGGCCTCGCGCTCGGGGTAGACGACGTGGTTCGCGCCAATGCGCGACAGGATCGTGCCGTGCGAGCGGCTGACGGCCTTCGCCCAGATCTGCGGGATGCCGAGGTCGACGAGGTTCGCCGTGATGAGGACGCTCGACTCCAGGTCGGAGCCGATGCCGACGACGGCGATCGCGAAGTCCTGCGCGCCGATCTGCCGGAGCGCGTCGATGTCGGTCGCGTCGGCCTGGACCGCGTGCGTCACCCGGTCCGACCACTTCTGCACGAGGCCGGCATCGGTGTCGACCACGAGGACCTCGCGGTGCTGTCGCTCGAGCTGCCCCGCGGTCGCGGCGCCGAACCGGCCGAGACCGATGACGAGCACGGGGGCGTCGTGGCTGACGGCGCCGGTGACGGGGTGGGGTGAGCGGCGGTCAGCCAACGATCGGCCTCTCCTCGGGGCGGCGGAACAACTGCCGGCTCTGGCTGGCGGCCAAGGCTGCGGCGATGGTCACTGTACCGACACGACCGAGGAACATGGTGGCGGCGAGCACGTACTTGCCCGACTCCGGCAGGTGCGCGGACACCCCCGACGACAGGCCGCACGTCGCGAACGCCGAGATCACCTCGAAGAGCACACGGTCGAGGGACTCGTGCGTGATCTGCAGCAGCACGACCGTGGCCACGGCGACGATCGTCGCGCCCCACAGCACGACGGCGACCGCGACACGGAGGACGTCGCTCGGGATCCGGCGGCCGAACGCCTCCATGCTGCGACGGCCGCGGGCCTCGGCGACGGCGGCGAGGAAGAGCACGGCGAGCGTCGTGACCTTGATGCCGCCCGCCGTCGAGGCGGAGCCGCCGCCGATGAACATGAGCATGTCGGTCACGAGCAGGCTCGAGCCGTGCAGCTCGTCGAAGTCGACGAGGGAGAACCCTCCCGAACGGGTCATCGTGGACAGGAACAGTGCCTGGAACGCTGTCCTGCCGGCGCCCTCCTGCCCGAACGTCTCGGGGTTCGAGGCCTCCAGCGTGACGTAGACGATCGCGCCGCCGACGAGCAGCACCGCACTCGTCACCAGGGTGAGCTTCACGTGGATCGGCCAGCGGCGCGGGTGCCGGAGCTGCTTCGTGAGCGCGCGGATGACCGGGAAGCCGATCGAGCCCGCGACGACGCCGACCATCAGGAGCGACAGGAACCAGTAGTCGTGGGCGAACGGGGTGAGGCCGGTGTCGTTCGGCGCGAACCCGGTGTTCGTGAACGCCATCGCGGCGTAGTAGAACGAGTCGCCGACGGCGGACCAGAACGGGATGCCCGCGACGAGCACCGACGGCAGGAGCAGGATGCCGAGCGCCACCTCGATCGTCAGCGTGCTCACCGCGACCGTCGCGAGCAGCGTGCCGACCTCGCCGAGGCGCACCGCCTGTCCCTCCGGCACGGCCCCGTGGTGGGTCCGCAGGGGATTCGAGTCGCCGGCCGCGATGAGCTTCGCGCGCAGGCCCAGCCGCCTGGTGACCACGAGGCCCAGGATGGACGCGAAGGTCAGGACGCCGACCGCGCCGATCTGCGTGCCGATCACCACGAGGGTCTTGCCGAACACCGACCAGTGCGTCGCCATGTCCACCGTCGCGAGGCCCGTGACGCAGACGACGGACGCCGCGGTGAACAGCGCGTCGGAGAAGTGCGTGGTCGAACCGTCCGCGGATGCCCAGGGTGTCATGAACAACACCGTGAAGACGAAGATGAGCGAGACGAACACGAGGATCGCCAACCGGGACGGCGACGACCGGAGCACGGCGGCGATCCCGTTCGTCCGTCGTCTCGGCACGCCCACCTGTGCGGGGAGCGGCTCGTGGCGGTCGAGCATCGTATGCCTCCGGGGACATGGGCGGGGACGGTTCGTCATGGTACATCCGTGGCGCCCCGGCTAGCCTTGCCGCATGGCCGACATCTTCAGCGTCGTGGCGGACCCCACCAGGCGTGAACTGCTCGGGGCGCTCCTGTCCGCGTACGGATCGGACGTCACGGGCGGGGAGCTGAGCGTCGGGCAGCTCGTCGAGAAGCTCGGCGTCAGCCAGCCCACCGTCTCGAAGCACCTCCGAGTGCTCCGCGACTTCGGCCTCGTGTCCAGCCGCGAGGAGGGGCAGCACCGCTACTACCGGCTCGACCCGGAACCGCTCGTCGGCATCGAGGAGTGGGTGCTGCCGTTCACGGGCGCGGTGGACGCCGACGGCACGCCGGCCACGACGGCCTGGACGCTGGACGGGCAGCCCGTCTCGATCCGCCGCAACGGCGCCGCCGGGAAGGCCACGGTCGAGGTCGGCACCGAACTCGGCCGCGTCATGGCCGAGGCGTCCTACCGGGCCACCGCGGCACTGTCCGGGGCGCAGCAGGGTTGGGAGCGCGTCGTCGACCGCAGTCGCAAGCGCTTCACCCGCCGCAGCGACGAGGACTGAGCCGCGACCTGGACACCGGGTCCCACCGGCCCCTACAGTTGCCGGTGACCACACAGGTCACACCGATCCCGAAGGCGGACCATGACCGGCAGTTTCGACGACGTGCGCTTCCTCACCGTCGCTGAGGTCGCCGAGATGATGCGCGTCTCCAAGATGACCGTCTACCGCATGGTCCACGCGGGAGAACTCCCCGCCATCCGCTTCGGCCGGTCCTTCCGCGTCCCGGAGTCCGCCGTCGCGGACGTCCTGCGCGGGGGCGTCGCCGACGTCGGGTAGTCGGGTCCGAACCGCGCCGTTCGACATCGCGTCAGCGCTCCGCTAGACTCGGCGGGGTTGTTTTTCCGCGGTCTCGTTGGCCCGGTGTCCACACAACATCAGTCCGAGTGAGGTCCGTTATGGGTTCTGTCATCAAGAAGCGCCGCAAGCGCATGGCGAAGAAGAAGCACCGCAAGCTCCTTCGCAAGACGCGCCACCAGCGTCGCAACAAGAAGTAAGTCCAGTACTTGCACTCGAAGCCCCGGTTCGCCGGGGCTTTCGTGTGTCCTAGGGTGGTGCCATGCCCGCCGTGACCCTCCTGACGAAGCCCGGCTGCCATCTCTGCGACGACGCCCGTCCGGTCGTCGAACGCGTGGTGGCCGAGCACCCCGGGACCACCCTGCAGGAGCTGTCCATCCTCGACGACGACGCCCTCCGCGAGGAGTACGCGGAGGACATCCCCGTCGTCCTGGTCGACGGGCGTGTCCACAGCAACTGGCACGTCGACGCCGACCGGCTCCACCGTGCCCTCGAGAAGGCCGAGGCCCGCGCATGATCCACCACGTCGTCTCCTGGACCCTGCGGGAGGACCTCGACCGCCAGGACTCCGTCGCCCGGATCCGCGAGCTCCTCGTCGGACTCATCGGTACCGTCGGGTCGATTCGCTCCCTCGAGGTCGTCGAGAACGTCGCCTACCCGGGGAAGAACCAGGACGTCGCCGTCGTGGCGACCTTCGACGACCTCGCCGGGCTCGACGAGTACCAGGTCCACCCGGAGCACCAGGCCGCGGCAGCGGAGATCCGCGGCCTCGTCACCGGGCGGGCGGCCATCGACTGGGAGAGCTGAGCCGCGCCTCCAGGCCCCGGGCCGGAACCGCAAGACGCAACGTTGACGGTTACGCGCAGAGGGATACCGCTGCGACGTGTCGTCAACGTTGCGTTTTGCGGTCGGCGGGCCGGGCCGCGCCCGGCCGGGCTACGGGGTGAGGCGCGTCGGGCCGCGGAACAGGTAGGTGACCTCGCGGATCGACGGCTCGTGCAGCGCGAGCATGAGCACGCGGGCCAGGCCCATGCCGAACCCGCCGTGCGGCGGCACTCCGTAGCGGAAGAAGTCGAGGTACCAGCCGAGCTCCTCCGGGTCGAGGCCCTTCTCGACGGCCTGCGCCGTCAGGGTCTCCACGCGGTGCTCGCGCTGCGCGCCCGTCGAGATCTCCGCGCCGTTGAACAGCAGGTCGTAGCTGTTCGTGAGCGTCGGGTCGTCGGCGTGACGCATGTGGTAGTACGGCCGGATCGACGCGTCGTAGTCGGTGACGAAGACGAACTCCGAGCCGTGCGTCTCCTTCGCCCAGGCGCTCACGCGGCGCTCGCCCTCGGGGTCGAGGTCACCGTCGGCCCGCACGACCTCGTAGCCGCTGTCGGCGACGATCTTCCGGGCCTCGGCGAGGGTCACGCGGGGGAACGGCGCGGTCGGCACGACGAACTCGAAGCCGAAGACCTCCTCGATGTCCTTGCCGTACTTCTCCTTGACGGCGGTGAAGCCGGCGACGAGGAGTTCCTCGTGCATCGCCATGACGTCCTCGTGCGACTCGACCCACGAGATCTCCGCGTCGACGCTCGTGAACTCGGTGGCGTGACGGCTCGTGAACGACGGGTCCGCGCGGAACGCGTCCGCGATCTCGAAGACCGCTCCGAAGCCGGCCGGCTGGGCCATCTGCTTGAAGTTCTGCGGCGACTGCGCCAGGTACGCCGTCGTCTCGAAGTACTCGAGCTGGAAGAGCTCGGCCCGCGACTCCGACGCCGAGGCCATCAGCTTCGGCGTGTGGATCTCGATGTAGTCGCGCTCGACCCAGTAGGTGCGGAACGCGTGCTCGAGCGTCGTCTGGATGCGGAAGATGAGGTTCTGCTTGCGGTTGCGGAGGTCGAGGAAGCGCCAGTCGAGGCGCTTGTCGAGCGAGGAGTCGTCCGCGATCGGGGTCTCCGGGATCGCGGCGCTGACCACCTCGAGCGAGCCGACCTTGACCTCGAGCCCGCCGAGCTTCACGCGCTCGTCCTGCTTCAGCGTGCCCTGCACGTGGATGAACGTGCCGTGGGCGAGGCCGGAGATCTCGTTGGTGATGCCGAGGGCGATCTGGGCGGCGTCGTCGCCGTCCTCGGCCTCGCGCGTTGCGGGGTTGACGAGCTGTGCGGCGCCGCTCTCGTCGCGGAGGACGACGAACTGCACCTTCTTCTGGTCTCGGACGGTCTCCACCCATCCGGCGACGGAGACGGGGCCGTCGGGGCGTGCGGCGAGGTCGGCGATGCGGGTGCGTTCGATCACGGTGGTCGAGTCTAACGGTCTGCTCGTTCGTCCACAGGTCGGGTCGCGTCCGGCGTTCTCCACGGATCGGCCGGGAGGCGCGGGGCGGCTCCGACGGGTCCGTAGCGTTCTCGACGTGGCCGGGTCGCGAGTTGGAGGGAGGCCCCGCATGACGGCAGGGGTCGAGGGGCTCGCGGCCTGGCCGCCTGCGGCGGTGGCGACGGTGGTCGCGGCGCTGGGGGCGGCCGCGGTGACGGTGGTGGCCGGCCTCGTCGGTGGCGTATGGGCGCTGCTGCGGTGGCGCCGGGACGTCGCACGGGAGGAGCGGGATCGCGCCTGGTCGCGATTCGTGTGGACCGTGGAGCAGGTCTGCCACGGCGACGTCGGGAGGGGAGAGATCGGCTTCGCCAGCGCGAACACGATGTACGAAATGCAGATCCTTCGCGACGAGGACGCCGTCTACGGCAAGGTCGTGCTGCGGATGATCACGGGAAGGGATTGACGACATGGCCAAGGACCCCGTCGAGGAACTCCTCGAACGTCGTGACGAGGAGTGGCGTGCACGGATCCGGCACAAGTACCGCTTCCGTCCGTGGCGTGCTCGCCGGGTCATCTGGGAGTACGACGAGATCCTGCGTCGGCTCGAGGAGTGGCGAGCGGCGCGGAGAGAGCGGGCGCGGTTGATCGCCAGGGGAGAGCTGTCAGGGGAGCGAGGCGCGGAGTGAGCCGAGCGTGCCGATGAACTCCTCGGCCATGCCTGCACGCTCGACGAGCTTCGCGTGCCGGGCACGGGCGTCGTCGAGGAACTCGTCGAGTCGCGCGGCGAGGGCGGGTTCGTCCTCGGGGTCCTTCGCGGCGAGGGCATCGACGACCCGCAGTAGCTCGGCCATCTCGTCGAGCGTGAACCCGAGCGGCTTCATGCGCCGGATCACCAGCAGCCGGTCGAGGTCCTGTTCGGTGTAGACGCGGAACCCGCCGGTGGTGCGGCCGCTCGGGACGAGTAGCCCGACCTCGTCGTAGTGGCGGATCGTGCGCAGCGACATGCCGGCTCGGTCCGCCAGCTCGCCGATGTGCATGGTGTTCACGGCGACCCACCCTAGTCATCGAACCCTCACGCAACGGTAGAGTTGCCCGCGATGTCCGTGATCACGCACGCTCCCACCGCTCCGAGCGTCCTCAGCGCCCTGCGCTCGCCCAGGCTCCTCACGCGGGAGGTCCTCGCGGGGATCGTCACCGCACTCGCCCTCATCCCCGAGGCGATCTCGTTCTCGGTCGTCGCCGGCGTCGACCCCGCCGTCGGGCTCTTCTCGAGCGTCGTCATCGCCGTCGTGATCTCGATCGTCGGCGGGCGTCCGGCGATGGTGTCCGCCGCTGCCGGATCGGTCGCGCTCGTGATCGCACCGCTCGTGCGGGACCACGGCATCGCGTACCTCGTGCCGACGATCGTCCTCGGCGGTCTGGTCCAGATCGTGCTCGGGTTCCTGGGCGTCGCACGGCTGATGCGCTTCATCCCGCGGAGCGTCAACGTCGCCTTCGTGAACGCGCTCGCCATCCTCATCTTCACGGCGCAGCTCCCGAACCTCTTCGGCCGGGACGTGCCGGCGATCGTCTGGCCCCTCACGGCGCTGGGGGTGGCCGTCATCGTCGGGTTCCCCTTCCTGACGAGGGCCGTGCCGGCACCGCTCATCGCCGTCGTGGTGATCACTGCGATCACCATCGTCTTCGGCGTCTCGGTACCGACCGTCGGTGACGAGGGATCACTCCCGACGGCGCTGCCCGGGTTCAGCGGCATCACGACCCCGTTCACCCTCGAGACGCTCCGGCTCATCGCGCCGTACGCGTTCGGGGTCGCGATCGTGGGGCTCATCGAGACACTCCTCACCGCCCAGCTCGTCGACTCCATCACCGAGACGGGGTCGAGCAAGTGGCGGGAGTCGTGGGGGCAGGGCGTCGCGAACGTCGCCTCGGCCTTCTTCGGCGGCACCGGCGGGTGCGCGATGATCGGCCAGACCGTGATCAACGTGAAGACGGCCGGCGCCCGGACCCGGGTGTCGACCTTCGTCGCGGGTGCGTCCGTCCTCGTGCTGACGATCGTGCTGCACGACGTCGTGGCCGAGATCCCGATGGCGGCGCTCACCGCGGTCATGATCATGGTGTGCGTCGCGACGTTCGACTGGCACAGCATCCGGCCGCGGACCCTGCGCCGGATGCCCCTCGGTGAGACCGCGGTGATGGTGATCACGGTCGTGGTGGTCGTCGCCACGGACAACCTCGCGACCGGCGTGCTGGTCGGTGTGGTGGTCGCGGCGCTCGTGTTCGCGCGACGCGCGGCGCACGTCGTGTCCGTCGTGCGGGAGGTCGTCGACGAGCACACGGTGCGCTACCGGGTCCGCGGCGCCCTGTTCTTCGCCTCGTCGAACGACCTCGTCACCCGGTTCTCCTACGCAGAGGACCCGGAGCACGTCGTCGTCGACCTGGCCGATGCCCACGTGTTCGACGCGAGCACGGTCGCGGCGCTCGACGGGGTGGAGCAGCGGTTCGCCAAGCACGGCTCCACGGTCGAGGTGGTGAACCTCAACACGGGTTCGGTCGCGTTGCACAGGCGACTCTCCGGCGAGCTCGGCTGAGCGCTTCCGCATCCGGTGAGTCGCCTGTACGGGCGGTGGGAACGGCTGAGCGACCTAGACTGGAACCCATGCCCGCGACCCGAATCCACCTCGTCCGTCACGGCGAGGTGCACAACCCGGACCGGGTGCTCTACGGGCGTCTCCCGGGCTTCGGTCTGAGCGACCTCGGCAAGCAGATGGCGCTCGCGTCGGCCACCGCGTGGAAGGACGCCGGGGTCGACGTCCGGCGCATCGTCGCCTCCCCGCTGCAGCGCACCCAGGAGTCGGCGGCCCCGTGGTCCGAGGCGTTCGGGCTCGACGTCGCACTCGACGAACGGCTCATCGAGCCGACGAACCGGTACGAGGGGCAGCCCCCGGGTTTCACGAAGCGCTCGCTCGGGCGCCCGGCTGAGTGGCCGTGGATCGCGAACCCGTTCCGGCCGAGCTGGGGCGAGGCGTACGAGTCCATCGCCAACCGGATGGTCGCCGCGATCACCACGGCGTGGGAGAGCATCGACGAGGGCGACGTCGTCCTGGTCAGCCACCAGCTGCCGATCTGGACCGTGCACCGTCGCCTGGCCGGCGAACGGCTCTGGCACGACCCGAGGAAGCGCCGCTGCGACCTCTCGAGCATCACGACCCTCGAGCGTGTACCCGCCACCTCGTCCGGCCGTTTCACCGAGGTCGGGTACGCGGACCCGGCGCAGGCACTGCGCGCGACCGCGGTCGACGAAGGAGCAGTGTGAGCGTCATCAGCAAGCGGTTCGCGGTCCTCTCGGCGACGGTGGTGGCCGCCGCCCTCGTCCTGACGGGGTGCTCGTCGGACAACGACTCGCTGTCGAAGCAGTACGGCAGCGGCACGACGCAGAACTACATCTCCGGCGACGGCGCGGTGACCGAGGTCGCCGCGGACAAGCGCGCGGACGCCGTGGACTTCGAGGCGAAGGACACCGACGGCGACACGGTCTCGTCGAAGGCGCTCAAGGGCAAGGTCGTCGTCCTGAACTTCTGGTACGCGGGCTGCCCGCCGTGCCGGGCCGAGGCGAAGTACCTCAAGGAGGTCAACGACCAGTTCGCAGGCCAGGACGTCCAGTTCATCGGCGTGAACGTGCGCGACGAGCAGGGCACCGCCGAGGCGTTCGAGCGCACCTTCAAGATCGACTACCCGACGGTGCTCGACCAGAAGTCCGGCACGATGCAGCTCGCGCTCTCGGGTCAGATCGCGCCGAACGCCGTCCCCGCCACGATCGTCCTCGACAAGCAGGGCCGCGTCGCCGCACGCGTGCTCGGCGCGGTGGACGGCCCCGGCATCCTGAACACCCTCGTCTCCGACGAGTTGTCGGGCAAGGCTTCCTGAACCGTGTCCAGCAACCCCTTCGCCGACGCGATCCTCAGCGGGCAGATGGCCGTGGCGCTCCCCGTCGCGGCACTCGCCGGACTCGTGTCGTTCCTGTCACCGTGCGTGCTGCCACTCGTGCCGGGCTACCTCGGCTACGTCGGCGGCGTCGCCGAGGGCGGACAGCGCCGCGGCCGCGTGGTGCTCGGGGTGCTGCTGTTCATCCTCGGCTTCACGGCGGTGTTCGTGGCGTACACGACCGTCTTCGGCGCGCTCGGCTTCTGGCTCGTCCGGTGGCGCGACCTCATCACGCAGGTCCTCGGCGTCGTCGTGATCGCGATGGGCCTGGTCTTCGTCGGTCGGTTCACGTTCCTGCAGCGCACGATCAAGCCCGGCTGGACGCCGGCCACCGGCCTGGTCGGCGCCCCGCTGCTCGGCATCGTGTTCGGCCTCGGCTGGACCCCGTGCCTCGGCCCGACCCTCGCCGCGATCAACCTGCTCAGCGTCCAGTCCGGAAGCGCCTGGCAGGGCATGTGGCTCGGGGTCGCGTACTGCCTCGGGCTCGGCGTCCCGTTCGTCCTCGTCGCGCTCGGCGCCGGCTGGGCCACGGGTGCGATCCGCGCCGTGAAGCGCCACATGCGCACCGTCAACATCATCGGAGGAGCGATCCTGATCGTCATCGGTCTGCTCATGGTCACCGGAATCTGGTCGGCCGTCATGTCGAGCGTGGGGGCGGTGATCCAGAGCTTTGTCCCCGCGGTCTGAACCCGACATCGACTCCACCGACACGACGGCGGACCCCCAGCGACCGTCCGACCACGTCGACGGCTCCGGGCCGGGCGACCCCGGTGTGAACCAGCCGAGGCTCGGTCCGGTCGGCTACCTCCGCTTCTTCTGGCGCCAGCTCACGAGCATGCGGACGGCGCTGTTCCTCCTCATGCTGCTCGCGCTGGCGGCGATCCCGGGCTCGCTCGTCCCGCAGCGCACCGCGGACCCGAACGGTGTCGTCCAGTACAAGGCGGACCACGCGACGCTGTACCCGATCCTCGACAAGCTGCAGGTCTTCGACACCTACACCTCGGTGTGGTTCTCGGCGATCTACCTGCTGCTCTTCGTCTCCCTGATCGGCTGCATCATCCCGCGGACGAAGCACCACTGGCAGGCGCTCCGGACCCGCCCGCCGAGGACCCCCGTCCGTCTGACCCGCCTCGCCGGCTACCGGACGGTGGCGGTCCAGCCGGACACGCTCGCGACCACGACCAGCGGCACGACCGCGGCCGACGGGACGGACGCCGCCACGCGCCTCCCGTCCGTCGAGCACGCCGTGACGCGTGCGATGGCCCTCCTGAAGCGTTCCGGGTACCGCGTCGAGCGCTTCGGCGACTCGGTCAGCGCGGAGCGCGGCTACCTGCGCGAGACCGGCAACCTGGTGTTCCACGCCGCACTCGTCGGCGTGCTCCTCGCGGTCGGCGTCGGCGGCGGGTTCGGTTACACCGGGCAGCGGCTGCTCGTCGAGGGGCAGACGTTCTCGAACGTGCTCGGCTCGTACGACTCGTTCAACCCGGGGCGCTGGTTCCGGCAGACCGACCTCAAGGGCTACAACCTGACGCTCGACAAGTTCGTCACGAAGTACGAGGAGCGGAACCTGGACGCCCTCGGGCAGGCGCTCGACTACTCCGCCACGGTGACGAGTCAGGAGAAGGGCGGCGAGAAGACGACCAGCCGGCTGGGCGTCAACGAGCCGCTGAGCATCGGCGGGACGAACGTGTACCTGCTCGGCAACGGCTACGCGATGTCGGTCACGGTGCGCGACGGCGACGGCAACGTGGCGTTCAAGGACACCGTGCCATTCCTCCCCGAGGACGCGAACTACACGTCCACCGGCGTCATCAAGGTGCCCGACTCGGTGCCGGACCAGCTCGGCATGGTCGGGTTCTTCTACCCGACGGCGTCGAAGCTCTCCACGGGGGCCTACGCCAGCGCGTACCCGGACGACCAGAACCCGCTGCTGACGCTGCAGGTGTACACCGGCGACCTGGGGCTGGACGACGGCGTCCCGCAGAGCGTCTACACGCTGGACACCAGCGGACTGCAGCAGATCGCGGGCCGGCAGTCGGACGCCGCGAGCGTCGAGCTGAAGCCCGGGCAGACCAAGAAGCTCCCGGGCGACGCCGGGTCGATCACCTTCGACGGTGTGAAGCGGTACGTCTCGCTCGACGTGCACCACGACCCCTCGCAGCTGTGGGTCGGCGGGTTCGCCGTGCTGTCCGTGCTCGGTCTCCTCACCTCGCTCTTCGTCCCGCGCCGCCGGGTGTGGGTCAAGGTGGTGCCGCGCACCGGCGCGGAGCAGGGGGAGTACGACCTGGAGTACGCGGGTCTCGCACGCGGCGAGGACCCGAACCTCGAACGGGCGGTGGCGGACATCGCCCAGCGCCATGCGTCGGACCTCGGAGTTAGGATGCCCCAGTGAACGACATGACCACGAACCTCGCGACCTACTCGGTCGTGCTGACGTACTCGGCCATGGCGGTCTACGTCATCGCGTTCATCGCGTTCGCCCTCGACGTCGCGAAGCGCTCGGGCAACGTCGCGGCGGCAGCGGCCGGCACGGCCGATGCCCCGCGCGCGAGCGCCGCCGAGCAGACCGTCGCCACGGTCCAGGGCGGCACCGTCGTCCTCGAGAAGGTGGCGCAGTCGTCCGACGGCGGCACGGGGCGGCGCAGCGGCACGAAGTTCGAGCGTGTCGGCATGGCGATGACGATCCTCGCGCTCGTGCTGCACGTCGGCTCGGACGTGCTCCGCGGCATCGCGGCGGACCGTGTGCCGTGGGGCAACATGTTCGAGTTCTCCCTGACCGGTACCGCGCTGATCATCCTGATCTTCCTGCTCGTGCAGCTCTGGCAGAACCTCAAGTTCCTCGGCGTCTTCATCACCGGCCTGACGATCATCCTGCTCGGCATCGCGACCGTGAACTACTGGGTGCCCGTCGTCCCGCTCCAGCCCGCGCTGCAGTCGTACTGGCTCGTCATCCACGTGTTCGTCGCGATCGCCGGCACCGGGTTCTTCGCCCTCGGCGCCGGTCTCGCGGTGTCGCAGCTCGTGCAGACGTACCGCCAGGGCCGCTCGAGCTCGGGCAAGCTCCGCTTCATGGAGACGCTGCCCGACGCCGACCGGCTCGAGGTCCTCACCTACCGCGTCATCCTCGTCGGCTTCGTGCTGTGGACCTTCACGCTCATCGCCGGTGCGATCTGGGCGGAGCGGGCCTGGGGTCGCTACTGGGGGTGGGACACCAAGGAGGTCTGGACCTTCATCATCTGGGTCATCTACGCCGGGTACATCCACGCCCGTGCGACCCGCGGGTGGCGCGGCGCGCGGTCGTCGTGGCTCGCGCTCATCGGCTTCGCCGCGGTGATGTTCAACTTCTCCGTCGTGAACGTGTTCTTCAAGGGCCTGCACAGCTACTCGGGTCTGTGAGACGCGCCGGTCGCTGACGCGACGAGCAGCGCGTGCACGCGCTCGAGCCGCGCCCGCCACCAGGCGGTGCGCTCCGGCGACGCGGCGTTCCGCTCGAGCAGCTCCCGGGACACCTCCGCACGCCGCACCGGCACGTGCCCGTCGACGGGCAGCAGCGGCGAGGCGGACACGTCCGACTCGAACATCGCCGCCGTCCCGAGGCCGGCGGCGTACCCGGCCGACATCGCCTCCGCGGCGAGGAAGGCCCCCATCCCGAGTCCGACCGACGTGTCGAGCGCGCTCGACACCACGCACGGCAACCCCGCGTCCGCGACGATCGCCCGTGCGGCGGTGATCCCGCCGAGGGGTTGCGCCTTCACGACGAGCACGTCCGCGGCGCCGGCCCGTGCGACGGCGAGCGGGTCCGAGGCCTTGCGCACGCTCTCGTCGGCGGCGATCGGCACGCCGAGTCCCGAGATGCGGGACCGGAGCGACGCGAGTTCCGGCACCGTGCGGCACGGCTGCTCGGCGTACTGCAGGCCGATCGGTGCGAGCCGTTCGAGCGCCTCGGCGGCCTGGGCCACCGACCAGAGGCCGTTCGCGTCGACGCGGACGGCGGCCTCCGGTCCCATCACGCGCCGGACCTCGGTCACGCGGGCGACGTCGTCGTCGATCGTCGTTCCCGGCTCGGCGACCTTGACCTTCGCGGTCGTGCAGCCCGGGTAGCGCGCGAGGAGCGGTGCGACGGCGTCGGGGGCGATCGCCGGCACGGTGGCGTTCACCGGTACGGAGCCGGCGGCGGGCTCGTGCGGGGTCCAGCCGAAGTCGATCGCCGCCCGGAGCCAGGCCGCGGACTCGGCGTCGTCGTACTCGACGAAGGGGGAGAACTCGGTCCAGCCGGTCTCGCCGCGGAGCACCAGGGCTTCCCGCACGGTGATGCCGCGGAACCGAACCCGCATCGGCAGGGCGACGACGTGCGCGTCGGCGAGGAGATCGGCGAGGTCGGGGAGCACGTGACCATCCTGTCAGCGACGTCCAGGGCACCTCACGGTTCCTCGGAGCCGACCGCCAGGGCAGGGCATTAGCATGCATCGGTCGGCCACGGTCGGCAGCAGGGTGAGGACCGGAACGAGGGAGGCTCGGTGGCGCCGGAACCGCAGCAGCGTGCGTCGCAGCGATCGGCCGCACCCGCTTCGACGCGCAACGCCACGGGCCGTCCGACGCAGGGCCGTCCGATGCCCGGTCGCGACACCGACGAGTTCGCCCGCCTCATGCAGCGCAACACCGTGGACGTGCGCCAGCAGGCTCAGGTGGGCCGCAAGCGGCGCAACCCGGTGGTCGGCAAGATCGCCCTCGGTCTCGCCGTCGTCTCGGCCGCGGTCGACGCGAGCGCCTTCGCCGTGTTCATGGGCGGCGACACCGACTTCGCGTTCGGCATCTGCTTCGTCGTGGTGTTCCTGACGCTCATCGCGGCCGTGCTCGGGTTCGTCGCCGCGGTGGGGTCGTTCGGTCGGTGGTACGGCGCGGTCGGGGTGGTCGTGGCGTTCTTCGCGAACCCGGTGATCCTCGTCGTCCTGCTCGTGATCGTCGCGCCCGAGGTCCTCACGGACATGGGCGGTTCGGCTGCGGACGGCATGGGCGTCTGACACGCAGCGGTAGCGTGGGTGCATGGCTGCTCCCGTCTCCGACCTGTTCGATCCCGACGTCTGGACCGCGGCTCCGATCGCGGAGCAGTTCACCGACATCACGTACCACAAGCACGTCTCGCGGGGCATCGTCCGGGTCGCGTTCGACCGTCCCGAGGTCCGCAACGCGTTCCGTCCGCGTACGGTCGACGAGCTGTACCGAGCGCTCGACGACGCCCGCCAGGACCCACGCGTCGGCGTCGTCCTCCTCACCGGGAACGGCCCGAGTCCGAAGGACGGCGGCTGGGCGTTCTGCTCCGGCGGCGACCAGCGGATCCGCGGGCGTAGCGGCTACCAGTACGTCGGTGACGAGGGCGCGCCGCCCGAGGGCGTCGACCCGGCCGCGGCACAGGCGTCGATGGGCCGGCTGCACATCCTCGAGGTCCAGCGCCTCATCCGCATGATGCCCAAGGTCGTCATCGCCGTCGTCCCGGGCTGGGCGGCCGGCGGCGGACACTCCCTGCACGCGATCTGCGACCTGACGATCGCGAGCGCGGAGCACGGGAAGTTCAAGCAGACCGACGCCGACGTGGGCTCGTTCGACGGCGGGTACGGCAGTGCCTACTACGCGAAGCAGATCGGCCAGAAGTTCGCCCGAGAGGTCTTCTTCCTCGCGCAGGAGTACTCGTCCCAGCGCGCGTACGAGATGGGTGCCGTGAACGCCGTCGTCCCGCACGAGGAGCTCGAGCGTGAGGCGATCCGCTGGGGCGAGATCATCCTCGGCAAGTCGCCGACCGCGATCCGGATGCTGAAGTACGCCTTCAACGCGGTGGACGACGGCATGGTCGGGCAGCAGGTGTTCGCGGGCGAGGCCACGCGCCTCGCGTACGGCACCGACGAGGCGGTCGAGGGGCGCGACTCGTTCCTCGAGAAGCGCGCTCCCGAGTGGAGCGCCTTCCCGTGGCACTACTGACGGACCGGTACTCCCGATGACCCGTCCGCTGGTGGCGCTGGGCGCCTCCGATCCGTTGGCCGTGCTGCGCGGCCTGGAGGCGGCACTCGCGGGCGGCCCCGCACTGCTCCCCGTCGCCGAGGGGACTCCGGCGCTGCCGACAGCGGCTCCGGCCGACGTCCCGCAGCGGGTCGCCCTCGTCGTCGAGACGAGCGGGTCCACCGGCACCGGCAAGCGGGTGGCGCTGTCGTCCGAGGCGCTGCTCGCCGGAGCAGCGGCGGCCGACGCGGCCCTCGGCGGTCCGGGCGGTTGGGTGCTCGCGCTGCCCACGCACTACATCGCGGGTATCAACGTCCTGACGCGGTCGATCGCAGCGGGGACGTCGCCCGCCGTCGTCGCGCCGGGACACTTCGACGCCGACGCGTTCGCGGACGCCGCCGATCGGCTCGTCACCGGCCCCGCCGCCCCGCGTCGGTACACGTCGCTCGTGCCGGTGCAGCTCGCACGCGTCCTCGACGACGAGCGCGCCACGAGCGCACTCGCCGGGTTCGACGCCGTCCTCGTCGGCGGTCAGGCGACCCCGGCGCCACTCCGGCAGCGGGCCCTCGACGCCGGGGTCCGGGTCGTGACCACCTACGGTGCGAGCGAGACGAGCGGCGGCTGCGTGTACGACGGCGTCCCGTTCGGGACCGTGCGGACCGAGGTCGTCGACGGCGAGCTGCTCCTGTCCGGGCCGATGCTCGCCGAGGGGTACCTCGACGACGCCGAGCGGACCGCGGCGACGTTCGTGGAGCGCGACGGGCTCCGCTGGTACCGCACGGGCGACGCCGCGGAGGTGTGGGACGGCGTGGTCCGGGTGCTCGGGCGCCTCGACGACGTCGTGATCTCCGGCGGCGAGAAGGTGCCGCTCGGCCTCGTCGAACGCCTCGTCCGCGAGCTCCCCGGCCAGGACACCGCGGTCGTCACCCGACGCGCGTCGGGGGAGTGGGGCGAGGTCCCGGTCGTGGTGACGTCGAACCCGATCGACCTCGACGCCGTCCGGGACCACGTCGGTGCGACGCTCGGGAGGGCGGCGCGCCCCGCCGCCGTGGTCCTCGTCGACCGGGTGCCGATGCTCGCGTCCGGCAAGCCGGACCGACGGGCCGTCCGCGCGCTCGCCGGCCCGACCGCCTGACGGCCGCGACCGGGCCGGATCGCCCGAGTGTCCGGGCCGGGCCGGACCGCCTGGCGGACCGCGCCCCGATCCGGCCAGGCCGCACCGCGCCTCCCGGCGGATCCTCCGGGACCCCGTACGGAACGCATGGCCGACGCCGATACGATTGACGGCCGTGGCACGCACGAAGAACCCGACCCGGTCCAAGGGACGTTCCGGCAACCCGGCGAAGGCCGCGGCACCGCAGCGCACGAAGCGGAAGGCGACCGCGAGCGACTGGATCGGTGGCGCGCGCCTCCGCACCCTGACGCTCGGCGTCGTCCCGGTCGTCATGGGCACGACCGTCGGTTTCGTCGACAGCGGCGAGTCCGGCGACTTCGGCGACTACCTCGCGAAGGACGGCCACCTCGTCATCGCGATCCTCGCGCTGCTCGTCGCGCTGTTCCTGCAGATCGGCGTGAACTACAGCAACGACTACTCCGACGGTGTCCGCGGAACCGACGAGTTCCGCGTCGGTCCGGCGCGTCTCACCGGCGCCGGACTCGCGAAGCCCGGGACCGTGCTGGTCGTCGCGCTGACGTTCTTCGGTCTCGCTGCCGTCGCGGGGATCGTGATCGTGGTGCTCACCCAGCTGTGGTGGCTGCTCCTCGTGGGGGCCGCAGCGATCGTCGCCGCATGGTTCTACACCGGTGGCAAGAAGCCCTACGGGTACAACGCCCTCGGCGAGGTCTTCGTGTTCGTGTTCTTCGGCCTCGTCGCCGTCCTCGGCACGCAGTTCGTCCTCATCGGCGAGGCCACGATGAGCGGCTGGGCGGCCGCGGTCGCCGCCGGGTTCTTCGCTTGCGCCGTCCTGATGGTGAACAACATCCGCGACATCGACGAGGACCGGCTCGCCGGCAAGCGCACGCTCGCGGTCGTCGTCGGGCGTCCGGTCGCCCGGGTGCTCTACGGCCTGTTCCTGATGCTGCCGTACGTGGTCCTGCTCTGGTTCGTGCTGCTCTACTTCCGCACCGGCTTCACGTACTTCTCGCTGCTGCTCGCGCTGCCGGCACTCGCGATCGGGGTCTCGTCGCGGAAGCCGCGCGAACTCATCACCGCCCTGCAGCTGTCGTCGTTCGCGTCGCTCGTGTTCGGGGTCGTGCTCGGCATCACGCTGGCCGTCCAGCCGTAGCGTGCCCCGGCGGCGGGATCAGTCCTCGTCGTGCTCGCGGCGCGCTGCGTGCCGGTCGGCGTCGGAGACCGGGCGTTCGACCGGGGCATCGGTGTCCGCCGCGTCGACGAAGTCGTCCTCGAAGTCGCTGTCGGCGTCGCGCTCGGGCTTCCCGCGGCGGTTCGCCAGGCTCTCGGTCACGTTGCCGCGCAGCTTCGGCAGCGCGATGTACGAGACGAGCAGGCCGATGAGTGCCGCGCCGATGGTCGCCCAGTACCACTGCAGACCGATCACGAGCAGGACGGCGAGGGCCGCGGCGAAGATGCCGAGACGGGCCAGGGTGTAGACGAGCCACGCTTTCACCCGGCAAGTCTACGGAAGCGGAACCGGCAGACACCCCACAGGCTCGCGACCTAGACTCCGGGCATGGTCCGACTGTGGCTGATCGTCGTCGTGGCCGCCGTGGCGTTCACGGTGTACGCGGCGATCGACTGCGCCACGATGCCCCGCCAGCGTGTCCGTTCCCTCCGGCGCGGCCTCTGGGTGCTGCTCGTGATCGTCCTCCCCGTGCTCGGCGGCGTGCTGTGGTTCCTGCTCGGCCGCGCCCCCGCGACCGTGTCGGGCGGTGGCTCCGGGTACCGTGGACCCGAAGACGACCCGGACTTCCTCGGCGGCGCCCACCGCCCCGAGCGGCACCGCACGGACAAGGACCAGGACGACGAGACCCTCCGAGACCTCGAACAGCAGTTCCGAGACCGAGACCGCCGAGCCGACGACGACGGCCGCGCCGATCGCTGACGGTCCAGCGGGATCCGGCAGCCCGGCCACCGACTTCGCGCTGGCACTCCTCGCCGAACTCGCCCGCGCCGGCGTGACCGACGTCGTGGTCAGCCCCGGCTCACGGTCCCAGGCCCTCGCCCTCGCCGCGGTCGCCCTCGAACGCGCCGGCGGCATCAGCGTGCACGTCCGGCTCGACGAACGCACCGCCGGGTTCTTCGCGCTCGGACTCGCGGTGGAGTCCGGCCGGCCGGCCGCGGTGGTCACGACGTCCGGCACCGCGGTCGCCAACCTGCACCCCGCCGTGCTCGAGGCCCACCACTCCGGCGTTCCCATGATCGTCGTCAGCGCCGACCGGCCCGACGAGCTGCGCGGGATCGGCAGCAACCAGACCACCGTCCAGCCCGGGATCTTCGGTCCGGCCGTCACGTTCGTCCGGGACGTCGAGGCGCCCACCGCGCACGGGGTGGACGCGAGCACCGTGGACACGGTCCGGACGCTCGTCCGGCAGGCGGTCGCCGCTGCCGCCGGACACGAGGGGCAGCCCGGGCCCGTGCAGCTCAACGTGGCGTTCCGCGAGCCGCTGTCCGCCGGACTCGGCGACGACGACGTCCGACCGGTACCCGACGACGAGGTCGACCTCGCCTTCGCCACCCGTCGGGTGCACTCCGGCCTGCCGGTCGTCGAGCTGACGCCGGACGACGAGCCCGCGACGGTCGTCATCGCCGGGCACGACGCCGGGGCGGACGCCGAACGGATCGCCTGGGAGCTCGGTGCGCCGCTCGTCGCCGAGGTGTCGAGCGGGGCGCGTTTCGGACGGAACCTCGTCGTGGCCTACCGGGAGCTCCTCCGCGAGCCCGGCTTCGGCGGCGCGGTCCGCCGCGCCGTCGTGCTCGGCCATCCCACCCTGAGCCGCGAGATCCCCGCGCTCCTGCAACGAGCCGACGTCGAGACGATCGTGGTCCGCGGGCCGGGAGCCGATCCGTTCGACCCGGCCCGCGCCTCCCGGTCCGACGCGGCGACCACCTTCGTGTCCGACGTCCGAGTGACCGGCCGCACCCGGCCGGAGCACCGCGCCTGGGTGGGGCGCTGGGTGGCGACGAGCCGTGCGCTGCTCGGCGACGGCGATGCCGGCCCGGACCTCGACGCGAAGCGTTCGAGCGACCGCGCCGAGCGGAACAGGTTCCTCCGCGACGAGGTCGCGCTTCGTCGCCGCCGGGTCGACCGGACGATGCTCGCGGACGCCGTGTGGGGGGCGACCTGGCCGCACGACCGGCTCGTCCTCGGCGCGTCGCAGATCATCCGCGTCGCGGACGGGCACGTCGCGGGGAAGGCGATCCGCGTGCACGCGAACCGCGGACTCGCCGGCATCGACGGGACCGTGTCGACCGCGCTCGGCATCGCCGCCGCGCTCGAACGGTCGTCCGCGTCCGTCGGGACCACGCGTGTCCTGCTCGGCGACCTGACGCTGCTGCACGACCTCGGGGCGCTCGTCACCGGCGTCGAGGAACCGCGGCACCGCGTGCAGGTCATCGTCGGCAACGACGCCGGGGGAGCGATCTTCCGCGGGCTCGAGGTGGCGGCGACCACACCCGAGGCCGACATGCGCCGGATGATGACCACGCCGCAGCACGTCGACGTGGAACCGGTCGTGACGGGCCTCGGATGGGAGTACCGGCGGGCGGCCACCTGGGGTGACCTCGAGCGGGTCCTGACCGACCCGGCCGAACGCGTCGTGATCGAGGTGCCGCTGGCCGACTGAGGGGCGCGCGCCGACGGGCGGTTCGCGCTACGCCAGGGCGTCGGTCATCGGGCGGAACTTCAACGCCGTCTCGGCGACCTCGCGCGCCGGGTCCGATCCGGCGACGATGCCAGCACCCGCCCACGCGCGTACGGTGCCGTCGTCGCTGACCCGCGCGCTCCGGAGGGCGAGCATCCACTCGCCGTCGCCGTTCGCACCGAGCCAGCCCACGGGTCCCGCGTACCGCCCGCGGTCGACACCCTCGAGCTCGGCGACGAGCCGCACGGCCACGTCGGTCGGCGTGCCCGCGACGGCCGCCGTCGGGTGCAGGGCGTCGGCGACGTCGAGCGAGGTCGTGCCGACCGGCAGGGTCGCCTGCACGTCGGTGGCGAGGTGCCACAGGTTCGGCAGCTGCAACCGGAACGGCTCCGGGTCCACGCGCAGGTCGGAAGCGATGGGCCGCAGGGCCGCGAGCAGGCTCTGGATCGCGAAGCCGTGCTCCTCGACGTCCTTCGTGCTCGCCGCGAGGGCCTCGGCGGCGGCACGGTCGGAAACGGGATCGCTGCCGCGCGCCGCACTGCCGGCGAGCACCCGGGCGGAGAGCCGGGTGCCGTCGGTGCGGGCGAGCGTCTCCGGGGTCGCGCCCACGAGCCCGTCGACGGCGAACGTCACGCACTGCGGGTAGGCCTCGGCGAGGTCGAGCAGGACGGCCCGTCGATCGGCACCCTCCGGCAGACGGCCGACGAGGTCGCGCGCGAGCACGACCTTCTCGGCGTCGCCCGCGGTGATCCGGCGCACGGCGTCCGCGACCTTGTCGGCGTAGGCGTCGGCGTCGATGTCTCCTGGTCCGAGGGCGACGGAGACGTGCGGGCCGACGTGCGGCACCGGCACCGAGGTGCGGGTGAACGCCAGGGGCTCGGGACCGGGGGTGGTGTCGACGGCGGTGAGCCAGGCCTTGCCACGGCGTCGGCCGATCACGACGCGGGGCACGACAAGGACGCTCGTCTCGGCGGAGTCGTCGGCGAACGTGAACGAGCCGAACGCCACGAGTCCGGTCCCACGCAACTGCACGGGATCGTCGACCTCGGCGTCCTGCACGAGGTCCCGCCACACGGCGGACGCCTCCCGCATCCGGTCGGGCCCGCTGAACGTGAAGCGCAGCGCCTCGCCGATGCCGACGATGCCGTCGCCGTTCCGGACGAACGCGAGTGGACTCTCCCGGAGGGTGTGGCGGAGGACGGCGCCCGGATCGTCGAGGATCCGGGTCGAGACCGTCAGCGGCGGGGCGGCCGTGGTGGTTCGGGTCACGGAGCGATCGTACGCTCCGGGGAACGCCCGGCCGGGACCTCTAGGATGTTGTGGGTGAGCAGAGCGGACCTGAACAAGCGGCCGGACGAGGTGGCGGCCATGTTCGACGACGTCGCCGCGAAGTACGACCTCACGAACGACATCCTCTCGGCGGGGAACGCCCCGCTGTGGCGTGTCGCGACGGTCCGCGCGGTCGACCCCCAGCCCGGCGAGAAGGTGCTCGACATCGCCGCCGGGACCGGCACGAGCGCCGCGGCCTTCGCGAAGAAAGGCGCGGACGTGACCGCGCTCGACCTCTCCGCGGGCATGATCGCCGTCGGGCGCGAACGGCACCCCGAGATCACCTTCGTCGAGGGCGACGCCGAGCAGCTGCCCTTCGACGACGACACCTTCGACGCCGTGTCGATCTCCTTCGGCCTCCGCAACGTGAACGACCCGATGCAGGCGCTCGGCGAGATGCTCCGCGTCCTGAAGCCCGGCGGCCGAGTGGTCATCTGCGAGTTCTCGACGCCGCCGCTCGCCCTGCTGCGCTTCGGGTACGGCACCTACCTCAAGCGGGTGCTCCCCGGCGTCGCACGGCTGTCGAGCAGCAACCCGGCCGCCTACCGCTACCTCGCCGAGTCGATCGAGGCGTGGCCCGACCAGCAGGTCCTCAGCCAGTGGCTCCGCGGCGTCGGGTTCACGATGGTCGCCTACCGGAACCTCACGGCCGGTATCGTCGCACTGCACCGCGGTCGCAAGCCCGTGGCGGGCACGGTCCGCGAGTCCGCCGCCCGTCGTGCGAAGGCGCGCCGCGAGCACCAGCACACCGGTGAGCAGCCGAGCGTCGACCCGACCGACGCCTGACCGGTCCGTCCACCCCCGAACACGGAGCAGCACTTGAATCCGAGCGTCCCGGTCGCGCGTCGCGCACCGAGCCTCCGCGCGTCGCTGGGTCTCGGCGAGCGACTGTTCGCCAGCCCCGCGGAACGGCGGTTCATCGCGGCCGTCGACGACGGGCTCGAGCTCGTCGAGCAGGGTCTCGAGGACGCCATGCGCTCCACGGACACCCTCGCCGACACGACCAGCCGGTACCTGCTGTCCGCGGGCGGCAAGCGGATCCGCCCGACGCTGACGCTCCTCATCGCCCAGCTCGGCGACGGCGTGACCGACGCGGTCGTGAAGGCCGCCGTGAGCATCGAGACGACCCACCTGGCATCGCTGTACCACGACGACGTCATGGACGAGGCACCGGTGCGTCGCGGTGTCCCTGCGGCGCACGTGACCTACGGGAACAACGTCGCGATCCTCACCGGGGACCTGCTCTTCGCCCGCGCCAGCCTCATCACCGCGGACCTCGGCACCGAGGGCATCCGGATGCAGGCCGAGACGTTCCAGCGCCTCTGCATGGGCCAGCTCCACGAGACCACCGGCCCCCAGCCCGGGGACGACCCGGTCGAGCACTACATCCAGGTCCTCAGCGACAAGACCGGTTCGCTCATCGCGACGGCCGCCCGCGCCGGTGTGATGTTCTCCGGCGCCGACCGCGCGTACCTCGACGCCGTCGGTACCTTCGGCGAGAAGGTCGGTGTGGCCTTCCAGCTCGTCGACGACGTCATCGACCTCGCCCCGGCGAAGGACAAGACCGGCAAGATCGCCGGCAACGACCTGCGCGCGGGCGTCGACACCCTGCCGCTGCTGCAGCTGAAGCGCCTCGCCGCGACCGGCAGCGCCGACGCGTTCGACCTCCTCGGACGCATCGAGCGGGACGTGAACGCAGCACCGGACGACGTGGTCGACTCCACGCCGTACCAGTCCGCGGTGGCCGCGCTCCGCGAGCACGAGGCCACCGCCGCCACCCGGGCCGTCGCGGTCCGCTGGGCGACGGAAGCGGTCGACGCGCTCGCACCGCTGCCGGACGGGACCGTCAAGCGGGCCCTCATCCGCTTCGCCGAGTCCGTCGTCGAACGCAGCCGCTAGAGCCCATCGGGAGCATCCCACCCGAACGAAACTGGAGACGATCAGTGCCCACCCTCCGAGTCGCCATCGTCGGCGCCGGCCCCGCCGGCATCTACGCCGCGGACATCCTGCTGCGCGAGGCCCACGTCCACGACGTGTCGATCGACCTGTTCGAGCAGCTCCCCGCCCCGTACGGGCTGGTCCGCTACGGCGTCGCCCCGGACCACCCCCGCATCAAGGGCATCATCAACGCGCTCCGCGACGTGCTCGACCGCGGTGTCGTCCGGCTGTTCGGCAACGTCCGGTTCGGCGAGGACATCACCCTCGACGACCTCAAGAAGCACTACCACGCCGTGGTGTTCTCGACGGGGGCGATCAAGGACGCCGACCTGGACGTCCCGGGCGTCGAGCTCGAGGGGTCGTACGGCGCCGCCGACTTCGTCAGCTGGTTCGACGGCCACCCCGACGTCCCGCGCACGTGGCCCCTGACGGCCGAGAGCGTGGCGGTGATCGGCAACGGCAACGTCGCCCTCGACGTGTCCAGGATCCTCGCCAAGCACGCCGACGACCTCCTGCCGACCGAGATCCCGGCGAACGTCTACGAGGGCCTCAAGGCGTCCCCGGTCACCGACGTCCACGTGTTCGGCCGCCGCGGACCGGCGCAGGTGAAGTTCACCCCGCTCGAGCTCCGCGAACTCGGCGAACTCCGCGACGTCGACATGATCGTCTACGACGAGGACTTCGACCACGACGAGGCCTCGAAGACAGCCATCGCGACGAACAAGCAGGTCATGGTGATGAACCGCGTGCTCGAGCAGTGGCGCACGCGCGAGACCGGGCAGGCGAGCCGACGGCTGCACCTGCACTTCTACGCGAAGCCCCTCGAGTTCGTCGGCGACGACGAGGGTCGACTGACCGCGATCCGGTACGAGCGCACACGACCGAACGGCCAGGGCGGCGTCGAGGGCACCGGCGAGGTCCGCGAGATCCCGATCCAGGCGGCCTACCGCGCGGTCGGCTACTTCGGGTCGCCCCTGCCGGGCGTCCCGTTCGACGAGCGCCACGGGGTGATCCCGAACCACGAGGGCCAGGTCCTCGACGACGACAACCAGCAGATCCCGGGCGTCTACGCCACCGGCTGGATCAAGCGTGGGCCGGTCGGCCTCATCGGGCACACGAAGTCCGACGCGATGGAGACCGTGCAGCACATCGTCAACGACCAGGCGAGCTGGTGGACGCCGGCGGACCCGACCGAGGCAGCGATCCCGGCCCTGCTCACCGCACGTGGGGTGGACTACACGGACCTCGACGGCTGGCACAACCTCGACGCCCACGAGCTCGCGCTCGGCGAGGCCGAGGGGCGCGAGCGCATCAAGGTCGTCCCGCGTGACGAGATGGTCGACGTCTCACTCGGCCGCGCCGCGGCGACGCCGGCCCGAGCCGACAGCGCCGGTTCCCGCACGAGTTGACCGCCCGGCCGCGCACGCCATGACGAACGCACGCCCCGCACCGCCCACCGCGTCGCGGGGCGTGCCCGTCTCCGGCCACAGACTGCAGGGCGTCGACGTCGCGCGGGCGCTCGCCCTGCTCGGCATGATGGCGACCCACGTCGGCGGCATCGCGGACCAGGTGGACTGGACCGACCCGGGCACGTGGGCGGCGATCGCCCACGGCCGGTCGTCGTCGCTGTTCGCGGTGCTCGCGGGTGTCTCGATCGGCCTGACGAGCGGGCGGGCGACGCCGCCGGGGCCGCCCGTCATCGGCCGGATCCGCGGGCGGCTCGCGGTCCGCGCGGCCGTGGTCGTCGCCGTCGGCCTCCTCCTGATGGCGCTGCAGACACCCGTGTACGTGATCCTGCCGACCTACGGCGTGCTGTTCCTGCTGGCGATCCCGGTGCTGCGGGTCCGCCCACGATGGTTGGTCGTGATCGCCGCGGCCTGCGCGGTGCTCTCGCCCGTCGTCGCGCTCGGGATCGTCCCGCTCTACACGGACGCGGGGATGTGGGAGGTGCAGCTCGGGCTGGTCTACCCCGTGGTCACCTTCCTGGCGTACGTCCTGGTCGGTCTCGCGGTCGCCCGCTGGGGAGTGGCGCGGCGCAGGCAGGTCGCGCTCCTCGCGTCCGGCACGGTGGTCGCCGTCGTCGCGTACGTCGTCGGGAACGTCCTCGCTCCGGTGCCGGTCGACGCGTCGCAGGCGTTCCCCGGCGTGCCGTACGCCGGGCAGGGGAGCAGCCCGGCCCAGGCGCTCGCGCAGCTCTTCCTGTCGCCGCGTGACCACTCGTCGTCGATCGTCGACGTCGTCGGGACCTCCGGGGTCGCGGTCGCGGTGATCGCGCTGTGCACGCTGCTGTTCGACGGGCGTGGTCGGACGGCCCGGCGCATGGCGTTCCCGCTGGCCGCGCTGGGCTCGATGCCGCTGACGGTCTACGCGGGGCACCTCGTCGTGCTCGCGGTCCTGCCCGGGTACCCCGACTCCGGGTCGGCGTGGGGGTGGTTCGCGGTCGGATCGGTCCTGTTCGCGACGGCGTGGCGCACGTTCCTCGGACGCGGGCCGCTGGAACGCCTGACCGCACGGCTGACCCGGCTGGTACCGGACCGGCGCTGACGGCCTGCCCCGCGCCTCCCGTCCGGGGCGCTACTGCAGGGCGGCGGTGAGCCGCGCGACGTTGTCGAGGACCTGCGACCGCCGCGGCCGCTCGACCCACTCGTCGAGCGTGAGCTCGAAGCTGTGCTCCTTGTAGGCGTTCTGCACCTCGCGGAGCGCGTGCACGAAGCGGCTGCCGCGGACCATCACGGACACCTCGAGGTTGAGGCTGAACGAGCGCATGTCCATGTTGCTCGACCCGATGACGGACACCTCGTCGTCGATCGTGAAGTGCTTCGCGTGCAGGATCGTCGGCGCTCGGTACAGCCAGATCTTCACCCCCGCACGGAGCAGCCCCTCGTAGTAGGAGCGCTGCGCGTGCCACGTCATCGCGTGGTCGCCCATCTCGCCGACGAACAGCTCGACCTCGATCCCGCGCTGCGCCGTCGTCGTGATCGCGTAGAGCATCGAGTCGTCGGGCACGAAGTACGGCGAGGTGATCGACACCTTCTCCTGCGCCGAGTAGAGCAGTGCGTTGAAGAGACGCAGGTTGTTCTCGCCGTCGAAGCCAGGGCCGGACGGCACCACCTGGCAGTCCAGGGCGTCCCCGCGGTCCGCGCGCTGCACGGGGTCGCTCTCGCGGAGCAGGAGTTCGTCGGTCTCGCTGTACCAGTCGGTGACGAACAGGGCGTTGAGGCCGGCGACGACCGGGCCCTCGAACCGGGCGAAGAGGTCCTTGTAGACCATGCCCTTGTCGAGGTGCGACTTGAGGTCGTAGGACTTGTCGATGAGGTTCTGCGACCCGGTGAACGCCACCCATCCGTCGATCACCATGATCTTGCGGTGGTTGCGGAGGTCGGGGCGCTGGAACTTCCCCTGGAACGGCAGCAGCGGCAGCATGAGGTGCCATTCGATGCCGGCGTCGTCCATGAACGCCAGGGTGTCCTTGTACCCGGGGTAGCCGCGGCTCGCCCAGTGGTCGAGCAGGAAGCGCACGGTGACGCCGCGCGCCTGAGCACGGGCGAGCGCCTCGAAGAACGGACGCGTGGTGTCGTCGATCGTGGCGATGTAGAACTCGACGTGGACGAACCGTCGGGCCTGGTCGATCGACCGGGTCATCTCGGCGATGGACTCGTCGTAGTCCGGGTAGAGCTCGGCCGAGTTGCCGCCGACGAGGGGCATCGCGCCGAGCTCACGGTTGAGCTTCGTGATGCTCTCGAGCCACGGCGGCCACGGGTGGTCACGGCGGACGCGCTCGATGCCCTCGGTCTGCTCGAGGATGTACGCGTTGATCTCCGTCTGCTTCTCACGCCGTGCCCGGGGGAGCTTCGTCGAGCCGATGACGAGGAAGACGATGAACCCGATGTAGGGGATCAGGAAGATCGCCAGCAGCCACGCGGTCGCGGTCTGCGGCTTGCGGTTGATCGGGACGTAGATGATCGAGAAGACGCGGATCGCCAGGTCCAGGAGGACCAGGAAGACCGTGATCGCGACGTTGAGCCAGTGCTCCACTGCGGTGCGTGGCGCGTCAGCGGAAGTTGATGAACTGCAAGGGCACGTCGAACTCCTGGCCCTTGAGGAGCTGGATCGTCTGCTGCAGGTCGTCGCGGCTCTTCGAGGAGACGCGGAGCTCGTCACCCTGGATCTGGCTCTTCACGCTCTTCGGGGCGTCGGAGCGGAGGAAGGCGCCGATCTTCTTCGCGACGTCCTGCTCGATCCCGTTCTTGAACTTCACCTCGATGCGGTACTCCTTGCCGGAGGGGTAGGGGTCGCCCGCGTCGAGGCTCTTCAGGCTGATGCCGCGCTTGATCGCCTTGCTCTGCAGCACGTCGAGGACGGCCTTGGCGCGCTCCTCGGAGTTCGCCTTGATGAGGACGTCCTCGCCGCTGAACGCGATCGACGCGTCGGCACCCTTGAAGTCGTACCGCTGGTCGATCTCCTTGGCGGCCTGGTTGAGGGCGTTCTCCGCCTCCATCTTGTCGACCTTGCTGACCACGTCGAAGGAGCTGTCTGCCATGCGGGACAGCCTAACTTGGTCCGGGAGGCGCGGTTCGGCCCCCGAGCGCGGGTGGCGGGACCGGGGCGGTCGGGTCCGGATTGGTCACGAGCACCATCCTGGATCGGCTATGCTTTCATGCGCGCCTTCGGTTGGTGACTACACGGGCCGGGTGCGCACATGGCAAGTTACCCAAGCGGCCAAAGGGATCTGACTGTAAATCAGCCGGCGTAGCCTTCGGGGGTTCGAATCCCTCACTTGCCACCCACGAGAACGGCCCCGTCCACTGCGGACGGGGCCGTTCCGTTTCCGGCAGGCTGGTCCCATGCCCTCCGACCTCACCCCGTCCCGGTTCGCCGACCTCGCCGAGTCCATCGCCCGTGAAGCGGCCACCCTCGCCGCCCGTCGGCGTGCCGAGGGCGTCGAGGTCGCGGACCGGAAGTCGAGCATCGCCGACGTCGTCACCGCCGCCGATCGCGAGGTCGAGACGCTGATCCGTTCCCGGATCGCCGAGGCCCGCCCGGACGACGCCTTCTTCGGGGAGGAGTCGGGCACGGGTGCGGGCACGTCGGGGATCACCTGGGTGGTCGACCCCATCGACGGAACGGTGAACTACCTCTACGGCAGCCCCGAGTACGGCGTCAGCATCGGCGTCGTGCGCGGCTCGGCGGATCCCGCGGCCTGGGAACCGATCGCCGGCGTCGTCGTCGCACCCGCGACCGGTGTCGTGTACCGCGCGGCGGCGGGCGAGGGTGCCACGCGTGACGGCGAACCGCTGCACGCCGGGTCGCCGGCCTCCCTCGCCGAGACGCTCGTCGCCACCGGGTTCGGGTACACCGTCGATCGTCGTCGGCAGCAGGTCGGGGTGCTCGCCGGGCTCATCGGCGAGGTCCGCGACATCCGCCGCGGGGGAGCCGCGTCGCTGGACTGCTGCGCGGTCGGTGCGGGCACCGTCGACGCCTACTACGAGCGCGGCATCAACCCGTGGGACATGGCGGCGGGGTCGGTCATCGCGCAGGAGGCCGGTGCGGACATCCGCATCTGGGAGGCCGGCGGAACCCGGTCCTTCCTGTTCGCGAGTCCCGCCGTCGTCGACGAGCTCGCCACACTGCTGCAGCGCCTCGAGGAGGACGTGCTCACGCAGTGATCCCGCCGACCCTCGGTCTGGGGGAGCCGTGTGGTCATGACCAGGACTGGCGACGAGGTAGGGCATTTGCTACCGTGCTCAGGTCCCGTTATCTGCTCGTTACCAACGAGCGCGTCTCGCCCCGATCAGGATCCTCCCCGAACACATGCCCCACTCCTCCCTCTCGCCCGTGCACGCCGACGGCCCCGCGGACCCCTCCGCACCGGTCGTCCACCTGACCCGACGGGCCCGCATCGAGGCGGAGCGAGCGGCGGCGAAGGCGACGGTGCCGGTGGGCGAGGGTGACCGCGCCGAGCAGGCGATGGGCGAGGCGGAGGCGAGCCGCGCCTCCCGTCCGTCCTTCGACGACCTCGTGACGCCCGTCACCCCGGTGACCCCGCCCGCCCCGGCGTCCCCGATCGACCTCGCGCCGACCTCCCCGGCGATGCCGGCCTCGACGGCCGCACCCGTGACGCCGCCCGCGCCCTCGTCGCCCGTCGTGGCGTCCGCGCCCGGCCCCGTGGC
>NZ_JABMCE010000086.1 GCF_013359865.1 Curtobacterium pusillum
GCGTTCGGGTGCCGCGGCGGGCGGTCGCCGCAGCGGCGGCAGCCGCCGCGCGTCGAGTGACGTGGTCCGGGGCGGGTCCGCTCCCGTCTGGTCGTCCGAGGGCGGCTACGCCGCGGGTCGTGGGACCGGCACCGAGTCGGGCGGCAACCGTCGTGGTGGCTCGCGCCGCGCCTCCCGTCCGGCCGGCTCCGCCCGCTGACACTGATCCCTTCCGCAAAACACCGGTGCCCGTCGGTCGAACACCCGCATTCCGGGGTTCGGCCCACGGGCACCGGTGTTTTGCGTGGCGGGCGGGGCGGGCGCGGGACAACCTTGACGCTCCCTGCGAGCGGACTCGTCCGAGACGCGTACGTTCTGGGTCACCGGAGGCCGCGCGAGCGGCCGACGGGGAAACGTCCGCTGGTGGAAGGAGTGCCTATGGCCGGGATCGATGACATCAAGAACGCCGCTGAGAAGGCGGCAGGCAAGGCCAAGGAAGGCGCCGGCAACGTGACGGACAACGACCGCCTCAAGGCCGAGGGCCAGACCGATCAGGCCAAGGCCTCGGCCAAGCAGGGCGTCACGGACGTCAAGGACGCCGCGCACGGCGTCGCCGACAGCTTCAACGACGACAAGTAGGACCAAGCCGGTCGTCCGACCGAGCTGCGAAGCCCCGGTTCCCACAGGGAACCGGGGCTTCGTCGCGGGGAGAGCGCGGCTACATGAGCGCGCCGACCGAGGCCAGGCCGGCGCGGAGCAGGGCACCGCGCCCGCCCTCCATCTCCTCGGCCACCGCGTCGGAAGCCGCTTCCATCGGGCTCATCCACGTGAGCTCGAGGGCGTCCTGCCGGGGCTCGCACGTCCCGGTCACGGGCACGACGTACGCGAGGGAGATCGCGTGCTGTCGCTCGTCCGTGTAGACGGAGGCTCCGGGCAGCGGGAAGTACTCCGCGACGGTGAACGGGTTCGGGCTCGCCGGCAGCTGCGGGAACGCCATCGGCCCGAGGTCCTTCTCGAGGTGCCGGAACAGCGCCGTGCGGATGGACTCGCCGAACATCACGCGTCCGGACACCAGCGTGCGGGCGATGGAGCCGCTCGGGGCGACGCGCAGCAGCACGCCGACCTCGGTGACGACACCGAGGCCGTCGGTCCGGACGGGGATCGCCTCGACGTAGCAGATCGGCAGCCGACGACGGACGTTCGCGAGTTCCTCGTCGGACAGCCAGCCGGAGTCGGGGTCGGGGGTGCGCAGCGAGGCCATGCACCGTGTCTACCAGTCGCCGCGGCGAGTTCGACGGAAGGCGCGGGGGTCGGGGAGGTTGTGAATCGACTCCGTGGCCGCGTTCATCGGGACGGAGACGGACAGGAGGCGCGGTGCAGGCTGGCACCGCGCCTCCTGTCCGGATGGGTGACGTCGCTAGTCGGCGAGGATCTGCAGGAGGTCCTTGCGGAGCTGGTCGATCTTGGCCGTGGCCGCCTTCGCCTGCTCCTCCGTCGCGCTCGTCCGGTACATGTGCAGGACGCCCATGGTCTTCCGGAGCGTCTCGACGAACTCGCGCTGCGAGTCCGGGAGGCCGGGAGCGTCGAACGCGGCCGCGATCTCGTCCGCCTTCGCCTCGGCCTCGGCCTTGCCGGCGTCGGTGAGCTCGAAGAGCGTCTTGCGGCCATCGCCCGTGGAGACCACGAGGTCCTCGTCGACGAGCTGCTGGAGCGTCGGGTAGACCGAGCCGGGGCTCGGCTTCCAGGCACCGCCGGTGCGCTCGGCGATCGTCTTGATCACGGCGTACCCGTTCTGCGGCCCCTCGGCCAGCAGGCCGAGGATCGCGAGGCGGACGTCACCACGACGGCGACGCTCGCGACCGAAGCCGGGTCCACCGAAGCCGGGACCGCCGAAGCCCGGGCCGCCGAATCCGGGGCCGAAACCGCCGCGTCCACCGAATCCGGGGCCGAAGCCACGGCCGCCGTGGTCGTGATCACCGCGGTCCCGGCCGGGGAAGCCGGCGCCGTGGTGCTGCCGCGCGCCGCCGAAGCGAGGGCCGCGCGGACCGGAGCCGCGCTGGTCGCGGCCGAACGTGTTGCTGTTGTCGTCATACATGGGGCGCATGATGAGTCCTTCCTTGTTGCTGAGTCTGCGCGCGATCGGTCTGACTCGAAGGGTCTTCGTCGTATCGCGATGCGTCAACGATAGATCGCTACCTATCGCTCTGTCAAGGGATGCTCCGAGCATGGCCCGCTGTCGGTGGTGGCGGGCAGGATGGGACGGACCATGACGGACGTCCTCGAGCGCTTCTCCCCCGCCACCGCGGAGTGGTTCCGTGGCGCGTTCGACGCGCCGACGGCAGCGCAGGCCGGGGCGTGGGACGCGATCTCGACCGGGCAGCACGCGCTCGTGATCGCCCCGACGGGCTCCGGCAAGACGCTGGCCTCGTTCCTGTGGTCGATCGACCGGCTCATCACCGCGGCCGACCGCCCGCCCGCGAAGCAGCGCACCCGGGTGCTCTACGTGTCACCGCTCAAGGCGCTCGGCGTCGACGTCGAGCGGAACCTCCGCAGCCCGCTCGTCGGGATCACCCAGACGGCCCGGCGCCTCGGGCTCGAGCCTCCCGACGTCACGGTGGGGGTCCGCAGCGGGGACACCCCGTCGTCCGACCGGCAGCGGCTCCTGCGGCAGCCGCCGGACATCCTCATCACCACGCCCGAGTCGCTCTACCTCATGCTCACGTCACAGGCTCGCGAGACCCTGGTCAACGTCGACACCGTCATCGTGGACGAGGTGCACGCGGTCGCGTCGACCAAGCGCGGGGCGCACCTCGCCGTGTCGCTCGAACGGCTCGACGACCTGCTCGAGAAGCCCGTGCAGCGCATCGGCCTCTCCGCGACCGTGCGCCCGCCGGAAGAGGTCGCGCGCTTCCTCGGCGGCCGTGCACCGGTCTCGATCATCGCGCCGCCCGCCCAGAAGACGTTCGACCTGCGGGTCGTCGTGCCGGTGGACGACATGGCCGAGCTCGGAGCGCCCCCGGTCGGCGCCGAGGCGTCCGAGTCGCCGACGAACGGGTCGATCTGGCCACACGTCGAGGAACGCGTGGTCGACCTGATCGAGGAGCACCGGTCGACGATCGTCTTCGCGAACTCCCGGCGGCTGGCCGAACGGCTGACGGCCCGACTCAACGAGATCCACGAGGAGCGGGTGCTCGCCGCAGCCGGTTCCGTGGAGGACGACGCACTGGTACCGGTCGGGGTGACGCCGGAAGACGACGGGCTGCCGGCCGCCCTGCCCCGGGCGCAGTCCCCCGCGCGGCTCTCGGCGCACGCGCGGCCACCCGCGCAGCTGATCGGCGCCTCGGGGCAGACCGGCGGCGGCGGGTCGGACACGTCCGTGCCCGTGCTCGCCCGCGCCCACCACGGCTCGGTGTCGAAGGACCAGCGGGCCATCATCGAGGACGACCTCAAGTCCGGCCGACTGCGCTGTGTCGTCGCGACGAGTTCGCTCGAGCTGGGCATCGACATGGGCGAGGTCGACCTCGTCGTCCAGGTCGAGGCACCGCCGTCGGTGGCGAGCGGGCTGCAGCGGGTCGGTCGTGCCGGACACCAGGTGGGCGAGATCTCCCGGGGCGTCCTGTTCCCGAAGCACCGGGCGGACCTGGTCAACAGCGCGGTGACCGTCGAACGGATGGTGTCCGGCGAGATCGAGGCGATCCAGGTGCCGGCGAACCCGCTCGACGTCCTCGCGCAGCACACCGTGGCGGCTGGCGCGATCGACACCGTCGACGTCGAGCACTGGTTCGAACTCGTCCGGCGCAGCGCCCCGTTCAGCGGCCTGCCCCGCTCGGCGTTCGAGGCGACGCTCGACCTCATCACGGGGCGGTACCCGAGCGACGAGTTCGCCGAGCTCCGACCGCGCCTCGTGTGGGACCGTGTGCACGGCACGCTGACCGGGCGTCCGGGGGCGCAGCGGCTCGCCGTGACCAGCGGCGGGACGATCCCGGACCGCGGCATGTTCGGGGTGTTCATGGTCGGCGAGAAGGCCTCCCGCGTCGGCGAGCTCGACGAGGAGATGGTCTACGAGTCCCGGGTCGGCGACGTCTTCGCCCTCGGCGCGACGAGCTGGCGCATCGAGGAGATCACGCACGACCGCGTGATCGTCAGCCCGGCGTTCGGGCAGCCGGGGCGGGTGCCGTTCTGGAAGGGCGACGGCATCGGCCGGCCCGCCGAACTCGGCCGCGCCACGGGTGCCTTCGTGCGCGAGGTCGAGGGCGCCTCGGGCGACGACGCCCGCGCCCGGGTCGCCGCGGGTGGGCTCGACGAGCGCGCCGTCACGAACCTGCTGACGTTCCTGCGCGACCAACGCGCGGCGACCGGGCACGTGCCGAACGACACCACGCTCGTGGTCGAACGCTTCCGCGACGAGCTCGGCGACTGGCGACTCATCCTGCACTCGCCGTACGGCATGCAGGTGCACGCGCCGTGGGCCCTGGCGGTCGGCGCACGGCTGCGCGAACGGCACGGGATCGACGGCGACGCCATGGCGGCCGACGACGGCATCGTGGTGCGCATCCCCGAGACGGACGCCGAGCCGCCCGGGGCGGACCTGTTCGTGTTCGAGCGGGACGACCTCGAGACGCTCGTCACCGACGAGGTCGGGGCGTCGGCGCTGTTCGCGGCTCGGTTCCGCGAGTGTGCCGCTCGGGCGCTCCTGCTGCCCCGGCGGAACCCGGGGCAGCGGTCTCCGCTCTGGCAGCAGCGCCAGCGGGCGTCGCAGCTGCTCGAGGTCGCGCAGAAGTACCCGTCGTTCCCGATCGTGCTCGAGACCGTGCGCGAGGTGCTGCAGGACGTGTACGACGTGCCGGCGCTGCTCGGGATCGCCGGCGACATCGCCGGGCGGCGCATCCGGCTGGTGGAGACCGAGACCGAGCAGCCGTCGCCGTTCGCCCGGTCGCTGCTGTTCGGTTACGTCGCGGCGTTCATGTACGAGGGGGACTCCCCGCTCGCCGAACGCCGTGCGGCGGCGCTGTCCCTCGACTCGACCCTGCTCGGTGAGCTCCTCGGTCGTGCGGAGCTCCGGGAGCTGCTCGACCCAGCCGTCATCACGTCGGTCGAACGCGACCTGCAACGGCTCTCGCCGGACCGCCGGGCCCGCGACACCGAGGGCATCGTGGACGTCCTGCGGCTCGTGGGGGCGCTCGACGTCGACGAGGTCGTGGAACGCAGCTGGCTGGCCTCCGCCGACGACCGTGCTGCGGCTCAGGCCACCGTCCGGACGGCACTCGAAGCCCTCGAACGGGACCGCCGCGTGCTGTCGTTCTCGCACGCCGGAGCCACCAGGTGGGCGGTGATCGAGGACGCCTCCCGACTGCGCGACGCACTCGGGGTCCCGCTGCCGATCGGTGTGCCGACGGCGTTCGTCGAACCCGTCGCGGACCCGCTCGGCGATCTGGTCGGTCGGTACGCCCGGTCCCACGGCCCGTTCTCCGCGCAGGACGCCGCGGAACGCCTCGGGCTCGGGATCGCGGTCGTGCAGGACACCCTCCGGCGGCTCGTGGCCGACCGACGCGTGGTCGAGGGCGAGTTCCGTCCCGATCGCCAGGGCGCGGAGTGGTGCGACGCCGAGGTGCTCCGCCGAATCCGGACGAAGTCGCTCGCGGCCCTCCGGCACGAGGTCGAACCGGTGTCGCCGGACACCCTCGCTCGCTTCCTCCCCGCCTGGCAGCACGTGCACACGCCGGGCACGCGGGGCGGGTTGCGCGGCGTCGACGGTGTGCTGCAGGTGATCGACCAGCTCGCCGGGGTCGCCCTGCCCGCCAGCGCGTGGGAGACGCTGGTGCTGCCCGCACGGGTCACCGACTACGCCCCGAGCATGCTCGACGAGCTCACGGCGACGGGGGAGGTCCTCTGGTCCGGTGGTGGCGTCCTGCCGGGCAACGACGGATGGGTGCGCCTGCACCTCGCCGACACCGCGGCGACGACGCTCGCCGAGCCGTCCGGGGACGAGACCACCGAACTCCAGCGGGACGTGCTCGGAGCGCTCGCGGGTGGCGGCGCGTACTTCTTCCGGCAGCTCGGGCAGGCCGTGGGCAGCACCGACGACCAGGCGTTGGGGACGGCGCTGTGGGACCTCGTCTGGGCCGGGCAGATCACGAACGACACGTTCGCCCCGCTCCGGGCGATGCTCGGCGGCAAGGCGAAGACCTCCGGCGCACCGCGAACCCGGGCGTACCGCGGGCGCCGTCGGCCGACGATGCCGACGCAGTCCGGTCCACACTCCGTCGGCGGACGCTGGTCCCTGCTGCCGCTCGCCGAGTCCGACTCCACAGTGCGCGCCGCGGCGACGGCCGAGCAGCTGCTCGAGCGGTACGGGGTCGTCACCCGTGGGGCGGTGCAGGTCGAGGGCGTGCGCGGCGGCTTCGCGGGCGTGTACCGGGTGCTGTCGCGGTTCGAGGAGTCCGGCCGGGCACGCCGGGGGTACTTCGTCGAGGGGCTGGGGGCGGCCCAGTTCGCGACGGGCCCCACGGTCGACCGGCTCCGGACGTACGCGCGGGACCTCGACGACACCGAACGCGGCGACCCCGACCGCAAGCGCGAGGCCCTCACCCTCGCCGCGACCGATCCCGCGAACGCGTACGGTGCCTCGCTGCCGTGGCCGACCGAGGCGTCGGGCGACGACACCACCGGCGACGGCGACTCCGGCGTCGCCGCCACCAAGGGCCGAGGGCACCGTCCCGGGCGGAAGGCCGGCGCACTCGTCACGACCGTCGACGGCGCCCTGGCCGTGTACGTCGAGCGCGGGGGCAAGTCGGTCCTCACCTTCACGGACGACCCCGCTGACCTCCGGGCCGCCGCGAACTCGATCGCGGCGACCGTCCGGAGCGGACTCCGCAAGCTCGCGGTCGAGCGGGTCGACGGCGACTTCGTGCTCGAGACACCGCTCGGCGGGGCGTTGCGAGAAGCGGGCTTCACCGCCACCCCGCAAGGACTGCGACTCCGTGTCTGAGCGGAGCCGGAAGGGCGTGGACGGCACCCGCGCGCCCACGCGACCGGTCCCGACCGGGGCGAGCCGCGCCTCCCGATCCGTCCATGTGCACCCGACGGCGGTGAGCCGTGCCTGAGGGCGACACCGTCTTCCGAGCCGCACGCCGCCTGCACGCGGCGCTCGCCGGCAAGGTCCTCACCCGGAGCGACTTCCGCGTCCCCGCGTTCGCGACCGTCGACCTCGTCGGCCGCACCGTGGACGAGGTCGTACCGCGCGGCAAGCACCTGCTGCACCGGATCGGCGACCTGACCGTGCACTCGCACCTCAAGATGGAGGGACGGTGGGACGTCTACGCGCCCGGTGAGCGGTGGCGTCGACCGGCGCACCAGGCGCGCGCGATCCTCGACGCGTCCGACGTCTCGACGGTCGGGTTCGCGCTCGGCGTCCTCGAGGTCGTGCCGGGCGACCAGGAAGACGAGGTCGTCGGACACCTCGGGCCCGATCTGCTCGGACCGGACTGGGACGCGGACCTCGCACTGGCGAACCTGCTGCGCGATCCGGACCGCCCGGTCGGCCTGGCGCTCCTGGACCAGCGCGTGCTCGCCGGCCTCGGGAACGTGTACCGGAACGAGCTCTGCTTCCTCCGCGGGGTGCTGCCGACCCGGCCGGCGGGCGAGGTGCGCGACCCCGCGCGGATGATCGCGCTCGCGAGTCGGCTCATCCTGGCGAACCGGGAGCGCAGCGCCCGCGTGACGACCGGCGTCGACCGTCCGGGTCGGCGATTCTGGGTGTACGGGCGCGCGGGGAAGCCGTGCCTGCGGTGTGGGACGCCGATCCGGTACGGGGAGCTCGGCGACTCCGAGCTGACGCTGCGGGACACGTACTGGTGTCCACGCTGCCAGACCTGAGCAGCGCCGTGCGCAGTCGGGCGGGCCGGCCACAGGACGTCAAGCGGCGCGAAGGGCCCCGAACCACGGAACCGACATCGAACCAGCCGCGAAGGGCGGTTCGACGTCGGAAACGTGGTTCGATCCCAGCGGCGCCGCTCCCTACCGCAGGCCCTGGCCCACCCGGCTGTGGCGACGGCTGTACCCGAAGTAGATCGCGAAGCCGATCACGAGCCAGATGACGAACCGGAGCCAGGTCTCGACCTCGAGGTTCAACATCAGCCAGAAGCAGAGCACCGCCGACACGATCGGCAGCACCGGCGACCACGGCACCCGGAAGGCCCGGGGCGCGTCCGGCCGCGAACGACGCAGCACGACGATGCCGATCGACACCAGGACGAACGCCGACAGGGTGCCGATGTTGATCATGCCCTCGAGCTTGTCGACCGCGGTGAACCCGGCGAGGAACGCGACGACGACACCGGCGACGACCTGCACGCGCACGGGGGTCTGCGTCTTCGGGTTCGTCTTCGAGAACCACCGGGGCAGCAGGCCGTCGCGGCTCATCGAGAACACGATCCGGGACAGGCCGAGCAGCAGCACCATGACGACGGTGGTGAGACCGATCAGGGAGCCGATGGCGATGATCCCGGCGGCCCACGGCAGCCCGACGATGTCGAACGCGGAGGCGAGCGACGGCGAGTCCTCCTGCGCGAGGCGCTGGTACGACACCATGCCGGTGATGACCACGCTGACGCCGACGTAGAGCAGCGTCACGATGCCGAGACCGATGAAGATGCCGCGCGGCAGGGTCTTCTGCGGGTTCTCGGTCTCCTCCGCGCTGGTCGCGACGACGTCGAAGCCGATGAACGCGAAGAACACGAGCGACGCCGCGGCGAGCAGGCCGAAGACGCCGTACTGTGCGGGCTCCGAGCCGGTGAACCAGGACACGAGCGACTGGGTCCAGACGCTGCCCTCCGATCCGCGGGCGGGCGACGCCGGCGGGATGAAGGGCGTGAAGTTCGCTGCCTTGACGAAGAACGCACCGGCGACGATGACGAACACGACGATCGCGACCTTGATGATCGTGATGACGGCGGAGACGCGGGAGGACAGGCGGGTGCCGAAGGCGAGGAGCACCGTGAAGATGCCGACGATGAGCACCGGCCCCCAGGTGAACCCGATCGGGCCGATGGCGATCTCGGAGGGCAGCTTCACGCCGAACACGTCGAACGCCGTGCTGAGGTAGATCCCCCAGTACTTCGCGATCACGGCGCCGGCGGTCAGGGTCTCGAGGATGAGGTCCCACCCGACGATCCACGCGAGCAGCTCGCCCATCGTCGCGTAGGTGAAGGTGTACGCGGAACCGGCGACGGGGATCGTCGAGGCGAACTCGGCGTAGCACATGATCGCCAGTCCGCAGGTGACGGCGGCGAGCAGGAACGAGACGATGACGCTGGGACCGGCGAAGTTCGCGGCGGCGTTCGCCCCCACCGAGAAGATGCCGGCCCCGACCGCGACCGCGATGCCCATCGCCGCGATGTCGAAGGTCCGCAGCGACCGCTTGAGGGACCGCCCCTTCTCCTCGGAATCGGCCAGTGAGGCCTCGATGGACTTGATGCGGAGCTTCGGTGCCATGGGGTGGTTCCCGTCATCGGCTGGCGGCGGACCACGCGAGGTTACTGGTGTACCAGCCCGCCACGCAAACAGCGGGAATGCACTGGAGGCGCGGCTCGGCTCAGGCGGATCGGCGCCAGTCCGTCAGGAAGCGCGCTCCGGCCTCGTCGTGGATCACGCCGTCGGGTGCGGTGAGCACCGGGTACGGCGTCGCCGGCACCCCGTCGGCGGGACGGACGTCCACGTGGGCGACGTCGTGCCCGTTCGCGTGCAGCCAGTCCGCCATCGCGTAGTCGCTTCGGGAGTCCCCCATCGTCCGCCAGGCCAGCGGCAGCTCGCCGTCCTGCGCGAGGAGCTCGAGCGAGCGCTCGGCGCCCATGTCCTTGCCGCTGCGGTCGGACTCGACGTCGGTCGAGATGATCGTCGGGTCGACGCGCCACTGGACGGCGCCGTCGGCGTCGGGACGGACGTCGTCGAGGCGACGGACGCCGAGGCCTCGGCGCTCGAGGGCCGCCATCGCCTTCGCGTCGAACTCCGGCTGACGCGCGAGGTACGTCGCGTTGGGCACCTCGACGCGCTGCTCGATCGAGACCATGGCGCGCTTCGTCTCGTCGTAGAAGACCAGGTCGGCGTACTCGTCGCGGACCAGTTCGCGCATCTCGTCGGCGTAGTCCCGCGGCAGCGCCAGGTCCTCGGCGACGGTGAGCTCGCCCATGCCGCCCTCGTACTGCGGACCGATGGAGCACCACACGGCGCCCTTCTCGCAGACGGCGTGCACGCGGCCACCCGCGGCGAGTCCCCCGGCGAGCAGCGGGCCCACGACCTCCTGCCGGATGAACGCGTCGCTGCGGCCGGTGTTGAACACGACCGGGATGCCCTCGGCGGCGAGTGCGACGAGGTCCTCGACGATGCTCGGGATCGCGATGGTGCGCGAGACGGGGCTGGCGATGGGGCCGTCGACGTCGAGCAGGAGACCGAGGCGAGGTGCGTTCACGACGACCATCCTCTCGCAGTCCGGGCTTCGATCGCGGTCAGCTCCGTGCGGTGGTCCGGGCGGTGAAGCGGTCGAGGACGTGACCGATCGCCTCCGGCTCGGGGACGTGGCCCTGGCCCGGCACCTCCGCGTACTGCGAGCCCGGGACGGCCTCGACGACCGCTCGCGCCGCCCGTCGCACCCAGTCGGGTCCATCGCCACCGGCCGCCACGAGCACGGGGACCCCCACCGCAGCGGCCACCCGCTCCGGGATCGCGAGCCCGTTGAGCACCCGGACGTCCCGGCTCAGCACGTGCGCGTCCACGACCAGTGACCGCCAGAGCGCGCCCTTCAGCCGGAGCGCCGTGATCTGCCCCATCGCGACGCCGAGCACCTGGGCGAGGAACGCACGGACGGCCTGGGCACGACGACCGACCGCGACGTGCTCGTCGAGGACGTCGGCGAACACGACGTCGTCCGCGTGCGGGTCGACGGTCGCGCGGTACGGCGGTTCCCAGAGGACCGCGGCCTCGAGGGGCACGCCGCCTGCGAGGCCGTGCAGCACCACGCCCGCGCCGACGCAGACGCCGAGCGCCGAGACGGATCCGCCGATGCTCGCGACGACGGCGGCGAGGTCCTCGACCTCGCGGTCGATCGACCACGGCTCGGTGTCGCCGCTCGCACCACGGCCGCGCCGGTCGTACGTGACGACCCGGTAGCGGTCGCGGAGAGCGGCGGCGAGTCCGGACAGGAACGGGGTGCCGTGGTGGTCGAAGGCACCGGCGACGACGACGAGCGCCGGACCGGTACCCGCGTCGGACACGGCGATCACCGTTCCGTCGGCGGAGACGACCGTGCGGTCGACGTGCTGGTCCATGGAGTCCTCGTGGGGTGGTTCGACCGCGGCATCGCAGGCTGCGTCGGGTCCGTCGGGGATGGGCCGGGCGGGGTCGGTGCTGTCGAGCATGACAGCAGGAACCGCCTGCGTCGACACCCGCAACCAGGGGGAGAACACCGGTTCGCCCGCAGTGATTCACCAGTTCGTGAATCAGGTGTAGCGTCCGCGCCATGGACGACGTGGTCGTGACCTCCGGGCTCGTGAAGGCCTTCGGACGCGCCCGCGCCCTCGACGGACTGGACCTCCGGGTCGCCGAGGGCGAGGTGCACGGGTTCCTCGGACCGAACGGCGCCGGCAAGTCGACGACGATCCGGGTGCTGCTCGGGCTCATCCGCGCCACCGGCGGCGACGCGCAGGTGTTCGGGCGGGACCCGTGGCGCGACGCGGTGGCCGTGCACGCGGACCTCGCGTCGGTGCCGGGCGACGTCGCGCTCTGGCCGAACCTCACCGGTGGCGAGACGATCGACCTGCTCACGGGTCTCCGCGGCGGCGCCGATCCGCAGCTGCGCGAACGGCTCGTCCGCGACTTCGACCTCGACACCCGGAAGCACGCTCGGTCCTACTCGAAGGGGAACCGACAGAAGGTCGCCCTCGTCGCCGCGTTCGCCCGGCCGGCCCGCCTGTACGTGCTCGACGAGCCGACGAGCGGCCTCGACCCCGTGATGGAAGAGGTCTTCCGCGCCGAGGTCCGCCGCGTCCGGTCGGAAGGAGCGACCGTCCTGCTGTCGAGTCACATCCTCAGCGAGGTCGAGGCGCTCTGCGACCGCGTCACGATCGTGCGCGCCGGACGGGTCGTCGAGGAGGGCTCCCTGGCGGACATGCGCCACCTCACCCGGAGTGCCGTCACCGTCACCACGGACGCGCCGGCCGACCGCATCGAGGCGCTGCCGGGCGTCCACGACCTCGTCGCCGAGGACGGCACCCTCCGGTTCGGGGCCGACGCGTCCGCGGTCGCGGGGGTGATCGCGGCGCTCGACGGGCACCGCGTCGAGACACTCACCGTGGAACCCCCGTCGCTCGAGGAGCTCTTCCTCCGCCACTACGGCCAGGAGGCGCGGTGAGTGTCATCGGGACCGCGTTCCGCCGCGAGCGGGTCCGGGTCCCGGTCTGGGCGGTCGTCGCCGGTCTGCTCGCCGCCGCCACCGCCGCGGCCGTGCCGCAGGCCTTCGGCGACGCGAGCGAACGCCGGACCCTCGTCGAGCTGATCACCGCGACCCCGAGCCTCCTGGCGATCCGCGGCGTCCCGGACGGCACCGACGAGGGTGCGTACGCGTTCTTCGAGGTCTTCACCTACGTCGGGCTCGTCGCGGGCCTGATGTCCGTGTTCCTGGTGACCCGGCAGACCCGCCAGGACGAGGACCTCGGCCGCACCGAACTCCTGCTCGCGACCCCCGTGCACCGTCGGACCCCCGTCGTCGTCGTCGGGTGGGTGTCCGGGGCCGCGAACGTGCTGCTCGGTGTCCTCGTCGCCCTCGGATTCCTCGCCGGAGGGTTGCCCGCGGACGGGTCCGCGCTCGCCGGCACCGCGGCCACGTGCGTCGGCCTCGCGTACACCGGGATCGCGGTCGTCGTGGCCCAGGTCGCTCCCACGGCCCGCGCCACGAACGCGATCGGTGTCGGCGTGGTCGCCGTGACGTACCTGCTCCGCGCGGCCGGGGACGCCGTGGGCACCCGGAGCGCCGACCGGCTGACCGTGGTGAGCGCCTGGCCGAGCTGGCTGAGTCCGATCGGGTGGGGTCAGCACGTCTTCCCGTTCACGCGGCAGGACCTGGTGCCGCTCGTGCCATGCCTCGTGGTGGCGGTCGTCGGTGTCGTCGCGGCCCTCGTGGTGGGCGGGCGGCGGGACCTCGGGGCGAGTCTGCTCCGGGAGCGGCCGGGACGTGCCGGCGGACGGATGCGGACGTCGCTCGGTCTCGCCTGGCGGCTGCACCGGACCACGGTGATCGCCTGGGCGGTCGGCGGTGCCGTGCTCGGGGCGTTCGCCGGCGGACTCGGCACCACCGCGATCGACACCATCGGCGACGCCCCCTCGGTGACGAAGCTGCTCGAGACACTCGTGCCGGGAGGCCGCGGAGCGCTGCTCGACGAGTTCGTCGCCGCCGTCGTGGGGATCACGTCGATCCTCGCGGCGGCGGCGGGCATCGGGGCGCTGAACCGAGCGGCGGAGGACGACCGGGAGGGGCGCTCGGAACTCCTCCTCGCCACGCCCGTCGGACGCGTCCGACGGCTCGCGGAGTGGCTCGGCGTCGGCGTCGGCGCCGCGGTCCTGGTGGCGGTCGCGACGGGTGCCGTCGGTGGGCTGTGCTTCGTGGCGACCGGGTCGGGGACGGACCGGTTCTGGTCGACGGTGGCCGCGGGGCTCGCGCAGCTGCCGGCCGCGCTCGTGCTCGTCGCGTTCGCGGCCGTCCTCGGCGTGGTGCTCCCGAGGGCCGCCGGGTGGCTCGTGTGGGTCGCCCTCGGGCTCGCGCTCGTGCTCGGCCAGTTCGGCGGCCTGCTGCGTGTGCCGGACTGGGCGCGGCAGATCAGCCCGTTCACCCACACCCCCGGGGTCCCGGCCGCGCACGTCGACTGGTCGGGCGCGTGGTGGCTCGTCGCCACGGCGGTGCTCCTCGGCGCCGTCGCCCTCGTGCTCGCGCGACGCCAGGAGGTCTCGCCGTGACGCCGGAGGCGAACCGGCTCGTCGAGGCCTTCGCGGACGCCGGGTTCCCCCGCATGCCCGCCGCGGCCCTCGTCGCCGTGCTCACGAGCGAGTCGTCAGCGCTCACCGCCGCCGAACTCGCGACGGAGCTCGAGGTCAGTCCGGCCGCGGTGTCCGGTGCCGTCCGCTACCTGCAGACCGTCGGCATGATGACCCGGCGGCGCGCGGCCGGTGATCGGCGCTACGTGTACGAGCTGCCCGAGCACGCCTGGTACGCGGCGTCGGTGAACAACCAGGCCCTGTACGAGCGGCTGGCATCGGTCGCGGAGACCGCGGCGGCGTCGCTCGACGTGCCGGCGGCCCGGGAGCGGGTGCTCGACATGGCCGGGTTCTTCCGGTTCGTCCAGCGCCGGATCCCCGACCTGCTCGACGAGTGGAACGCGCAGCGCTCCTGACCGGTCAGACGAGGGCCGTCGTCCCGACCGACTCCCGCTCGAGCAGCGCCCGCTTCACGTCGAGTCCCCACGCGAAGCCGCCGAGCGTCCCGTCGGTTCGCAGCACCCGGTGGCAGGGCACGAACAGCGCCGGCGCGTTCCGGGCGCACACGCTCGCGGCGGCACGGACGGCGTCGGGGCGGCCCATCGCCCCCGCGAACTCGGTGTACGTGAGCACGGCGCCGGCGGGGATGAGCCGGAGCTGCCGCCACCCCTCGGTGAAGAGGTCGGTGCCGAACTGCCGCACGGGCACCTGCATCGCGTGTTCGGTCTCCCCCGCGTAGAAGGCATCCACGGCGTCGGCCGAGGCCACCGTGCCGTCCGTGATGCGCTCGGGCCGGTGCTTGTCGGCGAGACGCCCGAGGATGCGGTCGACGGAGTCCGTCCACCCCGAGGCGAGGACGCGGCCCTGCGCGTCCTCGAGCACGGTGAAGGGTCCGTCCGGGGTGTCGAGGGTCTGGATGGTTGCGTCGGTCATCGTTCGTCCTTCCGAGCGGCCGGAGCCGCAGTGTTCATGTGCGCCGCACCGGCCGTCGCGATCGCTCGGTCGATGACCGGTCGCCAGCAGTGCATCGTGAGGTAGCTCCGCCACGGCGCCACCTGCTCCGACCATAGGGAGAGCTCCCGCGCCGAACCGGGCAGTCCGAGTTCCTGTGCACCGTTGCGCACGGCGAGGTCGCTGTGGAGGAAGAGGTCCGGGTGGTGGCGGACGCGGAGTGCCACGTAGTCGGCGGTCCAGGGGCCGATGCCCTTCACCGCCAGGAGTCCGTCCCGCAGCTCGTCGAGCGACTGCCCGCCGTCGACGACGAGCGACCCGTCGGCGAGCGCGGCGGCCACGCGGACGATGGTGTCGACCCGTGCCGCCGGCCCGCGCAGGACCTGGTGACCGCGCACGGCGATCGTCTCGGCGGAGGGGAACAGCCGTCCGCCGGGCAGGACCGCGTCCGGCACCGGGCTGCCGAGCGCCGCGACGAGCCGGGTCTGCGCCGTGCGAGCGGCCGCGACGGACACCTGCTGGCCGATGAGCGTCCGGAACACGATCTCGTGCGGGTCCACGGCGCCGGGCAACCGGATGCCGGGCACCCGGGCGACGGCGTCGGCGAGCGCCGGGACCGTCCCGAGGACGGCGTCGACGGCGACCGGGTCGGCGTCGAGGTCGAAGGACGAGCGGACGCGCGCCACCAGCGTGGGCAGGTCCGAGAGGTCCGTCACCCGCACTCGCAGGTCGATCCCGGTGCCCCGGCCGCCCGCCCCGGTGCCGGCCACGCTCGGGACGGCGGCCGACGCGGTGAAGTGAGCCGCGCCTCCTGGCAGGTCGAGCAACCGCCCGTAGGAGGTGACCCGACCCGTGTCGTCGGTCTCCACCTGCTCCGTGCCCGGCAGGGCGTGCAGCGCGTGCCAGTCGAGGAGCCCCTGGGCGTCGAACGGGGCTCGAGCGGGCAGGTGCACGTGCAGCGCACCGTCGGCGACCGGCCGCAGCACGCGTCGTGCACGGAGCTCGGTCGGCGTGACCGCGAAGACCTCGCGCACCGTGTCGTTGAACTGCCGGACGCTCGCGAACCCGGCGGCGAACGCGACGTCCGCGATCGGCAGGTCCGACGACGTGAGCAGGGTCCGCGCGGTCTGCGCACGGTGCGCCCGGCTGAGCGCCTTCGGTCCGGCGCCGAGTTCGGCGGTCATGATCCGGTTGAGCTGTCGCTCCGAGTAGCCCACCCGCGCTGCGAGCCCGGGGACCCCGTCGCGTTCGACGACGCCGTCGAGGACGAGGCGCATGGCGCGGCCGGCGACGTCTTCGCGGAGGTCCCACTCCGGACTGCCCGGGGTCGCCTCGGGCAGGCACCGCTTGCAGGCGCGGAACCCGGCGAGGTGCGCTGCGGCGCTGGTCCGGTAGAAGGTGACGCCGGTCTCGCGCGGGGTGCGCGCCGGACACGAGGGACGGCAGTAGATGCCGGTGGAGTGCACCGCGGTGACGAACTGACCGTCGAACCGGGCGTCGCGTGAGGCGACGACGCGGTAGCGCTCGGCGTGCAGCGCGTCTGGTGCGGTGGACATGGGTCCAGCCTGACATGCGTCACCGACATCGACTGGCGGGAATCAGACGCGGCAGCACCGGCTCGGGAGGCGCGGCTAGCGTGTGCATGTGACCCCCGTGGACGACCTGGCCGGCTCCGGCGACCTCCCCGTCCGGACCGACGTCGAGATCGCGATGCTGCTCGTGTCCGGCCGGCACCGGTACGAGGGGCGTCCGGCGGACGGGGCGCTGCCCGCCGAGGGGCCGGAGCTGCAGGACCGGATCGAGGTCCGCGCCGGCCTCGGCATCGTCGGCGATCGGTACTTCGCCTCCCGGGCGCACGTGCACGCCTCCGTGACGCTCATCGGGCTCGAGTCGCTCGAAGCCGTCGGTGCCGAGCTCGGCGTCGACGTGGACCCGGCGGCGACCCGGCGGAACGTGTACCTGCGCGGCGCCGACGTCGAGGCGCTGCGGGGCCGGCCGTTCTCCCTGGAGAGCATCGCGGACGACTCCGGTCCGGTCCTGTTCCGCGGGTACCGGCCGGCGAACCCGTGCGCGTGGATGGACCACGAGGTCGCTCCCGGGGCGTTCCGGGCGATGCGCGGACGGGGCGGGGTGCGGTGCGACCCGGAGTCCGACGGCGTGCTCGCCCTCGGACCCGCGGTGCTCCGCACGGCCCACCCCGTGCCGATCGCGCGCTGACGCGGCCGGGCGGGCGGGCGTCGCTCGCAGTCGTGCTGGTCGTGCGATCGCTCAGGCGGTCAGGGCCTTCTCGATCGCGTCGACGAACGCCGGCAGGTCGTGCGGGTTGCGGGAGGTGATCAGTCCACCGTCGACCTGGACCTCCTGGTCGACCCACTCGGCCCCCGCGTTCCGCACGTCGGTCTGCAGCGACGGGTACGACGTGATCGTCTTCCCGGTCAGGACCCCGGCCTCGACGAGGGCCCACGGACCGTGGCAGATCGCCGCGACGGGCTTCCCGACGTCGGCGAAGGCCTTCACGAGGGCGACCGCCTGCTGGTCGGTCCGGAGGTTGTCGGCGTTGATCGTGCCGCCGGGCACGACGAGCGCGTCGAACTCGCCGGCGGAAGCGGTCGCGATGGTCGTGTCCGGGTCGAGGGTCTTGCCCGGGTCCTTGTCGCCGACGAGGGTCTGGATCGGGTCCGTGTCCTGCGCCGCCACGGTCACCGAGGCGCCGCGCTCGCGGAGCTGCTCGGTGGGGACGACGATCTCGTCCTGCTCCACGCCGTAGTTCGTCGCGATGACGAGGACGTTCTTGCCGTCGAGGGCTGCCATGGTCGCTCCTTCCGCGGCCCGGTCGTTCCGGCCGCACGCTCCAGCGTCGTCGGGGACTGCTGGACGTGTCCGCAGTACGGAGCGTGCGTTCAGCCGCGGATGCGGAACGCGGCTCCCTCGGACTCCACCGTGATGCCGTCGTAGCCCGCCAGACGGTAGAGCCCGGCCGTGACCGTGGCGTCGAGCGCGCCGACGACGACCGTCGTCGCTCCGGACGCGATCGCGGCCTCGAGCCCGGCGGGGGCGTCCTCGAAGGCCACGCACGCCGAAGCCTCGACGCCGAGCAGAGCCGCTCCTCGGAGGTACCCGTCGGGGTGCGGCTTGCCGTGCTCGACGTCCTCCGACGTGACGAGCGCCTCGGGCACGTGCACCCCGGCGGCCCGCATCCGGTTCACGGCGAGGTCGCGCGGCGCACTCGTGACGAGCGCGACCGGCACCCCGGCGTCGACCAGCCGGGACACGAACGCGGCGGCTCCCGGGACCTCGAGGATGCCGTCGACGTTGTCCACCTCGGCGGCGATCATCTCCTCCACGATGCGGTGCTGCTCGTCGAGGGGCAGCTCGGGCAGGAAGTGCCGCACGGTGTCGATCGTCTGCCGGCCGTGCGAGAACGCGAGGATCGTGTGCGGGTCGATGTCGTGCCGGCTGCCGAACCCGGTCCAGGCGGCCTCGACCACCGCGGTCGAGTCGACGAGCGTCCCGTCCATGTCGAAGAGGACCCCGGACGCCACGATGTCGATCACGCGCCCGACCCTAGCCCAGGACCCCGGACGTCAGCGCTCGCGGAGGTACCGGGTGAGGAGCACGTCGCCCTCGCCCCGCAGCACGTGCGCCGCCCGCATCCGCCGCAGGTCCGGAGAGGACCCCCGCGTGATCCGAGGTCCGGCGCCGCCCTCGAGCGACGGGTCGATCGTGAGGGCCAGCTCGTCGACGAGGTCCGCCGCGACGAGCGTCCCGAGGAACGACGGACCGCCCTCGCAGTGGATCCTCCCGAGACCACGCGCGACCAGTTCGTCCCGGAGGACCGCAGCGTTCACGCCGTCCGGCTCCGAGGGATCGCTGCACGGCACGACGTCGGCGACGCGGGACAGAGCCGCCGCCTGCGACGACCCGGCGGCGGTCGACGACGTCAGCACGATCGGTCGCACCGGCGGCTCGGTGAACACCCGCGACGCCGGGTCGAGGGACAGCGCCCCGGAGACGATCGCGAACACCGGGTGGTCGGGCATCCCGTGCTCCCGACGCCAGGCGACGTCGGCGTCGTGCAGCACCATCGGCCCGTAGCCCTCGTCGCGCACGGTCCCGGCGGCGACGAGCACCACGTCGGCCATCCGGCGGAGCAGGTCGAACACGCGCAGGTCGTCCGGTCCGCCGAGCGGACCCGTCGTCCCGGACGCCGACGCCGAACCGTCCAGCGTCGTCACGAAGTTCACGCGCAGCCACGGCGCCCGCGCACCCGCGGAGTACAGCTCGAGCAGGTCGTCGTCGGACAGGTCCGCGATCGCGGGGGGCAGGACGGTCACGTGTTGTGCCTCGCCTCGACCGGCTCGCGCCACCCGAGCGTCGCCTCGACCATGCGCATCGCGTCGACGCTCGGGGCGACGTCGTGCATCCGGACGATCCGGGCACCGAGCATCGCGCTCACGGTCGCAGCGGCCAGTGAACCGGCGAGGCGCGCACCCCGGGGACGACCGAGCGACTCCCCCACGAAGTCCTTGTTCGACACGGCCGCGAGCACCGGGTAGCCGAGTGCCACCACCTCGGGCAGCCGCCGGGTCAGCTCGAGCGTGTGCACGGTGTTCTTGTTGAGGTCGTGTCCCGGGTCGACGACGATCCGGGATTCCGGGACCCCCGCCGCGAGCGCCCGGTCGACCCGCTCGCGCAGGAAGTCGACCACCTCGGTCGTCACGTCGGCGTACTGCGGTGGTGCGGGCAGCTCACGACGGGGCTCGGCGATCGAGTGCGTGACCACGATCGTGGCCTCGGAGTCCGCGACGACGGCCGCCATCCGCGGGTCGTACAGCCCGGTCGTGTCGTTCACGACGCTCGCACCGGCCTCGATCGCGGCTGCGGCGACCTCCGGGCGGAACGTGTCGACGCTGATGGTCACGTCCGACTCCTGCGCGAGCTGGCGGACGACGGGGACGACGCGGTCGAGCTCCTCGGCTGCGGGGAGCTCCGGCCCGGGCGCGAACTTCACGCCGCCGATGTCGACCCAGTCGGCGCCCTGCTCGGCGGCACGGACGGCGGCCTCGACGGCGCGGTCGAGCTCGAAGGTGGCGCCGCGGTCGTGGAAGGAGTCGGGGGTGCGGTTCACGATCGCCATCACCACGATGCGGCGGTCGAAGTCGAAGGTGCGGCGGCCGATGGTGCGGACGGGGTCGCGCAGGTCGGGGACGACCCAGCCTGGTGCGGTCGGGAGGCGCGGTGCGGCCCCGTCGGTCGTCATGCCTCGGTCCGGTGGTCGGTTCCGGCGGCGGGGGCCGCCCCCGTCGCGGCTCCGGCGCCGATCAGCGCGATCGCCTCGGCGCGGGCCACGGGCTCACCCAGTGTGCCGGTCGCGGCCACGGTCACGGTCGTGGAACCGGTCTGGCGCTCCCCCCTGGTCGTCACGCACTGGTGCTGCGCGTCGAGCACGACGAGGACGCCCGCGGCACCGAGCCCCTCCGCGATCGTCGCCGCCACCTGCTCCCCGAGGCGCTCCTGCAGCTGCGGGCGAGCGGCCACGGCGTCGAGCACGCGGGAGAGGGTACCGAGGCCGATGAGCCGCTCACCCGGGGTGTACGCCAGGTGTGCGACGCCGAGGAACGGCAGGAGGTGGTGCTCGCACACCGAACGGAACCGGACGTCGCGCACGATGACGAGCTGGCCGCGCTCGCCGTCCTCGGCGTGCACGGTGCCGCTGCGGGCGATCGCCACCGCGTCCGTACCGATGCCGGCGAAGAACTCGGCGTACGCGTCCGCGACCCGCTTCGGGGTCAGGGCGAGTTCGGGGCGGTCCGGGTCCTCCCCGATGCCCAGCAGGAGTTCGCGCACGGCGGCCTCGACGCGGGCACGGTCCATGCGTGACGTCACCCACCCATCAAACACCAGCCGTGGCCGGAGAACGCGAGACCGTCGCCGGGTGGGACGAACCCGGGAGCCGAGCCGCGCCTCCCGGCAGTCCGCTGGACGGTCGCTGTGACACGCCGGGAACCCAGCGTCCTTTAAACTTGGCCGGTGAGCGCCCCGCAGACCGACACCACACCCCGGAACCGCTTCGCGACCGGCCTCGACCGCTTCTTCTCCATCACGCACCGCGGGTCGACCATCCCGCGCGAGATCCGCGGTGGTCTCGTCTCCTTCGTGACGATGGCCTACATCGTCATCCTCAACCCGCTCATCCTCGGCGGGTTCAGCCAGGACCAGGCACCGCAGGACGTCCTCGGCGGGTGGCTCCAGAACGCGCAGGTCGCGGCCGCCACCGGCCTGGTCGCCGGCCTCATGACCATCGCCATGGGCCTCATCGCGAACCTGCCGTTCGGCATCGCAGCGGGGCTCGGGATCAACTCGTTCCTCGCCGTCAGCGTCGTGCACCAGGTCACGTGGGCCGAGGCGATGGGCCTCGTCGTGATCAACGGCGTCGTGATCGTGATCCTCGCGCTCACCGGCATCCGGACGATGATCTTCACGGCCGTGCCGCCGCAGCTCAAGGCGGCGATCACGGTCGGTATCGGCCTGTTCATCGCGTTCATCGGACTCGTCGACTCCGGCTTCGTCCGCACCACGAAGAACGCCTCACCACCGCTGCAGCTCGGTGAGGACGGCTCCGTCGCGGCGCTCCCGACGATCGTGTTCCTCATCGGCCTCGTCGTCATCGGCACGCTCATGGCCCGCAAGGTCAAGGGCGCGCTGCTCATCGGCATCGTCGCGACCACGATCGTCGCGATCATCCTGCAGGCGATCTTCAAGGTGCCCACCTCCGTGGACTCCCCCACCGGCTGGAACCTCAACGCCCCGGGCCTGCCGAGCGCGTTCTTCGCCGTGCCGGACCTGTCGCTCGTCGGGCACGCCGACGTCTTCGGCGCCTTCACCCGCATCGGGCCGATCGCCGCGTCGATGCTCGTCTTCACGCTCGTCTTCACGAACTTCTTCGACGCCATGGGCACGATGACCGGGCTCGCCAAGGCCGCCGGCGTCGCGAACTCTGACGGCACCTTCCCGCGGCTCAAGTCGGCGCTCGTCGTCGAGGGCGCCGGGGCCATCGCGGGCGGTGGCTCGTCGGTGTCGTCGAACACCGTGTTCATCGACTCCGCCGCCGGCATCGGTGAAGGCGCCCGCACGGGCATGGCCTCCGTGGTCACCGGCCTGCTGTTCCTGGCGTCGATGTTCCTCACGCCGCTCACCCAGGTCGTCCCGCTCGAGGTCGCCGCCGCCGGGCTCGTCGTCGTCGGTGCGCTCATGGTGGCGCAGGTGAAGGACATCGACTGGACGGACTTCGGGGCAGCCCTGCCGGCGTTCCTGACGATCGTGATCATGCCGCTGACCTACTCGATCGCGAACGGCATCGGGGCCGGCTTCATCAGCTGGGTGCTCATCAAGCTGCTGTCCGGCCGCGGGCGTCAGGTCTCCTGGCTGCTCTACGTCGTCGCGGCCGGCTTCCTGCTCTACTTCGCGCGCGGGCCGCTGGAGGCGCTGCTCGGCGTCGGCTGACCCGCGGCGTCCCTTCCGCCCTTCCGCCCTTCCGCAAAACGCGAGGGTGCGGGCGGAGTCAGTCCGGCAGGTCGGCGGGGGTCGCCTCGTGGTGGCGCTGCCCCTTCGTCCGGCGGTCCTCCTTCATGCCCGCCTCGAAGAGGTGGCGACGCCCCCGCACGAGCTCCTCGCGCGCGGTCCGCTCGAGCTCCTTCGCGAGGGCGTAGTAGCCGTCGTCGTAGTCCTCGACGATCTGGAACGTCCACCGGCCGGCGATGACGTTCCGGCCGACGAGCTCGGTGTCGATCCGGTCGGCGAGGCCGGTGTGGCCGGCCTTCCGGAGCTGCTCGACCGCTTCGCCGAGGTCCAGGTCGGCCGTGCCGGTCAGACGGTGGAAGCCGTAGAGCAGACCCCGAGCGTGCTCGATCACCTCGACCGCGGCCGACAGCGTGCCGAGCGCCTCGACGGTGGCGTCGGTCACGCCCTCGGGCACCTGGTGCAGGTCGTCGGGCCCCTGCTCGTCGTCGTTCGGTGCGTCGTTCGATGCGTCCTTCGTCATGGGGCCCGTCTACCGGAGCGCGGCTGCGGCTGCTCCGAGTCGGGTGTCACTTCGTCGCGTTGGGGTGGTGCGTGTGCACGGCGAGCAGGTGGACCGTCCGGTTCTCGTCGTCGACCGTGTACCAGAGCCGAGCACCCCGCTTCAGCTCGAACTGCCGGCGCACCCACGTCCTGCCGGAGTGCGTTACGACACCGAGCTCACCACGGAGCGCATGACAAGCGAGGTCCTCAGCCGTCGGATCCGTCGTGAGCCGTTCCCAGGCCACCACCACTGCGTTCCGCTGCGTGGCGACCAGGTCGCGCCAGCCCTGCTCCGCAGCACGCGTGCCGAAGACGATCGTGTACTCGGTGGTGCGCACCGGTCGGGCCACACCGGCACGCCGAGCCGCCATCGTTCAGGGCTTCTCGACCGCACTGAGTCCGTCGAGCATGTCCGGCTCGGACGTGTCCCACCCCGCGGCGATCGCTTCGGCGGTGTTCCGCCATGCCTGCATCTCGAGAAGCAACCGTCTGGGCTGCCGCAACGAGAACGATCCGCGCGCGACCTCGACGATCTCACGCGCGAACCGCTGCTGGTCGGCTCGGCTCAGGAGCTTGAGCCACGGGTACGGTATCGCGAGCCGATCCGGCAACGGCAACTGTTCGTTGATCGTGACCGCGGCGATCAGTTGCGCAGCGATGTCCAGCACCGCTTCTTCGTCGTCCGAACGTTCCTTCGTCGTGAGCACGAGCGGCTTGCCGTCACGTCGGGTCACTTCCAGCGGTTCCCGTTCCGCTGCGGCGAAGACGTCCTTCGCATGCCGGGAGAGGTCGGACGACTGCACCGATCGTCGCGGTCGTATCGGAGCCAGGAGGGTCATGGACGCAGCTTATTCAGAACATGTTCTGAACACAAGCACCGGCCCAGGAGGCGCGGCTCGCGTCGGGCGTGCGCGGTACGGTTCGAGCATGGCCAGGTGGGTCGCGCTGCTGCGCGGGGTGAACGTCAACGGGATCACGATCAAGAGCGCGGACCTCGCGGCGTTGTTCCGGGAACGCGGCTATGGGGACGTCCGGACCGTGCTCGCCTCCGGGAACGTCGTGTTCTCGGCAGACGGCACCGCCACCGCGCTGAAGTCCGACGTGGAGCAGGCGCTCCGGGAACGCTTCGGGTACGACGCCTGGATCGTGCTCGTCCCGCACGACGGCTTGGCTGCGATCGTCGACGGGTTCCCGTTCCCGTCGGCCGAGGACCGCCATGACTACGTGGTGTTCGGCTCCGACGAGGACGCGCTCGACGACCTGCTCGCGGACCTCGAACTCGACGAGTCGGTCGAACGCGTCGCCCCCGGGTCCGGAGTCGTCTACTGGTCGTGTCCGAAGGGGTCGAGCACGGACACGGTGTTCGCGAAACGCGCCGGCGCCGCACGCTTCAAGCGCACGACGACGACCCGCAACACGAACACCCTCCGGAAGCTCCTGTGAGGCGCGGCGGACTGCACCACGTCGAGTTGCGCGCCTCCGACCTCGCGGCGACCGGTCGCGCATGGGCCTGGCTCCTCGGGGAACTCGGCTACGAGCCGTTCCAGCAGTGGGACGCGGGCCGGAGCTGGCGGCTCGGCGACCTGTACGTCGTGCTGGAGGGGGCACCGCTCGGCGGGACCAACGACCGGCGCCGACCAGGACTGAGCCACCTCGCGTTCCACGCCGGTGACGCAGCAGCCGTCGAGCACCTCTGGACGAGCGCGCCCGACCACGGTTGGAGCCGACTCTACGAGGACCGCCACCCGCACGCCGGCGGCCCCGACCACCACGCCGCGTTCCTCGAGGACGGGGAGCGCTTCAAGGTCGAACTCGTCGCCGGCTGACCGCGCTCCGACGGCGACGGTCAGGACTGCGGGGGCTGGCCGTTGCTCGCGGTGGTCCCGCCGTCGACGGCCAGGACCGCGCCGGTGATGAACGACGCCGCGTCACTGGCCAGGAAGAGCACGGCCGCTGCGACCTCGTCCGGCCGACCCCCGCGACCGAGGGCGATCCGCTCCGCGAACTTCGCCTGGAGTTCCTCGTCCTCCGCCTGGGCCTCGGTGAGGTCGGTCCACACGAGGCCCGGAGCGACCGCGTTCACACGCACCCCGAACTGCCCGTTGTCGAGCGCGGCGGCCTTCGTGAAGTTCGTCACGCCGCCCTTGGCCGCGTTGTAGGGACTCATCCGCCAGTCCGCGTCCTCCCCCGACACCGACGAGGTGTTCACGATCGACCCCTTCGTCTCGCGGAGGAACGGCAGCGCGGCCCGCGTGCCGTAGAAGACGCCCGACAGGTCGGTCTCGATGACTCGGCGCCACTCCTCCGTGCTCACGTCGGTGATGTCGCCGGAACCGAACGTCCCGGCGTTGTTGACGAGCACGTCGACCCGGTCGAACCGGTCGACGGTGGCATCGACGACGGTCTGCCAGTCCGCCGGACTCGCGACGTCGGCCCGGAGCACCACCACGCGGTCGGTCGGGAGCGAATCGCCGACGGCGCGCACCTTGTCGTCGACGCTGTCGGTCAGGACGACGGACGCTCCCTCGTCGATGAAGGCCCGCGCGGTGGCCTCGCCGATGCCGGACCCCGCTCCCGTGACGATCGCGACCTTGCCCTCGAACCGGTTGCCCATGGTGGCTCCTCTCGTTGCGTTCCGTGCCCGGGGGAGACGCCGTCGGCCCTGCGGGGCACGGTTCGCCACGATGCCCACACCCGGCTGGGTGCGCTCGGAGGCGCGCATCGCGGCGCATCGCGCATCGCGCATCGCGCCGGAGCGGGCATCGCAGCGGAGTCGGGGGCGCGCGTCGTGGCGGGGCGCCGGTCGTGGCGGGGGCGACCCGCGCCACCAGGGGCCGGTGGGTGAGGTCAGGCCGTCGTGTCCTCGGGCTCCAGGTCGCGGTCGAGCGAGATCGTCGGGATGGACGCGGTGATGACCGACCCGTCGGCCCGGAGCGTGCCCTGGATGTCGCTCGTGGTCGGGGCGCGGCCGGTCATCCGCGGCCCGTGGTGGGGCAGCGGCACGACGGTCGGCTCACCGGCCGTGACGTCCCACTCCTGGTTGTGCACCCAGGCCGTGAACCCCTCGCCCGTCTCGACGGTGAAGGTCATGGTCTCCTGCTCGAGGTCGACCCGCACCCGCGAACCCCGCACCGTGATGCGGTAGGTGATCCGCTCCCAGTGCTTCGGAAGCCTGGGGTTGAAGGTCATCCGGCCGCCGTGGTCGCGCATGCCGCCGAACCCGTTGACGAGCGCGCCCCAGATGCCGCCCGTCGACGCGATGTGCACGCCGTCCGAGGTGTTGCCGTGGAGGTCCGCCAGGTCGACGTAGAGCGCCGTCTGGAAGTACTGCAGGGCCAGGTCGTGGTAGCCGACCTCGGCCGCCATGATCGACTGGACGACCGCGGACAGGGTCGAGTCGCCCGTGGTGAGCGCGTCGTAGTAGTCGAAGTCGCGGCGCTTCTCGGCGGCGGTGAACTCGTGCCCCTGCAGGAACAGTGCGAGCACGACGTCGGCCTGCTTGAGCACCTGGAACCGGTAGATCACCAGCGGGTGGTAGTGCAGCAGCAGCGGCCGCTTGCTCTCCGGCGTGTGCTCGAGGTCCCACAGCTCCTTGTCGAGGAACTGCGCGTCCTGCGGGTGGATGCCGCGGTGCGGGTCGAAGGGGATCTCCATCGACTCGGCCGCGTGCTCCCAGCCGGCGATCTCCTGCGCCTGCAGCCCGGTCCGCCGCACCATGCGGTCGTACTCCTCCGGGTCGTCGACCGCGAGCTCGCGGCACGCGTTCACCGCGAACCACAGGTTCGCCCGGGCCATCACGTTCGTGTAGAGGTTGTCGTCGACGACCGTGGTGTACTCGTCCGGGCCGGTGACACCGTCGATGTGGAACTTCTTGTCGCCGTTCGACCGCCAGAACCCGAGGTCCTCCCACAGCCGCGCGGTCTCGACGAGGATGTCGATCGCTCCGCGCTTGAGGAACTCGCGGTCGTCGGATGCGCGCACGTACTGCATGAGCGCGTGGGCGATGTCCGCGTCGATGTGGTACTGCGCGGTGCCGGCGGCGTAGTACGCGCTGGACTCCTCGCCGTTGATCGTCCGCCACGGGAAGAGCGCGCCCCGCTGGTTCAGCTCGCGGGCACGGGAGCGTGCGGCGTCCAGCATGTTGAACCGGAACCGGAGTGCGTTCCTGGCGACGATCGGCGCCGTGTACGACAGGAACGGCAGGACGTAGATCTCCATGTCCCAGAAGTAGTGGCCGCCGTACCCGGAACCCGTGACGCCCTTCGCGGCGATGCCGTGCCCGTCCGTCCGGGCGGTGGCCTGCGCGAGCATGAACAGGTTCCAGCGGACCGCCTGCTGGATCGCGGGCTGCCCGGCGATCTCGACGTCGCTGCGGGCCCAGAAGTCGTCCATCCACTCGGCCTGACGGGCGAACGCCACGTCGACCGACTCGGCACGCGATCGGTCGAGCGACCGGTCGCAGCGGTCCGCGAGCTCCCGCGCCGGCACGCCTCGGGACGTGTGGTAGACCACGTGCTTCGTCAACCGGGTCGGCTGCCCGGCGCGCGCCTGCACCCGGTAGACGTGCTTCGCGAGGTCGTCCTCGATCGACGACGACTCGTCCCAGGTGTTCTCGGTCTCGAGGTGGTGCTCGACACCGACGCAGATCGTCATGCCCGAGCTCGCCGCCTGGTAGCCGAGGAGGGAGCGGCCACCGGTGCTGCGCTTCAGCTTCGGCTCGAGCACGCGCTCCGTGAACGCCTCGGCCTTGCGCGGATCGAACGCGTTCGCCGCCGCACGCATCCCCGCGTGGTACTCGTCCTGCACGTCCTGCCGGTTGAGGATCTGACTCGACAACAGGATCGAGGCGTCCGCGTCGAGCACGGTCACCTCGTAGTCGATGACCGCGAGGTGCCGGTCGGTGAAGGACACGAGTCGCCGGGACCGGATGAGCACCCGCTTGCCGGACGGCGTCGACCACTCGGTCTCACGGAACAGGTACCCGCCGCGGAAGTCCAGCCGGCGGGTGTGCCGGAGGATGTCCGCCTCGGCCAGGACGAGCGGCTCGTCGTCGACGTAGAGGCGGATCACCTTCGCGTCGGGCACGTTGATGATCGTCTGCCCGGTCTTCGCGAAGCCGAAGGCGTCCTCCGCGTGGCGGATCGGCCAGATCTCGTGGAACCCGTTGATGTACGTGCCGTACTGCACGCCGCCACGGCCCTCGTCGAGGTTGCCGCGCAGGCCGAGGTACCCGTTGCCGACGGCGAAGTTCGTCTCTGCGACGCCCTGCTCGTCGGGGGCGTACTCGGTCTCGACGAGCGCCCACTCGTCGATCGGGTACCGGACCCGGTCGAGTGGGTCGGAGGTGATGGGGTTCATGGTGCTCCGTGGGAAGGGAGGGAGTTCGGGGTGGAACGAGCGGGCCTGGAGGCACGACGCGCCTCGGCCCGTCGGCCTACGTCGCGCTGGTGGCGGGTTCCGGCAGCTCGTGGACGAGCTCGTCGAGGTCGCGCACCACCACGTCGGCGCCGTGCGCCAGGAGCGCGTCCGCTCCGGCGCCGCGGTCGACGCCGATGACGAGACCGAAGGCGCCGTTCCGACCGGCTTCGACCCCGCTCGTGGCGTCCTCGACCACGACGCACTCGGCCGCGGTCAGCCCGAACCGGCTCGCCGCGTCGAGGTAGGTGTCCGGGGCGGGCTTGCCGGCGAGGCCGTCCTGCCGAGCGACGAGCCCGTCGACGACCACTGGGAAGCGCTCGAGGATGCCGGCCGTGCGCAGCACCTGGACGGCGTTGGCCGAGCTGGACACGACAGCCACGGACAGCCCGGCGTCGATCGCGGCGACGAGGAACCGGAGCGAACCGGGGTAGGGCTCGACGCCGTGCTCGGTCAGCTCGGCCGTGAACTCGGCGTTCTTGCGGTTGCCGAGGCCGCACACGGTGTCGGCGTCGGGTGCGTCGTCGGGCGTGCCCTGCGGGAGGCGGATGCCGCGCGACTCGAGCAGGGAGCGCACGCCGTCGTACCGCGGCTTGCCGTCGATGTGGGCGAAGTAGTCCTGCTGCGTGTACGGAGCGACGCCGTGCGCCGCGAGGTACGGGGTGAAGAGCCGGCTCCACGCGCGCATGTGGACGTCAGCGGTCGGGGTGAGGACACCGTCGAGGTCGAACAGGAGCGCTCGCTGGTCTGCGAGTCGCGCGGGTGTGCGCCGGTCCGGCGTCGTCATGGGCAGCCCTCCAGGGACGGGGTCGTCGACGTTGTTCCCGCCGAGTCTAGGACCGCTCCAGGCCCCGCGTTCAGACGCGCCGGAGTCTGTGGAAAGAGTTCACACAGCCGTTCGACGTGGAGGACGAACGCGCTCGCCGGCTCGCCTGTGCAGTCGCTGAGTACCCGATCGACAGGCTGGCAGGGACGGAAAGGCACCACCATGACGAGCGACACCGCTGCCCCGACGCAGCACGGCGGCGAATCCAAGCTCCGCCAGGCGATCACCGGCCCACTGCTGTACCTGTTCATCCTCGGCGACGTCCTCGGCGCCGGCATCTACGCCCTCATGGGCACCCTGTCGAAGGACGTCGGCGGAGCGCTCTGGGCGCCGCTGGTCCTCGCGCTCCTGCTCGCGCTCCTCACCGCGGGTTCGTACGCGGAGCTCGTCACGAAGTACCCGAAGGCGGGCGGCGCCGCGGTGTTCGCGGAGCGCGCGTACAAGGTGCCGATCGTGTCGTTCCTCGTGGGCTTCTGCATGCTCGCCGCGGGCGTGACGAGCGCCGCCGGACTCTCCCTCGCCTTCGCCGGCGACTACCTCGGCACGTTCGTCGACCTGCCGCCGGTGCCGACCGCGATCGTCTTCCTCGCGCTCATCGCGTGCCTCAACGCCCGCGGAATCTCGGACTCGCTCCGCAGCAACGTCGTGATGACGATCATCGAGGTGTCCGGCCTGGTGATCGTGATCGTGGTGGTCGCGGTGATGCTCGGCGGCGGTGGCGGCGACGTCTCCCGCATCGGCGCGTTCCCCGCCGACGCGAACCCCGCGCTCGCCACCCTCGGCGCAGCGATCGTCGCCTACTACTCGTTCGTCGGCTTCGAGACCTCGGCCAACGTCGCCGAGGAGGTCCGCGAACCCCGCCGCGTCTACCCGAAGGCCCTGTTCGGCGCGCTCGCCACGGCGGGCATCGTCTACGTGCTCGTCGCGCTCGCGAGCTCGATCGCGCTCCCCGCGTCCGAGCTGGAGAAGTCGAGCGGCCCCCTGCTCGCAGTCGTCTCCGCCAGCGGCGTCCCGGTCCCGGACTGGGTGTTCAGCCTCATCGCCCTGGTGGCGGTGGCGAACGGTGCGCTGCTGACCATGATCATGGCGAGCCGCGTGACGTACGGCATGGCCGAGCAGCGCCTCCTGCCCGCCGTCCTCAGCAAGGTGCTGCCGAACCGGAGGACCCCGTGGACGGCGATCGTGGCGACCACGGTCGTCGCGATGCTCCTCACGCTCATCGGTGACGTCGGCACCCTCGCCGAGACCGTCGTCCTCCTGCTGCTCTTCGTGTTCATCAGCACGAACGTCGCGGTGCTCGTCCTCCGCCGCGACCACGTCGAGCACGACCACTTCCGGGTGTGGACGTTCGTCCCGGTGCTGGGCGTCGCGTCGTGCGTGCTGCTCCTCACCCAGCAGAGCGGGCAGGTGTGGCTCTACGCGGCGATGCTCCTCGCGGCCGGCGCGGTGCTGTACTTCATCGCCCGGTTCACGGGGCGACGCTCCGGGCGCGACCACGAGGCAGGGGTGATCCGCTGACGCGACCCGGTCGCGCCGCTCACCCGGTCAGGGCCGGCCGCCGGGCCGTCACGGTCAGCCAGCGCTCGTCGGAGCCCGTCCTGGTGGTCTCGCGGACGGCGACGTCGCCCCATCCCGCCCGTCCGACCACCTCGGCGAGGGAGCTGTCGGTCCAGTAGGTGAAGTGCCGTGGACGGCCGAGCTTCCGGGTGCTCCACGCGTCGCCCTCGCCGAGCTTCACCGTCGCGGCGAGGACCCCGCCGGGCCGCACGGCGGCGAGCGTCCGACCCAGGACGTCCGCGAACGCCGGACGCGGCACGTGGAGCAGCACGGCGTTGGCGAAGACCGCATCGTACGGGCCACCGAACGCGTCCTGCAGGACGTCGAGCACCCGGGCGCCGTGACCGGCCGCGCGGAGCGCATCGACGAACGACCGGGCGCCGTCGGTGCGGTCCACCACGAGCCCGGCTGCTTCGAGGGCGAGGGCGTCCCGACCGGGGCCGGAGCCGAGCTCGAGCACGTGCGAGCCGGACGGGACGAGGGCGAGCAGGTCGTCGACGAGAGCGGCGCGGTGGTCGTCGGTGCGCTCGGTGTAGCGCGCGGCCTCGCGCTCGTATGCCTCGAGGGTCCGCTCGGGGGAGAGGTCCCGCCTCATGACGACCTCGTGCCGTCCGTCCGGCAACCGGTCGCCGGGCTCGTCCACCGCGACGAAGCCGCACCGCTCGTACGCGCGACGGGCGGTGCGGTTGTCGGGCATCACCGAGAGCTCGAGCTCCGCGATGCCGACGCCTGCCGCCCAGCGGGCGACCGCTCGGATGAGCGCCGCCGCCACTCCTCGGTGGCGGGATCCCGGGTCGACCCACATCGAGATGAGCTCGGCGCGTCCGCGGTCGTCGACGTCGGGGACACCGCTCGCCATCCCGACGGCGTCCGCCCCGTCGAACGCGAGCAGGTCGAGCGCACCGGGGATCGACAGGCGGTCCCGCCAGCGGCGCTCGGGCGCTCCCGCCCAGTCCGCGAGCGTCGACCCGAACGCTCCGGGCGAGTCCGCGAGGGCCGCGAGCCGGACCGGGCGCCAGGACTCCCAGTCGTCGGCGGTCACGCGGCGCAGCTCGATCGTCACGCGACGACGCTACCGCTCGCAGTCAGGCGCGGCGGGGCCGAACGCGCCTCGCGCACTCAGCGCGCGGGGGTCCAGGTACTGACGGTGACGGCAGCGGTGACGGTCGCCGACTCGAACACGACGTCCGGGTCGACGTGGTGGTGGCTCGGCCCCATGTGCACCACGTCGTGGACGTCCTCGGCCGAGAGGTCCATCGTCCACGTGAGATCCTCCGATGACCGCAGCACGAACGCCGGCGTCAAGGAGTCGTGCAGGCGCCGCTCCTTCTCCGGGTCGACCGTGATGGTCGCCTCGGCCAGCTCTGCCAGGTGGCCGGTCCGTGGGGTGACCACGGCGAGCACGCCGTCCGGGTGCAGCACGCGGGCGTACTCGGTCTGGTTGCGGGGCGCGAACACGTCCAGCAGGACAGCGGCCGAGCCGTCGACGACCGGGAGGCGCTCGGTCACGTCCCCGACGACGGCCCCGGCCCGCTCGTGGGCACGAGCCGCCCGCCGGATCGCGACGGCCGACAGGTCGAGCGCCACCCCGCGCCTCCCGTCCGCCGCGCGCAGCGCATGGGCGAGGTAGGTCCCCGGTCCGGAACCGACGTCGAGCACGATCCCCGGGGCGACCGCCGCCGCGACCACCGCGGCGAGCGCCCGCTCGACGGGCGCGTAGTGGCCCCGGCCGAGGAACCGCAGCCGTGCGTCGACCATCTCCGGGGTGTCTGCGGTCAGGGCCCGGCGCTTCGCGGGCAGCAGCGTCAGGTGTCCCTGCTTCGCCTCGTCGAACCGGTGGCCGTTCGCACAGCCGACCTGCCCGCCGTCGACGCGTCCGAGCGGCTCGGCGCACGCGGGGCAGGCGAGCACGGGCAGCAGGTCGTCGCGCACCCGACCAGCGTAGGCGTCGGTAGCCTGACCGGATGTCGCTGCAGGACCTCTTCGGACTCGACGGCCGCACAGCACTCGTGACCGGGGGCACCTCCGGCATCGGGCGGGCCATCGCCGTCTCGCTGGCCGACGCGGGCGCGCACGTGCTCGTCGCGGCTCGGACCCGGGCGACGATCGACGAGACGGTCGCGTCCATCCGCGAGGCCGGCGGCACCGCGCACGGCATCGTCGCGGACCTGTCGAGCCGTCCAGGAGCCCACGCGCTCGCCGATGCCGCCGGTGAGGTCGACGTGCTCGTGAACTCCGCCGGGATCAACCTGCGCCCGCCGATGCCCGACCTCGACGAGGACACGTGGGACGCCACGATGGCGGTGAACCTCGACGCACCGTTCGTCCTCGGCCAGCGGCTCGCGCCCGGCATGGCCGCACGCGGGTTCGGCCGCATCATCGGCATCAGTTCGCAGCAGGCGCACCGACCCTTCGCGGCCAGCGGCGCGTACGGGGTCTCCAAGGCCGCCCTGGAGGCACTGGCCCGGTCCCAAGCAGAGGCCTGGTCCGCGCAGGGGGTCACCTCCAACGTCCTCGTGCCCGGTTTCGTGCCGACGCCGCTGAACCAGCGCCTCAGCTCGGACCCAGCGACCGTCGAACGGCTGGCAGCGCGGACGCTCGTCGGGAGGAACGGCTTCGCGTCGGACTTCGCTGCCGCGGCGGTCTTCCTCGCCGGTCCCGGGGCGGCCTACGTCACAGGGCAGTCCATCGCGGTCGACGGCGGGTTCTCGGTCCACTGACCCGGGTACCGTCCGCGGTATGGCGATCATCCACCGCGCAGACCTCCGGCCGTCGAAGCTCGAAGCGCTCGCCGCGTGGCTGCCGGCGCAGCCGTGGAGCGGGGTGACGACCGACGCGCGCCTCGACGTCGTCGGGAAGTTCCGCTTCGACGATCCCGCCGGCGAGGTCGGGGTGGAGACGATCCTCGTGCGACGCCCCGACGGGCGTGTGCTGCAGGCGCCACTGACGTACCGCGGCGCTCCCCTGCCCGGCGCCGAGGCGTTCCTCGTCACCGAGATGCACCACTCCGTGCTCGGGCAGCGCTGGGTCTACGACGCGGTCGGCGACCCGGTGTACGCCGATGTCGTCCGGCGCGCGATCGCCACCGGGGGTCACGAGGCGGCGCTCGAACGCGCGGACGGATCCGGCGCGTGGGAGGCTGAGGGCAGGGCGTCCGGCAGCGGATCCGCTGCCGACTCCCCCACCGTCACGTCGGTCTCGGTACGGTCCGACGGCACCCGCTCGCTCGTCGACACCGGGCACGGCACCCTCTCGGTGCTGCGTGTCGTCGGTGCGGACCTCGGCACGGCGCAACCGTCCGGCGAGACCCTCACCGGCACGTGGCGCGACGGCGAGGGCGCCGTGCTCGTCGTGCTGCGTTCCTGAGTCCGTCCCATGCGGGTACGGACAGGGCCTGCCTGTCCGTCGGCGCGGGTGGCAGGATCGACGCGTGAAGACACTGGAGTTGCCACAGACGGACCTCACCGCCTCCGACGTGATCGTCGGTCTGATGCGGATCAACGACATGAGCGACGAGGACATCCGCTCGGTCTACGCCGCGTCGCGCGACGCCGGCGTGACGATGTTCGACCACGCTGCGATCTACGGCGGCTGGCACGGCTGCGAGGAGCGGTTCGGCGCAGCCGTGACGCTGTCCGCGTCGGAACGGTCGGAGATCGTGCTGCAGACGAAGGTCGGTATCCGGCCGGGGTTCTTCGACTTCTCGTACGAGCACATCCTGTCGTCGGTGGACGAGTCGCTCGAGGCCCTGCGCACCGACTACATCGACGTGCTGCTCCTGCACCGCCCCGACGCACTGGTCGAGCCGGAAGAGGTCGCGAAGGCCTTCGACGAGCTGCACGCCGCCGGGAAGGTGCACCACTTCGGTGTCTCGAACCACACCCCCGGCCAGGTCGAGCTGCTCAAGAAGCACGTCCAGCAGCCGCTCGCGTTCAACCAGGTGCAGCTGAGCATCACGCACGCGAACGTCATCGCGCAGGGCGTCGCCGCGAACATGGGCGGCCTCGACCAGTCGATCGACCGCGACAACGACATCCTCAACTACTCGCGCCTGAACGGCATCACGCTGCAGGCCTGGTCGCCGTTCCAGAAGGGCTTCTTCGACGGCGTCTTCCTCGGCGACCGCGAGCAGTACGCGGAGCTGAACGACGTCCTCGACGAGGTCGCTGCCGCCCACGGCGTCACCCCGACCGGCATCGCCGTGGCGTGGATCACCCGGCACCCGGCGCACTTCCAGGTCGTCCTCGGCACCACGAACCCGCAGCGGGTCCGGGACTCGGCCGCCGGCTCCGACGTGGAGCTCTCGCGCGAGGAGTGGTACCGCATCTTCACGGCCGCGGGCCACACCGTCCCCTGAGCCGATCGGGCAGGGTGGGATCGTGCTCCACGACCTCGCCCTGCCCGTCACGCTCCCCACCCGATCCGGCTCGGTCACGCTCCGGAACGCCACGTCCACCGACCTCGACGCCCTCATGACCCTGCTGTCGGACGACCCGATCAGCGCCGCACGGGGTGACGTCGCCGCGCCCGATGACCGCCGGCTCTACGCGGAGGCCCTCGACGAGATCGTCGACGACCCGGCGAACGCGCTCCTCGTCGCGACCGACGAGGCCGGCATCGCCATCGGCACGCTGCAGCTCACGCGGATCCCCGGGATGGCCCGTCGCGGTTCAGCACGCTTGCTCGTCGAGGCGGTCCGGGTGAGCGGCGCCGTGCGCTCGGGTGGCATCGGGAGCGCCCTCATGCGGTGGGTCACGGACGTCGCCGCGCGGGACCTGGGGACTCCGCTCGTCCAGCTGACATCCGATGCCGAACGGACGGAGGCGCACAGGTTCTACGAGCGGCTCGGGTTCACCGGCTCCCACGTCGGGTTCAAGTTCCGCGTCCATGGCCCTTCCGCGGTGCGCGGCGATGTGCCACGCTGAGCGTCGTCGCCTCATGAGGTGCGAGCGGAAGTGGTCACAGGGCACCTGCGGCCCCCAGGAGCGGCTCGCGTGACCCAGCGACGTGTTCGAACCGCACTGCGTGCACCATCTTCCGGGCGCGCAGAGCGTCGATGTGCACGCGGTCATGGCGGTCCGCGGGCCCACGCGACTCGAGAACGATGCGATCGGAGCCGGCGGCGCTCAACTCGGAGATCAGCCGCCCCAGGGCGAGTCGTCGGCGACGACCGCGGCCCGATGCCGCTCGTCGCTTTCCGTCCAGTGCAATCTGCTCGCGGAACGCCGAGGATGTACGCCCCCGGATCGCGATGGTCTCCGGGCGGCCGACAGGCGAGAGTTCGGGTCAGTCGGCGGAGGCCGGAGCGCTCGGGACGGTGATGTCGACCGGGGACACCCGCGCCGGATCAGCAGAGGCACCACCGACGACGTCGAACGTGATGCCGAGCTCGGCCGCGGTCTCGGCGTCGAGCTCGAGACCGTCCTCGGTCACCTGGTCCTCGGGGATCGCACGGCCCTGCGACGGATCGAACGAGTTCGCAATCGACATGCGCACGAGCATGCCCGCCCTGCATGGCAATCAGCCAAGAGGGCGCACGGAACGCGCGATGCGGTCAGAGGTCGTCCGGGTGGAGTCGGTCGCCCGCTTGCGGCCGCCGGAACACCGGGCCCCCGCCGGCCTCGTCCTCGTCGTCGTGGCGGACCGGCGAGACGCTCGGGTCGGCGGAGTCCTCGCCGACGTCGGCGCCGCGGTCCTCCTCGACCTGCAGTTCGTCCTCGTCGGAACCGTCCACGGGGACGGAGCGGCCGGGCTGTTCGGGATCGAACGGTGTGCTCATCGACATGGATCGAGCATGCTCCGGCAGGGTGAACGGCGGGTCAACGCTGTCCGTCCGCCGCGATGAGCTCCAGCTGGGTCAGCGCGAGGTCGGACACCGCGGTGAACGAGAACGCGCTCCCGGTGGCCTGCAGGTGGAACACGCGGGTCTGCCCGCCCCAGTCGAACACGGCGTCCTGCACGGCGACGCGGGTGTCGCCGAGCGCGACGTCCCACGAGTAGGTGCCCGGCGACTCCACGGTGACGGTGTACAACGACGTGGGGACCGGCGCGACCTCGAACGACACCGAGGTGCCCGCGGCGAGTGCCGTGACGGTCCGACCGGTGTCGTCGCTGAGCGGGGACGGACCGACGGGCAGCAGGTCGACCGGGCTGTCGCGGTACCCGTGCACCTCGGACGCGGACACCGGGCGGGTGTCGGCGGCCCATCCCTGCGGCGTGTCCGTCAGGGTGAACTCGATGCGCGATGCCGACACCACCACGGAGTGGGGCATGCTGATCGACTGCCAGGGCGAGCCGTCGACCGTCACCGACGCGACGTACGCACCGGCGGAACCGTCGGCGACCTCGATGACCGTGGGCGCGCCTCCTGGCTGCTGCAGCACGGTCCGGCGGACCGACGGCGGCACGAGCACGTAGGAGCCCGTCGACGGTGCCAGCGGGTACAGGCCGATGGTCGCGAACACGTACCAGGCGCTCATCTCGCCGTTGTCCTCGTCGCCGGGGTAGCCCTGACCGAGGTCCGACCCGACGAACAACCGCTCGAGGCATTCGCGAACGATCCGGTGCGCGTCGTCGTGCCGACCGGTGAACATCGGGAAGAACGGGATGTGGTGCGCGGGCTGGTTCGACAGGCCGAGCATGCCCATCCGGACGTCGCGGGCCTCGGTCATCTCGTGGATGGCGAAGCCGTACGACCCGGAGTGCACGGTCGCGCCGGTCTCCGGGGTCGCGAAGAACGCGTCGAGCGCGGCGTCGAACCGGGCGGGTCCGCCGTGCAGGTCGACGACGCCGGCGCCGTCGTGCGGGGCGGTGAACGCGGTGCCCCACGCGTTCGTCTCGGTGTAGTCGTCGCCCCAGTCACGCGGGTCGAACTCGGTGCCGACGCGCCACGAGCCGTCCGGGTCGCGTCCGATGAAGAACCCGCGTTCGGAGTCGAACACGTGCCGGTACTGCAGTGACCGGCGGGCGAACCACTCGGCCTCGGCTGCGTACCGTTCCCGGTCGGCGGCCGTCCCACTGCGTGAGGCGAGCAGGTCCGCCATGACGGCGACACCCCAGTCGTTGATCGCCGCGTCGAGGGTCCAGCTCATCCCCTCGTGGGTCGCCGTGTCGACGTGGCCGCGGAAGGCGCCCGGGAGGCTCCCCTTCCGCCCGACACGCTCGTCCCGCGGCGGGACGGTCGCGTTGCGCAGCGCGCTCCGGTACGCCTCCGCCAGGTCGAACCCGGTGACGCCCTTCACCGCGAGGTCCGCGAACACGGTGTCGCTCGTGGTGCCGGTCATGCAGTCCTCGGCGCCGGGAGCACTCCACCGCGGCGTCCACCCGCCGTCGTGGTGGTGCTCGACGAAGCCCTGCGCGAGCTCGCCCGCCGTGTCCGGGGTGAGGAGCGCGAGGAGCGGCCAGGCGGTGCGGTAGGTGTCCCAGAACCCGTTCGTGGTGGTGAACGGGCCCTCGACGATCTCCGGTCCGGGTTCGTCGCGGATCGGCTCGGCCTGCACGGACCCGTACGGGGACCGGTGCCTCGGCGTCCCGGTCAGCGCGGTCTCGCCGGCCCGGTTCGGGTAGAGGAACAGTCGGTACAGCCCCGAGTACAGCGTGGTCAGCTGGTCTGGGGCGGCGCCCTCGAACGAGAGCGTTGCGAGCTTCGCCGTCCACTGCTCCTCGGCCCGGGCGCGCATGGCGTCGAACGGTCCGGCGGCGTCGAGGTCGGCGCGGGCGTCCTCGAACGACACCGTCGAGATGCCGAGCAGGACGTCGACCTCGAGCCCGTCGACCGCGATCCAGCCGCGCAGGAGTCCGTCGGCGAAGGACGTGTGGTCCGCGGTCGCGCCGGTGATCCGGACGTGGACGAAGTGGGGCGGGGTCCCCGGGCGGTCGTCGAGCTCCACCTCGACCACGGCGACGCCGTCGTCGATCGTGACCGAGGCGGAACGGACCCGGCCGTGGTGGTCGAGCACGACGCTGCGGACGCCGGTGAACCGGAGGCCGAGAGCGAACTCCCCCGCGGTCATCTCCGCCGTGACGCCGCTGTCGAGGTCGACCCGGTAGCGGTGCGGGCCGTCCAGCTCGTGGTCGTGGTCGAACCCGAGCGCCCGGGCTGCACGGTCCGGGTCCGGCGTCTCGAGCGGGGACGGCATGACCTGGAACACCCCGCGGTCGCCCATCCAGGGCGACGGGATGTGACTCGTCGCGAACGCCTGGATCGCCGGACGGAGTCGTCCCTCATCGTCGAGGCGGTCGTGCTCCTGGTAGGCGTACGGCCACCGGTTGCTCGACGCGTCGGTCATCGGCAGGCCGAACACCCCGCCGTGCGGAAGCGCCACCAGCGGGGCGTTGTTCCCGCGGGAGAACCGGGCGGACGCCTGCGTGCCGCGGGTCGTGCGGACGTGGTCGAGGGGCGTCGCCGGGGTCGGGCGGGCGGTCTCGATGCTGACGGCGTCGAGCCAGCCGCGGAGTGCCGGGCGCTCCCCGACGCCATCCGACGGATGCGTGGCGGAACCGAGCCGCGCCTCCAGACGGTCGACGACGCGGCCGGCGAACGGCGTGAGGTCCACGGCACGGCGGTTCCACTGGTCCACCCACTGCTTGCGGGCCGCGTCCTGCGCCTCGGGCGTCAGCGCGTCACCGTACTGGTCGCATCCGTCGTGGCTCAGGCGGGAGCCGTCGGTGAAGACGACGTCGAGCGTGAACGCCGTGGCGTCCCAGAAGTGCGGCAGGTCGGCCTCGGTGGGTTCGGATGCGCCTTCCGGCAGGGTGCGCTCCGGGAACCAGACCCAGGACAGCTCCTGGCCGGGCTCGATCGTCCGGCCCGTGAAGCCGGGCACGGCCGCGGTGATGGTGGTCTCCCCCGCTCCCCGTTCGACGAGGTACCCCTCCGGCGACCCGAATCCGACATGGTCCTGCGCTGCGACGGCCGTCGTCGGGCCACCGCTCCGTTGCAGCTCTCGCACACTGCAACCCTATTTGGTCCAGCGTCTGGACGAAACTCCGGCGTGTCAGCCCTTGTTCTGTCCCGGCGCGCTCCCCGAATTGCCGGGGGCGCTGGTGTCGACCGCCGTACTGGTGTCCTCCTGCGGGTTCTCCACCGGGTTCGATGCCGGGCTCGACGGCTGCGGGCCCACGGACGGGTCGTCGGCCGGGCTGCTCGGCTCCTGCTCGGGCTCGGACGGCTGCTGCTCCGGCTCGGACGGCTCCTGCTCCGGCTCTGACGGCTGCTGCTCCGGTTCTGACGGCTGCTGCTCGGGCTCGGACGGCTGCTGCTGCTGGTCACTCGTCGTCGACGTCGACGACGACGGCTCGCTCGACTCGGTCGCGGCCGGTGTCCCGTCGCCGCCGTTCAGCGCGACGAGCGCGGCCGCGATACCGAGGAGGACGAGGACGATGACGACCACCGCCGCGATGACCGGGCCACGCCGGCGCTTCCGTGGCTCGTCGGGCGCCTGCGCCGGCGGTACGGCCACCGCCGCCGGCGTCCCCCCGCCGTTCGACCCGTCCCCGGCACCGGTCCGGGCGCCGAGCACGGTGGTCGCCGCGTCCTCGGAACCGCCCGCCTGCTGCGCGTTCAGGACGCGGGTCGCATCGTCCGGACTGGAGGCGCGACCCACCGGCATCGGCTGCGTCGCGTCGTCCGCGTCGGCGGCTCCGGCAGCGCCGACTGCTGCGGCCGCACCCGCGGCCCCTGCGGCCGCGGCGGCCGGCGTGACGGTACCCGGGCCTCCCGGCAGCAGCTGCGTGGGCGGCGCGACGTCGTCGTGGCCCAGCGCACGGAGACGTCGGGCGGCTTCCTCGGCCGTCGGGCGTTCCGCGGGGTCCTGCGCGGTCATCACGTGCACGAGCGTGCGCCACGCCGTCGGCAGGTGCTGGTCGATCTCCGGCGCACGGGTGAGGCGGGCCGTGGCGGACTCGACCGCGCTGCCCGGGAACGGCTGCCGACCCGTCAGGCACTCGAGCAGCACGAGCCCGAGGGCGTACACGTCCGCCTTGCCGGTGGTCCCCTGCCCGAGGACCTGCTCCGGGGCGAGGTACGCGGCGGTGCCGATCACCGTGCCCGTGCCGGTGACCCGCGCGGCATCGCGCAGCAGGGCGATCCCGAAGTCCGCGAGCTTCACGTGCGTGCCGTCGCTCTCCAGGAGCACGTTCGCGGGCTTCACGTCGCGGTGGACGATGCCCTGCGCATGCACCGCAGCGAGGCCGTCCGCGACCTGTGCACCGACGCGCGCCGTCGTGGCGGGGTCGAGTGGCCCCTCACGCAGCCGGGTCGCCAGGTCACTGCCCGGCACGAGCTCCATCACCAGGTACGAGTCACCGTCGACATCGTCGAGCGCAGCGTCGTACAGGGTCACGAGCGACGGGCTCCGGAGCGCCGCGAGGGTCTGGATCTCGGCCTCTGCACGGGCCCGCTCCCCGTGGTCGACCGGCCCGATCCGGAACACCTTGACGGCGACCTCGCGACCGAGCTGCTCATCGACCGCGCGGTACACGGAGGCCATGCCGCCGTGCCCGAGCGTGCCCGTGACGCGGTACCGACCGCCGAAGACCCGTTCTTCCATGCCGGAAACCTACCGGGGACACCTGACGGTGCTGGCGGAACAGGGCGGCCGCGAGGGTCACGATCGCCGTCGCCTTGCTGTGGGGGCTCTTCTCGTGCTCCTTCGCGCGCCGACCTCACGCGCCCCGTCATCTGACGGGCCGAGCACCGCGGTGCAACGCCGTCAAGTAGAGGCGGTGTGCCGTGATGACGAGGGCGAGCCACGCCAGCCCGAGCGCCCACGCCGCCAGCACGTCCGTCAACCAGTGGTGCCCGAGGAACACGCGGGAGATACCGACGGACACCACGAACACGGTCCCGGCGACGATCGTCCACACCCGTGTCACGAGGCGCGACTGCCGGAGCAGCAGGAGGTACACGATCATCCCCACGATCACCGTCGCGTTGAGGGTGTGCCCGGACGGGAACGACGGCGAGTGCTCGTACGGCGGCACCGCGTCGGAGAGCGGCGGACGTGCACGCCCGATGAGGTCCTTGCCCGCCACGGTCATGAGCAGCGACCCGCCGCTCGCCCCGACCAGGAGGACGAGGGGCGTCCACGCGCGCCGCTGGATCGTGAACCCGACGAGGAACCCCAGCGCGACGATCGGCATCCCGATCGTGCCGGCAACGTCGGTCCACCACGTGACGAGGGTGTCGGCCGTTGGCGAGCGCAGCGTGAGCATCCAGTCGAGCACCGGGCGGTCGAGCACGGCGACGTCGTCGGCCTCGCGCACGGCGTCGTAGACCTCCGAGGCGGCCCAGGTCGCGGTGACCGCCACGCCGATGCCGATCACGAGGGTGACGACGAGGAGCGGTAGCGCACCCCAGCGGCGGCCGAGGGCCGCCCAGCCGTCAGCCGCTGCCCCTCCGGCGCGCGTCCGCCAGGTCGTGAGGTCGACGTCGCCGACACGCTCGTCGGGAGTCCCACGGTGATCGGACTGCATCGGACCACCCTGCCCGAGGACGCATGTGCGCGCCCACCCTGCGGCCGCGGCTGTTCGCGCCCCGCGTGGGCCGCGCTCAGTCCTTCGCTGCGCCGTAGTCGTCGACGATCGCGACCGACAGCGGGAACACCACCGGGAAGTCCCGGAACAGCAGTCGCCCCGCGTCGGCAGCAGCAGCGCGGACCTGCTCGGCGACCCACTCCGCGTGCTCGGCCGGGGCGTGCACGACGATCTCGTCGTGCACGAAGAACACCAGGTGCGGACCCTCCGTCACGGGTCCGGGGAACCGCTCGGCGAGTCGCGAGCGCAGCGACCCCATCCACGCGAGCGCCCACTCGGCCGCGGTGCCCTGCACGATGAAGTTCCGCGTGAACCGTCCCCAGCTCCGGGCCCTCGACTCCACCGCACGCTGCATCGCCGGCGTCCCCTCGACCGCGTACGCCTGGTTGCGGGCCTCGAACCACGATGCCTCGGGCACCGGCGAAGTCCGGCCGAGCAGGGTCGTCACGGGCTCGCCGCGTTCTCCCGCCCGCGCCGCCCGCTCGACGAGACCGAGGGCGTCCGGGTACGCCCGAGCGAGCCGCGGCACCAGTCGTCCGCCCTCACCCTGGGTCGCCCCGTACATCGCGCCGAGCATCGCGCCCTTCGCCTGCTGCCGGGTCTCGACCGCGCCCGAGGCCACGACGCCGTCGTACAGGTCGCGCCCGTCCCCCGCGGCCGCCATCGCCCGGTCGCCCGACATCGCCGCGAGCACCCGCGGCTCGAGCTGTGCGGCGTCGGCCACGACGAGCTTCCATCCCTCGTCCGCGACCACCGCGGGCCGCACCAACTTCGGCAGCTGCATCGCCCCGCCGCCGTCGGCCGCCCACCGCCCCGTGACGACACCGCCGACGAGGTACTTGGGGTGGAACCGACCGTCCTGCACCCACTCGTCGAGCCACGTCCACCCGTTCGCCGTCAGCAGCCGGGCCAGCCGCTTGTACTCGAGCAGCGGCTCGATGACCGGGTGCTCGATCTCCTGCAGCTCCCACTTCCGGGTACTCGTCACCATGAGTCCCGCCCGCCGCAGGGACTTCAGGACGTCGGCCGGTGAGTCCGGGTTGAGCGACGGATCTCCGAGCCGCTCCCGCACCACCGCGGCGATCTCCTCGAGGCGTCGTGGCCGCACGCCGTAGGGCACGCGTGGTCCGAGCGCGTCCTCGAGCAGCCGCTCGTGCACGTCCGCACGCCACGGGAGGCCGGCGTGGAACATCTCCGCGGCCACCAGCGCTCCCGCCGACTCCGCGGTGAGCAGCAGTCGCAGCGCACCCGGCGCATCCGACCCGGAGACGGCGTCGAGCTGCGCGCGGAGTTCCGCGACCGGGTCCGACTCGTCGTCGGGAGGCGACACGTCGAACAGGGCGTCGTCGAAGAGCCGAGCGTGCGTCGGGCGGGCGACCCGCGCCTCCTGGACCACCGTGTCCCAGCCGTCGACGGGAGCCGCAGCGAGGGCGGAACCGCGCGCCGACAGGGCCGATCGCAGGATGCGGCGGCAGAGCCGGAGATCGGTGCAGCGTCCGACCCGGCCGCCGGCCGCGAGCACCGCCGGGTACCAGCGTGCGGTGTCGTCCCACACCCAGCGCACGTCTGGAGCGTCCCGCGACGCGATGAAGGCCGGGAGGCGCGGCTCGTCCACCCGGATCGGCTCACCCTGCGCGGTCCCCGCGTCGGTGAGGGGCGTCGCGAGGACGCCGCCGTCGACGCGGCGGAGGACGAGGTGCACGGAACGATCATGCCCTGTGCCACCGTCAGTCGGTCACCGCCCGCGAGGGTCAGTCCTGGTGCTCGCTGGGGTCCTCGCGCGGGTCGGTGCCCTCCGGGTCGCCGGGGCGGACGGCGGCGGTGTCGGCGACGTCGATACGGACGTCGCCGTCGTCGGCCCGGGACACCTCCACCCGCGGATCAGCGTCGTGCTCGTCCGAGCCGGACATGCGACGGAACGTGTCCTGCCGGCGTTCTTCGAAGGACATGTCGACACCGTCGTCGAGGTGGTCGCGGTCGGGCTTCGTCATGAGTGCGAACGTACCCCCGGATTCCTGGTGCTCAGCTTCCGTGCCACGTCCTGGACGGGGGCGGTGCCCGTGCGGACGGTCCAGTGGCCGCGGGCGTCCCACCGTGCGAGCACGGCTTCGGCGAGGCGGCCGCGTGGCACGCTGCCCTGTGCGGCCCGTGCCGCCCGTGCCCGGGCTCCCGGGGGTTCCGCGTTCGGCAGTGCGCCGCCGAAGACGAACTTGGCGACGCTGTCGTCCCCCTCGGTGGCGTCGTCGGGTCCCGGCGGCTCGAGGCGGAAGCGCCGGGCGAACCGCACCAGGTTGGCGTCCGGGCCGAGCACGTCCGGCAGCCCGGGATCGAGGATCCACGAGCGACAGTGCCACTGCTCGGCCGCGTGCCCCGGGGCGACGGCGCGCAGCACCCCCGGGGCCTCGGCGAACGATCGGTCGCAGGCGTCGGCGTGGAGAGGTCCTGCCTCGGGCACGTGCACGCCCCAGGCCGGGCCACCGTCCGCCGTGCTGACGCCGATCTCGAACTGCAGCCGGCCCACGGCCACCACCCGGGCAGTGAGCACGGCGCAGAACCAGTCGAGCCCGGTGCCCCGCAGGCCGTACCGATCGAGCTTGCGGTCCACGTCCGCGACGCTGTCGCGTGCCTGCTCGGCGCTCGCGCCGTGGCCGCGGAGCCACGTCTCGGTCGCCGGGCGCGCGGCTCGGAGGGCGCTCACGATCGCTGCGTCCCGTTCCGCGGTCGGCAGGTGGGCGACGCTCGCCTCCACCGCCGCAGCGACCCCGCCCGGGTCCGGCACGGTGCCGATCGCCCCGGTGAGGATGGCCACCCGTCCGGGACTCCCCTCCGTCACGCGCTCGTCGCCGTCACTTGAGGCCGGACGAGGCCAGGCCGTCGATCACGCGACGCTGCAGCACGATGAACATGATGAGGACGGGCGCCATCGCCAACAGGCTCGCGGCCATCAGCACCGGTAGTCGATCGTCCGGTCGCTCGACAGGGTCGCGAGGCCAGCCGCGAGGGGCATGTCCTCGGCACGGGTCGACACGACGAGCGGCCAGAGCAGTTCGTTCCACGACCAGAGCACCGTCGTGATCGCCAGGACGCTGATCGACGGGCGGGCGAGCGGCAGCATGATCCGCCAGAACGTCTGGAACGGGTTCGCACCGTCCATGCGCGCCGCTTCCTCGAGTTCCGGCGGCAGGTTCAGGAACGCCGTCCGCATCAGGAACGTGCCGAAGGCGCTGAACAGTCCCGGCGCGACGATGCCCATGAGGGTGTCGAGCCAACCGAGTCCCTGCACGATCTGGTACTGCGAGATGAGGTACACCTGCGACGGCACGAGCAGGATCGACAGGACGATCGCGAGCAGGATTGCGCGACCGCGGAACCGCATCCGCGCGAACGCGTACCCCGCCAGGGTGCAGAGCACGATCTGCGCGAGCGTGCGGATGACCGTGACCATCACCGAGGTGCCGAGCTGGCTGAGGAACGGCAGGCGCTCGAACACCTGCGCGTAGTTCTGCCACTGCAGCTCCCCCGGCCAGAACGTCGGGGTGACGGACTGCACCTGCGCATTGGTGGACAGCGACATGATGATCTGCCACAGGAACGGGAACGCCATGGCGAACCCGCCGACGCCGAGGACGACGTGGATCCACCAGTGGCTCCCGCCGCGCCGTCCTGGTCGGCGGATGCCTCGTGCACGTGTGGTCGTGGTGGAGGTCATGACTGCACCCACTTCCGCTGGAACCGGAACTGCACGAGCGTGACGATGCCGATCAGGACGAAGATCACCATCGCGATCGCGGCCGCGAAGCCCTTGTCGTTGTCGATGAACCCTGCGCTGTAGAAGTAGAAGACGAGGGACATCGTCTTCGGGATCACCGGGTTGGTGCTGCCGAGGATCGCGTAGAGCAGGTCGAAGAGCTGGAAGCTCGAGATCGTCGTGACGATCACCACGAAGAAGATGCTCGGGCTGAGGAGCGGCACCGTCACCGAGCGGAACTGCCGCCAGCGCGAGGCCCCGTCGAGCTCGGCCGCCTCGTAGAGCTCCGGTGGGATGTCCTTGAGGCCCGCGCCGAGGATGATCATCGAGAACCCGAGCGATGACCACAGCCCCACGAGGGACACGGCGACGAGCGCGAACCCGGGCGTCGAGATCCAGTACGGGCCGTCGATGCCGAAGCGGCCGAGGAACCAGTTCACGATGCCGTAGTCGCCGTTGAACATGATGCGCCAGACGAGTGCGATCGCCGCCGGCATCGCGACGTACGGCAGGAAGAAGAGCACCCGGTAGAACTGGGCGAACCGCAGGCCCGGGGTGTTCAGCAGACTGGCGAGCCACACCGCGACGGGGATGCCGAGCAGCACGATCGCCGTGTAGATCACCGTGTTGAGCAGCGATTGGTACAGCTGCGGGTCGGAGAGCAGCCGGACGTAGTTCGCGGCGCCGCTGAACGTCGCGCCGCCGAACACGCCCCACGAAGTGAACGAGTACCAGAAGGTCTGGATGATCGGCCAGATGTAGAACGTCCCGACGCCGACCAGCAGCGGGAGGACGAACAGCCACGGCCAGAAGCCGTCCGTCCGACGGGGCGGGCGGCGCGTCCGGCCGTCGCCGGGGGTGCCCCGCCCGGACGCGCGCTGCGTCCGGGCGGGGGCGGCGGCGACCGGTGTCGCCGCCGTGTCGGGCTGCTCGGGGTGGATCGTCATCGGGTCTCTCCCGGACGCCGGAGCGTCACTTCTCCTTGCCGAGGGCGGTGTCCATCTTCTGCGCGAGCTCCTTCGCGACCTCGTCGACGGGCTTCGAGCCGTCGAAGGCGCTCGGCAGCAGGTTCGTCTCGAGCGTGTTCCACGCTGCGGTGTTCTTCGAGACGGGGAGCGGCTTCGCGTAGTCGACCGCGTCGAGGAACACCTGCAGGTCGGCGTCCGGCATCGTCTTCGTGAAGGCGTCCTGCGTGCCCTCGTACGCCGGGATCACGGCGCCCATGTCCCCCTGCTGCTGCTGGGCCTGCTTGCTCGCGAGGTAGACCTGCAGCGCCTGGGCCGCCGCCTTGTGCTTCGTGTTCGCGGACACGACGTTCGAGACGCCGTGGATGACCGTCGCCTGCTCCTTGCCCTTCGGCAGCGGGTACACGACGACGTCCTTCTCGAGGTCCGTACCGGTCAGCGCGGAGCGGAACCAGCTGCCGCCCTGGTACATCGCCAGCTTGCCGGAGGTGAACCACTGGTCGGCGGTCGTGTCGGTGAGCTGCTTGATCGAGGGCGACGCCCCCGACTTGATGAGGTCGGTCCAGAACTGCAGACCGGCCTCGGAGGCCTTCGTGTCGTACTCGGACTTCTTGCCGTCCGCGGAGACCACCTTGCCGCCGGCCTGGAAGATCGTGTCGTAGTAGGTCGTCTGGCCGTCCATGCCGCCCGCGGCGCCGTACGCACCCTGGGCCTCGAGCTTCTCGGCCAGCTCGGCGCCGGTCTTCTGGAAGTCGTCCCAGGTCCAGTCCTTCGAGGGCATCGCCACCCCGGCCTTCTCGAACAGCGCCTTGTTCATCCAGACGCCGATCGTGTCGAAGTCCTTCGGGACTCCGTACTGGGTACCGTCGTAGGTGTACAGGTCGTTCAGCGCCGATGAGTAGTTGTCCGGGTCGATGGCGCCCGCCTTGACCTCACCCGAGATAGGCGCGAGCTTGCCGTTCGCGGCGTAGAGCTGGAAGTTCGGACCGTTCATCCAGAAGACGTCGGGCAGGGTGTCGCTCGAGCCCTGGGTCTGCAGCTTGGTCCAGTAGTTGGCGAACGGCGTCACGTCGACGTTCACCTTGATGTTCGGGTACTCCTCGTTGAACCCCTCGAGGTTCGCCTTGATCGCCTTGACCTGGTTCTCGTCCCAGACGGCGTACGTCAGCGTCGCCTTGGTGTCCTTGGCGGCCTTGTCGTAGTCGCCGGCGGTGCCGGTGGCACCGGACGACGTGCTGCAGCCGGCGAGGAGGACGGCTGCGCCGATCGCAGCGACGGCGCCGAGGAGCGCACGGCGACGGCCACGGCCCTTCGCGGAGGTGGGTGCGGGCATCGGATGTCCTTTCGCGAGTCCGTCAGCGGGTGACGGCCGGGGTGGGGGTGGTGAAGTGGGCGATCGTCTCGGCCGGGAGCGGCGGGACGTCGATGGGGACCGAACCGCTCCGGAGCGATCGGGTCGCGAGGGCTCCGGCGGCGACGGCGGCGCGCGCGGCGATCGGCGAGAGCGTCGTGGGCTCCCCCAGCGCGACGTGGCGGAGGAACTCGGTCATCGTCACGAGGTCGGCGTCCGCGTGACCTGACGCGACGCCGTCGATCGGGTACTCGCGGTCCCCCGCGACGTCCCAGCCGCGGCGGCGGGTCCAGACCTTGACCACCCCGCCCCCGGTGTCGCCGATGTTCTCGAGACGCCCCTCGGTGCCGATGACCGTGTAGTTGCGCCAGTAGTCCGGCGTGAAGTGGCACTGCTCGTAGCTCGCCTGCACGCCGTTGTCGAGCGTCATCATCACCATCGAGACGTCCTCGACGTCGACCACGGGGTTGAGGCCCGTCTGGGCGAGCGGCGGCCAGTTGTCGAGCGAGAACCAGTCCCCCATCAGCTCGCCGCTGCGGTCGCGTCGGTCGGTGACGTCGCCGTAGACCGACAGGGACCCCATGCCGACGACGCGCGCGGTGTCCCCGCCACCGAGGGCGTGGATGACGTCGAGGTCGTGGCTGGCCTTCTGCAGGAGCAGCGAGTTCACCTTGGCGCGGTCGGCGTGCCAGTCCTTGAAGTAGTAGTCACCGCCGTTGCCGACGAAGTGCCGGCACCAGACCGCCTTGACCTGGCCGATCTCGCCCCGGTCGATGATCTCGCGCATGAGCCGGACGACGGCGGCGTGCCGGAAGTTGTGCCCGACGTACAGCGGCGTACCCGTCTCGGCAGCTGTGTTGAGCACGGCGTCCGCGTCCTCCACCGTGATGGCGAGGGGCTTCTCGAGGTAGACCGCGATGCCCGTACGCAGCAGGTCGATCGCGATCGCGGCGTGCGTCCAGTCGGGGGTCGTGACGATCGCAGCGTCCACGAGGCCGGCGAGGTCCCCGTGCCGCTCGACGACGAGGGCGTCGGGGTACTCGGCCCGTGCCCGCTCGCGACCCTGCTCGGTGACCTCGGCGACGGCGGTGACCCGCGCCTCCAGGTCAGGGGCGGCGTCGGCCGCCTCGGCCACATGGCGTGCGATCGCCGCACGCTGGCCCATACCGACGATGCCGACCCGCAGTGGTCGTGCCGTGAACGCGTCGCCCATGCTCATCTCGCTCCCTTGCGTGAATGTGACGCCAATGATGCCGAATCGATCATGAATGCACAATAGGTGCTCAGAGATCGCTCATGGGGAGCCTGTGGAGGGTTTTACACGATGGAAACGTCGTCCACAGGGCGGCGACCAGGAGTCCCCCAGCGCCCGACGCTCGCTCAGTCGGCGACGACGAGCTCCACGCCGGCGCTGGCGAGCTCAGCGGCGAACCCCGCTGGGACCGACTTGTCCGTGACGAGCACGTCGATGCGCTCGAGCGGGCAGATCCGGGCGAACGTCGCGCGCTCGATCTTGGTCGAGTCGGCGACCACGATGACCCGACGTCCGACCGAGGCGAAGTGGCGGCTCACCTCGGCCTCGCCCTCGTGCATGGTCGTCGCACCGTACTGACCGCTGAGGCCGTCGACACCGAGAACGACGACGTCCAGGGCGAACTCGTCGAGCGTGTCCCGGACGAGCGGACCGACCAGCTCGTAGGACTGCCGACGGGCGACACCCCCGGTCACCACGATCTTCACGTTCGCGCGGACGGACAACTCGTACCCGATGTTGAGCGCGTTCGTCACGATCGTGACGCCGTACTCTCCGTCCGCCCGCGTGAACCGCTCGCTCTTCCCGAGCTCCCGAGCGACCTCCGTCGTCGTCGTGCCGCCGTTGAGCCCCACCGTGTCGCCGGGCTGCACCAACCGGGACGCGGCGCGCGCGATGGCGGTCTTCGCCTCCGCCTGGCGGGCGATCTTGTACTGGAGCGGCAGCTCGTACCCGGCACCGAGCGCGGCGACCCCGCCGTGCGTGCGTGTGACGAGTCGCTGGTCCGCGAGGGTCGCCAGGTCCCGCCGTGCGGTCGCCGGCGAGATCCCGAGCAGTTCCCCGATCTCCGCGATCGAGACGTTGCCGCGTTCGCTCACGAGTTCGAGCAGGGCGTTGAGCCGCTGTTGCGGAGTCATGACGGCCATCCTATGGCGTCGTCCAGCGCGCTCGATGATCGGAAATGACGTTTTCGTCTTCCATTGCGCACGAACGCTCGCTACGCTTCGAGAGCATCGATCACCCGGATCGACCCCGACCGGAAGGCACCCATGACCGACACCTTCGTGAGCGCAGAACTGGCGTCCCAACCGGAGACGTGGCGCGCCGCGGCCGCGCTCCTGCCGTCGTTCGCCGAGTCGCTCCCCCAGCCCGGCGAGCGCGTGGCCGTGGTCGGCTGCGGGACGAGCTGGTTCATCGCCATGAGCTACGCCGTCGCCCGTGAACAGGCAGGGCTCGGCGTCACGGACGCCTTCGCAGGGTCGGAGTACCCGATCGACCGCGAGTACGACCGCGTCGTCACGATCAGTCGCTCCGGAACGACGACCGAGATCGTCGACCTGCTGCAGGCCCTGCCCGGACAGCGCACCGTGCTGCTCACCGCGGTCCCGGACAGCCCCGCCGCGACCGCCGCCGACGACGTGGTCGCCCTGCCGTTCGCCGACGAGCGCTCCGTCGTGCAGACCCGGTTCGCCACCACGGTGCTCGCCCTCCTGCGCGCGTCGATCGGCGACGACGTCGACGCCCTCGCCGCGCAGGCGGAGACCGCGCTCGCGTTGCCGATCGACGACCTCCTCGACGCCGAGCAGGTCAGCTTCGTGGGCCGCGGTGCAGCCGTGGGCCTCACGTTCGAAGCGGCGCTCAAGACGCGGGAGGCCGCGCAGTTCTGGGCCGAGTCGTACCCGGCGATGGACTACCGCCACGGTCCGATCGCGATCGCGCAGCCGGGCCGACTCGTCTGGTCGCTGGGCACGGCGCCCGACGGACTCGCGGACGAGGTCGCCGCGACCGGCGCCCGGTTCGTCCAGCACGACCTCGACCCGATCGCCGGTCTCGTCGTCGTGCACCGGTTCGCCGTCGCCCTCGCCGAGGGGCGCGGGCTCGACCCGGACAACCCGCGCTCGCTGACCCGTTCGGTCATCCTCACCTGATGCGTGGCACTGGCGTGGTGCTCGGGGTCGATGTCGGCGGCACGGGCATCAAGGCCCGGCTGACCGACGCCGACGGACTCGTCCTGGACGAGACCCGGGTGCCGACGCCGCGCGAGGACCCTGACGCGACTCGGCTCGCCGCCCGCGTCGCGGAACTCGCCACGCAGGCACTCCGACACGGGCCGCTCGACGCGATCGGTCTCGTGACACCCGGCGTGGTGGACGACCGTGCCGGCACCGTCGTCCTCGCCGTGAACCTCGGCTGGAACGACGTCCCGGTCCGCGAACGCGTGCGTGCCGCGCTCACCAGCAGGGGGATCGACGTGCCGATCGCCTTCGGACACGACGTCCGCGCGGGTGCGCTGGCGGAGACGTCCGGCGCCGACGCCGCACTGACCAGGGGGTCCGTCGCGTTCGTGCCCGTCGGAACCGGCCTCGCCAGCGCCCTCGTCGTGGACGGCTCCGTCGTGCCGGGCGACGGCTGGGCCGGCGAGATCGGCCAGGTCCGGATCCCGTTCGGACCACACACAGGACTCCGGGTCGAGGAGATCGCCTCGGCCGGGGGAGTCGCTCGACGATCCGGTTCGCCGACCGCGCACGAGGCGATGCTCCGCGTACGGTCCGGCGATCCGGTCGCGACAGCGGTCTGGGACGAGTGCGTCGCGGTGCTCGCGGACGCCCTCGTGTGGACCACCGCGGTCGCCGGGTGCCACACGATCGTCGTCGGCGGGGGACTGGCGGAGTCCGGCCCGCTGCTGTTCGACCCGCTCACGGTCGCCGTCGCCGAACGCCTGGCCGGCCTGCGGGTGCCCGCACTCGTGCCGGCACGGCACGGTGACGCCGCCGGCGCGATCGGCGCAGGGCTGCTCGCCCGGAGAGCGATCGACGCGCTCGATGCGGGGGTGCCGGCATGAGCACGCTCGTCCGCGCCCGACGCATCGTCACCGCCACGGAGGACCTCCGCGACGGCTGGTTGGTCGTCGACGACGTCGGAGCCGTCGGCGCGCTCGGTACCGGTGTGCCACCCCGCACCGACACCGCCGCGACGGTCGACGGCACGATCGTCCCGGGCCTCATCGACCTCCACGCGCACGGCGCGCTCGGGCACGACTTCGCCACGTGCGACGTCGACGGGGCCGTGGCCGCCGCCCGACACCACCGCAGCCGGGGGACCACGTCGCTGATCGCCTCGGTCGCGACCGGCTCGGTCTCCGACACGGCCGCGGCACTCGCACGCCTGCGTCCCCTCGTCATGGACGGCACGCTCGCGGGGCTCCACCTCGAGGGGCCCTGGCTGTCGCCCGCACGCCGCGGCGCACACCGCGCGGACCTGCTGCACGCCCCGACACCGCCCGAGGTCGACACGTACCTGGCCGCTGCCGACGGCGCGCTCCGGATCGTCACGCTCGCGCCCGAACTCCCCGGAGCGCTCGAGACCGTGCACCGACTCGTCGCCGCGGGCGTCGTCGTCGCGATCGGGCACACCGACGCGTCGGCCGACCAGGCGCGCCGGGCGATCGACGCCGGCGCCACCCTCGTCACACACCTGTTCAACGGCATGCCGCCACTGCACCACCGCACGCCGGGCCCGGTCGGCGTCGCACTGACCGACGATCGCGTGCTGCTCGAGTGCATCGTCGACGGTCACCACCTGGACGCGACCACGGTCGACCTCGTGCAGCGCACGGCTCCGGGTCGCATCCTGCTCGTCTCCGACGCCATGTCGGCGACCGGGTGCGGGGACGGCGACCACACGATCGCAGGCTCGGCCGTGTCGGTCCGGGACGGCGTCGCACTGCTCGCGGACGGCTCCTCGCTGGCCGGCAGCACCATCACGGTGGCCGACGCCGCACGACGCCTGCTCGCCCGCGGCATCCCGCTCACCGAGGTCGTCAGAGCCACCGCCGCACGTCCGGCACGACTGCTCGGCAGGCCCGCGCCGCTCACGGTCGGTGCACCGGCGGACATGGCCCTGGTCGATGCGGCGAGCGGTCGGTGGAGCACGCTCGACACGACGCCGACCTCGGCGGTGCTCCGATGATCCTCATCGTGACGCCGAACCCGGCCGTCGACGTGACGTACCGGGTGGCCGAACAGCGCATCGGGGAGACGCAACGCGTCCTCGACGTCGCACGGCGCCCGGGCGGCAAGGGCCTCAACGTCGGTCGCGTGCTCGACACCGCGGGGATCGCCACGCGAGCGGTGCTCCCGCTCGGCGGCTCGTCCGGGCGGTGGATCTCCAGTTCGCTCGACGAGCTCGGCATCGCGCACACGGACGTCGCGGTGACGGGGGAGACCCGCACCACGGTGACCGTCGTCGACGACCTCGTGCACCCGACGATGTTCGGTGAACCGGGTCCGATGGTGAGCCGCGGCGAATGGGACACCGTCACCGCGACCATCGACCGGCTGCTCGATGAGGGAGCGGTCGACGCGCTGGTGGTGTCCGGGTCGCTCCCCCTCGGGACCGATCCGCAGGTGGTGGGCAGCTGGGTCGCCTCGGCTCGTGCGCACGGCACCCCGAGCATCGTCGACTGCTCGGGCGACGCACTCCTGGCGGCCGCCGACGCCGGTGCGACCGTCTGCAAGCCGAACCGCGCCGAGCTGCTCGAGGCCACCGGCGCCACCGACGAACGGGACGGGGCGCTCCAGTTGCTCGGACGCGGCGCGTCGGTCGTGGTGGTGTCTCGCGGATCCGGGGGCATCGCCGCCCACACGCTCGACGGGGTGACCGAGGTGTCCGCGATCGCGGGGGTCACCGGGAACCCGACGGGTGCCGGCGACGCCGCCACGGCGGGTCTCGTGACGGCCCTCCTCGGGCGACCCGGTCACCGCGGCGCGCGCCCGGGCCGGGGAGCAGTGGCGACCATCGATGCCCTCGTCGTCGACGCTGCCGCGCTTCGTTGCGCAGCCGCCTACGGTGCGGCAGCCGTCCTCCGCCCGGTCGCCGGCGAGGTGGACGTCGAGGCGGTCGAGCGGTTCCTGATCTCGACGTCGGCGCGCCACGACCCCGCGGGCCACGCCGCAGCACACCACGACGCAGCACGACACCACGACGACCGGACCGGGAGCCCCGCATGATCACCGACCTCACCCTCACAGGGCTGCTCGATGCCGCCCGCACGGCGCACCGCGGGGTGGGGGCGTTCAACGTCGTGCTCCTCGAGCACGCCGAGGCGATCGTCGCCGGCGCCGAACTCGCCGGTCTTCCGGTGATCCTGCAGATCAGCGAGAACTGCGTCCGGTACCACGGCGGCCTCGCCCCGATCACGACCGCGACACAGGCGATCGCACGGTCCGCCGACGTCGAGGTCCTCGTGCACCTCGACCACATCGAGGACCCGGAGCTCGTGGTCGCGGGCATCGACCTCGGGGTGGACTCGATCATGTACGACGGCTCCCACCTCGACTTCTCCGAGAACGTCGAGGCGACCCGGCGGTTGGCCGTGCGGTGTCACGACGCGGGCGTGGCGATCGAGGCCGAGCTCGGTGAGGTCGGCGGGAAGGACGGCGTGCACGCTCCCGGTGTGCGGACCGACCCGGACGACGCTGTGGCCTTCGTCGCCGCTACCGGGGTGGACGCCCTGGCCGTGGCGGTCGGCACGTCCCATGCGATGCAGACGCGGGAGGCCTCCGTGGACCGTGCCCTGGTCGGTCGGCTGCGTGCCGCGGTGCCGGTGCCGCTCGTCCTGCACGGTTCCTCGGGCCTGTCCGACGACGAGCTCCGGGGTGCGATCGACGCCGGCATGACGAAGATCAACATCTCGACGCACCTGAACGGCCTGTTCACTCGCGCGCTGCGGGAGTTCCTCGACGAGAGCCCCGACGTCGTCGATCCGCGGAAGTACGTGTCCGCGGGGCGGGACGCGATCGCCGCCGAGACGGCGCGCCTGCTGACGCTCCTACGCGCCTGACGGCGGGCGGCTCAGCAGAGCGGCACGTTCACCGCCAGGCCGCCCATCGCGGTCTCCTTGTACTTCGTGGACATGTCCGCGCCCGTCTGCCGCATCGTCTCCACGACCTGGTCGAGCGACACGTGGTGGACCCCGTCGCCCCGCAGCGCCATCCGCGCCGCGTTGATCGCCTTGTTCGCCGCGATGGCGTTCCGCTCGATGCACGGGATCTGGACGAGGCCGCCGATGGGGTCGCACGTCAGCCCGAGGTTGTGCTCCATGGCGATCTCGGCCGCGTTCTCGACCTGCTCAGGCGTCCCGCCGAGGACCTCGGCGAGTCCCGCTGCCGCCATCGAGGCCGCCGAGCCGACCTCGCCCTGGCACCCGACCTCGGCACCGGAGATCGATGCGCGCTCCTTGTAGATGGAGCCCACGGCGCCGGCGGTCAACAGGAACCGGACCACGGCGTCGTCCCGGTCCGAGTCGGTGACGGTCGGCACGTAGGTGAGCGCGTAGGAGAGCACGGCGGGGATGATGCCCGCGGCACCGTTCGTCGGCGCGGTCACGACCCGGCCGCCGGTGGCGTTCTCCTCGTTCACGGCCATGGCCACGAGGTTCACCCACTCCATGGCGAAGAGGGGGTCGTGATCGGGGTCGTCCCGCGTGAGCTGGTCGAACCAGTTCGCGGCCCGGCGGCGGACGTTCAGGCCACCGGGCAGGGTGCCGGAACGCCGGACACTGCGGTCGATGCAGGACTCCATGACGCCGTGGATGCGGAGGAGGCCTGCCCGGACCTCCTCCGTGCTGCGCGTCGCGGTCTCGTTCGCGAGCGCGACGCCACTGACCGGCAGACCGCTGGCAGCGCAGGCGGCGAGGAGCTCGGCGCCGCTCGAGAACGGGTGCGGGACCGCGTCGTCGACGGGGATCGCCGACTCGGCGACGTCACCGTCCGAGTCGTTCGTGATGAACCCGCCGCCGATCGAGTAGTACGTCTCCTCGGCGAGCGTCGCACCGGACGCGTCCGTGGCGCGCAGCCGCATGGCGTTCGGGTGACGGGGGAGCATGGTGAGCGGATGGAGCACGATGTCGGCGAGCCGGAACGGCACGGTGGCGCCGCCGGCGAGTCGCAGCGCCCCGGTGTCCTCGAGGGAGGCGAGGGACTCGGCCATCGCGTCGGGGTCGACCGTCTCGGGGTCGGAGCCCATCAGGCCGGCGACGACCGCGCCGAGGGTCCCGTGGCCCTGCCCGGTCGACGCCAGGGAGCCGTAGAGGTCGACGGCGATCGTGGCGACGGGCGTGTCGGCCAGCCGGGACACGAAGGCCGAACCGGCGCGCATCGGCCCGACGGTGTGGGAACTCGACGGGCCGATCCCGATGCTGAACAGATCGAAGACGGAGACCGGCACCCCGCCACACTAACCCGTCCGGACGGATGGACGATCAGCGACGTGCGCCCTGGTTCGGCATGAGGATCCAGAGGACCACGTAGGCGATCCAGAGCGGCCCGGGGAAGAAGCTCAGGATGACCCAGGCGATGCGAACGAGTGTGCGGGACCAGCCGAAGCGGTCTGCGATGCCGGCGCAGACCCCGGCGAGGAGGCGGCCGTTGCGGGGGCGGATGAGTGCGTTCATGTCATCGACGGTACGGGCGGTCGGCGCGCGACCGAATCCGGGGGACACCCGGTTCGGGGGTGGGGACAACCCCACCCCTTCACGCCCGGGCGGTGGACCGCTCCATCGGCACAGGTGCGAGACTGGGCTCATGCCCATCCTCAACAAGGACATGCAGGTCTGCATCTCACTCGCCGCTCGACCGAGCAACATCGGCACGCGGTTCCACAACTTCCTGTACGACGAGCTCGGGCTCAACTTCGCCTACAAGGCGTTCACCACGACCGACCTCCCCGGCGCCGTCACCGGCATCCGGGCACTCGGCATCCGCGGGTGCTCGGTCTCGATGCCCTTCAAGGAGGCGATCATCCCCCTCGTCGACGTCGTCGAGGAGTCGGCCGCGGCCATCGAGTCGATCAACACCGTGGTGAACGACGACGGCGTGCTCACGGCGTCGAACACCGACTACGAGGCGGTGGCCTCGCTGCTCGCCTCGCACGCGGTCGACCCGTCCGCGAGCGTCCTGCTGCGCGGTTCGGGCGGCATGGCGAAAGCGGTGACGGCGGCGTTCCGGGGCGCGGGCTTCGAGCGACTGACGGTGGTCGCCCGCAACGAGCGGACCGGCCCCGCGCTGGCGGCGCAGTACGGCTACGAGTGGGTGGCCGAGGAGCGAGAGGCATCCGCGACCGACGTCGTCGTCAACGTCACGCCGCTCGGCATGCGCGGCGACCAGCAGGACGCGCTCGCCTTCGAGCGGGACCGGATCGACGCCGCGCGGACGGTGTTCGACGTGGTCGCGTTCCCCTCCGAGACCCCGTTGGTCCGCGCGGGCCGGGCGGGGGGCAAGCAGGTCATCACCGGAGCCGAGGTGATCGCGCTGCAGGCCGCGCGGCAGTTCGAGCGGTACACGGGGGTGGCCCTGACGGACGACCAGGTCCGCAGGGCGAGCGAGTTCAGCCGGAGCGAGTGAGACGAGCCCTCAGCGCGTCACGGCACGCCCGACCGCTACCCATCCGAGCCGACGCAGGGTCTCCCGGTTGCGCACCCACAGCACCGGCTGCAGCAGGAACCCCGGCACCCAGGACCCCGGCCCCGCGACGGGGTTCTCGACGATGGTGACCTTGCAACCGTGAGGGTGGTCCGCGACCGTCAGCTCGACACGGGCCTCGCCGATCGGCCACCCCTTCGGCTGGATGACCATCCGACGGGGTGGATCCCACGCGAGGGAGGTCGTGACGTCGTTGATCACCAGCGGCCACGACCCGAACGAGTGGTGGAGTCGGTTGCCGACCGCGGGCCAGCCGGCGTCCTGCGCGCGCAAGCGGGATGCACCCACCACCCAGGTCGTGTAGAGCCAGCCGTCCGCGAGCACGTCGAAGACGTCCTCCGGGCGGCAGTGCAGGATGCGGACGTTCTTCGCCATGGTCAGTCCTCCGGTGCGAGATCGACGTGCTCGGGCAACCCGAACGTGTGGCGGAGCGCGCTCCGCGCAGCGTGCCAGCCGGCCATGCCGTGCACGCCGGGCCCGGGGGCGGACGCCGCCGAGCAGATGTACATGCCGCCGCCCATCCGCCAGGGATCCGACGAGAGAACGGGACGTTTGACGAGCTGCCAGAAGCTCGCGGCACCGGCGGCGATGTCGCCGCCGACGTAGTTCGGGTCGTAGCTGCTCATGTCGACAGCGGTCCGGCTGCTCGACTGCAGGATCGTGTCGCGGAACCCGGGCGCGAACCGCTCGATCTGCCGCGTGATCGCCTCTGTCTGGTCGACGTCCGACCCGGCCGGCACGTGCGCGTACGCCCAGAAGACGTGCTTGCCCGACGGTGCTCGGCTCGGGTCGACCACGGTGGGCTCGGAACCCAGGACGTACGGCCGCTCGGCGTGCCGCCCGCGGGCCACCGCGCCCTCGGCGGCCGCGATCTCGGCACGCGTACCGCCGACGTGGACGGTTCCGGCCCTGCGGAGGGCCTCGTTGGTCCACGGCACCGGGTCCGAGAGCGCGAAGTCGACCTTCGAAGCGGCGTTGCCGAACCGGAACCGCCTGAGCGCGCCGCGTCGCGGTGTCGGGATCTGCTTCCCGGCGATCCGCAGCATGCCGGGCACGCTCGTGTCGAACAGCACCGCCTTGGCGGGGGTGAGGTCGGCGAGCGAGCGGACTTCGCGCCCGGTCTCGATCCGGCCTCCGTGCGCGACGAGGTCCGCGGCGAGCGCGTCGACGATCGCCTGGCTGCCCCCGATCGGGACGGGCCACCCCCGGGCGTGCGCGTACGCGCCGAGCGAGAGTGCCGCAGCTGCGGTGGCGAGCGACGGCATGTGCTGGATCGAGTGCGCGGCGACGCCGGAGATCATCGCGGGGGCGACCTCCTCGCGGAAGCGCAGGTTCCAGGCGTTCGTCCCCTGCTCGAGCGCGCGGAGCCCGAAGCGCAGCACGCTCAGCGGGTGCCGAGGGACGTGCAGGAGCGCATCGGTCGCGAAGTCGGAGACGTGGTCGGCGTTGTCGGAGAGCGGACCCATGAGCTGCCGGAACGCGCGACCGTCGAGGCCGATCTCCTCCGCTGTGCGGCCGAGGTCCTGGTACGCGACACCGGCACGGCCGCCGTCCAGCGGGTGGCCGTACTGGACCTCCGGGAGACGGAGCTCGATGCGTTCCTCGAGCCGGAAGCGTCGGAAGAACTCGGACTGCAGTGCCATCGGGTGCACGGCGGAGCAGACGTCGTGCAGGAACCCGGGCAGGGTGAGCTCGGACGTGCGGGCGCCGCCGCCGATGGTGTCGCCGCGCTCGACGACCTCGACGGACAGGCCCGCGCGGGCGAGGGTCACCGCTGCTGCGAGTCCGTTCGGTCCGGCTCCGACGACCACAGCATCCACCATGCCGACGAGCCTAGGGACTCGAGGCTGCGTGCCGTCTCGGTCAGGACCGTGCCGCGTCCGGGTCCGCCGGATCCGAACCGTCGTCCCCCGCGTCGGCCGCGTCCGGCTCGTCGGCGTCCGCGGGCGCAGCCGATCCGACGGGGTGTTCCGCGAGCAGCGCCGCGAAGTCCTCGTCGAGCATCTGCTGCAGACGGTCGTCCCGGCCGATCTCGTAGTCCTCGGTCGGGCGCTGGGCCCATCCGAGGCGTCCGACGACGGTCGTGCCGATGTCGTCCCATGCCCGCGCGCGGGCCGCGAGGACGATGCCGTCGACGAACCCCTGGTCCTCACGGCGCTTGTCGAGCATCGTCGCGAGCCGCTCGTACGTGGCCTCACGCGTGCGGAGCTTGAGGTCGTCGCCGCGCCGGTAGTCGTGCTGGTGACGCGAACGGCCCTTCTGCTTGCTCGACTTCGAGCGGATCTCGCGCATGCGCTCGGCGTCACCGCGCTGTTCCTCCGCCATGCGGTGGAGTTCCTCGCGGGTGGCCTCGGCGATGACCGCGTGGTCGAAGTACCCCTGGTCCCGGAGGGCGTTCGTGATGATCCGGTTGGCGACGGCCACGGTGACGGCGGCCTTGGCGATGAGGAACCCCTCGTCGACGGCACGCTTCAGTTCGACCTGGCTGACGGGTCGGTCGCGCACGTCGTGCTTGTTGCGTCGTCCGAACAGGGCCATGCCATCGAGGTTACCGGCGTCGGGTGCCCCTCCGTTCACGACCGTGGTGCTCGGGGCACCGGTCCGCACACGACGCGCACGACCGTCGCGCTCAGAGCACCAGTCCGTACACGGCCACGTCCACGCGCCCCGGCCCGAGCGGCAGCGCACTCCGCAGCGTTCCCTCGTGCACGAACCCGAGCCGTTCGGCGAGACCGCGGCTCCGCACGTTGTCCACGGCCGTCCGGATCTCGACCCGCGCCGTGCCGCGTGCCCGGGCGACCCCGACGAGGACGGTGGCGGCGCGCCAGACGACACCCCGTCCCTCCAGGCCGGCGTCCACCCAGTAGCCGAGCGACGCCTGCCCGAGGTACGGGTCGAAGGCGAGCGAGGCCGCTCCGACGATCCGGTCGTCCTGCCGGATGACGCAGGGGAGCGCGCGGTCCATCGCGTACTGAGCGAGCAGGTGTTCGGTCTGGCGGCCGATCGCCTCGCGCGTCGGCGAGTCCCACGCCCACGGCTCGGCGGCACGGAGGCGATCGAGGTTCGCCTGCACGAGCTCGTGCAGGCGCTCGACCGTCGTCAGGTCGCGCAGCGTCAGCGTGTACCCGTCGCCGAGGTCCCGCCCGAATGCCGCCACGCCTCGACACTATGCACGCGCGTGCCTATTCGTACCGGAGTGCCTCGATCGGGTTCTGCCGGGCGGCCCGACGTGCGGGCAGGGTGCCGGCGAGGAACGCGATGAACATGACGACCAGGATGATCGTGATCACCGAGGACGGCGCGAACTGCATGATCTGCAGGCCGGGCAGGTCCTTCAGCACGGTACCCGCGAGCAGGTTCGAGATGCCGGTGCCGAGCAGGATCGCGACCCCGGCACCGATCGCGCTGCCGAGGAACCCGATGAACACGGCCTCGAGCGAGAACAGCGTGTAGACCTTGCCACCGCCCATGCCCATCGCCTTCATCAGACCGATCTCGCGGGTGCGTTCCTGCACGCTCATGAGCAGCGTGTTGATGATGCCGAACCCGGCGGCGACGAGGGCGATCACGGCGAAGGCGTTGAGGACGCCGACGATCCCGTTGATGACGGTCTGGAACTGGCCGAGCTGGTCCTGGATGGTCTGGCCCGTGTAGCCGTCCTTCGACAGCGCGCTCTTCACCTCGGTGGCCGAGGCGCCGCTGTCGAGCGTCGCGGTGGCGCTGGCGTACGAGGTCGCGATCGACGACGGCTTGCCGGTCTCCTGCGCCGCCTGCATCGCGTCGGTGAGGGCGGCGTTCGCGCCGGCACCGCCGCCGAACAGCGACTCGTTCTGCACCCCGGCGACCGTGGCGGTGAGGGTGTGCTCCTTGCCCTGGTAGTCGTCGACGGCGATGGTGAGTTCCTTGCCCACCGCGCTGGAGGCCTTGCCGAGGCCGAGGTTCTTCAGGTAGTTCGTCGGCAGGAGCACCTGGTTGCCCGCGGAGGACGAGTCGTCGAGCTGCTTGCCCGCTGCCAGATCGGCATCGAGCTCCCCGGCGTTGGCCGACACGTCGACGACGTACTTGCCCTTGCCGGCGTACTCCACCCACTTCGTGCTGAGCGCGACCGCGGGTCGGACGCTCTTCACACCGGAGATGCCCGTGATCTTGTCGACGTCCGACTGCGACAGGTACGCGAAGGTCGCCGGACCGCGGTTGATGCTCTGGCTCGACTCGTCGGGGTCGTACTTCGCGGGACCGCTGTCGGCGGAGGACTCGACGGTCTTGGTGATCGTGAGCGATCCGGTGTCGCCGATGGAGGCGACCTGGGTGTCGATGTAGTTGCTGACACCCGTGCCGATGGCCGAGGTCAGGGTGATCGTGAACGCGCCGATGAAGATCGCGATGACGGTGAGCGTGGTGCGCAGCTTCGACCGGAAGGTGTTCGCCACGGCGGTGCGGAGCAGGTCGAGGAAGTTCATGCGGAGTGCCTTCCGTGCGTGGCAGACGCATCGACGGCAACGCCGCCGGAGCCGCCGGAGCCGCCGGAGCCGCCGGAGCCGCCGGAGCCCACGATGAGCCCGTCGCGCACGTTCACGCTCCGGTCGCACCGTTCGGAGAGGTCTTCGTCGTGGGTGACCACCACGAGCGTGATGCCGCGCTCCCGCTGCAGCCCGAAGAGCATGTCCTCGACGACCTGGCCGGTGTTCGTGTCGAGGTTGCCGGTGGGTTCGTCGGCGAAGATGACGCTCGGCTCGCCGACCAGGGCGCGGGCGATGACCACGCGCTGCTTCTGCCCACCGGACAGGTCGTTCGCGTCGTTCTTCGCCTTGTCGGCGAGACCGAGGGCGTCGAGCGCGGCCATGCCCCGTCGCTTCCGCTCGGCCCCGGAGACGCCCGCGATCTTCAGCGGGAGCACGACGTTCTCGAGCACCGAGGTCTTCGGCGTGAGGAAGAACTGCTGGAACACGAACCCGAACGTGCTGTTCCGCGTGCGGTTCACCTGCCGGGCGCTGAGGGTCGCGGCGTCGGTGCCGTCGAGCAGGATCTGTCCCGCCGACGGCTTGTCGAGCAGTGCAAGCAGGTGCATGAGCGTCGACTTGCCGGAGCCGGACTTGCCGACGATCGCGAGGCTCTCGCCCTGGTTCACCTGCAGGGACACCCCCTTGAGCGCGTCGAACCGCGTCGCTCCGCGGCCGTAGGTCCTCGCGAGGCCACGGGCCTCGAGCACGGGAGTGGTCATGTGCCCGAGCGTACTGTCCGCTGCACGACTGCAAGTTTGCGTTTGCTGTAAACGATGTGACGTTCCGGTTACAGTCGGGCCATGCCCGACACCCCGTCCACGCCCGACATGGGCCTCCGAGACCGCAAGCGTCTCGAGACGCGCCACCGCATCGCCGAGGCCGCCCGGTCCCTCGCGCTCGAGCAGGACATCGACCACACCACGATCGAGCAGATCGCGGCGCGGGCGGACGTGTCGCCCCGGACCTTCTTCAACTACTTCGAGAGCAAGGAGGACGCGGTCCTGGGGCACACCGAGCTCGACCTCGCCCCGGACACGCTCGAGCAGCACCTGGCCTCGGTCGCGGGGGAGGCGGCGGCGCAAGCGGTCGTGGACCTGGCGTTCCTGGTGTTCGGCTCGTCGTTCGGCGACGAGCACGAGCGGCTCGCACGGAAGGAGGTCCTCGTGCGCTTCCCGCAGCTCATGCGCCGGCAGGTCTCCCGGATGACGACCGTCGCCGAGGCGATGACCGGCGCGGTGCGGACGATCCTCGAGCGGGACCCGGCCTGGGGGCCGGAGGCGGCGACGCCGCAGGCGGCGGAGATGCTCCTCGGCATGTGCATGACGGGGCTGCGGAGCTCGGCTCGCCACGAGGGGTCGGACCCGGAGGAGGTGCGCGCCCGGGTGGTCGCCACGATCCGCGACACCGCGGTCCGGATCGCGGCCCGGTAGAGGTCGGGAGGCGCGGTGCGGGCCCGCGCCGCGCCTCCTGCCCGTCCCGACGCACGTCGAGAGCCGTCAGGGCTTCGTGATGAAGCCCTCCTTCACCATCCAGTCGAAGGCGACGTCGGCCGGTTCCCGGCCCTCGACGTCGACCTGCCGGTTCAGCTCCTGCAGGACCGAGTCCGTGAGCTTCGGCGAGATCTGGTCGTAGACGTCCTCGAGCTGCGGGTACTCCTGCAGCGTCGCCGAGTCGAGCACGGGCGCGACGTTGTACGCCGGGAAGAACCCGCGGTCGTCGTCGAGCACCCTGAGCCCCAGCGACTTGATGCGGCCGTCGGTGGTGAACACCTCGCCGAAGTTGCACTTGCCCCGGTCGGTCGCCGTGTAGACCGTGCCGGTGTCGAGGATGCTGACGTTGCTGCTCGGAACGCCGTTCTGGCCGGAGCTGCCGAGCTGCAGCCCGTACTTCTCGAGCATCGGCTTGAAGCCGTCCGAGCGGGAGTTGAACTCGGACTCGACGCAGAACGTGCGCTCGCTGACCGGCAGCTTCGTGATGTCGGAGAGCGTCTTGACGTTCCCGAGCTTCGCCACGGCCTCGTCGCGCACCGCGAAGGCGTACGTGTTGTTCATCGGCGCGGGCTTCAGCCAGGTGAGGCCGTTGCCGGCGTCCTCCTTCTTGACGGCCGCCCACTGCTCGGTCTTGTCCGGGATGCCCTCCTTGTGGCCCATGTAGGTCAGCCACGCGGTGCCGGTGTACTCGTACGTCATGTCGGCGTCGTGACTCGTCATGAGCTGACGGACGGCGACGCTGCCCGGGACGTTCGTCTCGTCGGTGACGTCGAACCCTGCTGCCTTGGCGGCGAGCACGGCGATCTTGCCGAGCACGAGCTGCTCGGTGAAGTTCTTCGACGTGACGGTGATGTGGGCGCCGTCGGGCAGGTCGTCGATGTGCTCGATCGACCCCGGGCCGGCGGCGGGGACGAACGACGTCGCGGGCTGCAGTCCGCAGCCGGCGAGGACGAGGGCCGTCGTGCCGGCGAGGAACGCAGCGGCGGCGGCGCGGGTACGGCGGGTCATCGGAGTCCCTTCGGTCGTGCGAGCGTCTCGACCACGCGGCCGATCCAGTCGATGGACAGGGCGAGCAGCGCCACGAGCAGCGCCCCCGACACGAGGACCTTGGGCAGGAACAGGTTCACGCCCGTGGTGATGAGGAGCCCGAGGCCGCCGGCGCCGACGAAGGTGGCGAGGCTGGCGGTGCCGACGAGGAGCACCAGCGCCGTGCGGATGCCCGAGAGCATGACGGGCACGGCCAGCGGCAGCTCGACCTTCATGAGCACGCTGAACGCGCTCATGCCCATGCCCCGGCCGGCCTCGACCAGGCGGGAGTCGACGCTCTGCACACCGATCATGGTGTTCCGGAGCACCGGCAGGATCGCGTAGAGGACGAGGGCGACGACCGCGGACCACGAGTTCAGGCCGAGCCACGCCGCGAGCAGCACGATGAGGCCGACCGCGGGTGCCGCCTGCCCGAAGTTGGCGACCGCGAGGACGTACACGCTGGCCCGGCGGAGCGGACCGCGCGTGAGCAGGATGCCGAGCGGGATGCCGATGACGAGCACGAGGACCGTCGACTCGAGCGTGAGCACGAGGTGCTGCCCGGTCAGCGCGAGGATGTCCGCGGGGTTGAGGGTGCTGCGCTCGGTCGCGCTGAGGTCGGCGGACGCCAGCCAGATCGCGAAGCCCGCGAGGACGACGAGGATCGCGATCGGCTGCACGAGCAGCCCCTTCCACGAGGTGCGGGCACCGGTGGCCGGGCCGGCGGCGACCGCGCTCACAGTTCCTCTCCGCTGGTCGCGACCACGGGTGCCGACGGCATCGTCTCGATCGGGTTGGTGTTCGTCCCGACGGGCGTGTACGCCTGCTCCTCGGCGGCGGCCGCGCGCGAGCGGGTGATGGCCTCCATCACGGTCTCCACCGTGATGACGCCGCGGAACGCCTCGCCGCGGCCGGTGACCAGGGCGGCGCCGGCGCTGGAGACGAGCATCGTGTCGAGCGCGTCGTTCAGGGTCGCGGCCTCGCCGACGACGGGCAGCTCGGGCTCGATGCCGTCCGGGATGCGGCCGAGGCGCTCGAGCTGGCGGCGGGTCGGCCAGCCGATCGGACGCTGCCGCCGGTCGACGACGACCGCGTGCCCGTGGCCGCCCGCCTCCTGCATCCGCTGGAGCACGGCCTTGGCGTCCTCTCCGGGCGAGCAGGTCACCGCGGGGGCGAGTTCGACGTCACGCACCCGGTTCAGCGTCAGCTGCTTGAGACCGGCGCCGGACCCGATGAAGTTCTCCACGAACTCGTTCGCCGGCTCCGCGAGGATCCGCTCCGGGGTGTCGTACTGGACGATGTGGGCGCCCTCGGTGAAGATCACGATCCAGTCGCCGAGCTTCACGGCCTCGTCGAAGTCGTGGCTGACGATGACGATCGTCTTGTGCAGCTCCTCCTGGATGCGGAGGAGCTCGTCCTGCAGGCGCTGCCGGGTGATCGGGTCGACCGCACCGAACGGCTCGTCCATGAGCAGGACGGGCGGGTCCGCGGCGAGCGCCCGGGCCACGCCGACGCGCTGCTGCTGGCCGCCGGAGAGCTCTCGCGGGAAGCGGTCGCGGTAGGTGTCGGGGTCGAGCGAGACCAGGTCGAGGAGTTCGTCGACGCGTTCCGCGATCTTCTCCTTCGACCAGCCGAGCATCTTCGGGACGATCGCGATGTTCGCCGCGACGGTCAAGTGCGGGAAGAGCCCGCCCGCCTGGATGACGTAGCCCATGCGACGGCGGAGTTCGTCGGCGTCGATGCCGGTGACGTCGTCGTCCCCGACGACGATCCGGCCCTCGGTCGGCTCGATGAGGCGGTTGATCATCTTCAGCGTCGTGGTCTTGCCGCACCCGGACGGACCCACGAGCATGACGATCTTGCCGGCGGGGATCTCGAGCGTGATGCCGTCGACGGCGGGCTTCGTCTGCCCGGGGTACCGCTTGGTGACCTCGTCGAGCAGGATGCTGCGGCCGGTGACGCCCTCGTGGGGAGCGGTTCGGGTGGCGGAGTCAGTGCTGGACACGGATACCTCTCGAGATGGTCAGGCGGCCGAGGCCGAGGAGGAGCAGGTCGAGGACGAGGGCGAGCAGGACGACGCCCACGACCCCGACGGTCACGGAGGACAGGGCGTTCGCGCCGCCGAGGCGGGAGAGCCCGGAGAAGATGAACCCGCCCAGACCGGGGCCGAGCGCGTACGCGGCGATCGCGGCGATGCCCATCACCATCTGCGCCGAGACGCGCACGCCGCTGAGGATGATCGGCCACGCCATCGGCAGCTCGACCTGGACGAGGGTCCGGAAGCGGCTCATGCCGATGCCCCGCGCGGACTCGACGACCGTCGGCGGGATCTCGGCCAGGCCCACGACCGCGTTGCGGAGGATCGGCAGCGCGGCGAAGAAGACGACCGTCACGACGGACGGCACGACGCCGAAGCCGAGCGGGACGATGAGCAGACCGATCACGGCGAAGGACGGGAGCGTCAGACCGATCGCCGAGACGCCGTTCGCGACCGAGGTCAGCCGTTCGCTGCGGTAGACGAGTGTGGCGAGGACGACGGCGATCACCGTGGCGAGCACCGTGCACTGGACCACCAGTGAGAAGTGCTGCCACGACGCGAACCAGATCTGGTCCCACCGCTCCCCGATGTACTGGAACACGCCCACAGCGCTCCCCTCCGGTCGGCCGAACTGCCCACGAGACGGGGCACAAGTGCGGTCCAACCTACGCAGCGGGCATGCCGACTGCGCGCTCCGGACGACCGGAGGGATCAATTCCTGCGCATGAACGATGTACGAAATCCCAGGTCAGCGGGCGGGTCTACCGGACCACCTGGGAGAACGGTAACGATCACGAGGAGCCGTCGGGTACGGCGTCGCCGCTCACGCCCTCGATCGCGCCGCCGCCCGCTCCCGGACGCGTTCCGCCTCGTGCACGGCGACGCGCTCGGCGGTGAGCAGGAGCCCGGCGACCTCGCCCGAGTTCCGGGTGGGGGCGTCGTTCCAGCTCGTCAGGTCGCGGACGCGCCCCATGCGGATGTCGGGTGCGGGGCACCACAGCACCGGTTGGCCCTCCTCGACGGCGAGGGCATGCCACACGAGGTCGAGGGCGCGCTGGACCTGCTGCGAGTGCACGGCGTGCGGGCCGCCGGCAGCGGAGACCACCGATCCGACCAGGCACGCGGCGACGAGGGGGCGGCCCTGGACGTCCATCGCCGCAGCGCTGGACGCCTTCCGCATCCGGCCGTGCTCGTCGACGTACGCGAACCACGCGTGCTGGATCCACCCCCGCTCGATGACGCTGCGCGCACCGGAGAGCAGCCGTTCGAGGTCGCTGAGCTCCTGCAGGCGGGCTTCGACCCGGCGGACCCGTGCGGCGTCGCGGCGCGCGGTCATCCGGTCGAGGAGCCCGCGGACACCGGTGCGGGTCGGGGTGGACGGGGCGGGAGAGGCGTCGGTGGCGACGTCGTGCTGGACGCGGAACTCGAGGGTCATGGCGGCCCCTCCGATCTTCACGTGCACGGATTGGTGCGGTCACGATAGCCCCGGCCGGAGTCAGCCGTCCAGCACTTCTCCGATCGCCCTCCCGGCGACGAGCCGGAACGTGCGGTCGTCGGACAGATGGAGCGCCGAAGCGATCGAGACCGCCCAGCCCCGCGCCCGTTCCCAGGCGTCGTCGTCGGCCGTGACGCATGCGCGGAAGGTGCGCCGCGCCTCCCGGTCGAGCGTCAGCCAGGCGGTGGCGAGGTCGACGGACGGGTCGCCCGCCGTGACGTCGCCGAAGTCGACGACCGCCGCGAGGCGGAGGCCGCCGTCGGGCGCCGTCCCGAAGAGCACGTTGAACGGGTGCAGGTCGCCGTGCACCCAGACGGGAGGCCCGGCGTACGCGGGCAGAGCCGCTGCGGCCCGCCAGACCGCGGCCAGTTCTCCGGCCCGGGGCACGTCCTCCGTGGCGAGTCGCGTGAGCACGGCGTCGCTCCGCGTCGCGAGCGGAACGGCGCGGACCGGGTTCACCGGTGCGTCCTCGGGAGCGGGGACGTGCAGGAGCTCCACGAACGCCGCGAGGGCCTCGGCGACGCGCACCCCGCCCGTGCGCTCGGCTGCAGGGGTGCCGGGCAGCCAACGGACGACGCTCCACGACCAGGGGAAGCCGAGTGCCGGACGCCCGGTGCGGACCGGGTCGGGCACCGGGACGATCGGAGCCACGCGGCGCGCGATCTCCGGCAGCCAGCGCTGCTCGTGCTCGATGAGCGCGGCGGCGGCCGCACGGCGGGGGAGCCGGACGGCGAGGAGGTCCCCGAGCCGGACGATGACGTTGTCCCAGCCGTTCGCCGCGATCTCGAGCGGCAGGTCGGCCAGGTCGGGGTGCTGGTCGCGCAGCAGGGCGCGGACGAGGGGGAGGTCGACGTCGACCTCGGCGGCGGGAGTGGCCATCGGATCAGGCTAGTCACTGTCGGGGCGTACCCGTGAACGGGGGCGGGTGACGAAACCGACCGCTGGGTAGCCTCGTAGGAACGGTGACGTGGGTGTCCATGGGGGGACCCGCGTCGCTCGTCACGCGCCGGTCCTCGGTCGCGAGCGGCATCGGTCCTCGGTCGCGAGCGGCTTCAGTCCTCGGTCGCGAGCGGCGCGATGAGCGCGACGAGCCGCGGGATCTCCGGCCGCATCCGGTCGGTGACGATCGCCGCGAGCAGCACCGTCCAGAGCTCGCGGAGCCGGTCGTACAGGTCGGCCCGGTCGGCGAGGACGTCCGAGACGGTCTGCGCCCCCGTGTAGGCGGGGACCACCACGCGCCCGATCAGCTGCGGGTCCCACGCGGAGTCGATCTCACCCGCCTCGATGCCCTGGCGCACGAGCTCGGCGGCGACCTGCATCCAGTCGGTGTAGGGGTTCCGCCGGGCGACCCCGGCTGCGGCGGTGTCGGTGGAGAGTCGGATGCCCGCGCTCACGACGACCTCGTGGATCATCTGCGACGCGAGGCCCTGCGACATCCACATCAGGACCTCGAGCGGGGTCGTCCCACGGGTGGCGGCGGCTTCGCCGTACTGCCGGGACACCTCGTGCTGCCGGGCGATCACCGCGCCGGCGAGGTCCGCCTTCGACGTGAAGTGGAAGTAGAGCGCGCCCTTCGTGAGCCCCGCGCGTTCGGCCACGGCGTCCATCGAGGTGCCGAGGTACCCGTGTTCGTCGAACTCGCCCGCCGCCGCATCGATGATCGCGGCCCGCGTGGCGACTGCACGCTGCTGCCGAGTGCGACCGTCCTGCGCCATGATCCTGCAATCGTACCGACGGCCCCGCTCCGAGGGCCCGCTCCCGGGCGGCGTCCGGCGGATCAGCGGGTTCCTCCCCGGCGGACTGCCGTACCGTTCCGGGCATGGACGGATGGCGGAACCCCGGGCGCTGGGCACGGACGGGTCGGTGGCTGCTGCTGCCGATCGCCGTCCTCGACTGGGTCGCGCTCGCGCCGCAGACCATCGTCGTGCTGGCGTTCGTGATCGCCGTCCTCGGACTCGCGCTCCTCGCGGCCGCACTCGTCGTCCGCATGCTGCGGCGCTCCCGCGGGGCGATGGCGGGGCTCGGCGTCGTGTTGCTGCTCGGCGGGCTCTTGGTGTTCGGCCTCGATCCCTTCCCCGGGTCGTTCCCGCTCATCGACGCGTGGTGGCCGGAGTCGATCACGCAGCCGCAGATCGTCGGGAGCGCCTACTGGCAGCTCGCGGGCCTCGGGATCGAGCTCGCCGGGTTCGGGATGCTCGCCACCCTGCTCGTCGTCTCCCTGACGTCGAAGCCGGCCCGGCGCTGACGCGTCGGGCCGGTCCGTCGCGGAGCCTCCTGGGTCACGCGGGTGCGTGCTGCGCGCTCCCTCCGTCGCCCAGGAACCAGTCGCGCGGGTGGGGGTCGGCGGTCAGCTCGCGTCGCGCGGACACCGGCGCCGCCCACGACGCCGCGTTCGAGAGCACCCGCTGGATGTCCGGGTGGTGGTAGACCGGGTACTCCTGGTCCCCGGGGGAGAAGTAGAACACCCGGCCGAGGCCGCGGCGGTAGGCGACGCCCGAGCGGAACACCTCGCCGCCGGCGAACGTCGACAGGAAGACCTCCTCGTCGGGGCGCGGGATGTCGAAGTACTCGCCGTACATCTCCTGGCGCTCGATGACGATCGGGTGCGGGATCCCGGCGGCGATCGGGTGCTCCGGAGCCACGGTCCAGACGAGTTCGCGCTCGCCGTCGTTGCGCCACTTCAGCGAGCAGGTCGTGCCCATCAGACGCTTGAACGGCTTCGAGTAGTGCCCGGAGTGCAGCACGACGAGTCCCATGCCGGCGTGCACGGCGTCGACCACGCGGTCCACGACCTCGTCGGACACCTCCTCGTGGGCGGCGTGCCCCCACCAGAACAGCACGTCGGTGGCGGCGAGGCGCTCGGCGGTGAGACCGTGCTCCGGTTCCTGGAGCGTGGCGGTCGACACCTCCGCGCCCGGTCGGAGCTCGCGCAGCGCGGCGGCGATCACGGTGTGCATGCCGTCGGGGTAGTGCTCGATGACCGTCGCGTCTCCGCGGGTCTCGTGCACGTTCTCGTTCCAGACGACGATGTTCAGGGGACGGGGATCGGTCGGCGTCGACATGCACACGACGCTACCGGCAGCGGGCGTCGAATCGATACGACCGTCGGTGTGTCGGACAGGAGGCGCGGTGCCAGCCGGCACCGCGCCTCCTGTCCGTGAACCGCTAGCGCTGGTTACAGCGCGGCCAGCACAGCGTTCAAGGTGGCGGACGGGCGCATCACGGCGCTCGTCTTCGCGTCGTCGGGACGGTAGTAGCCGCCGATGTCCACCGGGTGGCCCTGGACCCCGTTGAGCTCGCCGACGATCGTCTCCTCCTGCTCGCCGAGGCGCTTCGCGACGTCCGCGAACGCCGCCGCCAGCTCGGCGTCCTCGGTCTGCGCGGCGAGTTCCTCGGCCCAGTACTTCGCCAGGTAGAAGTGGCTGCCGCGGTTGTCGATCGAGCCGAGCTTGCGGCCAGGGGACTTGTTCTCGTCGAGGAACGTGCCGGTCGCACGGTCGAGGGTGTCGCCGAGGATCTTCGCCCGCGCGTTCCCCGTCACACCCGCGAGGTGCTCGAGGCTGACCGCCAGCGCCAGGAACTCGCCGAGGCTGTCCCAGCGCAGGTAGTTCTCCTGCACCAGCTGCTGCACGTGCTTCGGCGCCGAACCACCGGCACCGGTCTCGAACAGGCCGCCACCGCCGAGGAGCGGGACGACGGAGAGCATCTTCGCGGAGGTGCCGAGCTCCATGATCGGGAACAGGTCGGTGAGGTAGTCGCGGAGCACGTTACCCGTGACCGAGATGGTGTCCTCGCCGCGGCGGATGCGCTCGAGCGAGAAGCGCATGGCGTCCTCGGGGGAGAGGATCTCGATCTGCAGGCCCTCGGTGTCGTGCTCGCCGAGGTACTCCCGCACGAGGCCGATGAGGTTCCGGTCGTGCGCGCGGGTCTCGTCGAGCCAGAACACCGCGGGCGAACCCGTGGCGCGGGCCCGGGTGACGGCGAGCTTCACCCAGTCGCGGATGGCGACGTCCTTCGTCTGGCAGGCGCGCCAGATGTCGCCGGCCTCGACGTCGTGCTCGATGACGGTCTCGCCGCCGCTCGTCACGACGCGCACGCGACCCGCGGCCGGGACCTCGAACGTCTTGTCGTGCGAGCCGTACTCCTCGGCCTTCTGCGCCATCAGACCGACGTTCGGCACCGAACCCATGGTGGCCGGGTCGAAGGCGCCGTTCGCGCGGCAGTCCTCGATGACGGCCTGGTAGATGCCGGCGTAGCTCGAATCCGGGATGACCGCGAGGGTGTCGTGCTCCTCGCCGTCCGGACCCCACATGTGGCCGGAGGTGCGGATCATCGCGGGCATGGACGCGTCGACGATGACGTCGCTCGGGACGTGCAGGTTCGTGATGCCCTTGTCGGAGTCGACCATCGCGAGGTCGGGTCCCGCGTCGATCGCCTGCGTGAACGCGTCGCGGATCTCGGCGCCGTTCGGGACCTGGTCGAGCCCGGCGAGGATCGAGCCGAGGCCGTCGTTCGGGTTGAGGCCGGCGGCCGCGAGGTCGGCACCGAAGCGCTCGAACACGGACGGGAAGAACGCGCGGATGACGTGCCCGAAGATGATCGGGTCGGAGACCTTCATCATCGTGGCCTTGAGGTGCACGGAGAACAGGACGTCCAGCTCGGCGGCGCGCTTGATCTGGTCCTTGAGGAACGCCTCGAGCGCGGCGACGTGCAGCACGGTGCCGTCCACGACCTCGCCCGCGAGCACGGGGATCGACTGCTTGAGGACCGTGGTCTCACCGTCGGTGCCGACGAACTCGATCGTCAGGACGTCGTCCGCCGGGGCGATCCAGGACTGCTCGTTCGAGCGGAAGTCGTCGACGCCCATCGTCACGACGTTCGTCTTCGAGTCCGACGACCACGCGCCCATGCGGTGCGGGTGCTTGCGGGCGTAGTTCTTCACCGACAGCGGGGCACGACGGTCCGAGTTCCCCTCGCGGAGGACCGGGTTCACCGCGCTGCCCTTGACCCGGTCGTAACGGGCACGGGCGTCGCGCTCGTCGTCCGTCTTCGGCTCGTCCGGGTAGTCGGGGAGGTCGTAGCCCTTCGACTGCAGCTCCTTGATCGCCGCCTTGAGCTGCGGGATCGACGCCGAGATGTTCGGCAGCTTGATGATGTTCGCCTCGGGGGTCTTGGCGAGGTCGCCGAGTTCGGCGAGCGCGTCGTCCAGGCGCTGCTCAGCGGTGAGCCGCTCCGGGAACTGGCTGATGATCCGGCCGGACAGCGAGATGTCGCGGGTCTCGACGTCGACACCCGCGGTGCCGGCGAAGGCCTGGATGACCGGGAGGAAGGAGTGGGTGGCGAGGAACGGCGCCTCGTCCGTGAGGGTGTAGATGATCTTGGCCATGCTGGCGGGTACTCCCTTGTTCGACCGTCGGTACGTCCACGCTACTCGTGGTGCAGATTGTCTCGACATCAAGATACATGGTGCCGCCCGCTTCGAGCAGACGCGCAGTCCACGTCCTGGAGGCGCACCGACGACTCATAGGAACAGCGCGTGGACTGGTCTTCCGCAGCGACCAACGCGCGAGAGGAGATCCCATGTCCACACCACGACAGACACCGTCGGACTTCGGCTGGACCGCCGAGGACCTCCGCTCCGCCTACGCGGTGGACGGCAGCGGGCCGTACCGCTACGCCCCGGACGGCTCCGGTCCGTTCTCGTACGACGAGGACGGGTCGGGACCGTGGCTGGTCGGGCCGTCGCCGCGACGCGGTCTGGCCCGCTTCGCGCCGCGGGAGCACGGCTCGGGCTCGCGGCTGCGGCGGATCGGGACCGCCGTGACCGCGGGCACGCTCGCCCTCGTTCTCGCCGTGGGGAGCGTCGCCGTCGTCGCGCACGTCGCTCCTCCACACCACGTGGTCAACGCCTCCGCCGTCCACAGCGGTGGACCCGACCGCGACTGAGCGTCGGATGGGTGCCACGCTGGTGGTGTGACCGAACTCCTCGTCATCGGCGTCTTCGCCATCGTCGTCATCGCGGGCGCAGCCGTGCTCGGACCACGCATCGGTGTCGCGGCGCCCCTCGTCCTGGTCGTCGTCGGCATCGTCGCCAGCCTGGTGCCGTTCGTCCCCGACGCCGAGATCGATCCCGAGTGGATCCTCGCCGGGGTCCTGCCCCCACTGCTGTACTCGTCGGCGGTGTCGATGCCCTCGATGAACTTCCGACGGGAGTTCGGCGCCATCAGCGGTCTGTCGGTCCTGCTCGTCCTCGCGTCGAGCCTCGTCCTCGGGCTGTTCTTCGCCTGGGTGGTGCCGGGCCTCGGCTTCTGGTGGGGCATCGCCCTCGGCGCGGTCGTCAGCCCGACCGACGCCGTCGCGACCTCGATCGTGAAGCAGACCTCGGTGTCCCGCCGCGCGATCTCGATCCTCGACGGCGAGTCCCTGCTCAACGACGCCACCGCGCTCGTGCTCCTGCGGACGGCGATCGCCGCCGCGGCCGCCTCGTTCTCGTTCTGGGGCGCGTTGGGCGACTTCGCCCGGGCCGTCGCGATCGCCGTGGTGATCGGTTGGTTCGTCGGCTGGGTGAACGTGTACGTCCGCGCCCGGGTGCCGAACGCCGCGGTGAACACGGCACTGTCGTTCGCGGTGCCGTTCGTCGCCGCCGTCCCGACCGAGTACCTGCACGGCTCCGGTCTCGTCGCGGCCGTCGTCGCGGGACTGTTCACCGGCATCGTCGGCCCCCGGAAGCTCCCGCCGGGGCACCGGCTGTCGGACGCGCAGAACTGGCAGACGATCGAGCTCGTGCTCGAGGGCGCCGTGTTCCTGACCATGGGGCTCGAACTCGCGGGGATCCTCGGCGACGTGCAGCAGGAGCACACCGGCATCGGCCCGGCGCTCCTCATCGCCGTCGGCGCACTCGTGCTCACCGTCGTCGTCCGGGCGGCGTACGTCGTGCCGCTCCTGCTCGCCCTGTCCGCCAGCGCGAAGCGCGGGGAGCGGATGCGGCAGCGATTCGAGGAGATGCACGCGCAGGACCGCGACGCGATGAGCGAGGTCATCCGGGAGCACCGACCCGGCAACCGTGCTCCGTCGGAACGCGAGCTCGACCGGTTCGCGGTCCGGATCCGCCGGACACTCGCGGACATCGCGTACTACACGAAGGCACCGCTCGGCTGGCGCGAGGGCACCGCCGTGGTGTGGGCCGGCATGCGCGGCGCCGTGACGGTGGCCGCGGCACAGACCCTGCCGCACGGCACCCCGCAGCGGTCGCTCCTGGTGCTCATCGCGTTCGCGGTCGCGCTGCTCTCGCTCGTCGTGCAGGGCGGCACGATCGGCCCGCTGCTCCGCCGCATCGCCGCCCCGGCGCCGGACACCGCCGAGCGGGACGTCGAGGAGCGTCAGCGTCTGCTCGGACTCATGCGGACCGCGGCGGAGCAGGTCCCCGGGACGCGCGAGGAGGGGCCCCGGACGCGCGAGGAGCTGCAGGCCGCCGACCCCGCCGAACTCCGGGCGTGGATGGGGCGCGAGAAGGCGAGGCGACTCGCGGTGCTCGAGGCACAGCGCACGGCGATCCTCGACGCGCGCGACGACGGGACGTTCGACGCCGAGGTCCTCGAGTCGATGCTGCAGAACATCGACGCCGAGCAGATCGCCCTCGAACTCAGGGGCGCGCCGGCACGCTGAAACCGCGGCAGCCGGTCGTTCACTCGCCGATCCGGACCCGGAACACCCGGACGCCGGCGGCCCGCAGTCCCGCGAGGCCGAGGCGCATCCGGAAGTTCCGGAAGGGGCGCTTGAACCCCGACGGAGCCGACGCCGCCCCGATCTGGTGGAGCACCTCGGACGTCAGCGTCCGTTCGACCTTGGGCGCGAGCCGGGTCAACCCGGACACCGTCACCACGATCCGCACCGCGTGAGGAGCGAGGAGCGGCGCGATCATCTCCGCCGCCTCCTGCGCCCGGTGGAACGCGGGGTCGTCGCCCGGTCGACGGATGGCGATCACGGCGAGCTCCGCGTGGCCGGTCTCCCCCGGGTCGGGCAGGTCGTCGACCCCCACGACCCGCATCCTGGTGGCGTCCACCCCGGCCCGCACGGCTGCAGCGCGGAGCACGGGCAACAGCTCCTGGGTCCCGGCGAGCACGACCTCCGCCGACCGCAGGTCGACCGGTTCGTGCCGCTCTCGCGGCGTTCGGGCCATCCGGAGGGTCCTTTCCGCTCGCTCACTGCGGACACTACCGATCCGCGGGCCGACGGGACCTGTACAAAGCGACAGAGTCGTGCAGAATGGTGGGCGGCCATGACGACTGCACGCGAACTCGACCAGCACCCGGACGCCCCGGTGGTGCACCTGTCCCGTCGCGCCGCCCTCGCGGCAGAGCGTGCCGACGCCCGCAGACCCGCCCGCCGCGAGCGCCCCGCGAAGCCGGAACGCGCCTCCCGGTCCCTCCGCGTGTCGCGGTCCCACCGCGCCAGTCGGATCACGCTGACCAGCGCGCTCGCCGCCCTCGCGATGTTCGCCGCCTCGGCGATGCCCGCGCACGCCAGCGCCGGCACGTCGATGGCCACCGCGACCCTCGCCCCCTCGGTCCGCACCCAGGACTACGCGGTCACCCGGGCGATCTCCGCCTCCGCACTCGACCGCGACGAGTTCACGGTGGGCGGCGGTTCGGCCGGCGCTCCCGGCACGTCGGTGTCGTACGGCGGCGAGGTCCGTTCGCCGTTCCCCGGCCCGGTCCGGATGAGCTCGGGCTTCGGGTACCGCTCGGCACCGTGCGGGGCGTGCTCGTCGCTGCACCAGGGTCTCGACTTCAACCCCGGCATGGGCGCTCCGATCGGCGCCGTCGCCGCGGGCACCGTCCGGGTCTCGGGCACCTACTTCTCGTACGGCTACGCGGTCGTGATCGACCACGTGATCGACGGCCGGGAGGTCTCGACGCTCTACGGCCACATGATCCCGGGCTCCTCGCCGCTCGAGGTCGGCGACACCGTCGAGGCGGGGGAGTTCCTCGGCAAGGTCGGGTCCTCCGGCGTCTCGACGGGTGCGCACCTGCACCTCGAGGTCCTCATGGACGGCGTCACCCCGATCGATCCGGAGGCCTGGCTCGAAGCGCGTATCGGGCGATCCCTCACGGTCTGACGCAGGCCGCCCGCTGAGGGGCGCTCCGCCTGTCACCCGGGTACAGCCAGTGCCTGCCTCGGCCCCGCTCAGGCGACGTACGCTCGTCGCATGGGTATCGACGTCCGCAACGAGATCCGCGACTTCCTGTCCTCGAGACGGGCGCGACTCACCCCCGAGCAGGTCGGCATGCCCTCGTTCGGCGGTGGGGTCCGACGCGTCCCCGGACTGCGCCGCCACGAGGTCGCCATGCTCGCCGGGGTCAGCGTCGACTACTACACGCGACTCGAACGGGGTTCGCTGAAGGGCGTCTCGGACAGCGTGCTCGAGGGTCTCGCCGGAGCCCTGCAGCTCGACGAGGACGAACGCGCGCACCTCTGGGACCTCGCCCGGCTGGCGAACGCGGGCGTGAAGGTGATGCACCGCAACGTCCCGACGCGGGTTCGTCCCGGTGTGCAGCGGCTTCTCGACTCGATCACGGGAGCGCCCGCATGGGTGCGGAACGAGCGCGGCGACGTCGTCGCGACGAACGAGCTCGGCCGCGCTCTCTACGCCCCGATGTTCGCCGGCCCCGGGCGTCCGGTGAACTCGGCCCGGTTCACGTTCCTCGACCCGGCGGCGAAGGAGTTCTTCCCGGACTGGGCGCAGACCGCGCGGGACGCCGTGGCGATCCTCCGTGCGGCGGCGGTGTCGAACCCGTGCGAGCCCGGCCTCGTGACCCTCGTCGGCGAGCTGTCGACCCGCAGCGACGAGTTCCGCACGTGGTGGGCGGCACACGACGTCCGCACCCACCGCACCGGCAAGAAGCGGTTCGTGCACCCGATCGTCGGGGAGCTGCGCCTGGACTACGAGGCGCTCGAACTCGTCGCCGACCCGGGCCTGGTCATGTTCTCGTACTCGGCCGAACCGGGCAGCGAGTCCGAACGGTCGCTGGCGCTCCTCGGGTCCTGGGCCGCCACGGAGCGGGCCGAACGTCAGGCGGCGCTGCGTCAGTCCGAGACCGAGTCCGTCGACTGACCGCGACCGGTCACGCGGGCGGGTTCCGTAGGGTGGAGCCGTGACGAGGTCGACGGACGGATCAGCGGGTGACGCGGACTACGGGCGAATCGGTACGGACTACCGGAAGTACCGCCAGCCGGAGCCGGCCTTCGCCCGCGCGATCGGGAAGGCCCTCGGCGACGCTCGCACGGTCCTGAACGTGGGCGCCGGCACCGGCTCCTACGAGCCGCTCGACCGCGAGGTGACGGCCGTGGAGCCCTCCGCCTCGATGCGCGCCCAGCGGCCGGACACCCTGACCTCGGCGATCGACGCGACCGCGGAGGACCTGCCGTTCGCCGACGACGCGTTCGACGCGGCGATGACGACGTTCTCCGTCCACCAGTGGGGCGACCTCGACCGCGGCCTGGCCGAGGTGCGTCGGGTCACCCGGGGTCCGATCGTGATCCTGACGTGCGACCCCGACCGCGTCGAGGACTACTGGCTCGCGGAGTACGCCCCGGAGGTCATGGCGACCGAGGCCCGGCGGTACCCGTCGCTCGCCCGCATCGCCGCCGCGCTCGACGGGGACGTCGTGACGAGCACCCCGCTGCCGATCCCGTTCACCTGCGTCGACGGCTTCTCGGAGGCGTACTACGCCCGTCCCGAGCGACTCCTCGACCCGGGAGCACGTCGGGCGAACTCGGCGTGGAGCTTCGTCGACGAGATCACCGCGCGGCGCTCCGTGGCGGCGCTCCGGACGGCGCTCGAGTCCGGCGAGTGGGACCGGCGGCACGGTTCGTTGCGGGTGCAGCCGTCCTACGAGGGCGCACTCGTCCTCGTCACCGCGGTGCCGGCCGGTGCGACACGCCCGGTTTGACACGCCGACGTAGGCTGGTCGGGTGAGCTTCCAGGAGGTGGTCGGCGCCCGTTGCGCCGGCATCAGGGCGTGACGCCCCCGGTCGTGCCGTTCGGCGCGGCCGCCGTCACCGAACCCTGACGACCTCCGCCCGGTGCGGCGCGCGTCCGCGTGCCCCGGGCTCCACCGAGAGCGACACCACCATGCTGCCCATCAGCGAGAAGACCATCCGCACGTCCTTCGTCAACGCCTCCCGCAAGGAGACCGGTGACCTCACCCTCCCCGCCGACTTCGAGACCCTCGACTGGGACGCGCTCGACTACCTCGGTTGGCGCGACCCGAAGATCGGCCGGCGCGCGTACGCCGTCGTGCCGACGCTCGAGGGCGAACTCGTCGGCATCCTGTTCCGGCAGGCCGAGGCCTCACCGCGGTCCCGGGCGCAGTGCTCGTGGTGCCAGGACGTGAAGCTCCCGAACGACGTCGTGTTCTACAGCGCGAAGCGGTCCGGGAAGGCCGGACGGAACGGCAACACCGTCGGCACGCTCGTCTGCCAGGACTTCCAGTGCTCGCGGAACGTGCGGAAGACGCCGCCGCTCGCGTACGAGGGCTACGACGTCGAAGCCGCCCGCCTGCGGCGGATCGAGGACCTGCAGCTCCGCGCCGCGTCGTTCGCGGCCGAGGTCTAGTCCCCCCGCGCCTCCAGACCGAACCGCAAAACGCAACGTTCGCGGTTGCTCGCAGCGGGACTGCGCTGCGAGCAACCGTCGTCGTTGCGTTTCGGGTCAGCGACCGATGGGGGACATGTCGGGGTAGCGGTCGCCCGTGGGCACGGGGAGCGCCGACAGACGCGACAGCTGGTCCGCGGACAGTGTGAGCGAGGCCGCGCCGACGTTCTCCTCGAGCCGCGAGACCCGCTTCGTGCCGGGGATCGGCACAATGTCGTCGCCCTGCGCCAGCAGCCACGCGAGCGCCACCTGCGCCGGGGTCCCGCCGGCCTCGGTGGCGATGTCCTTCACGGCGTCGACGATGCGCATGTTCTCGGCGAAGGCCTCCTCCTGGAAGCGCGGGTTGGCCCGGCGGAAGTCGTCGGAGTCGAGGTCGGACGGCTTCGTGATCGCACCGGTGAGGAAGCCGCGGCCGAGCGGCGAGTAGGGCACGAGCCCGATGCCGAGCTCGCGGAGGGTGTCGAGCACCTCGCCCTCGGGGTCACGGGTCCACAGCGAGTACTCGCTCTGCAGCGCGGTGATCGGGTGGACGGCGTGCGCCCGGCGGATCGTGGCTGCACTCGCCTCGGAGAGGCCGATGTGCCGGATCTTGCCCTCCTGCACGAAGCCCGCGAGCTGGCCGATGACGTCCTCGATCGGGACGTCCGGGTCGACGCGGTGCTGGTAGTAGAGGTCGATGTGGTCGGTGCCGAGGCGGCGGAGCGAGCCTTCGAGCGCCACGCGCACCGACTCCGGCGCGCTGGAGATCCGTCGCTCGGTGCTCGGCTCGGTCTCGCCGGGCTCGTGCGTGATGAGCCCGAACTTGGTGGCGATGACGACGTCGTGCCGGCGCTCCGCGAGGGCCCGGCGGAGCAGGTCCTCGTTCGTGTACGGGCCGTACGCCTCGGCCGTGTCGAACAGGGTGACGCCGAGGTCGATCGCGCGGTGGATGGTGCGGATCGACTCGGCGTCGTCGGAGCCGGCGCCCGTGTAGAAGGCGCTCATGCCCATGGTTCCGAGGCCGATGGTCCCGACCTCGAGGTCTGCGAGCTTGCGTGTCTGCATGGGTGCAGGTCTACTCCGGCCATCCCGGTTGGAGGGAGGCACTGACCGTGCCCGTCTCGCCCGTGCCCGGTTTCGTGCGGTTCCTCCAAGGTCCTCGCGTCGGCCGGTGCCGACTGGTGTGATCGTGAGCGTGAACCTGTACTTCCGGCTGTTCCTGCTGCAGTTGCGCGTCCGGCTCCGCCCCACGATCCGCGGGCGTCGACCGTCGCTGTGGGACGAGACCCGCACCCCGTTCCGCGTGGCCCTGACCGACCTCGACCCGCTGCGACACGTGAACAACGGGAAGTACCTGTCGATGCTCGACCTCGGACGGCTCGACCTCATGCTGCGCTCGGGGTTCTGGCGCGCCATCGCCGAGCGGGGGTGGTACCCGGTCGTGTCCGCGCAGACGATCACCTACAAGCGGTCACTCACGCTCGGGCAGCGGTTCGAGCTCGTCACGCGGGTGCTCGGGGTCGACGATCGGGCGGTGTACCTCGAGCAGACGTTCGTCCGGCGCGGAGCCGTCGTGGCACGCGCCGTCGTGCAGGGGCGGTTCCTCCGGAAGGCCGGCGGCACGGTCCCGCCGGACGAGCTCCTCGAGGCGGCCGGGGGGACGAACCGCGACCTCACCCTGCCGGGGTGGGTGCACGACTGGGCCGGTGCGACCCGGATCAGCAGCGCGGCGGGGTAGACAGGTCGGGTGAGCGAACGAGACGACGACCGCCTGACCCCTGTGACCAGCCGCCGCGTGCTGCTCGCCGGCGGAGTGGGCCTGGGCATCGCCGGCGTCCTCGCCGCCTGCAGTCGTCCGACTCCCTCACCGTCCCCGAGCTCCAGCGCCACGACCCCGCGGCCGACGCGCACGCCGACGGCGTCCCCGACCCCGGGCGGACCCGCCACGTGGGACGCGCTCGCGGCCGCGGTCTCCGGACGGCTGCTGCGCTCCGGATCGAACGGGTGGGACAGCGCCCGGCTCGTCGAGAACCCCCGCTACGACGACGCCGACCCGCAGGGCATCCTCCGGGCCGCGAGCACCGCCGACGTGCAGGCCGGGCTCGCCTTCGCCCGGAACACGAGCACCCCGGTGGCGCTCCGCGCGGGTGGACACTCCTACACGGGGTGGTCGGCGGGTGGCGCGAGCGGCACCGACGTCCCCAGGTCGCTCGTCATCAGCACGCAGGACCTCGACAGCGTCGACCTGCACGACGACGGCACGGCGACGATCGGTCCCGGTGCCCAGCTCGGCGACGTGTACGCCCGACTCGCCGCCGCCGGGCGTGCCATCGGCGCCGGCTCCTGCCCCAGCGTCGGCATCGGCGGGCTGACCCTCGGCGGCGGTGTCGGCGTGCTCGTGCGGTCCTTCGGCCTGACGTGCGACCAGCTCACCGGGGCGACCCTCGTCACCCCCGACGGCAGCGTGCACGAGGTCTCCGCGACCACCGAGCCGGACCTGTTCTGGGCCTGCCGAGGTGGCGGGGGCGGAACGGTGGGCGTCGTCACCGCGCTGACCTACCGGACCCAGGCCGCGCCTCCCGTCCTGCTGTTCCGCATCACCTTCCCCTGGTCCGCCGCCGCTGCCGTGGTGCGCGCCTGGCAGGACTGGGCGCCCACGGCCGACCCGAAGCTGTGGTCGACGCTCAAGCTCCTGAACGGCTCGCGACACACGGCGCCGACCGTCACCGTCACGGGCGTCTGGACCGGCGCGAAGGCCGGGGCGGACGCCTCGGTCGACGGGTTCATCGGCGCCACCGGAGCGAAGCCGCTCGCCCACACGGCGCAGCAGCTCACCTACGGTGCCGCGATGTCGACGCTCGCCGGGAAGGCGCAGCGGGTGTCGCAGGCGGCGACCTCCTCGATCGGGAGCACGAAGCTGACGGACGCGCAGATCGACACCCTCGTGCAGCACGCCGCCGCTGCCGGCGACGTGCCCGGCAACCGTGAGGGCGGGGTCGCGCTCGACGCACTCGGCGGTGTCGTGTCCGACACCGGGCGCACCGACACCGCGTTCCCGTGGCGCTCGGCACTCATGACCGTGCAGTACACGGCGGTGTTCGCCGACGGTGCCGACCCCGCGCCGTTCGACGCGTACGTGCGCGGGTTCCGGAAGGCGATGCGCCCGGCGTGGGGCGATGGGGCGTACGCGAACTACTGCGACGCGGCGATCACGGACGCCACGGACTACTTCGGCGTGAACACCTCGCGGCTGCACCGCATCGCCGAGCAGGCGGACCCGGCGGGGGTGCTGTCCCAGCCGCACTGGGTCTGACCGCTGGATCGGGGCGCTGGGTCTGGACGCTGGGTCTGGACGCTGGGTCGCCCCTACGATGACCGCATGGACGCCGAGGACCTCGTACTGCCCGACGCCGCAGCGTGGCGCACCTGGCTCGACGCGCACGAGGGCGACCGCGACGGCGTGTGGCTCGTCCTCGCGAAGAAGGGCACCACGGAACCGACGACGCTGACCTACGACCAGGCGCTCGACGAGGCCCTGTGCTCCGGCTGGATCGACGGCCAGAAGCGCGGCCGCGACGCAGCGACCTTCCGACAGCGGTTCACCCCGCGCCGGCAGGCCTCGCTCTGGTCGCAGCGCAACATCGGTCTGGTCGCGACCCTCATCGCCGAGGGGCGGATGCGGGACCGGGGCCAGGCGGAGATCGACCGCGCCAAGGACGACGGCCGGTGGGATCGCGCCTACGCCGGAGCCGCGACGGCCACCGTCCCCGAGGACCTGCAGGCAGCGCTCGACGCCTCACCGGCGGCCGCAGCCCTGTTCGCGGAGCTCGACGCCACGAACCGGTACGCCGTGCTGCACCGGATCACCACCGCGCCGAGCGCCACCGCGCGGACGAACCGGCTGACGAAGCTCGTCGGCGGGCTCGAGCGCGGCGAGACCCCGTACCCGCGGCCGGGTCGTCAGGGATAGGCGGCCGGCATCCACTGGGGGACACCCGTCCAGCGGGCGGCAACGGGCGCGGCGTACACCGGGGCCATGACCACCGGTACCGACACCACCAACCGTCCTGCCGCAGCCTCCGGCACGTTCCGCATCGGCGGCGACCTCGAGGTGCACCGTCTCGGCTACGGCACCATGCAGCTCACCGGCCCCGGCGTCTGGGGACCGCCGAAGGACCACGACGAGGCCGTCCGTGTGCTGCAGCGCGCGGTCGAGCTGGGCGTGGACTTCTTCGACACCGCCGACTCCTACGGCCCCTACGTCGCCGAGGACCTGCTCCGCGAGGCACTGCACCCCTACGGCGAGGAGATCGTCATCGCCACGAAGGCCGGCCTCACCCGCACCGGACCGAACGAGTGGCCGCCGGTGGGCCGTCCCGAGTACCTCCGCCAGGAGGCCGAGATGAGCCTCCGCCGCCTCGGCCTCGACCGCATCGACCTGTTCCAGCTGCACCGCATCGACCCGAAGGTGCCGCTCGAGGACCAGGTCGGCGAGCTGAAGAAGCTGCAGGACGAGGGCAAGATCCGGCACATCGGACTGTCCGAGGTGTCCGTCGACGAGGTGAAGGCCGCGCAGGAGATCGCCACGATCGTCTCCGTGCAGAACCTGTACAACCTGCAGAAGCGCGACGCCGAGGACCTCCTCGACTGGTCGACCGAGCAGGGCATCGGCTTCATCCCGTGGTTCCCGCTGGCGACGGGAGGCTTGACGGGCGACGACTCGCCGCTGACCGAGATCGCCGGGCGGAAGGGCGCGACGCCGGCGCAGCTCGCGCTGGCCTGGCTGCTCGAGCGCTCGCCCGTGATGCTGCCGATCCCGGGTACCTCGAGCGTCGCGCACCTCGAGGACAACCTGCAGGGTGCGACCCTCGAGCTGACCGACGACGAGTTCGACGAGCTGTCGAAGCTGGGTCACTGATGCGACCGGTCGAGGGACGGGAGGCAACTGCGAAGAAGTAGTTGCAAAGCAATGCTTGCAAAGCTTTCTTTGCAGTCGTACGCTCGTCCCATGGCCTCCGAAGCACGCGTCCTCGACCTCCCGTCGATGAAGGCGCTCAGCCACCCGCTGCGCTCGCACCTCTTCAACGAGCTCGCCGCCCACGGGCCCGCGACCGCGACGACGCTCGCGGACCGGGTCGGCGAGTCAACCGGCTCGACCAGTTACCACCTTCGCCAGCTCGAGAAGCACGGCTTCATCGAGGAGGTCGAGGGCCGGGGCAACGGCCGGGAACGCTGGTGGCGTCGCGTCCCCGTCGCCGTCCAGTCCGGCGGTACCGACGGACCTCAGTCCCCGGCGGGCATCGCCGCGGCGCGCCTCCTCGCATCGGGTTCCAACGAGTTCTCCGAACAGATGATCCGCGAGTTCATCGCTCGCGACCAGGAGACCATGTCCGCCGGCTGGCGGGAGGCCGCCGACCTCTCGGTCGCGATCCTGCGACTGGCTCCGTCGGAACTCCGCGAGCTCATGGACGCCATCCACGGGATGATCGACACATTCCGCGACCGGCATGTGCTCGACGACACGTCCGACCCCGAGACCAGCCGCGTGTTCGTGCGGCTGGCGGCAGTCCCCATCTTCGACGACGAACAGGAGGAACCATGAGCGCCGCACTCCACCTCACCGAGGTCGGTCCGGTCGAACGTGCCGCCCACCGCGTCGGCACAGCGCTGCTCCGATGGAGCGAGTCGCGCGCAGCCCGGGTCGAGATCCCCGCCCCGCTCACGAGGAGCAGCGCGCGCACCCGGGCGCGCCTCGCCTTCGAACAGCGCACCGCTCTGGAGGCACGACACCGCCACTGGGACGAGCTCGCCGCCGCCACGCCCCGGCTCCGCTGACCGCGGTCACCCTCGGGCCCGGAACGGCTCGACGTCGACGCGGACACCGTCGGTCACTCGGGGAGCGGCTCCGCGTAGGTGCGGAAGTCGCCGCGCTCCGTGTGGATCGCCCACAGGCGGTCCGCGATCGACTCGCCAGAGTGGTCCGGCTGCCCGTCGTCGATCCCGAACGGGATGATGAGCTGACCGACGTGCACGTCCTCGTCGCGGACGGCGTCGTGCAGGAGCTGCGCGTACGCGCTCTCCCCGGCGAAGGCCACCGAGGTACCGGTGACCCGCGCGCCCGGGCGGACCGCACTCCCGCCGTTGACGAACAGGATGGTGCCGTGGCCGATCGCCCGCATGCCGGGCAACACCTGGCGGACTGCGGTGACGGAGCCGTAGACGGAGAACTCGATCGGACCGACGAGGTCCTCCGCCGTGGTCTCGAGCACCGGCCGCATGTACTCCTTCGCGGGCAGCGGGCTGTACTGCAGCACCTCGATCGGGCCGAGCTGCTCCGTCGCACGCTCGAGTGCGGACCGGAGCGAATCCCCGTCCCGGACGTTCGCGGCGAACCCGGCTGCGGTGTACCCGCGCTCCCGCAGTCCAGCGGCGAGGCCGTCGAGGCGGTCCTGGTTGCGGGAGATCAGGGCGATCGAGAAGCCCTCCCGGCCGAAGCGTTCGGCGACGGCGAGGCCGAGGCCCTTGCCTGCTCCGACGATGGCGATGGTGGTCATGGAGTGGTCCTTCCGGTGGTGTGGGGTCGTGCGAGGACGAGCAGACCGTACAGCGACACGAGCGCGCCGCCGAGGACGAGGACGGCCATCGGGACGGCGGTGTCCGAGCCGCCGAGTCCCGCCACGGGAGCGGTCACGCCGGCCGTCGTCCACTGAACCAGACCGAGCACCGCGGAGCTCGTTCCCGGGTGCTCCGGGACGACCGACGATGCGAGGGCTCCGCCGTTCGTCACCACCAGCCCGTTGCCGATCATCAGCACGAAGAACCCGATCAGCGCCAGCATCAGGGGCATCCCGAACCAGATCGCGCCGACGAGCATGCCGGCGCCGGCGACCGCCATGCAGCACTGTCCGACGAGGATGATGCGTCTCGTGGACACCCGGCCGGCGAGCCGCGCGGCCACCAGCGACGCGATCGTCATGGCACCGGCGTTGGCGGCGAAGTCGATCGCGTACGCCGTGGGCGACAGGCCGTTCATCGTCTGCAGGATGAACGGCGAGGTCGCGACGTAGGCGAAGACCCCGACGAAGGCCGCGCAGGCGGTGACGACGTAGCCGACGAACCGCCGGTCGGCGAGCACCTGCCGAGCGGCCGACCGGAAGGTCCGGAGTCCTCCGGCGTGCCGTCGGTCCAGGGGGAGCGACTCCGGGACGACGAACACCGCCGAGAACCACATGAGCGCTCCGAGGCCGGCGAGGACCCAGAACGTCGTCCGCCAGTCGCCGAACCGCAGGATCGCGGCCCCGAACAGCGGCCCGAGGACGGGCGCGATCCCGCCGATCCCCATCACGACGTTGAGCACGCGGACGAGCTGCGCACCGTGTGCCAGGTCGACGATGACCGCCCTCGCGATCACCATCACCCATCCGCCGCCGAACCCCTGCAGGAGCCGGGCTGCCATGAGCACGCCGATCGACGGCGCGAGCGCACACACCACCGAGGCCGCGACGACCAGGAGCGTTCCTGCGAGCAGCGGGCGTCGACGTCCGCGCTGGTCGGAGAACGGACCGCCGACGAGCTGACCGAGACCCATGCCGGCGAAGAACGTCGTGAGCGTGAGCTGCACCGCGGAGGCGCTCGTGCGGAACTCCGCCTCGACGGACGGGAACGCGGTGACGTACATGTCCGTCGCGAGCGGGGCGACGGCGGTGAGGAACACGACGACGGCGACGAGCGCCGTCGGGACGGCGCGGACCGCGGTCCGGCCAGGGAGCGGGGTCAGGGTTGCTGGCACGCGTCCCATTGGACGGCGGGAACGCGAGCGGGTGGGAGTCCCTGTCGACAGGGGTTCCAGCGCAACCCCTGACGGACTGGAGGCGCGGGGCGGCCCCGCACCGCGCCTCCCGTCGTCACGGGTCGCGTCAGCGCGCCGCGTACTGCGCGTCGGTGACGTGCTCGAGCCACGTGGTCGTCGTGGCCGGGTCGGCGGCGAGGTCGAGCATCGCGAGGTGCTCCATGTAATCCGTGGGGGTGGCCCCGTGCCAGTGCTCCTCACCCGCCGGCGTGTACACCGTCTGGCCCGGCAGGACCTCGATCACCCCACCGTCCCGCGTCCCCATGAGTGCGACGCCCTCGGTCACGTGCAGGGTCTGCCCCTTCGCGTGCGAGTGCCAGGCGGTGCGGGCGCCGGGCAGGAACCGGACCTTGGCGACGGTCATCGTCTGTCCGTCCTCCTTCGGCGAGGCGATCGCGTCGAGGTACACGTCCCCGGTGAACTGCTCGGGCGGGTTCTTGACGGTCGGCTGCTTCGGTTCGATGTGCATGCGGCCGACGTTAGGCCGATCCGCACCACCCGAGGGAGGGGAGGACGGAACCCCTCAGCCGTTTCCCGATCGATGCGAGTGTGATCGACCCACGATCCGGGAGGAACACCGTGCACACGTCCACTCGCACCCGCCGCACGTGGTCCGCGCTCGGCGCGGCCGCCGTCGCCGCCCTCGTCCTCGCGGCGTGCACCGACGACGGTGCCCGGACGTTGGAGGGCCGTGCGACCGCCACGACGACGCCGTCGACGAGTGCCGCACCGACGGGGGCCGCTGCCGGGCAGCTCGTCCCGGACGGCGAGACGTCCGACATCGTCACCGGACTCGACGCCCCGTGGTCGGTGGTCCGCACCGGCGACGGCTCGGACGCCCTGATCAGCGAGCGGGACTCGGCGAAGGTGCTCGAACTGACCGGCGCGGGGAAGACACGTGAGGTCGGCACGGTCGGCGGGGTCAGCCACGGCGGCGAGGGCGGACTGCTCGGGCTCGCACTGCACGACGGCGACCTGTACGTGTACTCGACGGCGAGCGACGGCAACCGCATCCAGCGGTACGAACTCACGGGCAGCGCCGGCTCCTACGGGCTCGGTCGGGCCACCACCGTCATCGACCGGCTGCCCTCGAACAGCTTCCACGACGGTGGGCGCATCGCGTTCGGACCGGACGGCATGCTCTACGCGAGCGTGGGCGACGCGGGGACGGGATCCGACGCGCAGGACCGGGACTCGCTCGCGGGCAAGATCCTGCGGCTCACCCCGGAGGGCGACGTCCCCGGTGACAACCCGTTCCCGGGTTCCCCGGTGTGGAGCCTGGGACACCGGAACGTGCAGGGCATGGGCTGGACCTCCGACGGCACGATGTTCGCGTCCGAGTTCGGGCAGGACACCTGGGACGAGCTCAACGTCATCGAGAAGGGCCGGAACTACGGCTGGCCCGAGGTCGAGGGGACGGGCGGCGCGGGCAAGGGCTTCGTCGACCCGGTGCAGCAGTGGCCCACCGACGACGCCTCCCCGAGCGGCCTCGCGGTGATCGACGACACCGTGTTCGTCGCGAACCTCCGCGGCGAGGTCGTCCGAGCGATCCCCGCTGACGACCCCGGCACCTCGACCGAGTTCTTCGCCGGGGACTTCGGCCGGATCCGCACGGTGCTCGAGGGACCCGAGGGGGCGCTCTGGTTCGTCACGAACAACACCGACGGTCGTGGTAACCCGGTCGAGGGCGACGACCGGGGATCGTCTCCGTCCCGCTCGCGAGCCGCTGAGCACCTCCACGCATGCAGCACGGGGGTTCCGGCAGCCCCTCGCTCGCACTCGACGACGCCAAGTACCGTGACCCGCATGGACCACCGCGACGAAGCCCGCGACTTCCTCTCCAGCCGTCGCGCCCGCATCACGCCGGAGCAGGCCGGCGTGGAGACCTTCGGCACCCGACGCCGGGTCACCGGGCTCCGGCGCGAGGAGGTCGCCCGGCTCGCCGGCGTGAGCATCGACTACTACACGCGGCTCGAGCGGGGGAACCTGCAGGGCGTCTCCGACAGCGTGCTCGACGCCATCGCCGGGGCGCTGCAGCTCGACCCGGCCGAGCACGAGCACCTGCGCGACCTCGCCCGGCACCAGAACGCCACACCCCGGCGGGCGGCGAAGGTGACACCCGTCGCGGCCGTGCGCCCGGAGTTGCAGTACCTGCTCGACGCCATCGCCGATGCCCCGGCGATGATCGTCAACAACCGGCAGGACATCGTCGCCGCGAACGCGCTCGGGTACGCGATGTACGCGGACCTCGTCGCCGCGAGTGCCCGTCCGCTCAACTTCTCGCGGTACATCTTCCTCGACCCGCAGGCGCGGAACTTCTACCAGGACTGGCAGCGGGCAGCGCACACGAACGTCGCGATCCTCCGCCGCGAGGCCGGACGGACGCCGAACGACCGGGAGCTCGCAGCCCTCATCGGCGAGCTGTCGATGCGGAGCGACGACTTCCGGGAGCTCTGGGCCGCCCACGACGTCCGACGGCACTACGCGGGCGTGAAGTCGTTCCGGCACGCCGTGGTCGGGCCGCTCGAACTGCACTTCCAGACGCTCGAGCTGGCGGAGGACCCCGGCCTCGCGCTGACGATCTACCCGGCGACACCCGGGAGTCCCACGGCGGACGCCCTCCGGGTGCTCGCCTCGTGGGCTGCCACCGAGCGCATCGCCGAGCGTGGACGCGCGCTCGCCTGACGGCGCACCGCGCCAGCGGGGTAACGGTCCCTCCAGTCCGCTCCTCGGTCGCGTCAGGCCTCCGGGATCACCCGCTCGAACCGGCTCGTGTCCGCACCGTCCGGGTCCGGACCGTTGCGGCGCCCGGTGTCCAGGGCGTCCAGGCGCGCGAGTTCCTCATCGGACAGTGCGAAGTCGAACACGTCGAAGTTCTCCGCGATGCGTCCGGGGTTCGTCGATTTCGGGATCGCGTTCCGCCCGTGCTGCACGTGCCAGCGGAGCATCACCTGCGCCGGCGTCTTGCCGTGCGCATCGGCGATCGACCGGATCGTCGGGTCGTCCATGACGCTCACCCGCTCGTCGCCCCAGCCGGGGTAGAACGTGATGCCACCGATCGGTGACCACGCCTGGTCGAGCACGCCGTACTCGGCGTCGGCGCGCTGCACGTCGGGCTGCGTGAAGTAGGGGTGCAGCTCGACCTGGTTGAGCGCCGGGATGACGTCGGTCGCGTCGAGCAGGGACCGGAGGTGGTGCGGCATGAAGTTGCTCACCCCGATCGCCCGGACCCGGCCGTCGGCGTACAGCTCCTCGAGTGCCCGGTAGGCGGCGATCGTCGTCCCGAACCGGTCGGGCGCGGGCTGATGCAGGATCAGCACGTCGATGGTGTCGAAGCCGAGCTTCCCGGTGGCCTTCTCGAACGCGTGCAGGGTCTCGTCGCGTCCGTAGTCGGACACCCAGATCTTGGTCTCCACGACGATCTCGTCGCGGTCGACGCCCGAGGCGCGGATGCCCTCGCCCACCTCGCGCTCGTTCCCGTACGCGGCAGCGGTGTCGATGTGGCGGTACCCGGTGTCGAGCGCCGTCCGCACCGCTTCCACGGTGTCCGACGGTGCGCTCTGGAAGACCCCGAACCCGATGGCGGGGATCTCGAGGCCGTTGTTGAGGGTGAGTGTCTCCATGCAGCCGACGGTACGACCGCCGTCCGGCGTCTGACGGGTAACGACAGCCCCTGCCTCCGCCGGGGCGTCGGACCTACCGTGGAGGACATGGACACCAGGACCGAAGTGCGGGACTTCCTCCGCACGCGGCGCGAGCGCCTCACGCCGCAGCAGATCGGCCTGCCCGACTTCGGCGGCGTCCGGCGTGTGAAGGGCCTGCGCCGCGAGGAGCTCGCCCTGGTCGCGGGCATGAGCGTCGACTACTATGTCCGCCTCGAACGAGGGAACCTGTCGGGCGTCTCCGAGAGCGTCCTCGAATCGCTGTCGCGAGCACTCCGGCTGGACGACGTCGAGCACGCGCACCTGTTCGACCTCGCTCGGACCCAGAACGCCTCGGCCACCGCCCGCCGACGGCATCCGACCAACCGCGTCCGCCCGAACGTGCAGCGGGTGCTCGACGCGATGACCGCTCCCGCGTGGGTACGGAACGGCCGCTCGGACTTCCTCGCCGGGAACGCGCTGGCCAGAGCGCTCTACGCACCGCTGTTCCTCGACCCCGCGGGGACGCCGAACACCGCGCGGTTCGCGTTCCTGGACCCGCGCGGCAAGGAGTTCTGGCGGGACTGGCACGACGTCGCCGGAGACATGGTCGCCGTGCTGCGTGCCGAGGCCGCCCGATCGCCGTACGACCGGGGCCTCATCGACCTCATCGGCGAGCTGTCCACCCGCAGCGCGGATTTCCGGCAGCGTTGGGCCGCGCACGAGGTCATGCGGCACCGCACCGGGCTGAAGCGGGTGCGCCACCCCGACGTCGGCGACCTCGACCTCACCTACGAGACCATGGAGCTGGTCACCGACCCCGGGCTGGTCTTCGTCGTGTACAGCGCTGAGCCGGGGTCCCCGTCCGACGAGCGCCTCCAGCTCCTCGGGAACCTCACCGCGACGACCGCGGCGGCCGTCCCGGAGGTGGAGGGCGCATGAGCGAGACCGACTCGATCAGGACGCGGCCGCGGGTGGCCCGGCTCGGGTTCGTCGAGCGGATCCGCTTCCGGCTCCGTGCCGAACGGGAGATCGACGAGCTCACCCGAGACCATGCGCGAGAGGACCGGATCCGTGCCGAGGCGGCCGTCCGGCTGGCGCCCGGGCCGTGGCGCGTCGGAGAGCTCTTCCGGCGGCGCCCGTGAGCGACCGCGCGGGGATGACGCGCGCGCGGACCCTGCTCTTCGCGGTCGCCGGGGGAGCCGCGGTCGGCAACCTCTACTGGGCCCAACCGCTCCTCGACGTGATCGCCTCGTCGCTCGGCACATCGGTCGCCCTCGCGGGGCTGCTCGTCACGCTCACGCAGGTGGGGTACGCCCTCGGCATCCTCCTCGTGGTGCCGCTGGGCGACGTCCTCGATCGTCGGCGGCTCATCCCCGGGGTGCTCGTCGCGTCGGCGGTCACGCTCGTCTTCGCCGCGATCGCCCCGTCGTTCCCGGTGCTGCTGGTGGCCCTCGCCCTCGTCGGGCTCACCACCGTCGCCGGCCAGCTCCTCATCCCGCTCGCGGGGGACCTCGCGGAACCGGCATCACGTGGCCGCGTGGTCGGCGCCATCGCGTCCGGGGTCCTCACCGGCATCCTCGTGTCGCGGACGGTGAGCGGACTGGTCGCGGACGCGCTCGGCTGGCGAGCCGTCTACGCGATCGCCGCGGTCGCGGCCCTCGTGTTCGCCGTCCTGCTCCGCCGGGTCGTCCCCGAGCTCGACCGCCGCGACCGCATGCCGTACCCGGCGCTCATCGCGTCGGTGTTCCGTGCCGTCGCCGCACACCGATCGGTGCAGGTCACCCTGATCATCAGCGCCACTGTGTTCGCCGTCTTCACGATGTTCTGGACCGCACTCACGTTCCTCCTCAGCGCAGAGCCCTTCGGGTACTCGACGACAGCGATCGGTCTCGTCGGGCTGGCGGGTCTCGCCGGGGCCGTCGCCGCGCAGCGGGTCGGTCGCCTGCACGATCGCGGTGTGTCCGTCCCCGTCACCGGGGCGGCACTCGCCCTCGTCCTGGTCTCGCTCGTCGTCGCCGGCCTCGGCTCACGGTCGATCGTGGTCGTGGTCGTCGCGGTGGTGCTGCTGGACGTGGGCGTACAGGCGGCGAACGTCCTCAACCAGACACGCCTCTTCGCCATCGACCCCGCGGCCCGCAGCCGGCTCAACACCGCGTTCGTGACGGGCAACTTCGTCGGTGGCTCGATCGGATCGGCGGTCGCGTCCGTCCTGTGGAACGCGGGCGGGTGGACGGCGGTCAGTGTCGGCGGCGCCGTCCTGGTCGGCTTCGCCCTGACGGTGTGGGCCGCCCACCGTCGGCGCGGCCTGGTCGTCACTGCTGCTCACTGAGGGCGGGCGGAACGGAGGCTCGCGCCATCGCCTGGTTGCGCGGGGAACCCTCCCCCGGCGTGAGATGCGTGGGGACGGGCTCAGACGACGAGGGGGAGCGCCACCTCGACCTCGCCGTGTGACACCAGCCAGCGGACCGCGTCGAGCACGGTCTCCTCGGCCGTGTACGCCGGCTCGTAGCCGAGCAGCCGCCGGGGCTTCTCGATGCTGAACACCTGACTCCGCGAGAGGTGCTCCCAGCTCGCACCGGCGTGCTCGGGAGGCGTGGTCTCGCGGAACCGGTCCCACGAGACGGAGTCGAGCCGCGCCTCCTGGCCGAACCACGACGCTGCCAGGTGGGCGTACCCGCGCGCGGTGAGCGCGGTCGGGGCCGTGATGAAGAAGTCCTCGCCGGCGGCGGCGTCCCGATGCTCGACGGCGAGCTGGAACGCCTGCGCGACGTCGTCCGCGTGCACGTGCGCCATGGTCTCGGCGCCGAGTCCGGGGACCTCGAGCACCTCACCGGCGGACAGCTTCGTCCAGACGGACGGGTCGAGGTTCCCGAGCGGGCCGATCGGCGGCCAGCCCGGACCGCTGATGTGCCCGGGGTGCAGCGACGTCGTCACGAGACCCCCAGAGGCGGTTTCCTCCTTGAGCATGCGGGCGATCGCGTCCTTCTGGACGCCGTAGTCACCGAACGGCGGGGTGGCGTTCGCCTCGGTGATCGGGAGGACGTGCGACACCCCCACGCGCCAGATCGACCCGCAGTGCACGAGGTGCGCGTCCGTCCCGCGCAGCGCCGTGACGAGGGCTTCGGCGGACGACAGCGTGAAGCACACGAGGTCGATGACGGCGTCCGGTCGGAGTCCGACGATGCGGGCGCCGAACGTGCCGTCGCGGTCCTCCTGCTCGCGGTCGGCCGTGACCCGCTCGACCTGCTCCCACTCCGGCGAGTCGGCGTAGGCGGTGCGGGTGCCGCGGGTGACGGTCACGACGTCGTGGCCGGCGCGGACGAGGCGGGGGACGAGGAAGGTGCCGATGTGACCGGTGGCTCCGATGACGACGATGCGCATGTCGGTCACCGTAGGCCGAAAGTGCTGGCCGGCTCGGAATGTTCGGTGGCGGAACGGACTTGCGGCTTCCATGGCTGCCCGATCCGACGGTGTGGGCCTGCGCTCGGAGCGCGGCCCGATCCTGTTGTCCCTGATGCTCGCGACCGCGCTGGTCGCCCTCGACTCGACCATCATCGCGACGGCGTCGTCGTCGATCGCGTCCGACCTCGGGCACTTCCAGCAGCTGCCGTGGCTGTTCTCGGTGTACCTGCTCGCGCAGGCCGTCTCCGTACCGATCTACGGGCGGCTCGCAGACGTGCTCGGACGGAAGCGCCTGCTCGTCGTCGGCATCGGGCTGTTCCTGCTCGGTTCCGTGCTGTGCGGCGCGGCGTGGTCGATGCCCGTGCTCATCGCGGCGCGGGTCGTGCAAGGCCTCGGGGCCGGGGCGGTGCTGCCGATCTCGATGACGATCACGAGCGACATCTACACGCTCGAGGAGCGCGCGAAGACCCAGGGCTACCTGGCGTCGGTGTGGGGCATCTCCTCCGTGGTCGGACCGACGCTCGGCGGGGTCTTCAGCGAGGTCGGCGCATGGCGGTGGATCTTCTGGATCAACATCCCGCTGGCGGTCGTCGCCGGGTTCATGCTGATCCGCTCGTACCACGAGCACAGAGCCGTGGGGGAGCGCCGGGAGCGCATCGACTACCTGGGCGCCGGACTGCTCGCCGGTGGCACGACCGCGCTGCTGCTCGGACTGCTCGAGGGCGGGACGACCTGGGCGTGGAACTCCGGCGCCTCGATCGGCATCTTCGCCGCCGCGCTCGTGCTCCTCGCCGCCTTCATCGTCGTGGAGCTCCGGGTCGAGCAGCCGATCTTCTCGCTCGCGCTGTTGCGACGGCGGGTGGTGGCGGCGTCGACGATCGCGTCCCTCGTGATCGGCGTCGTCGTGATGGGCCTGTCGACGTACGTACCGATCTACGCGCAGGACGTGCTCGGGACGTCCGCGCTCATCGCCGGCTTCGCCCTGGCGGCACTGACGCTCGGGTGGCCGATCTCGGCGTCCCAGGCCGGTCGGTTCTACCTGCGGTGGGGCTTCCGCGTGACCAGCGTCATCGGATCGTCGCTGGTGCTGCTGGGCGCACTCCTGACGATCACGCTCGGCGGCCGGTCGTCCGTGTGGCTCGTGGCGGTGTTCTGCTTCGTGATCGGTGCGGGGATGGGCCTCACCGCCGTGCCGACGCTCATCGCGGCGCAGTCGTCGGCCAGGCAGAACGAACGCGGGGCGGTCACGGGGACGAACATGTTCGCGCGGTCCATGGGGTCCGCGGTCGGCGTCGCGGTGTTCGGTGCCGTGGTCAACGGGCACGTGCAGTTGAACGCGGCGGGGGTGCCGGAGGGTGCGGGACTCATGACCGCCATGCACCTGGTCTTCCTGTCGATCGCGATGGTCGCGCTCGTGCTCCTGGTCGCCGTGATGTTCATGCCGGCGCACCGGCGGGAGCCGGGCATCGCCGGTGCTGCGGAGGCGGCTCCGGCCTGAGGCGCGACCGAAGACCGAACCGGAGGCGCGTTGCGACCCGCTACCGGCGCACCGCGCCAGCGGGGCGACGGCCGTGCCCGGAGGGACGGTGCCAGCTGGCACCGTCCCTCCAGTCCGTCAGTGGGCCGTGGCCGGCCGGGCGTCACTCAGCGGTGACGACCTTGACCGAGCCGGCAATGGTCGCGGCGTCCTCGGCGAGCGCGACGACCGGGTCGGGGAGCCTCGTCGTGGCCCCGACGAGCTTGCGCGCGCCCCAGCCCACGAAGCTGCCGACGAGCGCGCCGACGCCACCGAGGATCGCACCCTCGATGCGGAGGTCGCGCTTGCCCGTCGTGCCCAGCGCGGCACCGGCGAGCGCCCCGGCGCCGATGCGTCCGACCAGGCCGGTGGGGGAGATGCGGTTCGGGGTCTTCGGCAGCTTGTCCCCGATGATCTCCCCGACGGCGGAGGCCACGAGCAGCCCACGGCCGAGCGGCGTGCTGAACACCTTCCACTGCTGCCACGATCCCTTCAGCGAGGATCGGTCGTGGTTCAGTGCCATCACCGCGAGCGGGGTGGCGCTCCGGCCGCCGCTCAAGATGCCCAGCACCAGGGTGCGGACCAGGGTGTGCTGCTCGTTGTTCTTGCTCATCGTCGCTCCTGTCGTGTCCGTTCGGAAGCTACTCTCGCGTTCCGCGGCGTCGCTGACGTTCAGCGCAGGACGGCGGCGGCGATCCGCTGCGCCGCCTGCTCGGCGGACCTGTTCGTCGTGTCCACCACCTCGGCCGCGGCGTGCAACCAGGTGCGCGCAGCCTCGGCGTACGGCTCCACGCGGCTGAACCGGAACGTCGACGGACCCATGTCGGCGTCGTTGCGGATGCGTTCCCGCAGGGTCTCCTGGTCGGTGTGCAGCACGAAGTGCCGGACCGGGATGCCGTGTGCGGCGAGGCCATCGGCGATCTCCCGCCAGTACCGCTCGACGAGGACGGTCTGCGGCATCACGAGCGTCCCGCCGGCGTAGTCCAGCACGCGCCGCGCCGTCTCGACCACGAGTGGGCGCCACGGGTCCCAGTGCTGGAAGTCGTCGGTGGCCCCGAGCTGCGGCCGGATGTCCATCAGGGTCTCGCCGACCTTCTCCGGGTCGAGCAACCGGGCGTCCGGCAGGAGCGGCTGCAGGAGCCGTGCCGTGGTGGTCTTGCCGACGCCGTGCGTACCGTTCAGCCAGACGATCCCCCGCCGGCGACTCCGCGCCCCCACGCCGTTGCTCATGCCGACACCCTAGGCCCGCGCGTGCACCAACGCGTCGATCGTCCGCATCGCCGTGGCGAAGATCGTCAGCACCGGGTTCACCCCACCGTTCGTGACGTGCACGGACCCGTCGGCGACGCGGACGTTGTCGTGGCCCCAGACCCGCCCGAAGGGGTCGACGACCGACGTCGCCGGGTCGGTCCCCATCCGGAGCGTCCCGGCCTGGTGCTGCCCGCCGCTCGTGCCGCGGAGCGGGCCGTGCAGCTCGGCGACTCGGGTGGCCCCGGCCGCACGGAGCCAGTCGGCGCTCCGGGCGCTGGTGTGGTCGCGTGCGCGGACGGGGTGGTGACGGGACCCGTCCTGGAGGCGCGGTGCGGGTCGGACGCGCACCGCGCCTCCAGGCCGTGTTCGCGTCGGGACGCGACGTCAGGCGCGGTCGTGGAGGGTCACGTGGTAGCCGTCCGGGTCCGAGAACGTGAACGTGCGGCCGAACGGACCGTCGATCGGTGCGGAGACGATCGTGTGCCCGTCGGCGACGAGCGCGTCGTGGATGGCCTGGACGTCGGTGGCGTGCAGCCAGATCGCCGCGCCGATGCCGGGCTGCGACACGGAGTCGAGGTCGGTGCCCGGGACGAGGTCGCGGAGGGCGAAGGCGATGGGGGTGGTCTCGAAGACGACGGCGTGCGGCGGGCCGGCCTGCGAGCGGACGAGGCCGAGGTACTGCTCGTAGAACGCCTGCGACGCGTCGAGGTCGCGGGTCTGCAGGGAGATGAAGTCGGGGCCGGTGACGGGCATGGTGTACTCCTTCGCTTGTGTCAGGTATCTGACACGGACCAATCTATGTCAGAATTCTGACATGAGTCAAGACGGAGCCCGCATCGACCTGGACACGTCCCTCGGGTACCTGCTCAAGGAGGCGTCGAGCGCCCTGCGCGTCGCGATGGAGGCGGTGCTGCGTCCGCTCGGGATGACCGTCACGCACTACTCGTGCCTCGAACTGCTCGCGCAGCGCCCCGGCCTGTCGAACTCCGAGCTGGCGCGGGGCGCGTTCGTGACCCGGCAGTCGATGAACGTGCTGCTGCAGGGACTCGAACGGGACGGGTTCGTGACCCGGCCGGCGGAAGCGCCTGTGGGGAAGGCGCTCCCGGCTCGGCTGACCGCTCGCGGGCGGAAGAGCCTCGAGGAGGCGTCGGCCGCCGTGCGCGGGGTCGAGGTGCGGATGCTCGGCGGGATGACGCCGGAAGAGCAGACCGCGGCGCTCGGGGCGCTGCGGAGCATGGTCCGGTCGCTCCGCGACGACGCCGACGGTCGGTAGCAGAGCCTTCCGGGGACGTCTCAGTCGTGCCGACCGTGATGGACGAGCACCGGGCACGAGGCGTACTCCGCGCACGCGCTGCTCACCGAACCGAGGAGGAGCCCGGCGAACCCGCCGTGACCGCGGCTGCCCACGACGAGCATCGCCGCGTCGCGACTCACCTCGACGAGCGCCTTGGCGGCGGAGCCGTGCACGAGCGCCGTCCGGAACCCGTGCGGCGGACCGTCCGGGAACGCCTTCTGGGTGATGTCGGCGAGCATGTTGCGGGCGTCGTCCTCGGGGGACCAGGTGGAGTACAGGGCGGCCTCGCCGTACGCGATCGGTGCCTGCCACACGGCGACGGCGGTCAGTTCGGCATCGAGGGCGCCGCCGATCACGGCCGCGTAGCGGAGCGCGGCGATCGAGGGGGCGGAGCCGTCCACACCGATGACGACCCGGCCCGTGGTGGAGATGTCGTTGGTGTCCATGCCCCCAGGATCCTCCTGAAGGGCCCTCGTGGTGACGTCGCGAGTGCAGAAGCACCACGAGCTCGGGGGGGTCGGCGCGGCTTACCGGGTGAACGCGTCGTGCGCGTAGTCCAGGCGAGCCTCGGCGCGCACCTCCGGCAAGCGTCGGCTGATCTGCAGGGTGGCGAGCCCGTGCACCGTCGCCCACGCGACCTCGGCCGCCGTGACGTCGCCGTCCGGGAACGCGGTGCTGATCGCTGCGAATGCACGCCGCAGCGGCTCCGGTCCCTCCCCACCCCCGAACTCCAGCCCCGACGGCATGGAGAACATCGCTTCGTAGACCTGCGGTCGGGCCAGGGCGAACTCCAGGTAGGCACGCATACGCGCCATCGGTTCAGGAGCGACCGCCTCGAGTGCGTCCGCGATGGCGACGAAGCCGTCGAGCGCGACAGCGTCGATGAGCGCTTGCCGCCCGCCAGCGAACGCCGAGTAGAGCACCGGCTGTGTGACGCCCAGCTCGCTGGCGAGACGGCGCATCGTGACCGCCTCCCACCCGTCGGCTTCTGCGACTGCCCGGGCCGCCCGCGTGATCTGGTCGCGGCGCTGGTCGAGGTCCGGGGCTGGGCGAGGTGACATGCAGCAACCGTAGCAGGGTTACCTAACGGCGGTAGTCAACGCTGGAGCCGAGTGCTAGCGTTGTTATGGAACGTTGTTATCCAACCTCTGGAAAGGTCCTCACCGTGACCATCGCCGCTCTCGTCGTCGCCACCCTCGGCTGCCTCTTCATCCTCTTCATCGGGGCCCGCTTCCTCCTCGCACCCACGATCGCGGTCGCGGGCTTCGGGGTCCCCGAAGGCAACGTCCGCGCCCTGACGAACATCAAGGGCGTCCGCGACATCACGTCCGGCATCGTGCCCCTGGTCGTCCTCGCCGTCGCCGGCACACACGTGTTCGGGTGGGCGCTGCTCGCGGCCGCGATCACCCCGATCGGGGACGCGATCATCGTCGCCACGGGCGGCGGCACCCTCCGACACGCCATCAGCGTGCACGGCGCCACAGCACTCGTGCTCATCGTCGCCGGCCTCGTCCTCGCACTCGCCTGACACTCGCACCACCTCTCGTTCCCTTCTCCCCGCCACCTCGACCGCAACCACCGGAAAGGCACGATCATGAGCACCCCGAACCCCCAGCAGTCCGACACCGAGATCCTCGACGTCGTACGCCGCTTCTACGAACCGTTCCGCACCGGCGACACCTCGATCCACGACGAGGTCCTCGCCCAGGACTGGATTGACATCCCCCTCGCACCCGGTCAGGAGCAGGGCCCCGCCGGCATGGCAGGGCAGATCGCCGCGTTCCGCCACGCGATGCCGGACTACGCCGTGACCCACGAGGACCTCATCGTCCAGGGCGACCGCGTCGCCGTCCGCAACACCGTCAGCGGCACCCATCGCGGCGCGTTCATGGGCTTCGAACCCACCGGCAAGCGCCTCGAGATGCGCACCATGGACGTCCACCAGGTCCGCGACGGCCGGATCGTCATCACCTGGCACCTCGAGGACTTCGCCGGACTCATGGCCCAGCTCAACGCACCCGCGGACGCTCCCGCCCGCCCAGCCTGGGGCTGAGCGTGGTCACCGGGCCGTGCCGACGCTGCGGTTAGCCTCCTGCCATGACGTACGTGAACGCAGGCACGCTCGGCACACTCCCCGGCAAGCGGGATGAACTCGTTTCGCGCCTCACGCAGCGCAACGACCGGCTCCGTGAACTGGGATGCACCGCCTACGAGGTCGGCGTCAACGAAGACGAACCGGAGACGGTCTTCGTCGTGGAGCTGTGGGAGAGTGCCGCGGCGCACCAGGCCTCACTGCGGCAACCGGACGTCATGGCAGCCATCGCCGATGCGAGGCCGTTGCTCGACGGTCGATTCGGCGGGTTCCGGTTCGAGGTGGTGGGTTCGCCGCTCCGGGGCGACTGACTCGATGGGTGCTCGCGCTTGCCGAACGTTCATCGGGAGGCAGCACTGAGCAGGTTCACGAGAACGTACTCCCAGCCGGTCTCGTGCTGCGAACCCTGTCTCGCCGCGACCGTCCAGCGCCGCGCCGCGACTCTGCAGCGGTCAGCCGGAGGGCCCGTCCCGGGAGGAATCCGGGACGGGCCCTCTGCGCCACGTCAGACGGTCCACGCTGCTCCACCGTGTACGGATCGGCGGCCGTGGGAGCTCAGTCGGCTGAATCGAGCACCGATTGTGCGTTCTTCGCCGCCGTCGCGAGTGCGTCCTTCGGGCTTTCCTTGAGCAGCATCGCCTTCTCGAGCTCCTTCGACAACGCCTCGCTCACCTCACCGTAGGCGACGATCGACGGGCGGGACTTCGCGTACGAGATCTCGTCCGCGAACGCCTCGAGACGCGGGTTGTCCTTCAGGTACTTCTTCCAGGTGGCGTTGTCGTTCGTCGCCGTGTTGGCGGGCAGCAGTCCGGTCGCGATGTCCCACTTCGCCTCGACCTCCGGGCTCAGCCACCACTGCATGAAGTCCCACGAGGCATCCTTCTCAGCCTTGGTTCCGTCGAGCAGGTAGGAGTTGTTCGTCCCGAGGTTCATCGCGTTCTCCTGGATCCCCGGGAGTGCGAAGACACCGACGTTGTCCTTGCCGAGCGCCTCGTCGAGAGTGCCGAGGTCGTAGGCACCGGTGATCGCCATCGCCGCCTTCTTCGCCGTGAGCGCCGGAGTTCCGCCGTTCGACGTCGAGGTCATGAGGGACTGCGGGTACGCCGAACCGTCCTTCAACATGTCGGTCCACGCGGTGAGCGCCTCAACGCCGGCGTCGCTGTTGAACTCGACCTTCGTGTTGTCCTCGTTGAGGAACTCGCCGCCCGCACTCCAGAGCATCGACTGGTAGGTGAACACGGGCCATTCGCCAGTGCCGATGGGCAAGTACATCCCGTACTGAGTGGTGCCCTTCGTGAGCTTCTTGGCGTCCTCCTGGAGCTCGGCCCAGGTGGTCGGGGTGTCGGTGATCCCGGCTTCCTTGAACATCTCCTTGTTGTAGACGACGGCGTAGTCCCCGATGTCGGTCGGCAGCGTGTACGTCTTGTCTTCGAACTTGCCCGTCGCGAGCTTCCCCTCTGTGAAGCTGTCCGTGGTGATGTCGGATTCGGAGTCGGAGAGGTAATCGTCGAGCGGGACGACTTTCCCGGTCTCGACGACCTGACCGATCTTCTGCGGCGTGCTGTCCCCGAGGACCATGTTCGGCCCGGTGTCGTTCTTCAGCGCATTGATGAGCTTCGCATCGAACTGGTCGCTTTGCGCGGCGTACTGGGCGGTGACCTGGATGTCGTCCTGCGAGTCGTTGAACTCGTCGATGAGTTTCTTCGCCTCCTTCGCCTGCGCGCCGGTGTAGTTGTGCCAGACCGTGATCTGGGTCTTGCCGTCGGAGCCGCCGCTGTTGCCGGTGACGGATCCGCCGCCGCAGGCGGTGAGTGTGACGGCAACGCCGATGGCGAGTGCTGCTGCGCCGAGCAATCGTGATCGCATGGGATGTCCTTTCCGGACCTCGGGAGGGATGGTGCGGTGGGTTCTCAGCGCAAACCGCCGGCCATTGCCGAAACGATCTGCTTCTGGAAGATCAGGAAGACGATGAAAACGGGCAGGATCGCCAGTGTGGAGCCGGCCATCAGCAGGTTGAAGCTCTCTGCTGCGTTGGCGGACTGCAGCTGGGTGAGTCCGACGGAGACGGTGAAGAACTCGGTCTTGGTGGCGACCAGGAACTGGAAGAAGAAGTTGTTCCAGTTGTAGACGAACGACAGGACAGCGAAGGAGCCGATCATGGGTGCCGCCATCGGTGTGACGACGGACCACATCCGCCGCCAGACGCCGGCGCCGTCGACCCGGCTCGCGTCCTCGATCTCGGTGGGGAACGAAGTGAAGAACTGCCGGAACAGGAACACCCCGAGGATGGAGGGGATGTTCGGGACGATGAGGCCCTGGTAGCTGTCCAGCCAGCCGAGCGAGGACAGCAGGCTGACGAGAGGGGTGAACACGACCTCGAACGGCACGAGCAGCGCGGCGAGCAGGATCACGAACACGACGTTCTTGCCCGGGAAGTGCAGACGGGAGAACGCGAACCCGGCGGCCAGGCTGGTGACGATCTGCCCGAGCGTGGTGAGGACGGCGACGATCGTCGAGTTCATGTAGTAAACCCCGAACGGCGCGACGCTGAACACCTCGCTGTAGTTGTCGAACCGCCACTCGTGGGGGAAGAACGACGGCGGGAAGGCGAGCGCCTCCGCCGACGACTTGAAACTCGTCAGCACCATCCACAGGAACGGTCCGAAGAACACGACGACAGCGATGAGCAGGATGACGTGCCGGAGGACCGCAGGGCTGGTCTTGCGCCAGCGTGCTCGTAGCGGCCGGCGGCGACGGGGTACGGACACGGCTCCTGTGGAAAGTGGCCGGGAGGCACGTGGTGCGCCCGCGAAGGGGGCGTCAGCTTCGAAGTGGGTCACGTCGATCTCCTAGGTCAGCTCGATCGGGTCGCGGCGGTTGATGAACCGCAGCTGGATGACGGCGACGACGATGCCGACGAGGAGCAGGACCACGGCCGCGGCGCTGGCGGAGCCGCCGTGGAAGAAGACGAAGCCCTGTTGGTAGATGTAGTAGAGGATCGTCTCGGTCGAGCCGAGGGGGCCGCCCTGTGTCAGGACGTACACCTGCGTGAAGACCTGCAGGGCGCCGATCACGCCGGTGACCGCAAGGAATCCGGTGGTCGGTGCGACGAGCGGCAGGGAGATCGTGAAGAAGCGGCGGATCGGCCCGGCGCCGTCGAGGGTGGCAGCCTCGTGGTAGCTCGCCGGGATGTTCGTGAGTGCCGCCGAGTAGATGATCATGGCGTAGCCGACGCCCTGCCAGACGGAGAACACCATGACACTCACGAGCGCCCACGGCTCCGAGTTCAAGAAGCCGATGGGCGGGCCGCCGAGTGCCGTGATGACACCGTTCACGATCCCGCCGAGGGGCGACAGAATGAAGCTGAAGATGAGCGCGCTGCCGACGATCGGGGCGATGTAGGGCACGAAGAGGAGTGCTCGGTACACGCCGCGGCCGCGGAACGGCTGCGCGAGGAGCGCGGCGAAGAAGAGCCCCAGGATCATCGTCACCGGGACGACGATCACCACGTACAGCGCGGTGTTCCCCGCGGCCTGCAGGAACTCGTCGTCCCGCAGCAACCCGGCGAAGTTGTCGAGCCCGACGAAGTCTCCGGCCACGCCGGTAGCCGGGTTCCAGTTCGTGAAGGAGTATCCGACGGTCTGGACCAGCGGGTACAGGTAGAACAGCGCCAGCAGGATGCTCGTCGGGGCGATCAGGGCGTAGCCCGCTCGACCTTCCTTGCGCTCCAGTGACGAGCGTGGTGGTGCTGCCACAGCACTCGGCATCGTGCCTCCTTCGTTCTTCGTTGAACGCTAGGAATCATCTGTTTCCAAGACATTACCCGTCGATGACGAAAAGTAAACACTCTTCAATCGACAAACTTTCTTCGACGCTCGACACAACCGGGGGCTAGCATGACGCCATGAACCACCGCCACTACCAGGACGTCGACCACGTCCACGGGTCCGTCGGCGACGTGCTGCGCCTCATCCGTGTCGGGGACTCGACCTCGCGTTCGACCCTCGCCCGCGCCATCGGGCTCGCGCCGTCCACCGTCGGGCTCCGCGTCGACGCGCTCGTCGAACTCGGCCTGGTACACGAGGTCGGCGCAGAGGGTTCCCGTGGCGGACGACGTGCCAGGCGCCTCGAGCTTGACGGCGACGCCGGGTTCGTGGCGGCGACTGACCTGGGGGCGAACCACACGCGAATCGTGCTGAGCGACCTGGCCGGGCGGACTCTCGCCGACACGGACCACACCGACACGTCGGACCCGCTCCCCCGCGCCGACGGTCCTGCCGCCGCCGTCGCAGACCTCTGGCGGCGCTTCGAGCGACTCGCAGACGCTGCCGGCCGGTCGATGGCCGACTTCCGTGGCGCAGCGATCGGTGTCCCCGCGCCGATCGCGTACCCGAGCGGTCGCATCGTCACCCCGAGCTTCGAGCCGTCGTGGCACGACGTGGCACTCGGTTCGTTGTTCGCGCAGCACACCGACGCCCCGGTGCTCGTCGAGAACGACGCGAACCTCATCGCCCTCGCCGAGCGCTCCGACACCGAGCCGGCCGAGCGCTCGAACCTCGTGGCCGTGAAGCTCGGCACTCGCATCGGCGGCGGGGTCATCGCGGGTGGCCGGCTCCATCGGGGCGTCGGCGGGGCCGCCGGAGAGGTCTCGCACACCGCAGTCGAGGGCAGCGCCGCGATCGGCTGCACATGCGGCGTACCCAACTGCCTCGAGTCAGTGGCATCCGGCGGAGCCATCATCGCCCGGTTGCGCGCCGCAGGCCACGACATCGCCTCCACGAGCGACCTGCTGCGCCTCGGCGCTCAGGGCGACGCCGCCGTGGTCGAGGAGCTGCGCGAGGCCGGCGCCATGATCGGCCGGGTGCTCGCCGGCATCGCGAACTTCTTCAACCCGCGCGAGGTGGTGCTCGCCGGCGCGATGTCCGCCTCACCGCCTCTCGTCGCCGCCATCCGGAGTGAGCTCTACCGGATGTGCCTGCCGCTCGTCGCGGACGACCTCGACGTCCGGGCCAGTCGGGTACCGCGCGATGCCGGCATCCGTGGGGGCATCGTGCTCGCGCTCGACGAGGTACTCGCCCCCGCGCGCATCGATGAGCTCGCCCGACAGGCCACCTCGGTCGACGACCTCCAGGTGCGGAGCGCCTGATGGCCGTCGTCGCGGTGGACATCGGTGGCACCACGGTCAAGGGCGCACTCTTCGACGTCGACGGCACCGTGCTCGACCGCGCGACCGTCGCCACTTTCCCCACCGGCATGAGCGCGGTGGCGGACGGACCAGGCGGTCCTGCCCTCGCGGCCGTCACCGCGCTCGTCACCCAACTCGCGGCGAGCGCCACCGCATCGGGCCGCACGTTGACCGGGATCGGGCTCTGCTCCCCGGGCCTCGTCGACGCGGAGCGGGGACGAGTCGTGGTCGCGGTGAACCTCGGTTGGACCGACCTGCCCATCGCCGAGCTGCTCGCCGCGCGGTTCGATGTCCCGGTGGCACTCGAGCATGATGCACGGGCTGCCGCACGGGCAGAACGCGCAGCTCGGCTGGCCGCCGACAAGCCCGTCGACGAGTTCGTCTTCATCCCGATCGGTACGGGCGTCTCGGCGACGGTCGTGACAGGCGGCACGATCGTGCACGGTGCGACCGGCGGCGCGGGCGAGTTCGGCCACGTCCCCGTCGTCCCGGACGGCGAGGTCTGCACGTGCGGGCAGCGCGGCTGCGTCGAGGTCTACGCATCCGCCGGCAACGTCCTCCGCCGCTACCGGGAGGCCGGCGGTGCCCTCGCGGGGAGCACCCGCGAGCTCGTCGACCTCGTCGGCACCGACCCGATCGCAGCACGCGTCTGGCAGGAAGCGGTCGAGGCCCTCGCCACGGGCGTCGTCATGCTCACCGCCGTCCTCGACCCCGGTGCCGTCATCATCGGCGGCGGTCTCGGTGAAGCGGGCGACCGCTTGCTCGTCCCGCTCCGCGCGGCCGTCGCCGAACGGATGCGCTGGCGTGCCCTGCCGAACATCGAACAGTCACTCGTCGGTGCAGGTGCCGGCCTCGCCGGCGCCGCCATCCTCGTCAACACCCAGTCCACCAGCACCCCGTGAAGGAGCCCTGATGTCCGACACCTCCCCCCGGATCGGCCTCGTCGGCGCAGGCGGTATCGCCTACGCCCACATGCCCGGACTGCTCCGGCTCGGCCCGGTCACCGTGTACGCACTGGACGGCGGCTCGGAACTCGCCGCCGCGTTCACCTCAGCGGCCGAAGCCGCCTGCTCCTCGATCACCGTCGTGGACTCGCTCGACGACCTGCTCGCAGTCGTCGACGTGGTGGACGTCGTCACGCCGACGTTCGCGCACGCCGAGGTGGTCCGCGCTGCCCTCGCCGCCGGTAAGGACGTCATCTCCGAGAAGCCCCTCGCCCGCACCGATGCGGACGCGGCGGACCTGGCGGAGCGCGCTCGCGACGCGGGTCGCCGGCTCTACCCGGCCCACGTCGTCCGCTTCTTCCCCGCGTACGTGCGCCTCAAGGAAGCCGTCACCACTGGCCTCCTGGGCGACCTCGCGGTCCTGCGGTTCGTGCGGTCCGGTGCCTTCCCGACCCGCACCCCCTGGTTCGCCGACAGGGCACTGTCCGGCGGCATCATCATGGACCAGATGATCCACGACCTCGACATCGCTCGCTGGGTCGCCGGCGACGTCGTCCGCGTCTCCGCGGTGAGTGTCCGCGGCGGCGAGAACGCCGCCCCGGTCGAAGCGGCGCACGTGCTCCTCACCCACGCGTCCGGGGCGATCACCCACGTCGCCGGGATCTGGGGCCCGCCGCACCTCGGGTTCTCGACGGAATACTCCGTCACCGGCACCCTCGGCAGCTTGTCGCACTCGTCGCGTGCGGAGCAGGACTACGTCACCGACCTCGCAACACAAGACGCGCTGGACGGCTTCCTGCCGCAGATCGACCCCGCAGACGACCCCTACGGCACGGAACTCGAGGAGTTCACGGCGGCCTTCGCCGGCGGCCCGGACCCTCGTGTGAGCGCCGAGGACGGGATCGAGGCCGTCCGCATCGCCAACGCTGCTCTCGAGTCCCTCGAGACCGGACAGCCGGTTTCCCTCGTCCCGGCCGGCGCGGAGGTGCTCGCATGACCGATCTGAAAGTCGGCGTGATGTCCTTCGCACACACGCACGCGATCGGGTACCTCGCCGCGCTTGCTGAGATGCCGGGCGTCGAGGTCCGCGGCTCCGACCCTGGCGGGGTCAGTACAGGCGAGTCCCTCGTCGAACTACGAGGCCGCGACCTCGCCGACGAGCTCGGCGTCTCCTACCTGGAGAGCTATGACGAACTCCTCGCCTGGAGACCAGATGCGGTCGTGGTCACGAGCGAGAACGCCCGGCACCGCGAACTCGTCGAGGCCGCTGCGGCAGCGGGGGCGCACATCCTCTGCGAGAAGCCCCTCGCGACGACGTGGGAGGACGGCATCGCGATTCGCGATGCCGTCGAAGCCGCCGGCGTCATGCTCATGATCGCGTTCCCCGTCCGGTTCGCCTCGGCATTCGGCAAGCTCCGCGCCGCTCACGATTCCGGCTCGCTCGGGCAGCTGTACGCGATCCGCGGGGCGAACAACGGGATGCTTCCCATCACCCGCTCGTGGTTCACCGAGCCGGAGCTGTCCGGCGGCGGCGCCATCGTCGACCACGTCGTGCACATCGCCGACATGCTCGAAGGACTGATGGGCTCGGCGCCGGTGGCCGTCACCGCCGTGGCGAACGGGACGCTGCACGCCGCACGCGCCCAGGCCGAGACGGCCGCGCTCGTGACGATCACGTACGCGAACGGCGTGGTCGCCGGGATCGACTGCTCCTGGAGCAAGCCGGACACGTCCGCTGTGTGGGGCGGCCTCACGCTCGACGTCGCAGGGACCGGCGGTTCCGTGTCGATCGACTTCTTCGGGGCCGCCGCACGGGGCATCGCCGCCGAGACCGGGCTGCCGATCGAGTCCCGGTACGGTCCAGACTTCGACAAGGCGATGCTGCGGACCTTCGTGAACGCGGTCCGGTCAGGCGAGCAGCCGCAGCCAGACGTGCACGTCGGGCTGCGGACCCTCTCGATCGTGTTGGCGGCGCAGGAGTCGGTCGCGACAGGGCGGACGGTACAGGTGGTCGGCGAGACGGCGGTGGTCCGCCAGGCTGGCTGAATTCACCCCTCACCAATTACTGCCACTCAGTGACGAGTCGTTCCGATCGCGATGTCGGCGAGAGCGCGGCTTGGTACCGAATCTGCGCGGCCGGAGTCACACCGGCACACGGCACATCCTCGGACAACGTATCCTGACTCGTATTTCAGACATGCTGAGTGGCAGTCGGACAAGTTGCCTGTACGCGATACAGGGTTTTACTGCGGCATGTCGACGAACCGCGAGAACATCCCGTGGAACGCCACCGTGATCGTGTCCGTCGGCCCGTTGCGGTGCTTCGCCACGATGAGGTCCGCCTCACCCTGCCGCGGGTTGTCCTTCTCGTACGCCGACTCGCGGTGCAGCAGGATCACCATGTCGGCATCCTGCTCGATCGAACCCGACTCACGGAGGTCGGAGATCTGCGGCTTCTTGTCGGCGCGCTGCTCGGGCCCGCGGTTCAGCTGCGACAGCGCGACGACGGGAACCTGGAGTTCCTTCGCCATGAGCTTCAGCGCTCGCGAGAACTCGGAGACCTCCTGCTGACGGGACTCGACCTTCTTGCCGGAGGTCATGAGCTGCAGGTAGTCGATGACGACCATGCGGAGGTTGTGCTGCTGCTTGAGGCGGCGGCACTTCGCCCGGATCTCGACGAGGGTCATGTTGGGGGAGTCGTCGATGAAGAACGGGGCGTCGTTGATGCGGCCACGGGTCTGCGCGATGGTCGTCCAGTCGCGGGAGTCGACGGTGCCCTTGCGCATGTTCTGCAGCGGCACACTGGACTCGGCGGAGAGCAGACGCATCGCGATCTCGGCGCGGCCCATCTCGAGTGAGAAGAACGCTGCGGTCTCGTTGTGCTTGATGGCGGCCGCGCGGCAGAGGTCGAGCGCGAGCGTCGACTTCCCGAGTGCCGGTCGTGCGGCGATGATGATGAGCTGTCCGGGGTGGAAGCCGTTGGTGAGGCCGTCGAGCTGCGCGAACCCGGTGGGGACGCCGGTCATCTGCCCGTCGCGGCCCTTCGCGGCCTCGATCTCGTCGAGTGCGGCGGAGATGGCGTCGGTCAGGGGGACGTAGTCCTCGGTCTGCACACCGCCGGCGACGTTGTAGACCTCGGCCTGGGCGCTGTTGACGAGGTCGGTCACCTCACCCTCGGAGGCGTACCCCATCTGCACGATGCGCGTGCCGGCGTCGACGAGGCGCCGGAGCACGGCCTTCTCGGCGACGATCGCGGCGTAGTACCCGGCGTTCGCGGCGGTGGGCACCATGCTCGTCACGCTGTGCAGGTACTCGGCGCCGCCGGCACGGGAGAGCAGGCCGGTCTTCGTCAGCTCGTCGGTGACTGCGATGACGTCGGTCGGTTCACCGTGCGAGTAGAGGGAGAGGATCGCGTCGAAGATGACCTCGTGCTTGGGGATGTAGAAGTCCACGCCACGGGCGGTCTCGATGACGTCGGCGACGGCGTCCTTCGACAGGAGCATGCCGCCGATGGTCGACTGCTCGGCCAGGAGGTCGTGCGGGGGCGTGCGCTCCGTGCCACCGCGCTCCGCAAAGTCCTGCGGTGCGGGCTCGAGATGCGCGATCGACACACTTGCTCCTCTTGATTGAACGACAGGCCACGAACCAACCAGCCGTGCCTGTTCTACCCCCGGCGACCGACATCGCCGAGTCGCTGGGCCAAGCTACGGGGACAAAGTTATCCCCAGCAAATGCCCCTGTGGATAACTCTGTGGAGAGCCTGCGGAACACGCCGGAGTGCTGTGTGGAGAACTGTGGACGAAGGTGTGGACAACTCCCGTGGGGAACACACGTTCGACCGCCTGACCTGGGGTTTTCTGTTCCACACCGTGTGTGGAGAAGTGGGGTTCAAGTACCCCTTGAAGGTTGTCGATCCGCTCGTTTCACCTGTGTAAAAAGAGTTGACAAACGCGAACCTGAGGACAACGCTCCCAACCTGTTCCCAGCGACCGCGACCCTGTCTGAGAAGTAACCGGTCAGGTCAGAACGAGCCGCGCCTCCAGGCCGATGCGAAGCCGCGGAAGCCCACAACGCGACGACGGGCGGGCCTCCCGGAGGAGACCCGCCCGTCGTGAGCGGAGACCGCTGCCAGTGTTACTTGGCGGCGACGACCTTGAGCGAGATCACGGCAGTGATGTCCTCGCGCAGGCGCACGGTGGCCTCGTGGTCACCGACGGTCTTGATGGTCGCGGGGACCTCGACCTTGCGCTTGTCGAGCGAGCCGACGCCCTGCGCCGCAACGGCGTCGGCGACGTCCGCGGGACGCACGGAACCGAACAGGCGCCCGTCCTTGCCGGCCTTGACGGACAGCTGGATGGTCGCGTTCTCGAGCTTCATCTTGAGGTCCTGGGCCTCTTCGATGGTGGCGAGCTCGCGAGCGGCACGCGCCGCGCGGATCGACTCGACCTGCTTCTCGCCGCCCTTGGACCACGCGACAGCGAAGCCCTGCGGGATCAGGTAGTTGCGGGCGTAGCCGTTCTTGACGTCGACGACGTCACCGGCGGAACCGAGGCCGGAGACCTCGTGGGTGAGGATGAGCTTCGACATGTGAAGTCCTCCGATCAGCGGCCGGAGCCGGCGTAGGGGAGGAGCGCCATCTCACGGGCGTTCTTCACGGCACGGGCGATGAGGCGCTGCTCCTGGACGGAGACGCCGGTGATGCGACGGGCGCGGATCTTGCCACGCTCCGAGATGAACTTGCGAAGGGTCGCGACGTCCTTGTAGTCGATGACGCCGACCTTGATCGACTTCGCGGGAGCGGCGTTCTTGCCGCCCTTACCGCGAGGCTTCCGGCGGTCGCCGGTGCTCTTTCCAGCCATTGTTTGTCCTTAAGAAGAAGAAGTTGTGTCCGTTGAACCGCGGAGGATCAGAACGGGGTCTCGTCGTCGTACGTGCCGCCCGGGGTGCTCCACACGTCGTTCGACTGTGCGTTGCCACCCTGCTGGCCACCCTGCGGGGACCAGGGCGCATCCGACTGACCGCCGCCGTTGTTCCAGCCGCCGCCCTGCTGGCCGCCGCCGGCGTTGCCGCCGACCTGGCCACGACCGCCGCCGTTGCCACCCGAAGCACGGGTGACCTGGGCGGTCGCGTAGCGGAGCGAGGGGCCGATCTCGTCGACCTCGAGCTCGATGCTCGTGCGCTGCTGGCCCTCACGGTCCTGGTACGAGCGCTGACGGAGACGACCCTGCGCGATGACGCGCGAGCCCTTCGTCAGCGAGCCCGCCACGTGCTCGGCGAACTCGCGCCACACGCTCGCGCGGAGGAACAGCGCATCGCCGTCCTTCCACTCGTTCGCCTGACGGTCGAACGTGCGAGGAGTGGACGCGATGGTGAAGTTCGCCACGGCGAGCCCGTTCTGCGTGTAGCGCAGCTCCGGATCCGCGGTGAGGTTGCCCACCACCGTGATGACGGTTTCGCCGGCCACGGGTTACTCGGCGCTCGCGGTCGCGGTCGCGTTGGCAGCCTTGCGAGCCGCGCGGGCCTCGTCACGCTGCTTCTGGGCGGCGACCTGAGCGATCGCCTCCTCGGCGCGGAGGACCTTCGTGCGGAGCACGGCCTCGGAGAGACCGAGCTGACGGTCCAGCTCCTTGGCGGCCTCGGGGGAGGACGTGAAGTCCACGACGGCGTAGATGCCCTCGGACTTCTTCGCGATCTCGTACGCGAGCCGGCGACGGCCCCAGACGTCCACGTTGTCGACGGTGCCACCGTCGTTGCGGATGACCGCGAGGAACTTGTCCAGGCTGGGAGCGACGGTGCGCTCATCGATCTCGGGGTCGAGGATCGCCATCAGTTCGTACTGGTGCATGCGGAACCCACCTCCTTTGGTCTCGAACGGCTCCGGGCGGTTCCCGGAGCAGGAGGGTTGATGCATGTGTCCTGCCACACAGGTGCGTGCGGACAACCCGGCAAGCTTAGCGGACGGCCTGGAGGCGCGCCACCGGCATGTGGACGACGTCCCGTCCGTCAGGTGGTCGGGTCACGGTCGGCCCACCAGGCGCGCAGACGCGCTTCGGCGTCATCGGGGCCGAGGGGGCCCTCGTCCATGCGCACCTCGAGCAGGAATCGGTACGCCTCGCCCACGGCGCGGCCCGGGGGGATGCCCAGGATCCGCATGATGTCGTCGCCGGACAGGTCGGGGCGGATCGAGTCGAGCTTCTCCTGCTCGGACAGCTCCTTGATCCGGTCCTCGAGGTCGTCGTACGCGAAGGCGAGTCGATCGGCCTTCCGACGGTTCCGGGTGGTGACGTCGGAGCGCGTCAGCTCGTGCAGGCGCTCGAGCTGCTCGCCGGCATCGCGCACGTAGCGGCGGACGGCGGAGTCGGTCCAGGCGCCGTCGGTGTAGCCGAAGAACCGGAGGTGCAACTCGATGAGCCGGCTCACCGCGGCGATCGTGTCGTTGTCGAAGCGCAGGGCACGGAGCCGCTTCTTCGCGAGCTTCGAGCCGACGAGGTCGTGGTGGTGGAAGCTCACCGCGCCACCGGGCTCGAGCTTCCGGGTCGCGGGCTTCCCGATGTCGTGCAGGAGCGCCGCGAGTCGCAGCGTGGTGTCCGGGGCCTCGCCGGGATGCCGCTCGGCCTCGTACCCGATCGCCTGGGACAGCACGGTGAGGGAGTGCTCGTAGACGTCCTTGTGGTGGTGGTGCTCGTCGATCTCGAGCCGCATCGCGGGCAGCTCCGGCAGGAACCGCTCGGCGAGGCCGGTGTCGACGAGCAGCCGCACGCCGGGCACCGGGTCGCTCGTGTTCAGCAACTTGACGAGTTCGTCACGCACACGTTCAGCGGAGACGATGTCGATCGAGTCCACGAGGTCGCTCATGGCCTCGCGCACCTCGTCCGAGACCGCGAACCCGAGCTGGGCCGTGAAGCGTGCGGCCCGCATCATCCGCAGCGGGTCGTCACGGAACGACACCCGCGCGGCCTGCGGGGTGTGCAGCCGCTGGGCGAGCAGGTCCTCCACGCCGCCGTGCACGTCGACGAGCTCCCGTGCCGGCAGGCGGAGCGCCATCGCGTTGACCGTGAAGTCCCGGCGGAGCAGGTCGTCCTCGATGGTGTCGCCGAACGCCACCTCGGGCTTGCGGGTCTCACCGTCGTAGACGTCGCTGCGGTAGGTGGTGATCTCCACCTGCTCGCCGGCGACACGGGCGGCGATCGTGCCGAACTGGCGCCCGACGTCCCAGGTGGCGCTCGCGACGGGTTCCACGATGCGCAGGATGTCGTCCGGGCGGGCGTCCGTGGTGAAGTCGAGGTCGGTGACCGGCCGACCCAGGAACGCGTCCCGGACGGGCCCGCCGACGAGCGCCAGTTCGTGCCCGGCGTCGGCGAAGGCCCGAGCGAGGAGGGCGACGGGCTCGGTGGCGGCGAGTGCGTCGAGTCGCTCGACGGCCTGGGCAACGGACTGCATGACGGTCCTCATCCTCCCAGATCGCGTCAACGAGTTCTCCACAACCTCCGCGCGCACGGAAGCGTTCATGGTCACGCCTCATACACTCGTGGACGGCCCGAACCGACCCCGTGGCCCTCCCGCATGCAGATCTTCCGCACCACGCTCGCCGCCGCCGCGACGGCCCTCGTCGCGCTCGGCCTCGTCGTCGCGCCCGCCGCAGCCGACGGCGCGCTCGCCACGACGGCCACCACCGCGAAGACCCGGACCGCCCACCCGGCCGCCGCCGAGCAGGGGAAGACGACGATCTCGATCGCCCCGGCGAACCGCGGGATCGTCCAGCGGGACGAGGACCTCGAGCTCTCGATCACGGTGACGAACGACACCGACGCGGACGTCCCGGCGGGCACGGCCGACCTCGACGTCTTCCGCTCCGTGAGCACGCGGGACGTCCTGTCCGACTGGCTCACCGACACCAGCACGACCGGTTACCTCGGCGCCCCCATGGATTCAGTGGACATCCCGGCCGTCCCGGCGCACCGCTCCGTCACGCTCGGCTCGGTGAAGGTGGTGTCCGGCAACGTGGCGCTCGGCGGGTACTCCTCGTTCGGTGCGCGGCGGATCGCGGCCGAGTACACGGCGGGCGACACCTACGCCGTCGCCCGGTCGGCGATCACCTGGTACCCCGACTTCGACCAGACGCCCGTGAGCGTCTCGGTCGCGATGCCGATCACGGTTCCGAAGACCGGCGACGGCGTCCTCTCCTCCGGTTTCCTCGCGTCGGCCACCGCGGTCGACGGCACCCTGACGCAGCAGCTCGACGCGGCGGAGGACCACAACGTCGCCGTGGCGATCGACCCGCGCATCATCGCCTCGATCCGGCTCCTCGGCGAGAACGCCCCGTCCTCCGCCACAGCGTGGCTGAACCGCCTCGAGTCGCTCCGCAACGAGACCTTCGCACTGCCCTACGCCGACGCCGACGTGACCGGCCTGCGGCAGGCCGGTGCGAGCGGCATCCTGTCGCCGATCTCCCTCGACCAGGCGGTCGACGCGGACAACTTCCCCGGCGCATCGACCCCGACCCCGACGCCCACGCAGGACCCGGCGGACCCGACGACCGACCCCACCGCATCGGCGACATCCACCGCCTCGGCGACCCCCACCGACGACGCGACGGCCGACGCCGGAACGAAGGAGGACGAGACCCCGGCGACCCTGCCCACCACCGAATCGCTCCTCGACTTCCCGTACTCGATGGACTCGATCGCGTGGCCCTCCGACGGCACCGTCACCGCGGCGGACCTCCCCGCACTGGCCAAGGCCGGCTCGGGGACCACGATCGTGTCGAGCGGCAACACCTCCGCGGGCGCCGACACCACGATCGCGGCGTCCGAGCAGATCAGCGGCCAGCACGTCCTGGTGTCCGACCAGTCGATGTCCTCCCTCCTCCGCTCCGCCGCGACCGCGACGAACCAGCAGGAGTGGTCGACGGCGATGTCCGAGCTCACCGCGACGCTCGCGACCTCGGCCCGCGCCGGCACGGCGGACGGCCCGATCCTCCTGACCCTCGGGCGCGACTGGCCGACGAACTCGGCCCGGCTGAGCCAGGCCCTCGACGCCATCGAGAGCACCCCGTGGGTCGCTCCGGCCGACCTCTCGACGGCGTCGTCCGCGACCGCCGGTTCACTGACCCTGACCGCGGGCTCGAACGGCGACGCCCGCACCGATCAGCTCGAGCGCCTGGTCGAGGGGGAGCAGGACCTCACCGCGTTCTCCACGGCACTCGACACCCCGACCCAGCTCACCGCACCGGCACGGCTCAACCTGCTCGCGCTGTCCTCGAACGCCTGGCGGTCCGATCCGGACGCCTTCGCCACCGCGGTCGACGCACGGGTGGCGTACTGGGCGAAGGCCGTCTCCCGGGTCAGCATCCCCGACTCGAGCAGCCTCACCCTGCTGGGCGACCGCTCGTCGCTCCCCATCTCGATCCGGAACAGCTCCGACTTCCCGGTCACGGTCCGACTGTCCGTCCAGCCGTCGAACTCGGCGCTCCGCGTCGTGCGGAACGACATCGAGGTCCAGGTCCAGCCCGACTCGTCCACGCGCACCACCGTGCCGGTGCAGTCGGTCGCGAACGGCAAGGTCAACCTGACCCTGACACTCACCAGCCCGACCGGGGTCCGGATCGCCGACCCGGCGACCGTCCAGCTGAACGTCCAGGCGCAGTGGGAGACCGTGATCACGGCCGGCGCCGCGGTGGCGCTCGTCGCGATCTTCGGCTTCGGCATCTTCCGCAGCATCCGCAAGCGGATCCGCCGCCGGAACGGCGAGCTCGACGACGATGACGACGAGGACCCGAACCGTCCCCTCGAGGTCCAGCCGGCGGTCGTCGGCGCCCCGCTGCCGGACGCGACGGCGACCGGTGGACCGGCACCGCGCCTCCAGGCCGGCCCCGCACCCCGCGACGAACCGTCAGCAGCACCCGAGGAGCCGACCATCAGCGCCACCCAGCCCCAGCCGTCCGTCGATGCGGAACCCGCAGCCGAGCGCAGCCTCGGCCGGGCGAGCGCCATGCTCGCGGCCGGCACCATGGTGTCCCGCATCCTGGGCTTCGCGAAGACCTTCGTGCTCGCGTTCGCGATCGGCAACACCGGTTCGGACGCCGCGAACGCGTTCGCCATCTCGAACCAGCTGCCGAACAACATCTACGCGCTCATCGCGGGCGGTCTGCTCTCGGCCGTGCTGATCCCGCAGATCGTGCGCTCGATGAAGCAGCACCCCGACGGCGGCACCGCGTACGTCAACAAGATCGTCACGCTCGGCGGTTCGGCGTTCCTCGTCATCACGGTCGCGGCGACCCTGCTCGCGCCCGTCCTGGTCCGGATCTACAGCCAGAGCGCGGGCGACGGCGGCAAAGGCTTCAGCGCCTCCACGACGGATCTCGCGGTGGCCTTCGCGTTCTGGTGCCTGCCGCAGATCCTCTTCTACGCGATGTACTCCCTGCTCGGCGAGGTCCTCAACGCCAAGCAGGTCTTCGGGCCCTTCACGTGGGCGCCGCTGCTCAACAACGTCATCGCGATCGCCGGCCTCATCGTCTTCATCGCACTGTTCGGCGGCCGCGGCGTGAACGCGTCGCCCGACGACTGGACACCACTGAAGATCGCCGTGCTCGCCGGGAGCGCATCGCTCGGCGTCCTCGCGCAGGCCGCGTTCCTGCCGCTGTTCTGGCGTCGAGCGGGCCTGAGCTTCCGACCGGACTTCCGCTGGCGCGGTGTCGGCCTCAAGTCCACCGGTACCGCTGCGGGCTGGCTCTTCGCGATGATCCTCGTCACCCAGCTCGCCGGCATCGTGCAGGCCCGTGTCGCCTCGCTCGCGACCGGGGCCGGGAACGCGACGCTCAGCACGACCTGGCTGCTGTTCATGCTGCCGCACTCGATCATCACGGTGTCGATCGCGACCGCGTACTTCACCCGGATGAGCCACGACGCCGAACGGGGCGACCTGGCTGCCGTGCGCAGGAACCTGTCGCTGTCGCTCCGGATCGTCGGGCTGTTCACCGTGTTCGCGTCGGTGGCCCTCGTCGTCACGGCGATGCCGTTCGCCCGCATCTGGGAGAACGAGTTCGGCCACACGCAGTCGATGGCCCTCGTGCTCGTCGCCTACATGCCCGGGCTCGTGCTGTTCAGCATGCTCTTCATCATCCAGCGGGTGTTCTGGGCGATGCACGACCACCGGACGCCGTTCCTCATGCAGCTCGTGCAGTCCGGCCTGTTCGTGATCGGAGCCCTGTCCGTCGCCATGCTGCCGGGATCCGTCATCGGCGTCGGCATCGCGATCTGCACCACCGTCGCCGGGTCTGCGCAGACCATCGTCGCCCTCGTGCTCGTGCGGAAGCGTCTCGGGGGCATCGAGGGGCCGGTCGTCACCCGGTCGCACGTGCAGTTCGTCATCGCCGCCCTCATCGCCGGTGTGGCCGGACTGGTCGTCGCGAACTTCTTCGGGGCATTCTCGTCAGACGGGTTCGCGATGGCCGACGTCACCGGAGCCCTCATCACCCTCGCTCTCACGGGCGCGGTGATGATGGTCGTGTACTTCGGAGCGCTCGTCGTCGCGAAGAACGGCGAGATCAAGGGCGCGGTGGACATCCTGCGGAGCCGACTGGGGCGCTGAGCCGCCTCGCCGCCGCGGTCCCGTTCCGGTGCCTCGTGGAATGGCGCGCCGGTAGCATGTGTTGACCCGGTCAGCGATCTCTACGGAAGGGCAGCGAGGCATGCGCCAGCTCATCATCATCGGTTCCGGCCCGGCCGGGTTCACCGCCGGCATCTACGCCGCACGAGCGGAGCTCAAGCCCCTCATCGTCGCGTCCAGCGTCGAGACCGGCGGCGAGCTCACCAAGACGACCGAGGTCGAGAACTTCCCGGGCTTCCCCGAGGGGATCCAGGGCCCGGACCTGATGATCAAGATGCAGGAGCAGGCCGAGAAGTTCGGCGCGGAGGTCCTGTACGACGACGCCGTCTCCGTCGACCTCACCGGCGACGTGAAGAGGGTCACCGTGGGTTCCGGCGAGACGTACGAAGCGCTCGCGGTCATCTACGCGACCGGCTCCGCCTACCGTCACCTCGGCCTCGCCGACGAGGAGCGTCTCTCCGGCCACGGCGTGAGCTGGTGCGCGACCTGCGACGGGTTCTTCTTCCGCCAGAAGAACATCGCCGTCGTCGGTGGTGGCGACTCCGCCATGGAAGAAGCGACGTTCCTCACCCGTTTCGCCGACAAGGTCACGGTCATCCACCGCAAGGACGTCCTCCGCGCGTCGAAGATCATGCAGGACCGGGCGTTCAACGACCCGAAGATCGAGTTCGCGTGGAACAAGGAGGTCACCGGCATCACGGGTGACTCCGCGGTCGAGGGCGTCACCCTGAAGGACACGGTCACGGGCGAGGAGAGCGAACTCGCGCTCGACGGCCTGTTCATCGCGATCGGCAACGACCCGCGCACGCACCTCGTCCACGGCCAGATCGACATCGCCCCCGAGGGCACCATCGCGGTCCAGGGTCGGTCATCCAAGACGAACCTGCCCGGTGTCTTCGCGGCCGGCGACGTCGTCGACCCGACGTACCGCCAGGCGATCACCGCCGCGGGTTCGGGCACGGTCGCCGCGCTCGATGCCGAGAAGTACCTCGCCGAGCTGTCGGACGAGCTCACCGACCGGGCCGAAGGCGTGACCCCCGAGGAGCCCGTCACGGTCGACGTGACGGCCCGCGCCTGACGCAGCAGGAATACACCGGCGGCGCAGCCGTTGTACCCACAGATCGACTTCTCGAAGGAGCACACATGTCCAACGCCAAGGCAGTCACCGACGCCACCTTCTCGGACGAGGTCCTCAAGTCCGACAAGACGATCCTCGTCGACTTCTGGGCCGAGTGGTGCGGTCCGTGTCGCGCGGTCTCGCCGATCCTCGACCAGATCGCCGCTGAGCACGCCGACAAGATCGAGATCGTCAAGCTCAACGTCGACGACAACCCCCAGTCGGCGATGAACTACCAGATCACGTCGATCCCGGCGATGAAGGTCTTCAAGGGCGGCGAGGTCGTCAAGACCGTCATCGGTGCCAAGCCGAAGCCGGCGCTCGAGGCGGACCTCGCCGAGTTCCTCGCGTAGGACCGTGCCGTGAACGGCCCCGCACCCCGAAAGGGTGCGGGGCCGTTCCTCGTTACGGGCCACGCGTTCGGGATCGGCCTCGTCGCCGATCCCTGGTTTGCCGGGGCGATGTCGTAGTGTGGCGGGAATGTCCCACTGAAACGGAGCACTGATGACGAACGGCAACAGCCTCGACCCCTGGTACGACTCCTACGCCCAGCGCACCGCCGGGCTGAGCGCCTCCGAGGTCCGAGCCCTGTTCGCCGTCGCCTCGCGGCCCGAGGTGGTCTCGCTGGCTGGCGGCATGCCGTACGTCTCCGCGCTCCCCAGAGAGCTCGTCACGGGCTCCCTGGACCGCGTCATGGCCGAGGACGCCGCCATGGCACTGCAGTACGGCGGGGGACAGGGTCTGCGGTCCCTCCGCGAGCACATCGTCGACGTGATGAGCCTCGAGGGCATCCGTGCCAGCGCCGAGGACGTCGTCGTCACCACCGGTTCACAGCACGCGCTCGACCTCGTCACACGGCTCTTCATCGACCCGGGCGACGTCGTCCTCGCCGAGTCCCCGTCGTACGTCGGCGCGATCGGCGTCTTCCGCTCGTACCAGGCCGAGACGGTCCACGTGGCGACGGACGAGAACGGTCTCGTGCCCGAGGCGCTGCGTGAAGCCATCGCGAACCTGCGGACGCAGGGGAAGCGGATCAAGTTCCTGTACACGATCCCGAACTTCCACAACCCGGCCGGCGTCACGCTGAGCCGAGAGCGTCGCATCGAGATCCTCGACATCTGTCGGTCGAACAACATCCTCGTGCTCGAGGACAACCCGTACGGACTGCTCTGGTTCGACGAGCCCGCCCCGCAGGCCATCCGCTCGATCGACGAAGAGGGTGTCGTCTACCTCGGGTCCTTCTCGAAGACCCTCGCACCGGGCTTCCGCGTCGGCTGGGCACTCGCGCCGCACGCCATCCGCGAGAAGCTCGTCCTCGCGAACGAGTCTGCCGTCTTGGCGCCGAACTCCTTCGGCCAGTACGTGGTGAACGCCTACCTCGACGCTGCGGACTGGAAGGGTCAGGTCGACACCTTCCGCGGCCTCTACGCCGAGCGTCGCGACGCCATGCTGTCCGCCCTGGGGGAGTTCCTGCCGGACCTGTCGTGGACGAAGCCGAACGGTGGCTTCTTCGTCTGGCTGACGCTGCCGGAGTCCCTCGACTCGAAGGGCATGCTGCCCCGCGCGGTGAAGGAGCTCGTCGCCTACACGCCGGGCACCGCCTTCTACGCCGACGGTCGCGGTGGTGGGCACATCCGTCTGTCGTTCTGCTACCCGACGCCGGATCAGATCCGCGTGGGCGTGAAGCGCCTCGCGAACGTGGTGAACGACGAGCTCGAACTCATCGAGACCTTCGGTCCGGCGACTCGTCCGAACGCGGTGGTCCGTCCGACTTCGTCGGTGAGCGCACCGCCGCCGAACATCTCCTGATCAGCATTTTCTTCTGATCGGCACCGCCCGTCGTTCCATCGCAGTACCGGAGGTCTTCCACATGGCCGAACTGACCCGCCGTCACGTCGTCGTCGTCGCGGGAGGGATCTCGCACGAGCGCGATGTGTCGCTGCGGTCCGGTCGCCGCGTCGCGGATTCACTCACCGGCTACGGCTGGCAGGTCGACCTCCGGGACGCTGACGCATCCCTCCTCCCAGCGCTCCGGGAGACCCGCCCGGACGTCGTGTGGCCGGCACTGCACGGCGCCTCCGGGGAGGACGGCGCCCTGCGGGGCATCCTGGAGGCGCTGGACATCCCGTTCGTCGGGTCGCGTTCCACGTCGGCCCGGTTGGCCTGGGACAAGCCCACTGCCTCCGCGCTCGTCGCGCGGGCAGGCGTTCGCACGCCACGGTCGGTCACGCTGTCGCACGACGTGTTCCGTGAGCTCGGCGCAGTCGGCGTCCTCGAGAGCATCGCCGCCGAGCACCCCGTCCCGCTCGCTGTGAAGCCCGCACGGGGTGGCAGTGCTCAGGGCGTGACGCTGGTGGACGATGTCAACGACCTCCCTCGGGCCATGGTCACGGCGTACACGTACTGCGACGACGTCGTGGTCGAGCAGCTCATCCGGGGTACCGAGGTGGCGGTCGGCATCATCGACACCGGCGACGGCCCTGTTGCGCTCGCAGCGGTGGAGATCGTCCCGCGGAACGGGATCTACGGCTTCGAGGCGCGGTACAACGCGGGGGAGACGACGTTCTCCACCCCTGCGCGCCTGTCTGAGGAGCTCAGCGGGGTGGCCTCTGCAGCGGCGGTCGCGGCGCACACGGCGCTTGGCCTTCGTCACATCTCCCGCGTCGACCTCATCATCGATGCAGCAGGAACACCGTGGTTCCTCGAAGCAAACGTCCTGCCCGGCCTCACGGAGACGTCCCTGGTTCCTCAGGCACTGTCTGCGTCCGGGTTCGACCTTGGATGGACGTACGCCGAGCTTGCCGAGCAGGCCATCCGCGACCACCGGGCCTGATCCGGTGCGCGGCGGTGTTCCACGTGGAACATCCCCCGCTGTCGTCGCTGCGCTGGCGGTCGCCGCGACTTCCGCTCTCAGTTCGGCGCTCGTCTGGGGCGAGGTCGTCCACGCCCGTGCAGCCCGGCGCGCCACGGCACTCCCATCGCCTCCTCCTGGTTCGACAGTCGCCGTGGTCGTCCTCGGCTTCGGGAACCGCGGAGCCCGGATCAACTCGATCAACCGGTGGCGCGCGCGCATCGCGGTACGAACGGCGCAGCGCGCCGCCTCTCGGGGCGCTGCCGTCACGATCATCTGCAGCGGCGGATCGGTGCACGGCGCAACGCCGGAGGCCGATCTCCTAGGCGGCTACATCGCCCGTGAGCTCCACTGGCACGGTTCCGTTCTGGTGGAACGAACGAGCGTGTCGACGTGGGAGAACGTCCGAAACGTCCTCCCGCTGATCGGAGGGGCCCAGTGCGTGGTGTTCGCGTCGAACGGTCTCCACGCCGAGAAGGCTCGGAACTACCTCCGTCGTCAGCGCCCCGACCTCGCCGGTCTACTGGCCCCTGCGGATGACTATCGCCCCGGAGAGATGATCGCCGTCAAGCCGATCTTCGCCGCCGTCGGTCTCTGGAAGCTCCGCGCGATGTTCCACGTGGAACAGCCCCGGCGCTGCTGACGGCAGATCCGCTCTGAGCAGCGTGGCCGGACGTCCGGACGATCCGCGATGAGGGTGGAATGCATGACCGACGCCCCAACCCTCCCAGCATTCGACCTCACGCATCGTCGCTCGCTCCTCGAGCAGCGCGTACTCGTCCTCGACGGAGGACTCGACGACGACAACGGTGCGGTCCTCATGACCCAGCTCCTGCAACTCGCCGCTGCAGACCCGAGCACCGACATCGCGCTGTGGATCCACTCCCCGGGCGGCTCCGTGCCTGCGATGCTCGCCATCCGCGACCTCATGCGGGCCATCCCGAACGACGTAAGCACCCTCGCGCTGGGGATCGCCTGTAGCGCGGGTCAGTTCCTGCTCTCGGCGGGAACACCAGGCAAGAGGCGCGCGCTTCCCCACGCCCGGATCCTGATGCACCAAGGATCCGCGGGTATCGGCGGCTCCGCTGTCGACATCGCGCTCCAGGCGGACCACCTCCGGGACACTCGGGACACCGTGCTCCAGTTGATTGCTGACGACACCGGTCAGCCGGTCGAGCGCGTGTTCGAGGACTCCTTGCACGACCACTGGTTCTCTGCGGGCGAGGCGCTCGACTACGGATTCATCGACGAGATCGTCTCGGAGTTCTCGACGATCAGGCCTGCCGCACCCCGGGCCGGCGCGGTCGGCTTCGCAGCAGCCGAAGTGCTGCTGAATCCCGCGGGGGAGGAGGCACGATGACCAGCTACACGATACCCAACGTCATCGCGCGGGACCCTCGCGGTGAACGCGTCATGGACGTCTACTCGCACCTCTTGACCGAACGGATCATCTACCTCGGTACCCCCGTGGACGCAGGGGTCTCGAACGCCCTGATCGCGCAGTTGCTGTTCCTCGAATCGGACAACCCCGACGCCGACGTGCACCTCACGATCAACTGCGAAGGCGGGGACCCCAGCGCAATGCTCGCCGTCTACGACACCATGCAGTACATCCGCCCGGACGTGTCCACGACCTGCGTCGGACAAGCGGTTGGAGTCGGTGCAATGCTCCTCGCCGCAGGGACCGCTGGGAAGCGCTCGGCCCTGCCGCACGCTCGCGTCGTCCTTCACCAGCCTGCAGCCCAGGGTCAGGGAGCGATCCCCGAGCTGATCCTGCAGGCCGATGAGCTCGTTCGGATCCGCTCGGACATCGAAGCCGTCCTCGCCGAGCACACCGGCCGATCAGCTGGTCGACTTCGAGCCGATACGGATCACGATCGAGTGTTCACCGCACGGGAGGCGCAGGAGTACGGGCTCGTGGATCACGTGCTCGCACGTCGCCTGTGAGCGCGGCACGCCCGCCACGCGAAACCCGGGTCACGCAGCCAGCGCGAACATGCCCCGCACGGACACCGCGGGCGCGGAACTGACGACGCTCGTTCGTAGCCGCTCCGCCGCCCCGGTGGTGAGGTCCAGCAGGGATGAGTCCAGAGCTCCCGCGACAGCGGCGAGCATCTCGGACGAGGGCTCCTTGCGGCCGCGCTCGATCTCGGAGAGGTACTGCGGTGACACCCCGGCGCGGCGAGCCACGTCCTGGAGTCTGTCGCCGCGGTCCCGGCGACGCTCTCGCAGTTGTTCGCCGACGAGTTCACGCCACAGCGGCTCAGCACGGGGGGATGGGTTCATCCGCCCAGACTGGCATGTTCCACGTGGAACGTCCGCGCAGCCGCGTTCGCTGATCGCGGACAGGCGAGCGCCCGGGAGCAGCACATGACGCCTCAGAGCCGCAGGAAGGCGCTGAAGCGACGGAACCGGGTCAGGCTGGGCCGGGAGACCTGCGCGTCCGCTGCTCCCGGCAGAACCGCGCACACGGCTTCAGACGGTGCTCAGCGCGCGATGTCCTGCACACCCAGCTCACCGAGGATGCGATTGAGGTCGTCGCCGTTCGCGAAGTCGATGGTCACCGAACTCTTCCGCGCCCCCACCGCGATCTTGACTCGGGTGTTCAGGCGGTCACCGAGCCGTTCGGCGAGATCGTTGAAGTGCGCCTGACGCTTCGAGGGCTCCGCCTTCGTCTTGACCGGTGTCTTCGCTGAGAGCTGCTGAGCGATCGCCTCGGCCGCGCGGACGGACAGGTCCTCGTTCACGATCTTCTCGGCGAGGTACTCCATCGCCTCGGCGTCGGGCGCTGCGAGGATCGCGCGAGCATGGCCGGCCGAGAGCACGCCGGCAGCGACACGACGCTGCACCGGGGAGGGAAGGCGCAGGAGACGAATGGTGTTCGTGATCTGCGGACGCGATCGACCGATCCGCTGCGCGAGCTGCTCCTGCGTGATCCCGAAGTCAGCGAGCAATTGCTGGTACGCCGAGGCTTCCTCGAGCGGGTTGAGCTGGGCACGGTGCAGGTTCTCGAGCAGCGCATCCCGCAACATCGCGTCGTCGGGAGTGTCCTTCACGATCGCGGGGATCGTGCTCAGCCCAAGTTCCTTGGTGGCACGCAGACGGCGCTCACCCATGATGAGTTCGTACTGCGGCTCGGTTCCCGCAGCTCCGGCGATCGGACGGACCACGATGGGCTGCAGGACGCCGATCTCACGGATCGAGTGCACGAGCTCCTGGAGCTCCTCCTCGCGGAACTCCTTGCGAGGCTGCTGCGCGTTCGGCACGACGTCGAGCGGGTTGAGGTTCGCCAGACGGGCTCCCGGCACCGCCACGAGCTCCTCAGCGGTGAGGGAGTCACTGCTCGGCGCCGAGGCTGGCGAGCCGCCCGTGGGGAAGAAAACGTCGACGGGGCGGTCCTGCTGCTCGTTCGTTGTCGGGATGAGGGCTCCGATGCCCCGTCCGAGTCCGGTTCGCTTCGGTGCCATCAGTCCTGCGCTCCTCGTGCTGCGATCTCTGCGGCCGCCTCCAGGTAGGAGAGCGAGCCGGTGGAGTTGACGTCGTAGGCGACCACGCTCTGGCCGTAGCTCGGCGCCTCACTGACGCGAACGGATCGCGGGATCATGGCTTCGAGCACCTGGCCGCCGAAGTGCTCCCGCACGTCCGCGGCGACCTGGTTCGACAGGTTCGTCCGGCTGTCGTACATGGTCAGCAGGATGGTCGACACCCGCAGGTTCGGGTTGAGGTGGCGCTCGATCAGTTCGATGTTGCGCAGCAGCTGGCTGAGCCCTTCGAGCGCGTAGTACTCGCACTGGATCGGGATCAGCACTTCCTGCGCGGCCACGAACGCATTGATCGTGAGCAGGCCGAGCGACGGTGGGCAGTCGATGAAGACGTAGTGGTACGGCTCGTCCAGAGACTCGAGGTACTGGTCGAGTGCCGTGCGGAGCCGCTGTTCCCGTGCGACGAGGGAGACCAGTTCGATCTCCGCGCCCGCAAGGTGGATCGTCGCCGGCACGCACCAGAGCGTCTCGGACTCGGGGGACCGCTGCACGGTGTCGGCGATCGGAGCCTCGTCGACGATCACGTCGTAGATGCTCGCGACCTCGGCCTGGTGGTTGACGCCGAGCGCCGTGGACGCGTTGCCCTGCGGGTCGAGGTCGATGACGAGTACCCGGGCGCCTCCGTGCGCGAGCGCAGCGGCGAGGTTCACGGTGGTGGTCGTCTTGCCGACGCCACCCTTCTGGTTCGACACCGTGAACACGCGGGTCTTCGCCGGCAGCGGGAACTTCTGCGTCGCGATAGCACGCCGGCGCCGGTTCAGGTCAGCGATCTCACGAGCGAGCGGTGTCGACGCGTCGTAATCGGTCGATGAACTCAACGAGTGCCTCTTCCCCGGTTCGGTGTTTCACGTGGAACGCGGAGCCACTGGCGGCCGGTCGAACCGGCCCGAGCCGCAGCGTCAGTCAACTGTAGCCCGGAAGACGCGTGTGGTCTCCTCGACCACACCGACTCCGAGCTCGAGCACCTCGACGTCCGTGAGGCGCTTCCGGAGGATGACCTTCCGAGCCTTCTCCATCTCGTCCTCGACCCGTGCACCCTTCATCAAGATGAGCTGTCCACCGGAACGGACGAGCGGCACGGTCAGCGGGATGAGCTTCGACAGGGCACTCACCGCGCGAGCCGTGACCTGGTCGACGACGATGTCATCGGCTACGTCCTCCGCTCGTGCACGGACGACCTCGACATTGTCGAGCCCGAGCCGGTCCGCTTCAGCGGTGAGCCAGTCCACCCGGCGCTCCATCGGTTCGATGAGCGTGAGGTGCACGTCGGGCCGGGCGATGGCCAACACCAGGCCGGGGAGACCGGCTCCGGAACCGACGTCCGCGACGCGGCCCCGTTCCTCCAGGAGGGGAGCCAGGACGGCAGAGTTGAGGATGTGTCGTGTCCATAGCCGAGGAAGCTCGAGCGGACCGATCAGACCGAGCTCTTCCCCACGGCGTGCGAGCTCGTTCGTGAACGAGCGCGCGACGTCGATGCGGTCGCCGAACAGCATCGCGGCCGCGGCCGGCTCCGCCTCGAGCACGGGCAGCTCGGACTCAGTCATCGGGTGACGACCGTGTGGCGGTCCCGACCCTCACCCTCGGACTCCGAGTGGAAGCCCTTCTCGGCGACGAGGTCGTGGACGAGCTTGCGCTCGTAGGACGACATCGGCGGCAGGGCAGCCGACGACGATCCGGCCTCGATGCGCTCGATCGCCGTGTCGACCAGACGCTGCAGCTCGGACGCGCGAGCGTCGCGCGAACCGCCCACGTCGAGGATGAGCCGACTGAACTCGCCGGTCTCGGCCTGGACGGCGATACGGGTCAACTCCTGCAGAGCGGACACCGTGTCCGGCTTGGAGAGCACGCGGAGGGCGTCGCCCTCGTCCGCCACCGACAGGTAGACGCGACCGGCCCGCTCCTCGATCTCGATGTCACCGTCGAGGTCGCAGATGTCGAGGAGTTCCTCGATGTAGTCCGCCGCGATGTCGGCCTCGTCACGCGCGTCATCGTCGACGGCTGCGGTCTCGACGGGGGTCTCCACGGCGTCCGCGATCTCCTGCTCGGTCACTTACTTCTTCCCGTTCTTCTTGGAGCGGTTCTTGCCCACCGGCTGCTGGCGCTGCGTGGTCACGCGCACCGGCTCGATCTCAGCGGCACCGGCGCCCGCCTCGGCGAGGACCGGGGTGGCAGCTCCGCGACGCTGTGCCTTCTTCGCCAGGCGGGCCTCACGCGCGAGAGCTGCCTCGGACCCCGGCGTCGGCATGCTGCGGATGACGAAGTACTGCTGCGCCATCGTCCAGACGTTCGACGCGAGCCAGTAGAACATGACGCCGAGGGGGAAGGACAGACCCGAGATGATGAAGACCAGCGGGAGGACGTACAGCATCATCCGCTGCTGGCGGTACATCGGCGACGCCTTGGTCTCCGGCGACATGTTCTTCGCGACGAGCTGCAGCTGCGTGATGAACTGCGACGCCGTCATCACGACGATCATGAAGCCGGCGATCGCGCGGACCTCCCAGCCGGAGGCGTTCGTGAACGTCTCGTGCAGGGGAGCGCCGAAGAGCGATGCGTTGCCGAACGACGCTGCGAGGTCGTTCGTGAGCAGGCCGATGCCGGTCTTGTTGATCTGCGCCTCGTGCAGCACCGAGTACAGCGAGAAGAAGATCGGCATCTGGATCAGCAGCGGCAGGCAGGAGCTCAGCGGGTTCGTCCCGGTCTCCTTGTAGAGCGCCATGGTCTCGCGGCTCATCGCCTCACGCGAGAACTGGTCCTTCTTGCCCTTGTACTTGTCCTGGATCTTCTTGAGCTGCGGCGCCACCTCGAGCATGCGGCGCTGCGACTTGATCTGCCGCACGAAGATCGGGATGAGCGCGGCGCGGACCACGAACGTCAGGAAGATGATGGAGAGGACCCAGGTGATGCCCGCGCCGGGGTCCATGCCGAGGCTCTCGAAGATCCAGTGGAAGCCGACGAGGATGGCAGAGACCACCCACTTGAGCGGCCAGAGGATCGTTCCGATGAGGTCCATTGGGGCGGTCACGCCTTTCGAGTGCGCTGGGGGAGCAGGACCGGACGAGGTGTCCCGACCGGGGCCTGCGGCTGCTGCTGGGCCGGCGCGAGCACGAACCCGAACCGGTTGACGTCGTAGGGACGACGCCGTTCACGGACGTCGTCGATGCCCCCGGCTGCCCAGGGGTTGCACCGCGCGATGCGCCACGCCCCCATCGTCGATCCGCGGACGACGCCGTACTGCTGGATCGCTTCGAGGGCGTACCGGGAGCACGAGGGGTGGTACCGACAGACGTTGCCGTAGAGGGGGGAGATCACCGCTCGGTACGCGCGCAGCACGACGACACACGCGTTGCGCGGGAGCAACGCGATGACCCAGGCGAGCCGGGTCCACAGGTTGCGGTTCATGCTGCCTTCTCCACACCACGCGCACAGGAGCGCGAGACGTCTTCGAGCAGGGTAGGCCATCCGGCCTGCGCAGCGGCTGGCAGTGCGCGGACCACCACGTCGTACCCGACGGGGATCTCGGCGAGCAGCCCGTGCGCGATCGCCTTCAGGCGACGCCTGACGAGGTTCCGGGTCACGGCGTTGCCCACGGTCTTGGCGACGATGAACCCGAACCGTGTCGGCCCCGCGCCGGTCGACGGGTCGTCCGACGGTCGACGGACCACCGATACGACGGCGTGCGCCGTGGCGCTCCTGCGACCACGACGCACGACGGACCGGTAGTCGTCACCGCGGACGATGCGGTTGGCGCGGGCCAACACGATCGCTACCAGGTGCCCAGCGGCGAACGGACCAGACGGTGCTCGTTCAGGCGCTGCTCGTTCAGGCGCTGAGCTCGGTGCGGCCCTTGGCGCGACGCGCGGCGAGGATGGCGCGGCCGGCACGGGTGCGCATGCGGGCGCGGAAGCCGTGCTTCTTGGCGCGGCGGCGGTTGTTCGGCTGGAAGGTGCGCTTGCTCATGATGATCTCCACACGGCTGCGCCGGGGAAAAATCAGCGCGAGCCCTCACGTATGTGTCGCCGCTCGGTGCCGAACGACGCAGATGGGCGCGACCGAACGGCCGCAGTCAACTGGTTAACGGTACGTGACAGCGGCGAGCAGGTCAAACGGGGTCACGCCCACGGCCACAGGGCCTCGGCGCACGTTCATTATCCACATTGGGGAAAACGTGCGTTCGGTACCACGCGCCCCGGTCCTTTACAGTGGTGTGATCGACCCGGCTGCGGCCCGGCACGACGGGGGAGTCGCCTCGTCGTGCACCACGCGGCGGTCGTGGACAAGACTGTGGACAACCCTGTGGACCACCTCGCGGGACGACACGCGGTCCGGGCCGTCGAAGAAGCGTCCGGACACGACGACCCGCCGGGCGCATCCAGCGGTGAACGCGCTGTCCCGGCACGTCCGGCGGCAACGAGCACGCACGGCGCCACGGAGCACGCAAAGTGAAGAGCACGACACGAGACCAGGAGACGAGCGCGACATGACGATGCCGGCCGACCCCGTCGAGGACCTCTGGTCATCGGTCCTCGGACTCCTCTCGGAGGACGACCGCATCACCCCGCAGCTCCACGGCTTCCTCAACCTCGTCGAGCCGAAGGGCGTCCTCGCCGGCACGCTGTACCTCGAGGTCCCGAACGACCTCACCCGCGGCATGCTCGAGCAGCGCATCCGCATCCCGATCACCGAGGCCGTCTCCCGCATCGGTGACGACACGGTCGCGAACTTCGCCATCACGGTGAACCCGGACATGGCGTCGGAACCCCGCGTCGACCAGTCCGTGCCGACGAACGTGCCCGAGTACGCCGAGCCCGTGCAGGAAGCCGTCGAGCAGAGCGCGGCCCCCCGCCAGTACATCGAGGCACCGTTCGTCCCGAGCCAGATCGACTCCCCGGGCACCGGCGGCCGCCCCGAGTCGCGGCTCAACCCGAAGTACAACTTCGACAACTTCGTCATCGGCTCGTCGAACCGGTTCGCCCACGCCGCCGCCGTCGCGGTCGCCGAGGCGCCGGCGAAGGCCTACAACCCGCTGTTCATCTACGGCGACTCGGGTCTCGGCAAGACGCACCTCCTGCACGCGATCGGCCACTACGCCGAGAGCCTCTACCCGGGGATCCGGGTGCGGTACGTGTCCAGCGAGGAGTTCACGAACGACTTCATCAACTCGATCGCGAACAACCGGTCGAACCAGTTCCAGCAGCGCTACCGCGACATCGACATCCTGCTGATCGACGACATCCAGTTCCTCCAGGGGAAGGACTCCACGCAGGAGGCCTTCTTCCACACGTTCAACACGCTGCACGACCACAACAAGCAGGTCGTCATCACGTCGGACGTCGCGCCGAAGCACCTCACCGGGTTCGAGGACCGGATGCGCTCCCGCTTCGAGTGGGGTCTCATCACCGACGTCCAGGCGCCGGACCTCGAGACGCGCATCGCGATCCTCCGCAAGAAGGCGCAGTCCGACCACCTCCAGGTGCCGGACGACATCCTCGAGTTCATGGCCTCGAAGGTGTCGAGCAACATCCGGGAGCTCGAGGGGACGCTCATCCGCGTCACGGCCTTCGCGAGCCTCAACCGGACGGCCGTCGACATGGCCCTGGTGCAGACCGTCCTCAAGGACCTCATCACGCTCGACGACGACAACGTGATCGCGCCGACGGACATCATCAACCACACGGCGGAGTACTTCAAGCTCTCCGTGGACGACCTCTACGGGTCCTCCCGCTCGCAGGCGATCGCGACCGCACGGCAGATCGCGATGTACCTCTGCCGTGAGATGACGAGCCTGTCGCTGCCGAAGATCGGACAGCTGTTCGGCAACCGCGACCACACCACGGTCATGTACGCGAACAAGAAGATCACGGAGCTCATGAAGGAGCGACGTTCGATCTACAACCAGGTCACCGAGCTGACCTCGCGCATCAAGCAGGACCGCCGCTACCGCTGACAGGTTGCACCCCGCCGTGCACGCCTGATACGGCCTGGAGGCGCGGCCCGCGCCCGACGGATCGGCCCACTTCCGGGCGCATCCACCATCTGAGACGGTTCCATGCGCCGAACTTCCCACAGTGTGGAAAGCCTGTGGATAACTGTGGAGGACACGCCGCTCGGTTGTTCACAGCAGGAGGGTCACCTGTGGAAACTGGGGATGGAAGTGGATAGATGAGATTCCTTCATCCAGATGCCGTCAACACACGACTCACAACTCACACGCTTGTAGTTCCCTGCGGCTGAGCGGCATCAACAGGGTTATCCACAGTGTGCACAGGCGTTAACACCATTACTCCTGGTTAACGATTGATCTCAGCGGGCCAACCTTGTGGACGGCGGGATGACAAGAAATCCGGGCTCCGCCGGGCTGTGCCAGAATGGGGCGGCCGGACAGTCCAACCGATCGACAGGGGTTCCAGCTGTGAAGTTCGAGGTCAACCGGGACGTCTTCTCCGAAGCCGTCTCCTTCGCGGTGAAGCTCCTCCCACAGCGCACGACCCTCCCGATCCTCTCGGGCGTCCTCATCCACGCCGAGGGCGATCGGCTCACGCTCTCGTCGTTCGACTACGAGGTCTCGGCGCAGACGTCGATCGCCGCGCAGATCGACGATCCCGGCACCGTGCTGGTCTCGGGCCGGCTGCTGAACGACATCGCGAGCCGCCTCCCGAACGCCCCGGTCACGTTCACCACCGAGGAATCGAAGATCTCGGTCACCTGCGGATCGGCTCACTTCACGCTGCTGTCGATGCCGGTCGAGGAGTACCCGACCCTGCCGGAGATCGGCGCACAGACGGGCGTCATCCCCGGCGACGCGTTCTCCGAGGCCGTGTCCCAGGTCGCCGTCGCCGCGAGTCGTGACGACGTCACCCCGGTCATCACCGGGGTGCAGCTCGAGGTCGGCGACAACGACCTCTCGCTCATCGCCACGGACCGCTACCGCGTCGCGGTCCGTACCATCGCCTGGGACTCCGGCCGCGTCGGCTCGGACCCCCTGCACGCGCTCGTCCCGGCCCGCACCCTGCAGGAGGTCGGCCGCACGTTCGGCTCGGCGTCCACCGTGTCCGTCTCGATCAGCGGCTCGTCGGACCGCGAGCTCATCGCGTTCCACGCGGACGACAAGACGGTCACGTCCCTGCTCATCAAGGGCAACTACCCGCCGGTCCGGCGGCTCTTCCCCGAGACCGTCGAGGACCACGCGGTGATCAACACCGCGGAACTCGTCGAGGCGGTCCGACGGGTGTCCCTCGTCCTGGAGCGCGAAGCGGCGCTCCGGTTCTCCTTCACGGTCGACGGGCTCACGCTCGAAGCGATCGGTTCCGAACAAGCGCAGGCGTCAGAGTCGATCAGTGCGTTGCTGACCGGTGAGGAAACGGTGGTCTCGCTGAAGCCCGCTTTCCTCCTGGACGGGTTGAATGCGGTGCACTCCGAGTTCGTCCGGATCTCCTTCACCAAGACGGAGAACCCCAACAAGCCGGGTCCGGTGCTCATCACCGGGCAGACCTCGCAAGAGGCCCCGGCGACGGACGGATACCGGTACCTGCTGCAGCCCAATCTCCTGCTGCGGTAAGCGCAACAGCCGAACACTGCGCTGACGCGCCACCCCTGCATCAGCGCGACGACGAACAGAAGAGGAAATCATGCACATCGGTCTTGTCGGCCTCGGTCGCATGGGCAACAACATGCGTGCCCGTCTCCGCAACGCAGGCATCGAGGTCACCGGGTACGACGCCAACCCCGCCGTCTCCGATGTCGCCAGCCTCGCCGAACTCGCGAGCGCGCTCCCCGAGGGCCAGAAGCTCGTGTGGGTCATGGTCCCGCACGGCAAGATCACCGACGACGTGATCACCGAGCTCACCGACGTCCTGGGCGAGGGCGACCTCGTCATCGACGGCGGCAACTCGAAGTGGCTCGACGACACCAAGCACGCCGAGCAGCTCGCCGCGAAGGGCATCCGCTACGTCGACGCCGGTGTCTCCGGTGGCGTCTGGGGCAAGGAGAACGGGTACGGCCTCATGGTCGGCGGTGACGTCAAGGACGTCGAGTTCGCCATGCCGGTCTTCGACGCGCTCCGTCCCGAGGGCCCGCGCGAAGAGGGCTTCTCGCACGCCGGCGGCATCGGCGCGGGCCACTACGCGAAGATGGTCCACAACGGCATCGAGTACGCCATCATGCAGGCGTACGGCGAGGGGTACGAGCTCCTCGAGGCGAAGGACATCATCCACGACGTCCCCGCCGTCTTCGCCGGATGGCAGCGCGGCACGGTCGTCCGTTCCTGGCTGCTCGACCTCCTCGTCCTCGCGATCAACGAGGACCCGAAGCTCGACGAGCTCGAGGGCTACGTCGACGACTCGGGCGAGGGTCGCTGGACCCTGGAAGAGGCGATCGAGCTCGCGGTGCCGATGCCCGCGCTCTCCGCGGCGATGTTCGCGCGCTTCGTCTCGCGTCAGGGCAGCGAGTCGCCGACGATGAAGGCCGTCGCCGCGCTCCGCAACCAGTTCGGCGGCCACGCCGTCAAGAAGGCGTAGTCCCACCGGGGCAACCCGGCCACGGCCCGCGTGCACGTCGACCACCTGCAACTCACGGACTTCCGGAACTACCGGGAGGCCGAGGTCGACCTCGCACGCGGGCCGAACCTGTTCGTCGGGCGGAACGGACAGGGCAAGACGAACCTCGTCGAGGCGATCGGGTACCTGTCGACACTCGGCTCGCACCGGGTCCCGACCGACGCCGCCCTCGTGCGCCAGGGTTGCGACGCGGCGATCGTCCGCGCTCGGCTCGCTCACGAGGACCGCAGCATCCTCGCCGAGGTGCAGATCAACCGCACCGGATCGAACCGCGCCCAGGTGAACCGGGCGGCGATCAAGCCGCGCGAGCTCCCGCGGTACTGCACGAGCGTGCTCTTCGCCCCCGAGGACCTCGCCCTCGTGCGTGGCGAACCGGCGGGCCGGCGCCGGATGCTCGACGAACTCCTCGGCCAGATCGCCCCGCGCATGCAGGGGGTCCTCGCCGACTACGACAGGACGCTCCGGCAGCGGAACACCCTCCTGAAGTCCGCGCGGGCGACCGGCGCCAAGGCTGGATCGCTCGCGACGCTCGACGTCTGGGACGACCGCCTCGTGTCGTTCGGGGCCGAGATCATCGCAGCGCGCGACCACCTCACGCGCCGACTGGCGCCCTTCGTGGCGGAGTCCTACGCGACCGTCGCCGGCGAGCGGCACGAGGCCTCGATCGCCGGAGTGCTGAGCGTCCGAGGCGGTGACCCCGAGGATGCGGCGGCAACGGACGCCGTGTTCGGGACACCCGATGAGCCAGTTACAGTCGCGACAGCAGCCGATGCATTCCGTGCTGCGCTCGAGCGTCGTCGGCGCGATGAACTCGATCGCGGCTTGACGCTCGTCGGGCCGCACCGTGACGACGTGCTCTTCCAGCTGAACGGGTTACCGGCTCGCGGTTACGCCAGTCACGGCGAGTCGTGGTCGTTCGCGCTCGCGGTGCAACTGGCCAGCGCCTCGATCCTCCGGGCGGAGTCGAGCCTCGGCGACCCGATCATCATCCTCGACGACGTGTTCGCCGAACTCGACGAATCGCGACGGGAGCGCCTGGCCGGAGCGGTCGCCGACTACGAGCAGGTGCTCATCACCGCGGCGGTCTTCGGCGACGTGCCCGATCAGCTCGCGGCGCACACCGTGCGGATCGAGGCCGGCACGATCGTGACCGACGAGGCGGAGCCGAGCCGCGCCCCCCGTCCCACCGAAGCGACGGCGGACCACGAGACGGAAGTCGGCGCCTGATGCCGAAGCCGTGGAAGCCCACCGAGCCCTCCCGGGTCTACCGCCACCTCCGCGCCGTCTTCGGCGACCCGTCCAAGCGCGGTGTCGATGCCCGACGCCGTCGCGTGAACGGCCTCGACGCCGACTCGGTCCCGTACGGACGCGGCCGCGAGCCCAAGGGTCTGGGCGACGTCGTCGGCTCCCTCGCCCAGGAGCTCGGCTGGACCGAGCCCCTCGCCCGCTCCGAACTGTTCGTGGACTGGCCCGCCGTGGTCGGCGACGAGCTCGCGAAGCACTCCCGTCCGATGACCATCGACGACGGCGCACTCGTCATCCGGTGCGACTCGACGGCGTGGGCGACGCAGCTCCGGCTGATGCGCAGCACCATCACGACGACCATCGCCGAGCGGCACCCGGAGGCCGGCGTGCAGTCGATCAGGGTTTCGGGCCCGGACGCCCCCACCTGGAAACGCGGCCCCAGGACGGTCCAGGGGCGCGGTCCCCGCGACACCTACGGTTGAGCCGACGAAATCATCCTCTGGTGCCAGATTCGGCCCCTGAACGGCCGATTTCAACCCTGTACGAGGGGGTCCTGAGGTAGACTGAGAGGTGCAGTGCGCGGGTGTTCCGCGCGCAGGCAGGAGCACCCTCGAATGACATCCGGATCTGACGACGACCGACAGAACTCGTCCGGCGAGCAGACCCCGCAGAGCGAACCACAGTACGGCGCAGACCAGATCCAGGTACTCGAGGGACTCGAAGCCGTCCGGAAGCGTCCGGGCATGTACATCGGGTCGACCGGGCCCCGCGGTCTGCACCACCTCGTGCAGGAGATCGTCGACAACTCCGTCGACGAGGCCCTCGCCGGGTACTGCGACACGATCAACGTCACGATCCGTGAAGACGGTGGCGTCCGCGTGGTCGACAACGGCCGCGGCATCCCCGTCGGGATCCACGCCGCCGAAGGCGTCTCGACCGTCCAGGTCGTGCTCACCGTCCTGCACGCCGGCGGCAAGTTCGGCGGTGGCGCGTACGCGGTGTCGGGTGGTCTGCACGGCGTCGGTTCGTCGGTCGTCAACGCACTGAGCTCCGAGCTCGACGTCGAGGTGCGCCAGCAGGGCCACGTCTGGCGGCAGAGCTACACCGACGGCGTGCCCGTCGCGCCGCTGTCGAAGGACGAAGAGTCCGACGAGCACGGCACCACGATCACGTTCTGGCCGAACGCCGACATCTTCGAGACGGTCGTCTTCGACTACGAGACCCTCCGCACGCGGTTCCAGCAGATGGCCTTCCTCAACAAGGGCCTCCGGATCACGCTGCAGGACGAGCGCACGCCGGACGAGGGGGAAGAGGCCCGCAAGGACTCCTTCCTCTACGAGCGCGGGCTCGCCGACTACGTCGAGCACCTCAACGCGCAGAAGAAGGCCGACCTGGTCCACCCGGACGTCATCGGCTTCGAGGCGGAGGACCCGGAGCGCAAGATCGCGCTCGAGGTCGCGATGCAGTGGAACACCTCCTACCAGGAGAGCGTCCACACCTTCGCGAACACGATCAACACGCACGAGGGCGGCACCCACGAAGAGGGCTTCCGCGCCGCGCTGACGAGCCTCGTCAACAAGTACGCGCGCGAGGCGAAGATCATCAAGGAGAAGGACGACAACCTCACGGGTGACGACATCCGCGAAGGGCTGACGGCCGTCATCTCCGTGAAGCTCGGCGAGCCGCAGTTCGAGGGCCAGACGAAGACGAAGCTCGGCAACACCGAGGCGAAGTCGTTCGTCCAGCGCGTCGTCGGCACCGAGCTCACGCACTGGTTCGAGAGCAACCCGACCCAGGCGCGCGACGTCGTCCGCAAGGCGATCCAGGCCTCGCAGGCTCGACTCGCGGCCCGCAAGGCGCGCGAGACCACCCGTCGCAAGGGGCTGCTCGAGTCGGGCGGCATGCCCGGCAAGCTCAAGGACTGCCAGTCGAAGGACCCGACGGTCTCCGAGATCTTCATGGTCGAGGGTGACTCCGCCGGCGGTTCCGCCGTGCAGGGCCGCAACCCGATGACGCAGGCGATCCTGCCGCTGCGCGGCAAGATCCTCAACGTCGAGAAGGCCCGCCTCGACCGTGCCCTGGCGAACCAGGAGATCCAGTCGATGATCACGGCGTTCGGCGCCGGCATCGGAGAGGACTTCGACCCGGACAAGGCGCGGTACCACAAGATCGTGCTGATGGCCGATGCCGACGTCGACGGCCAGCACATCACGACGCTCCTGCTCACGCTGCTGTTCCGCTACATGCGTCCGCTGATCGAGCGCGGGTACGTGTACCTCGCCCAGCCGCCGCTGTACCGCCTGAAGTGGTCGAACGCCGCGCACGAGTACGTGTTCAGCGACCGGGAGCGCGACGCCCTCATGCAGGCCGGCCTCGCCGCCGGCAAGCGCATCCCCAAGGACAACGGGATCCAGCGCTACAAGGGTCTGGGCGAGATGGACTACAAGGAGCTGTGGGACACCACGATGAACCCGGACACCCGGACGCTCCTGCAGGTCACGCTCGAGGACGCCGCCGCGGTGGACAGCGTGTTCGCGACGCTGATGGGTGAGGACGTCGAGTCGCGTCGCCAGTTCATCCAGCAGAACGCCAAGGACGTCCGCTTCCTCGACATCTAGGCCTGGAGGCGCGGCGTGAGCTGCGCGGACCAGTCCTGACCACCTGTGGTCGCGCCCGGCGCGACTGACGGAACCACAGCCTCCAGGCTGTGCAGAAAGGGAACGAAGCCACATGGCTGACGACAACGAGAACGGCGCCGACGAGCAGCCCGAGATCGTCCACGGCGACAGCGGGGACATCGTGGTCTCCGGCGACCGCATCTCGCAGGTCGACCTGCAGCTCGAGATGCAGCGGTCGTACCTCGACTACGCGATGAGCGTCATCGTCGGTCGCGCCCTCCCCGAGGTCCGCGACGGACTGAAGCCCGTGCACCGCCGCGTGATCTACGCGATGTTCGACGGCGGCTACCGCCCGGACCGCGCGTTCTCGAAGTGCTCCCGCGTGGTCGGCGACGTCATGGGGCAGTTCCACCCGCACGGCGACACCGCGATCTACGACACGCTCGTCCGCCTCGTGCAGCCGTGGTCGCTCCGTTACCCGCTGGCGCTCGGTCAGGGCAACTTCGGTTCGCCCGGCAACGACGGCGCCGCGGCGCCGCGGTACACCGAGACCAAGATGGCGCCGCTCGCCATGGAGATGGTCCGGGACATCGACGAGGACACCGTCGACTTCCAGGACAACTACGACGGCCGCACGCAGGAGCCGGCGATCCTGCCGGCTCGCTTCCCGAACCTGCTCGTCAACGGCTCGGTCGGCATCGCGGTCGGCATGGCGACGAACATCCCGCCGCACAACCTGCGCGAGGTCGCCGACGGCGCGAAGTGGGCGCTCGAGCACCCGGACGCCACCCGCGAGGAACTCCTCGCCGCCCTCATGCAGCGGATCAAGGGCCCGGACTTCCCGACCGGCGCGCAGATCCTCGGCACGAAGGGCATCCAGGACGCGTACCGCACGGGTCGTGGCTCGGTCACCATGCGGGCGGTCGTCAACGTCGAGGAGATCCAGGGTCGCACCTGCCTCGTCGTCACCGAGCTGCCCTACCAGGTGAACCCGGACAACCTGGCGATCCGCATCGCGGAGGGCGTGAAGGACGGCAAGCTGGCCGGCATCGCGGACATCCGCGACGAGACCTCGGGTCGGACCGGCCAGCGCCTCGTCATCGTGCTGAAGCGCGACGCGGTCGCCAAGGTCGTGCTGAACAACCTGTACAAGCACACGCAGCTGCAGGAGAACTTCGGCGCGAACATGCTCGCGATCGTCGACGGCGTGCCCCGCACCCTCGCGCTCGACGGGTTCATCTCGGCGTGGGTCGACCACCAGATCGACGTGATCGTCCGTCGGACCCAGTTCCGTCTGCGAGAAGCCGAGAAGCGTGCCCACATCCTGCGCGGGTACCTCGCGGCACTCGACGCCCTCGACGAGGTCATCGCGCTCATCCGCCGGTCGCCCGACGTCGAAGAGGCCCGCACGGGTCTGATGGAGCTCCTCTCCGTCGACGAGATCCAGGCGCGCGCGATCCTCGAGCTGCAGCTCCGGCGGCTCGCCGCCCTCGAGCGGCAGAAGATCCACGACGAGGCCGAGGAACTCGAGCGCAAGATCGCCGACTTCCAGGACATCCTGGCGTCGGAGACCCGGCAGCGCACGATCATCGGTGACGAGCTCGACGAGATCGTCGACCGCTTCGGTGACGACCGGCGCACCGAGATCATGCTCGGCTACGACGGCGACATGTCGATCGAGGACCTCATCCCCGAGGAGGAGATGGTCGTCACCATCACCCGCGGCGGCTACGTCAAGCGCACCCGCAGCGACAACTACCGCTCGCAGCACCGCGGTGGTCGCGGGGTCAAGGGCGCCCAGCTGCGGGCCGACGACATCGTCGAGCACTTCTTCGTCACGACGACGCACCACTGGCTCCTGTTCCTCACCGACCAGGGCCGCGTCTACCGGGCGAAGGCGTACGAGCTGCAGGAGGGCGGCCGCGACGCCAAGGGCCAGCACGTCGCCAACCTGCTCGCGATGCAGCCCGACGAGCAGATCCAGCAGGTGCTCGACATCCGCGACTACGAGGCGGCGCAGTACCTCGTGCTCGCCACCGCACACGGTCTCGTGAAGAAGACCGCGCTCACGGAGTACGACACGAACCGCACCGGTGGGATCATCGCGATCAACCTCCGCGACGGCGACACGCTCGTGCAGGCGCTCCTCGTCGACGAGCACGACGACCTCCTGCTCGTGTCGAAGCACGGCATGTCGCTGCGCTTCACCGCGACGAACGACACGCTCCGTCCGATGGGTCGGTCGACCTCCGGCGTGAAGGGCATGTCCTTCCGCGAGGACGACTCGCTGCTCGCGGCCCGCGTGGTCTCGGACGACGGGTACGTGTGGGTCATGACCGAGGGCGGCTACGCCAAGCGCACCTCCGTCGACCAGTACCGCGTGCAGGGCCGGGGTGGTCTGGGCATCAAGGTGGCCAAGCTGGCCGCCGACCGGGGGGACCTTGTGGGTGCTCTCATCGTGGGCGAGGACGACGAGGTGCTCGTCGTGCTGCAATCGGGCAAGGTGGTAAGGTCTGCCGTGTCCGAGGTGCCCGCGAAGGGTCGCGACACGATGGGTGTGGTCTTCGCGAGGTTCGCGGAGAACGACCGGATCATCGCGGTGGCCCGGAACACAGAGCGGAACCTGGACGACCAGGACGACGCCGAGATCGAGCCTGCGGGCCCGGTGGAGACGGTCAGCCCGGACGAAGCGGCCGCCGACCCCGCCGACACAGTGCCCACGGACACCGTGGCCGGAGAGGACCAGTCAAGCAATGAGTAGTGTCGCCGAGAAGCTCCAGAAGAAGGCGAAGCGTCCCGTCGGCACCCGCCAGGTCCGACTGCGGCTCGTGTACGTCGACTTCTGGTCGATGGTGAAGCTCAGCTTCCTCATCGCCCTGGCCGGCTCGATCGTGATCGTGGTCGCCACCGCCCTGGTCTGGGTCATCCTCAACCAGACGGGTGTCTTCACCCAGATCGACGCCCTGCTGAAGGACGTCACCGGGCAGAACAACTACTCGATCATGGACCAGTTCTCGCTGGGCCAGGTGCTCGGGTTCTCCATCGTCGTGGGCATCCTCAACGTGGTCGTCGGCACCGTGCTCGGCGCCATCGTGAGCGTCCTCTACAACCTCAGTGTGCGGATCACCGGCGGCCTGCTCGTCGGCTTCACGAACAACTGACACACCCGGTCCGGATGGGCCGACCGCTCGATTTCGTTCTGCGGCATCGGTACGGTAGGCTTTCATCCGGTCTGAGGGGCTATAGCTCAGGCGGTTAGAGCGCTTCGCTGATAACGAAGAGGTCCAAGGTTCAAGTCCTTGTAGCCCCACCATCTCCCTCCGACGTCCAGTACGCTGAACGTCTCGGGGCCTTAGCTCAGTTGGTAGAGCGCCTGCTTTGCAAGCAGGATGTCAGGAGTTCGATTCTCCTAGGCTCCACTCCACTCTGGACGACCCTGCTGCGGTCGTTCCTCCCTCCGCCGGGTCGTTCCGTCGTGCTTGTCTGCGCCTTCGGCGCTCCGCTCCGCGATGGGGGCGTTCGGTAGGTCGGCGTGCCTCTGCTGGCTTTGTCCGAGGTTCGAAATCTCGGCATCTCGCGACGGGGCCGGTCCGGTTCGTGGGACCTCGGTGGACGTGAGCGGCGGGTTGTGGTGCCTCGCGGGGGGGGGGCGGGGGCGGACTGGAGGCGCGGCGCGCGGCTGGCGCGCGCCTCCCGGCCGGCGGGGCGAGACGCCGTGATCGCAGTATCTGGGGCCCTCGGTGCCACTGCGCGGCGTGTTGTGCGAACTCGGCGGATACCCGGTGGCGCGTTGTGTGAGCTCGCGTTCGCGGGAGCGCGGCGGGACGACGAAAGGCCCCGGCGGATGCCGGGGCCCTTCGTACGAACCGGGAGGTCAGGCGGCAGGCTTCTCCGCCGTGTCGGCGTCGTCCGCGACCCAGAGGTCGTCGTCGGCGCGCAGCGTCTGGTACGCCGCGTACGCGGCACCCGCGACGGCGACAACGCCGACCACGATGAGCGCGACCCCGCCGAACCCGATGCCCTTCTTCTTCTGCGCCGCGGCCGAGAAGTGCTTGGCCGCCGCCTTCTTGGCGTTCTTGCCCTTGCTGCCCTTCTTCTGGGCGTCCTTCACGATCTTCTGGACCCGGGGGTCCTTCGCGAGGTCGACCACGCTCAGCACCGAGCCAGCGGTGGACACCAGGCCCGGGACCACCTCGGACTGGAAGCGGTGCGAAGCGTTCTGCGCGGCACTCGTCGCAGCGTGCACGCCCGTGGCGACAACCGGCCGGATGCCGTTGTCGATCGCGTTCTGCACTCGCGGAGCGATGTCCTTGCGGGCGGCGTCCGCAGCGTTGGACCGGGCCTCCGCCAAGATCGCGTTCGCGTGCTCGAGGACCTTGCGCTGCTCGCCGAGGAGCGAGGCGGTCTGGCCCTTGAGCTTCTTGATCTGCTTCCGACGCTTGCGCGGGATCTCGATCGTCGTCATCTGGTACCTCCATCGGATCGGCGTGGCTCCCATCCTGCCACCCGACCGCCTGACAGGTCACGGAGCCTCACCTGTGGGATCCGTCTGACCATCAGTAGTACATGCGAGAATCGGAACATGTCTCTGCACACCGCTGTCGCAACGATCCACACGAACAAGGGCGACATCCGCGTCAACCTGTTCGGCAACCACGCCCCCAAGACCGTCAAGAACTTCGTCGACCTCGCGACGGGCAAGCAGGAGTGGACGCACCCCGGCACCGGCAAGGTCTCGACCGACAAGCTCTACGACGGTGTCATCTTCCACCGCATCATCAAGGACTTCATGATCCAGGGCGGCGACCCGCTCGGCCAGGGCATCGGCGGCCCGGGCTACCGCTTCGACGACGAGATCTCCCCGGAGCTCACCTTCCAGAACCCGTACATCTTCGCCATGGCCAATGCCGGCATCCAGGGTGGCCGCGGTACGAACGGCTCGCAGTTCTTCATCACCACGGTGGCGACGCCGTGGCTGCAGGGCAAGCACACCATCTTCGGCGAGGTCGCGGACGACGAGTCCCGCGCCGTCGTCGACGCGATCGAGGGCGTTGCCACCGACGGCCGTGACAAGCCGCTCGAGGACGTCGTCATCCAGAGCATCGACGTCGAGGACGTCTGAGCCACCACGTGAGCAACCCGGCGTACGACTCCTCCAACACCTGCTACCGACACCCCGACCGGCAGAGCTTCGTGCTGTGCCAGCGGTGCGGGCGGACGATCTGCCCGGAGTGCCAGACGCCGGCAGCGGTGGGGGTGCACTGCCCGGAGTGCGTGCGTGAGCAGCGCGCGCAGTACTCGGCGAACCGTCGAGCGGCCGGAGGCCCCAGCGGGCTGACGGTCGCCCGGCGGCGCTTCGCCATGCTCGACCAGAAGGCGACGGTGGTCATCATCGTCGTCTCGGTCGTGCTCTGGCTGCTGAACACGCTGAGCGGCGGGTACGTCAACGCGTGGCTCAGCTACTACACACCCCTGGTCGGAACCCAGCCGTGGCGCCTCGTCACGGGACTGTTCGTGCACTCGTCCTTCCTCCACATCCTGTTCAACATGTGGGCGGTGTGGATCTTCGGGCGGATACTCGAGAACATCCTCGGGACCTGGCGTTTCCTCGCGCTGTACTTCCTCGCGGGACTCGGCGGTGACCTCGCCGTCTCGTGGCTGAGCCCGGGAACCCAGGTCGTCGGCGCCTCCGGGGCGATCTTCGGCCTGTTCGCGGCCTTCTTCGTGATCCAGCGCAGCCTCGGGTACAACGCGGTGCAGCTGCTGGTCGTCATGGGCTTGAACCTCCTCGTGGGCTTCCTGCCCGGCACCGCGATCTCGTGGCAGGCGCACGTCGGCGGGATCGTGCTCGGGTTCATCACGGGGTTCGTGTACTCGAAGACCCGGAACGTCCGGCAGCGCGGGCTCCAGGCCGGGCTGCTGATCGCGGAGGCGGTCGTCGTGATCGCGGCGATCTACGCTGCGTACGCGGGTCTCCAGGTCGGCATCGGGATTTGACGCTCCCCGGTCCGCAGGGCCCCGTCGCGTGAGCGGCGGGGCCTTCGTCGTCGCCCCGGCCGGCGCTGTCGACAGGTGTGGCTTTCCACATGTGCACGAGCGAGTTGTCCACAGCTGTGGAGAAAGCGGTGAGTTACACGGGTGTGATTATCCCCATTGTGGACTCAGCTGTGGATAACTCCGGGGCGGAGGTGTGGATGGTGCTGTGGAGAGTGTGGACAAGTGTGGAGAACGGGCAGTCAGCTGGGGACAGCGCGGATTCCGCCCGCCAGACCTTGTGGAGAACGGCGGAACGACGAAGCCCGTCGTACCTTCCGGTACGACGGGCTTCGGGGATGCGCCGGGGCTACCGCCAGCGCGTGGTCATGAGGAAGCCGGCGAACATGATGCCGAAGCCGATGAGGATGTTCCACGACCCGAGGGACGGCACGGGCAGCGTCGTGTTCGAGATGTAGAAGACGATCACCCAGGCGAGGCCGACGAGCATGAAGCCGAACATGACCGGCTTGAACCACACGGGGTTCGGCTGGTCCCCCGCAGTGTCGACCGAGTCGGCTCGGGTCGTCCGGGCGGGCTTGGTGCGGTCCTTGTCCTTGGCCATGGCCGGTATCCTACCGTCAACACGTGTGTGGGAGGACTCTCAGACCGCTGCACACATCCCCCACGAGTACGGTGAACCGACCATGACCAAGATCCTCGTCGTCGACAACTACGACAGCTTCGTCTACACGCTGAACGGCTACGTGCAGCAGCTCGGCGCGGAGACCGACGTGGTCCGGAACGACGCCTTCCCCGCCGCCGAGATCGCCGAGCGCATCGCCGACTACGACGGTGTGCTGCTCTCTCCCGGCCCGGGTACCCCATCCGACGCCGGCGTCTCGATCGAGACCGTCCACGCAGCGATCGCGGCCGACAAGCCACTCCTCGGCGTGTGCCTCGGGCACCAGGCGATCGCCGAGGCTCTGGGCGCCACGGTGACCCACGCCGAGGAACTCATGCACGGCAAGACCTCCCAGGTCGACCACGACGACAGCCCCCTCTTCGCCGGCGTCCCGCACCCGTTCACGGCCACCCGCTACCACTCTCTCGCGATCGTCGACGGCACCGTCCCGGATGAACTCACCGTGACCGCGCGGACCGGTGGCGGCGTGATCATGGGCGTGCAGCACCGCGAACACCCCGTCTACGGCGTGCAGTTCCACCCCGAGTCCGTGCTCACCGAGGGCGGTTACCGCATGGTGGGCAACTGGCTCGAGACGACAGGTCTCGCCGGCGCTGCTGACCGGGCCGCCGGACTGAACCCGCTCATCGCGGGCCACCGCGCCTGATCCCGGGGCCGGCCGTCGGCACGTCGTGACGGTGCTCGGGGTGGTGGGTCGTGCCTCCAGGCGGCTTCCGTGCGCGACGTGACGGCTCTCCGGACAGGAGGCGCTGCTCAGCCCCGCCAGCAGGCGACCGTCAGGGCGCGGTCAGGTCAATGACCGTCGTCGCCGCCGTCGTTGCCACCGTCGTTGCCACCGTTGTCGTCTCCGCCGGAGGCGGGCTGCGTGGGCTGGGACGAAGCTGCGCAGTACGTGAGCACGACCGTGCTGCCCTGGGCGATGTCGCCGGCCGGGGCGCTCTGCTGCGACACGGTACCGCCGGTGCACGAGTAGGAGGGTGCGGGCGTGACCTTGAGTCCGAGGCCGGCGAGGGTCGCGTTGGCGGTCGCGAACGGCTGCTGGGTGACGTTCGGGAGTTCGACCTTGCCGTTCGACACCGTCAGGTTCACCACGGTGCCCTTGGCGTGCTGCGACGCGGCCGCGGGGTCCGTGCTCATGACGGTCCCCTCGGGGACGTCCGGCGAGTAGTCGGAGTTGATCGCGCCGAGGGTGAACCCGGCGTCCTTCAGGGTCTTCTCCGCAGCATCCTGCGCCTGACCGGCGAGGTCCGGGACCGCGACCTGCTCGGGACCGAGCGACACGACCACGCGGACGTTCTGACTGCGCCCGACGTTGGTGCCGGACCCGGGCTCGGTGCGGATGACCGTGCCCTTGTCCACGTCGTCGGAGTTCTCCTCGACCTTGACCGGCACGAGGTCGCGCTTCTCGAGCGCCGATGCGGCCGAGTCGTACGTCGCGCCGACGACGTTCGGCACGCTGACCGACGACGACACCGGCGGCTTGCCCGGCTGCAGGTTCGCGACGAAGAACACGACCGCGACGATGACCGCTGCCGTGAGGATGATCCCGACCCAGATCCACGCCACGGGTGGGCGGTTCTGGGTGCGCTGCGGGCGGTGCTCGGCGGTGTCGTCCTCGAGCTCGCGGAACGCGACGGCCGGGTTCGACGTCGTGCGCGGGTTCACCCCGAAGAGGACGGTCGAGGCGTCGTTCGCCGAGTGCTGCTGGAGCTTGCGGGTCGACGCGGGCACGTGGCCTGCCGCGGCCTGCTGCAACTCCGTGCGGAACTCGGCAGCGTTCTGGTACCGGCGCGTGCGGTCCTTGACGAGGGCGTGGAGCGTCACCGCGTCGAGCGCGGGAGAGACCCCGGGCGAGAGGGTCGACGGTGCGACCGGCTGCTCGCTGACGTGCTGGTACGCGACCGCGACGGGGGTGTCGCCGAGGAACGGCGGACGGCCGGTGAGGAGCTCGAACAGGACGACACCGGTCGAGTAGACGTCGGTACGGGCATCGACGGTCTCGCCGCGCGCCTGCTCCGGGGAGAAGTAGGAAGCGGTGCCGAGGATCGAGGTGGTCTGCGCGACCGTGGCCGAGGTGTCGGTGATGGCCCGGGCGATCCCGAAGTCCATCACCTTGACCTGGCCGGAGTGGGTCACCATGACGTTCGCGGGCTTGATGTCGCGGTGCACGACCCCGGCGCGGTGCGAGTACTCGAGCGCGGTGAGGATGCCCTCGGTGATGCGCACGGCTTCGTCCGGGGCGACTGGACCATCGCCGATGATGTCGGAGAGCGGACGGCCCTCGACGTACTCCATGACGATGAAGGGCACCTGCACCTCGGCGCCCGAGGTCTCGGTGACGGTCTCCTCGCCGGCGTCGTAGACGCGGACGATGGTCGGGTGCGCCATGCGCGCGGCCGCCTGGGCTTCCTGCCGGAAGCGCGTTCGGAACGCCGGGTCGTTCGCGAGGCTCGGCTTCAGCAGCTTCACCGCGACCTTGCGTCCGAGCCGCGTGTCGTTGCCCAGATGCACAGTGGCCATGCCGCCCCGGCCGATGACGTCACCGATCTCGTAGCGGTTGGCGAGGAGGGTGATCCCCGCGGTCACACCTTCTGGCACGTACTCCTCCGAATGTCCGTCCGGGCTAGTGTACGGCAGGCGTTGCTGGTGAGATGCTGGCTACGGGGGCTCCGACCCAACCGTTACGCAACGGTGTCGCGAGTCCCCGTCCGGGGGACGTTCAGTTGTCGTCCTGCGGGCCCTGGCTCGGGTTGTTGCCGTCGGTCGGGTCCGTGGTCGGCTCGTCGGTCGCCTGCCAGGTGTCGCTCGTGGCGGCCTCGGACGCGGCCGACGCGGGGAGGTTCCCGCAGGTCACGGTGTAGCTCAGCGAGGCGGCCTTGCCGGCCGCGTCGATCTGCACGGGGACCGAGCGGTGGTCGGCGTCGAGCGTCCCCGAGGTCTTGCTCGAGGCGTCCTTGCCACCCGTGATCGTGTACGCGTACGAGGCCACCGTGTAGCCGGTCGGGCACGTCGCGGCAGCCCAGGTGAAGGTCACCTGGCCGTCAGCGGACACCGTTCCCGGCGACGCCGAGTTGGGCTGGTTCACGGTCGGCTGCTCCGTGTACCGCTGGATCACGACGACCGAACCCACGGCGAGACTGCCGGTCGGGCTGATCGACTCGACCGTGTTCGCCTTGTCGGCGCTGGGGGCGGTGTCGCCGTCCTCCACCTGGGGCGTGAGTCCCGCCTGCGACAGCTTCGCCTGGGCATCGGCGACCGAGAGTCCCACGTAGTCCGCCGCGTTCACGAGGACACGTGTCTCCGTGGGTGTCGCGCTCGGCGTGGGCGTGTGCGAGCGCGTGGCCTTCGCGGACGACGGCGACGCGGAGGGCTCGGGCGAACCGTTCCCGTCGAGGGCGAAGGCCGCGATGAGCGCGGCGATGGCGAGCACGACGATGCCGCCGACGAGCCACCAGATCCACGCGCGCTTCTTCTTCGGCTCCTCGTCCTCGCTCGCGACCGGCGAGCCCGGGGTCCCCGGACCGCCGGCGACGACACCGGCCGACGTGCCGATGAGCGCGGTCGCGGCGTCGTTCCCCTGCGCCTGCGGGGGGTTGAACGCCACGGTGCCGCCGGCCGCCGCGATGGCCGGCACGGCGACGGTCGCCGCCGCGACGTCCCCGCGGCGGAGTGCCTGTGCCGCGCGGGCCAGGTTCGCAGCGGTGGCCGGACGATCGGCGGGCTTCTTCGCGATGCACGACATCACGAGGGCGGACACCGGCTCCGGGATGTCCCCGGGGAGCGCGGGCGGCTGCTCGTTGATGTGTGCCATCGCGATCGCGACCTGCGACTCGCCGGTGAAGGGTCGGCGACCCGCCAGGCACTCGTACGCGACGATGCCGAGCGAGTAGATGTCCGTCGACGGCGACGCCGGGTGTCCGCTCGCCTGCTCCGGCGAGAGGTACTGCACGGTGCCCATGACCTGCCCGGTCGCGGTGAGCGGGACCTGGTCGGCGATGCGCGCGATGCCGAAGTCGGTGATCTTGACGCGGCCGTCCGGCGTGATGAGCAGGTTGCCGGGCTTGATGTCGCGGTGCACGAGGCCCACGGCGTGCGCGGCCTGCAGGGCGTTCGCGGTCTGCGCGACGATGTCGAGCACCTTGTCGACCGGGAGCGTGTGCTCCCGCTCGATCATCGTCGAGAGCGCCTCGCCGGGGACGAGCTCCATCACGAGGTAGGCGCTGCCGTCCTCCTCGCCGTAGTCGAACACGTTGGCGATGCCCTCGTGGTTGACGAGCGCAGCGTGACGGGCCTCGGCGCGGAAGCGCTCGAGGAAGCCCGGGTCGCCGAGGTACTCGTCCTTCAGGATCTTGAGTGCGACGGTCCGGCCGATGACGAGGTCGGTGGCCTGCCACACCTCTCCCATGCCGCCGATGGCGACTCGGGACGAGAGCTGGTACCGCCCACCGAAGGTGAGTCCGCTGGTGGGTCTCATTTGTTCAGCACCGCCTCCATGACTTTCTTCGCGACCGGGGCCGCGACCGTGTTGCCGACTCCGGACTGCCCGAGTCCGCCGCCGTTCCCGACGACGACCGCGACGGCCACCTCGGGGTCCTTCGCCGGGGCGAAGCCCGTGAACCACAGCGTGTAGGGGTCGCCCGTGCCGCCCTCCGCCGTACCCGTCTTCCCTGCGACGTCGACACCGTCGATCTTGGCATTGGTGCCGGTCCCGGAGCTGACGACGCTCTGCATGGCCTCGGTGAGGTCGCTCGCCTCGGACGGTGAGAGCGGGTTGCTGTACTGCTTCGGGGAGAAGGACTCGACCGTCTTCAGGTCGCTCGTGGTGATCGAGTCGACCAGCGAGGGCTGCATGACCTTGCCGTCGTTCGCGATGCCGGCCGACACCATGGCCATCTGCAGCGGGGAGACCCGGACGCTCGCCTGGCCGAACGAGCTCAGCATGAGCTGCGCGGTCGAGTCGACGTCGGGGTACTGGCTGGCCGTGGCGCGCATGGGCACCTCGATCGCGTCGCCGAAGCCGTACTTGTCCGCCATGCTCTTGATCGCGTCGTACCCGAGCTTCTGCCCGAGCTCCGCGAACGGGATGTTGCACGAGTACTGGATCGCCGTGCGGAGCTTCACGGTGTCGCCGCCCCCGCAGGAGCCGCCCTCGGCGTTGTTGATGTACGTGCTGGTACCGGGGAGCTGCAGGCGCGACGGGTTCGGGAACTCGGAGTCGAGGTTGTACTTGCCGCCCTCGAGCGCCGCCGACGCGACGATGAGCTTGAAGACCGATCCCGGCGTGTAGAGGTCGCCGCCGATCGCCCGGTTCTGCAGCGGCTTCGCGGCGTTCGACTCGAGCGACTTGTACTGGTCGATGACGTTCTGCGTGTCGTGCGACGTCAGCGAGTTCGGGTCGTAGCCCTGCTTCGACACCATCGCGAGGATCTTGCCGGTCTTCGGCTGGATCGCGACGACCGCGCCGGTGTTGTCGCCGAGGGCGTCGTACGCGGCCTGCTGCACGTCCGGGTCGATGGTCAGGTTGACGTTGTCGCCCTGGACGTCCTGGCCGGTGAGGATCGCGTTGAGGTTCTGGAAGAACGAGGCGTCCGAGTTGCCGGAGAGAACGGTGTTCTCGGCGCTCTCGATGCCGGCGTTGCCCTGCCCGATCGTGAAGTACCCGGTGACGGCCGAGTACAGGTCGCCGTTCGTGTACTTCCGCTGGTACTGGTACTGGTCGTCCACCGGGGTCGACTCGGCGATCGGACTGCCGTTCACGAGGATCGCGCCGCGCTTCGTGGAGTAGCTGGCGAGGATCGTCCGGGAGTTCCGGGAGTCGGCGCGGAGCGAGTCCGCCGAGAAGAACTGGATCGAGGTCGTCGACACGAAGAGCGCGACGAACATGAGCACGATGACGGTCGAGACACCGCGGAGCTGTCGGTTCACCGGCTGCGCTCCTTCCTGGTCGTACCGCGACCGCGCGCTGCGGGGATCGCACCCTGCTGCACGCGCTGTTCGGGAGGGATGGCGTCGGTCAGCCGCAGCAGCATCGCAGCGATGATCCAGTTGGCGATGAGGGACGAACCGCCCGCCGCCATGAAGGGTGTGGTGAGACCGGTGACGGGGATGACCCGGGTGATGCCGCCGACGACGACGAACACCTGCAGGGCGATCACGAAGCCGAAACCGACGCCGAGCAGCTTGCCGAAGTCGTCCTGCGCCATGAACCCGACGCGGAGGCCGCGGGACGCCAGGATGATGAACAGGGCCAGGATCGCGAAGACGCCGATGAGCCCGAGCTCCTCGCCGAGCGAGGCGATGATGTAGTCCGCGTTCGCGACCGGGGTGATGTACGGGCGCCCCTGGCCGAGACCGGTGCCGGTGATCCCGCCGTTCGCGAAGCCGAAGAGCCCCTGGACGAGCTGGTAGCTGCCCTGCGTCTGCCGCGCGAAGATCTCCTGGTTGAACGGGTCGAGCCACTGCTCGAAGCGTCCGTGCACGTAGACGAGCGCGTTGGCCGCGATCACCGCGCCGCCGACGAACAGCACGAGTCCGATGAGCACCCAGCTGAGCCGGCCGGTCGCGACGTAGAGCATCACGAGGAACAGCCCGAAGTACAGCAGCGCGGTGCCGAGGTCGCGCTGGAAGACCAGCACGCTCATCGCGGCGCCCCACATCACGAGGATCGGGCCGAGGTCGCGGGCGCGCGGGAACGTCATCCCCAGGAACTTCCGGCCGACGATCGACAGCGAGTCCCGGGCGGTGACGAGGTACCCGGCGAAGAACAGCGCCATGGTGATCTTCGCGAGCTCACCCGGCTGGAACGAGAACGGGCCGATCTTGATCCAGACCCGCGCGCCGCCGACGTTCTCGCCGATGCCCGGCAGCATCGGCAGCAGGAGCAGCGCGATCGTCAGGAACATGAAGATGTAGCGGTACCGCTGCAGGAAGCGGTGGTTCCGGACGACGGAGACCGTGATGATCGCCAGGACCATCGCGAGCATCGTCCAGACGATCTGCTTCACGCCGATCGCCGACCACCCGGACAGGCCGTTGTGGATGTCGATCCGGTAGATCTCGGCGATGCCGATGCCGTTCAGGACGAGTGCCACCGGGAGGACGAAGGGGTCCGCGTTCTTCGCCACGATCCGCAGCACGACGTGCATGACGAGCGCCAGCCCGAGGATCCCCGAGCCGACCCACAGCACCGAGGTGTCGAACAGACGCCCCTTCGTGCCGAGCTGCACGAGGACCATCGCGCCGGCGCAGATGCCGCACGCGATGACGAGCAGCACGAGCTCGAGGTTCCGGGCGCGCGCGGGCTCCCGCAGCTTGATCGTGATCGCCTGCGTGAAGGACTGGGCCGTGGCGTTGCTCATCGCTTCGCCCCGTGCGACGAGGACGGCGTCGGCGACCCGGTCGGCGTCGGCGACGCCGACGAACCGGCGTCACCACCCGTGCCGGCCTGGTCCTGGCCCGTCTCGGCGGCCTTCCGGAGCCGGTCGACGATGTCGCGCGCGTCGTCGAGGGACTGCGCGTTGATGGTCGACCGGACGTTCTCCCGCGTGTAGTCCGGCAGCGACGACACGGTGATGTCGGTGTCCTCGTACACGTCGGACAGCGCGATCGGTCCGATGGACTGCTGCACGCCCTTGTAGATCGCGACGGTGCCGCGGTCGGTGCCGACGTAGTAGTGGTCCTGGATGATCCGCCAGCCGAGGAAGACCGCACCGACGAGGGCGGCGATCGCCACGACGAGGGCGATCGTCCACGAGATGCGACGGCGGATCCGGCGACGGCGGTCCTCGGCGATGAGCTCGGCGAAGAACTGGTCGGACTCGGGCTCGAAGTGCGAGTCCTCGGGCGCCGTCGTGACCTTGAGCGGGTGCAGCAGGATCGTGGGGAGGCGGATCGGTTTGCGGCCGGTCGACGCCTCGAAGGTCAGGGGTGCCGCGGCGGAACCGACCGTGGTCGCCGCGTCGTCGTCGTCGGCGGGCTCGGTGTCCGTGACGTCCATCACCACGACGGTCACGTTGTCGGGCGCGCCGTGGTCGAGCGTCTCCTTCACGAGGCGCTGCGTGACCTGGTTCGCGTCCATGTTCGACGCGAGCGCGTGCCGGATGCGCTCCTCGGCGAGGTACGACGAGAGGCCGTCGGAGCAGAGCAGCCAGCGGTCGCCCGGCTGGATGTCCATGATGGCGGTGTCGACCTCGGGCGCGGCGTCGACGTCGCCGAGCACGCGCATGAGCACCGAGCGCCGGGGGTGGACGGCGGCCTCTTCCGGGGTGATGCGTCCGCTGTCCACGAGGCGCTGCACGAACGTGTGGTCCGACGTGATCTGCTGCAGCTCGCCGTCCCGGTGGCGGTAGATCCGCGAGTCGCCGATGTGTGCGATCGCGACCTGGTCGCCGACCCGGATCATCGCGGACACGGTCGTGCCCATGCCGGTGAGTTCCTGGTGCTCGAACACCGTCTCGGTGATCAGCTGGTTCGCCGCGATGAGCGCCGACTGCAGCGCGAACTCCGCGTCGTGCGCCGACGGGAACTCGCGGTCGACCTCACGGATGCGGCGGATGGCGATCGCCGAGGCGACGTCACCGCCGGCGTGCCCGCCCATGCCGTCCGCGACCGCGAACAGGTGCTGCCCGGCGTAGCCGGAGTCCTGGTTGTTCGCGCGGATGCGTCCGACGTGGGACACAGCGGCGCTCAGCGTGCGAGCCGTCATCCGGGGCTACCGCCGCAGCTCGAACGTCGTCGTCCCGATCGTGATCGGCGTCCGCTCCGCGACGGTCACGGGAGCGGTCACCTTCTGACCGTTGACGAACGTGCCGTTCGTGGACTCGAGGTCGGTGAGGAGCCAGCCGTCGGCGCGCAGGTCGAGGCGGGCGTGGTTCGTCGAGGTGTAGTCGTCGCGGATGACGACGTTGGACTCGCTGGAACGGCCGATCGTGATCGGTCCGCCGCCGAGCGGCATCTCCATGCCCTCGCGCGATCCCTCGGTGATCACGAGGCGGGTGGCCACCGGCGCGGCGGACTGCTGCGCGCCTCCAGGCTGACCGATGACGTCCGTGAAGGCACCGGCCGATGCCGGGGCCGGTGCCGCTGCTGCCGGCACTGCGGGGGTCGTCGGGCCGGACGCGCCGGCCTTCGGATCGGTCGGGATGGTGCGCACGCGTTGCCCGAACAGGTCGCTCCGCAGGGCGAAGACGATCACGAACACGAACAGCCACAGCACCGCGAGGAACGCGAAGCGCAGGACGAGCAGGGTCAGCCCTGTGGTCACCTGACACCTCCGTCGTTCTCGGGGATCACCCGGAACACCATACGGGTACGACCGATCTCGATCGTGGAATCCGGCTCGACGATGGCCTGCTGGAAGCGCTCGCCGTTCAGTTTCGACCCGTTCGTCGACCCGAGGTCGTTGGCCTGGGCGTGCTTGCCGTCCCAGATCACCTCGACGTGCTTCCGGCTCGTGCCGGTGTCCGCGACGGTGATGTCGGCGTCCGTCCCGCGACCGATGACGGTCCGTCCGCGCTGCAGCTTGTGCCGCTGCGACCCGATGTCGAGGACGGCGATCCAGGAGACGTCCCGCTGCACCGTCGTCGAGTCGATCTGCAGGATGCCGGTCGAGAGCGTGCCGTCCTGCTGGAGCCGGATCGTGACCGGCCCGGAGAAGGAGTAGTTCTGCGCGACGGCGTGCTGCTGCACCCTCTGCGAGAGCTCGTCGATGAGCGGCCGCCCGACATCGTTCATGCGGGTGAAGTCCGGCGGAGCGAGCCGCACCGTGAACTCGTTCGGCACGAGGATGCGCTCGCGGGACACGACCGCAGCCTTCGTGTCGAGCTCGCGGCGGAGTGCGCTCGAGATCTCGACGGGCTGCACGCCGGAGCGGAAGGTCTTCGCGAACGCGCCGTTCACGGCGCGCTCCAGCCCTCGCTCGAAGCTGTCCAACAGGCCCATGGGTCTCCAGTGTTCTCGGTCGTCGACCTCTGCATGGTAGTGGTTGGCGTCTGGCACCGTCTGTGCATGGTAGTGTTCCAGGGCTGGCGCGAGTGGCGGAATTGGTAGACGCGCACGGTTCAGGTCCGTGTGCTGGAAACGGCGTGGGGGTTCAAGTCCCCCCTCGCGCACCAGAGGTTGTTCGGATGTCTCCCGATCGTGATCGGAGAACCGGACAGCAGAGAAGAGGGCCCTCGTCCGGAAGGACGGGGGCCCTCTTCCCGTCTGTGGGCCCTTCCGGTGATCGCTGACGAGGAGCCACGGCGCTCTGCTATCGTCGCTCTGCCTGAACCAAGGGGGTCGTCCGTCGCGCGAGTTCGCCGGACGGCTCGTGCATCGCCCCGATCGGTGTCACCCCCGCGTCCTTCGGTTCGCACCCCTCGTGCCACTCGCCGTGCGGCTTCCCGCCGGAGCACGATCCGTGTCGTCCGAAGGAGTCCCCCGTGGGCACTGCCATGCCTGGAACCCGCCGCCCCCTCCGCGGCCACCCGACCGCCACCCTGATCGCCGTGTGCTTCGGCTTGTTCATGGTCGGCCTCGACGCCACCGTCGTCTCGATCGCGAACCCCGCGATCGCCGCCGATCTCGGCACGACGTTCAGCCAACTGCAGTGGGTCACGAACGCGTACCTGCTCGCCCTCGCCGTGTTCCTCATCCTCGGCGGCAAGCTCGGTGACCGCTTCGGTCGACGCCGCATGTACTTGATCGGGATCGTCGCGTTCGCCGTCACGTCGGTCGCGATCGGACTCGTCGGCACCGCTTCCGGTGTCGTCGTGTTCCGCGCCCTGCAGGGTCTCAGCGCGGCGTTGCTCATGCCGCAGACCCTGGCGCTGCTGCGCGCCACGTTCCCGAAGGAGCGGTTCGCTCTCGCCGTCGGCGTCTGGGGAGGCGCGTCCTCGGTCGCCATCGCCGCCGGACCGATCGTCGCCGGCATCCTGATCGCACGGCTCGGATGGGAGTCCGTCTTCTTCGTCAACGCCCCCATCGCCGTCATCGGCGTGGTGCTCGGTGCCCTGGTACTGCAGGAGTCGACGGCTCCGCACCGTGGACGCTTCGACGTGATCGGCGTGGTGCTCCTGGCGCTCGGTCTGTTCGGCATCGTCCTCGCCGTCGTGCAGTCCGAGTCGTGGGGCTGGACGAGCCCGCTCACACTCGGCGTCCTCCTGGGAGGACTGGTGCTGCTCGTGGTGTTCATCGTCGTCGAGCTCCGTGTCACCGCGCCGCTGCTGCCGATGTCGCTGTTCCGTTCGTCCTCGGTGTCCATCGGCGGCCTGGCCGTCGGCGCGAACTTCTTCGCGATGCTCGGCGTCACGTTCTTCCTGTCGCTCTACATGCTCAACCTGCGAGGCGCGACCGGACTCGAAGCCGGTCTGATGCAGCTCCCGCTGAGCGGCGTGTCGATCGTCGCGTCGCCGATCGGTGCTGCACTGGTGCGCCGATGGGGTGTCCGTCGGATCCTCACGGTCGGCCTGCTCATGATCGGGGCAGCGCTGTTCGCGCTGACGGGGACGACCCAGGATTCGCCGTACATCGGGATGGCGATCCCGTTCGTCGTCTTCGCCCTCGGCGCCGGCTTCACGATGACGGCCGGGGCGGAGGCGGTCGTCGGAGGAGCGCCGGTCCACCTCGCCGGTGTCGCCGGCGGTTTCCAGGCGACGTCGCTGCAGTTGGGCGGTGCGCTGGGCACCTCGGTGCTGTCCGCCGTCGTCAGCGCTGGAGTGCTCTCCGGAACTGCGGGCCTCGGCCTCGACACCGCCGCGCGACAGGGCCTCGCGCAGGGCATCGTGCCGTCTCACCTCGGCGCGGCCGGTGCGCGCGTCGCACGCGATGCCTTCCTCGGAGGTCTCCACACCTCGTTCATCGTCGCCGGCGTCGTCGCGGTCGTGGTGGCGCTGTTGGCGGCATTGCTCGTGCGGCCCGAACCACGAGCCGGTCAGGAGATCACGAGCGCCGAGTCGTCGAGTCCGACGGAGCGGGCGATCGTCGAGCGGACCAACCCCTCGCGCGCCGGGCGGTCGAGGTAGCCCACGAGGGCGTACCCGTTCGTGGCGTCGACGAGCGCGAACAGCAGCCGGCCGACCTCCTCGGGGTCGTCGGTCCGCATCACCCCCGCGCGGACACCGTCGACGACCACCTCGGTCGCGAGCGACTGCCAGTCGTCCATGACGTCCCGCGCCGCCGCGGCGAGCACGGTGTTCGTCCGGCCGAGGCTCCACGCGTCGGCCCAGAGCGCGGCGACGTCGTCGCGGGCAGGGTCGGCGATGCAGGACAGCAGTGTGGCGAGCCGTGCGACCGGATCCGTCGCGGCGCCCACGATGGCCCGCACGTCCGCGACCTCGGCGCTCGCGACGGTGCGGAAGGTACCGCCGACCAGGTCCTCCATGCTCGGCCGGTAGTGCGCCACGAGGGACGGTGCGACGCCGATCGCGCCGGCGACCCCGCGGAGCGTGACGGCCGCGAGTCCCTCCGTCCGGGCGACCTCGATCGCGGCGGCGGCGATCTGGGACTCCCGTTCGGCCGGGCTGAGGCGCCGGCGGGCCGGTGTCGTCGGCACGTTCCCAGCGTAGGCGTGTCTCAGGCGCCCTCGACGACGAACGCCGCCCAGAGGTCGGCCCGGGTGGCGAAGACAGACAGGTCCCGTTCCAGCAGACGCCCAGCGTGTTCGACCCGTGCGCGGGCCGTGTGGCGGTGGATGCCGAGCGCCTGCGCGGTCCGGTCGTACTCGCAGTTCTGCGCCAGCCACTCCCGGACGGTGCGGGTGAGCTCGGTGCCGGCGCTGCGGTCGTGGTCGAGCAGGGGTGCGAGGAAGGCACGGGCGACGGCGCCGGCATCGACGTCCACGTGGGCGAGGTGTGCGAGGACCCCTTCGCGGGCGAGGTCGCCGAACTCGGTGATGCCGGGGCGTCCCTCGCGCCGGCGGTCGAGCGCCTGCACCGCCTCGGTGCGGGCGCGCCCGAAGTACCGGTACGAGGCCCCGTCGGAGAGTCCGGCGTGCAGGTCGTACCGCGTGACGAGTTCCTCCACGACCGCGGTGTCGTCCGCGCCGACGCAGAGGAACAGCGCGTCGTCGACGGCGAAGAAGAGGTGTCCGGGACGGTCCTGGACCCACAGTTCGAGCAGGTCGACGATGGTGTCGAGGTCCTGGTCGGGGACGTCGACGGCCGCGATCCGTACCGGCTCCGACGGGAGCGGCCCCCACACCTCGCGCGAGGTGGAGTCCACGACGGCGGGGTCGCCCACGGACAGCATCGTGAGCAGGCCGGTGCGCAGCAGACCACGGGCTCGAGCGAGCTCGCGGTTCTGCTGCAGCGCGAGACCGGCGAGGGCGATCACGGCCGTGACGACCTCGCGTCCGGCGCGGTCGAGCGCACCGCCGTTCGCGATGGCGAGCACCCCGATGAGGTGTCCGCCGCTCCCGAGCGTCTGCAGCGTGAACCCGGTGCGGTGTTCGGTGGTGACGGGCAGACTGGCCCGCTGTCCGGCCCGGAGGAGTCGCAGCGACTCCGTGCGGAGCAGCTCCAGGTCTTCCGGCGGGATCCCGTCGGCCGGGTGGACGCGGTCGAGTCGTCCGGAGACGTCGAAGAGCCCGACCCACCCGTCGAGCTGCCGGGACAGTTCGGCGATCGTGGCGCCGAGGCCGTCCGGACGCATCGCGGCGAGGGAGATCGCCCGCTGTGCCGACAGGGCCCAGGCGTTCCGCGCGTTGGCGTCCCGGGCGACGGCGTCCGCGTTCGCCTGGGCGACGGCGATGAAGGACGTCTCGTACGGGACCTCGAAGAGCGGGAGACCCTGGGCCGCGCACGCGTCGACGAGCTGCGCCGGTGTGCCGGCGCGGACCACCTGGGTGCCGAAGCCGAGCGCGACGACCCCGCGATGCCGGAGTCGTGCGACGTAGTCGGTGGCGACCGCCTCCGTCACCTCGGTGTCGACGCCGAACTGGGTGCCCGTCGTGAGCAGCCCCTGTCCGTCGGCCAGGAACGGAGTCGGGTCCTCGAGGTCCGAGCTGTGCAGCCAGGACAGTGGTTCGTCGAGGGCGGCGGCCTCGGCACCGGTCAGCAGTCGGAGGTGCAGGTCGGCGCGGTGCAGCAGGGAACGCAGGGTCGCGGGCATGGAGGAACCTTATCCGCAGAGTCGATCACCACCCCGTCCGATGTACACGGTGGACAGTGGGGGCTGCGCTCCGACGCTCCTACCATCGCCGCATGTCCTCCACCGCTGCACCCTCGATCAGCGCCGCTGCGGGCGGCCCCGCGCTTCCCCAGGAACGGCGGCTCGTCACGGCCGTCCCCGGCCCGCGCTCCCGCGAGCTGTTCGAACGGAAGTCCGCCGCCGTGGCCGCCGGTGTCGGCGTGGCCGTCCCGATCGCCGTCGTGGCCGCCGGGGGCGGTGTGGTCGTCGACGCGGACGGCAACTCCTTCGTCGACCTCGGCTCCGGGATCGCCGTGACGAGCGTCGGCAACGCGCACCCCGGCGTGGTCGCCGCCGTGCAGGAGCAGGTCGCGGCCTTCACCCACACGTGCTTCACGATCGCCGCCTACGACGGGTACGTGGCGGTCGCCGAGGCGCTCAACCGGCTCACCCCGGGCGACCACGAGAAGCGGACCGCCCTGTTCAACTCCGGTGCCGAGGCCGTCGAGAACGCGGTGAAGATCGCCCGCAAGCACACCGGTCGGCAGGCCGTCGTGGTGTTCGACCACGCCTACCACGGGCGGACGAACCTCACGATGGCACTCACCGCGAAGAACCAGCCGTACAAGAACGGCTTCGGTCCCTTCGCCCCCGAGGTCTACCGCGTCCCGATGTCCTACCCGTACCGCGACGGTCTGTCAGGCCCCGAGGCGGCGAAGCGCGCGATCACGCAGATCGAGAAGCAGGTCGGCGCCGAGAACACCGCCGCCGTGCTCATCGAGCCGATCCAGGGTGAGGGCGGCTTCGTCGAGCCCGCCCCGGGCTTCCTCGCCGCCCTGTCGGAGTGGACCACGGCGAACGGCGTCGTCTTCATCGCGGACGAGGTGCAGACGGGCTTCGCCCGCACGGGCGCGATGTTCGCGAGCGAGCACGAGGGGATCGTGCCGGATGTCGTCACCACGGCGAAGGGCATGGCCGGTGGCCTCCCGCTGTCCGCGGTGACCGGCCGAGCCGACATCATGGACTCCGTCCACGCGGGCGGCCTCGGCGGTACCTACGGCGGGAACCCCGTCGCGTGCGCCGCCGCGCTCGCCGCGATCGAGGCGTTCGAGCACGACGGGCTGATCGATCGTGCCGCGGCGATCGGTGCGGTCCTGCTCGGCCGACTCCGCGCGGCCCAGACCGCCGATCCGAGGATCGGCAACGTCCGGGGCCGCGGGGCGATGGTCGCGATCGAACTCGTCGACCCCGTCACCGGCGAACCGGACGCGGCGCTCACCGGCAGCATCGTCCGGTACGCGTACGAGCACGGCGTGATCGCCCTGACCGCGGGCACGTACGGCAACGTGGTGCGCTTCCTGCCCCCGCTCGCAATCAGTGACGACCTGCTCCGTGAGGGCCTCGACGTCGTCCTGGAAGGACTGGCCGCAGCATGACCACCCAGACGACCGCGGCGACCACCCCGACCACCCCGACCGCCCCGGCGACCGCGGCGACCGCCACCGCGACCACGGCCACCCGCGCCGCCGCCGCCGCGTGGCCCACCGTCCCCGACGCGACCGGACCCGCCGCCGAGCAGGCCGTCCTCGACCGCGTCCCCACGGGCCTCCTGATCGACGGGACCTGGCGGTCGGCGGCCGACGACGCCACGTTCCCCGTCGTCGACCCGGCCACCGGCGAGACGCTCCTGCGGGTCGCCGATGCAACCCCCGAAGACGGTGTCCGTGCGCTGGCCGCCGCCGACGCAGCACGAGCGGGCTGGGCACGCACGGCACCGCGGCAGCGCGCCGAGGTCCTGCGCCGTGCGTTCGACCTGCTGCAGGACCGCCGCGAGGACTTCGCGCTCCTCATGACGCTGGAGATGGGCAAGCCCCTCGCCGAGGCCCGCGGCGAGGTCGCGTACGGCGGCGAGTTCCTCCGCTGGTTCTCCGAGGAGGCCGTGCGCATCGGCGGCTCCTACAGCACGAACCCCGAGGGCACCGGCCGCGCGGTCGTCACCCACAAGCCGGTCGGTCCCGCGTTCCTCATCACCCCGTGGAACTTCCCGCTCGCGATGGCGACCCGCAAGATCGCCCCCGCGCTCGCCGCCGGGTGCACCGTCGTCGTGAAGCCCGCAGAGCTCACCCCGCTCACCACACTGCTGTTCGCCGACCTGCTGCTCGAGGCCGGAGTGCCGGCGGGGGTCGTCAACGTCGTCCCCACCACGAGCGCAGCAGCCCTCTCCGAGCCCGTGATCGGCGACCCGCGCCTGCGGAAGCTGTCCTTCACGGGGTCGACCCCGGTCGGTCGGACACTCCTGCGACAGGCCGCCGGCACCGTGCTCCGGACCAGCATGGAACTCGGCGGCAACGCCCCGTTCCTGGTGTTCGAGGACGCGGACCTCGAGCTCGCCGTCGAGGGGGCCCTGCTCGCCAAGTTCCGGAACACCGGGCAGGCCTGCACCGCGGCGAACCGGTTCCTCGTGCACGAGGACGTCGCCGAGGAGTTCGCGCGTCGGATCACCGAACGCGTCGCCGCGATGCCGGTCGGCCGCGGCACCGAGGACGGCATCGCCATCGGCCCGCTCATCGACTCCCGCGCCGTCGACAAGGCCCACCGCCTCGTCACCGACGCGCTCCACCGTGGTGCGACCCTCCGGACCGGCGGACACCCCGTCGACGGATCGGGCACGTTCTACGCGCCCACAGTCCTCACCGACGTGCAGCCCGGCAGCGACCTGCTGCGCGACGAGATCTTCGGCCCGGTCCTGGCGATCCGGACCTTCCGCACCGAGGACGAGGCCGTGACGGCGGCGAACGACACCGAGTACGGTCTCGTCGGCTACGCCTTCACCGAGGACCCGGCCCGCGGACAGCGCCTCATGGAGCGGCTCGAGACGGGCATGCTGGGACTCAACACCGGCGTCGTGTCGAACGCGTCCGCGCCGTTCGGCGGCGTGAAGCAGTCCGGCCTCGGGCGCGAGGGCGGTGGCGAGGGCATCGCCGAGTACCTCGAGACCATGTACACGCTGACCCCGGACCCGTTCCGGGAGCGACGGACGCCCGCCAGCAGGACCAACGAAGGAGCAGCACGATGATCGAGAGAGACGTCGTCATCATCGGAGCCGGCGTGACCGGCCTGACCGCCGCGAACCGCCTGGTCGCCGAGGGGAAGAGCGTCGCCGTGCTCGAGGCCCGGGACCGGGTCGGCGGCCGCACGTGGACGAACGACATCGAGGGCGTCACGCTCGAGATCGGCGGCCAATGGGTCTCCCCGGACCAGACCGCGCTGCTGGAGACCCTCGACGAGCTCGGTCTCGAGACGTACGACCGCTACCGCGAGGGATCGAGCGTCTACATCGATGAGCACGGCACCCGCACCGAGTACACCGGTGACATCTTCCCGCTGCCCGAGGCCAGCGCCGCCGAGATCGAACGCCTCGTCACCGTCGTCGACGAGTACGTCGCGAAGGTCGACCCGGCACGCCCGTGGGAGACACCCGGCGCCGCCGCGCTCGACGAGACGTCGTTCCGGGCCTGGCTCCACACGCTCAGCGACGACCGGGTCGCGACCGACAACGTCGAGCTGTTCATCGCGGGCGCCATGCTGACGAAGCCCGCGCACGCGTTCTCCGCCCTGCAGGCCCTGCTGATGGCCGCGTCCGCCGGGAGCTTCACCAACCTCGTCGACGCGGACTTCATCCTCGACAAGCGCGTCGTCGGCGGGATGCAGCAGGTCTCCCAGCGGCTCGCAGCACGCCTGGGCGATGACGTCCACCTCAACGCACCGGTGCGCACCCTGTGCTGGGACGACGAGGGCGTCGTGGCGCTCGCCGACGGTGGGATCGAGGTGCGCGCCCGGCAGGCGCTCGTGGCCGTCCCGCCGCCCCTCTACTCACGCATCTCCTACGAGCCGCCGCTGCCGCGCCGTCAGCACCAGCTGCACCAGCACCTGTCGATGGGGTTCGTCATCAAGGTGCACGCCGTCTACGACCGGCCGTTCTGGCGTGGCGCCGGACTGTCGGGCACCGCGTTCAGCCCGTACGAGCTCGTGCACGAGGCGTACGACAACACGTCGTACGGCGAGGAGCAGGGCACCCTCGTCGGGTTCGTCTCCGACGTGCACGCCGACGACGCCTTCGCGCTGTCCGCCGAGGAGCGCAAGGCCCGGGTCCTCGCCTCGCTCGCGCACTACTACGGCGACGAGGCGCTCCGGCCCGTCGTCTACTACGAGAGCGACTGGGGCACCGAGGAGTGGACCCGCGGTGCGTACGCGGCGAGCTTCGACCTCGGCGGCCTCGTCCGGTACGGCGCCGACCAGCGTGCGGCCGTCGGTCCGATCCGGTTCGCGTCGAGCGACCTGGCCGGGCACGGGTACCAGCACGTGGACGGGGCGGTCCGGATGGGCCGCGAAGCGGCCGCGGAGATCCTCGCCGCGCTGCCGCAGCCGGCGGTGCAGTAGACCCGCACCCGAGACGGACTGGAGGCGCGGTGCAGGCTGGTGTCGCGCCTCCAGTCCGTCATCGGGTCGCCTGTACGAACGTGGCGCTGGCCGCGCGTAGCGTCCCGGCCATGAGCGACACGACTCCCAACGGAAGCAGTGAGCCGACGGACGACGAGCGGCAGTACACCGAGGACCTCCCGGATGGGTCGCCGTCCGGGAACGCCACGGAGGACCCGGCCCAGGACAGCGACCACGACTCCGGCGGTGAGCCGGCCGACCCGCAGTAGCGGAGGGGCCGCTTCTCGGCCTAGCGGGCGGAGCGGTTCCTCGAACTCCTCAGACGATTCGTGTCTCAACAGCTATGGCAGGACTTGTTCGGCTTGCTTGTGCTCGGCGCCGGTGTGCTCGCGGGTCTGGGTCTGATCAGTTCAGGTGCGCGAGCACGAGGGCAGGTGCGGAATCAGAACCACCGCAGTACGCGCACCGAGATGGTTCTCATCTCCCTCGGGGTTCTGCTCATGATCGCGGCCTTCGTGATTGCCGGAAACAAGGCGTTCGTCTGAGAAGGCACGCCTCGCAGATGCTGGATCGCGGTGCGATCCAGGGATCCGCGGTCAGGCGCCGATGCGGATCAGCTTCTTGTTGACGAACTCGTCGGCGCCGAGCGGGCCGAGCTCGCGACCGAAGCCGCTCGCCTTCACGCCGCCGAAGGGCAGCTCGGGGCTGTCGGCACCGACGATGTTCACGTAGACCATGCCGGCCTCGATGCGGTCCGCGACCCGGAGTGCCTGCTCGGCGTCGGTGGTGAAGAGGTACGAGCCGAGGCCGTACGGGGTGTCGTTCGCGAGCTCGATCGCGGCGTCTTCGTCCTCGACGCGGTACACGGCGGCGACCGGGCCGAAGAACTCGTCGCGGTAGGCGTCGTTCTCGGGCGTGACGTCGGTCAGGACGGTCGGCGTGAAGGCGTTGCCCTCGCGCTCGCCACCGGTGACGACGGTCGCGCCCTGCGCGGTCGCGGCCGCGAGCTGCTCCTGCAGCCGGTCGGCGGCCGCCGGCGACGACAGCGGACCGAGTTCGGCACCCGGGGTGGTCGGGTCGGTCGGGGAGACCGCCGACATCCCGGCGGTGAACTTCGCAAGGAAGTCGTCGTACAGGTGGTCGGCGACGAGGAAGCGCTTCGCAGCGTTGCAGACCTGCCCGTTGCCCTCGAGGCGGGTCGCGACGGCGGATTCGACCACGGCGTCGAGGTCGTCCGTGGACAGCAGGATGAAGGGGTCGGAGCCACCGAGCTCGAGGACGACCTTCGTCAGGTTCCGACCGGCCACTTCGGCGACGGCGGCACCGGCGCGCGCCGAACCGGTGAGGGAGACGCCCTGGACGCGCGGGTCGGCGATGACGTCAGCGGCCTGGTCGTTGGTCGCGAAGACGTTCGTGTACGCGCCCTCGGGGAAGCCGGCGTCGTGGAAGACCGCCTCGATCGCGAGCGCCGACTCGGGGCACTGCGGAGCGTGCTTGAGCAGGACGGTGTTGCCGATGAGCAGGTTCGGGCCGGCGAACCGGGCGATCTGGTACGCGGGGAAGTTCCACGGCATGATGCCGAGCAGCACCCCCACCGAGGACTTCCGGATGAAGGCGCTGCCCTCGCTGCCCTCGGCCAGGGTGATCGGCTGGTCGGCGAGGAACTCCTCGGCGTGGTCGGCGTAGTAGTCGTAGATGTCGGCGCAGAAGTCGACCTCGCCGACGGCCTGGTCGATCGGCTTCGCCATCTCGCGGACGATCGTCGCGGCGAGGTCGTCCCGCCGCTCCCGGTACAGCTCGGCCACGCGGTGCAGGAGCGCGGCGCGGTCGGCGACGGTGCTGGTGCGCGACCACTCGGCGTGCGTGCGGTCGGCGCGGGCGATCACGGCGCGGAGCTCGTCGTCGGTGATCGTCGGGAACGTGCGGAGCACCTCACCCGTGGTCGGGTCGGTGACGGCGTAGTCGGTCATGCGGTCCTCTCAAACCTGGTCGGTGAGCTGCTTGTTCACACCCGTCACGGGCTGGTTCTCGTCGAAGCCCTTCGGTTGGATCCGGAACCCCTTCGTGATGACGAGCAGGTACACGAACCCGATCGCGGCCCAGACCCCGCCGGCGATGAGGGCGTCGGCGTGCAGCTGTGACCAGAGAACACCCGTGAGGAGCATCGCGACGCCGGGCAGCACGATGAAGGTGAAGCGGTCGCGAGCGGTGTGCCGGCGGCCCTCGCGCCAGGCGAAGTGCACGATGACCGTCAGGTTGACGAACGTGAACGCGATGAGGGCGCCGAAGTTGATGTACGACGAGATCGTGTCGAGCGAGAACGTCATCGCGAGGAGCGTGACGGCCCCGACGATGATGACGTTCGGGATGGGCGTGCGGGTACGGGGGCTGACGTAGCCGAACACCTTCTTCGGGAGGACGTTGTTCCGGCCCATCACGAGCAGCATGCGGGCGACGCTCGCGTGCGACGCGAGCCCCGAGGCCAGAGCGGCGACGAACCCGGCGGCGACGAGGATCGCCTGGAACACCCTGCCGCCGACGAGCAGGCCGATCTGCGGCAGCGGGTCGTCGGTGAACTCGCCGAACGGGCCGTTCGTCGGGAAGCGCAGCTGCGCGAAGTACGCGGAGACCAGGAAGATGAGTCCGCCGATGAGGACCGTCAGCAGGATCGCCTTCGGCATGATCCGGACGGACTTCGCCTCCTCCGTGTACATCGTCACGGCGTCGAAGCCGATGAACGAGAAGCAGACGACGGTCGCACCGGTCAGCAGCGCCGACATCGTCACCCCGTCGTGCACGAACGGTTCCGTGCTGACGACGGTTCCCGCCCCGGCTCCGCGGACGAGCTCGATGACGGCGAAGACCACGAACGCGATCATCGCGAGGATCGCGCCGATGAGCAGCACCATGTTGAGGTTCGAGGTGCCGCGCATCGACAGGCAGATCACGGTCGTGACGAACAGCGTGTAGACGACGACGGTCACCCACGCCGGCAGGGACGGGAAGACCTGCTCGAGGTACAGCCGGATGATGAGCGCGTTCACCATCGGCAGCAGCAGGTAGTCGAGGAGCGAGGCCCACCCGACCATGAAGCCGGCGTTCGGGTGGATCGACTCCCGCACGTACGTGTACGCGGAACCGGCCGCCGGGTAGACGCGGACCATCTTCCCGTAGCTCACGGCCGTGAGGAGCATGATCACGAGCGCGATCACGTAGGCGCTGGGGACGGCGCCGTTCGTCTCGCCGGAGACGATGCCGAAGGTGTCGAAGACGACGGTCGGGGTCATGTACCCGAGCCCGAGGCCGACGATCGCCCAGAGCCCGAGGCTCCGCTTCAGTGAACCGCCGCGCGCCGGGGCGACCGGGGCGGTGACCGCGATGGGTGATGCCATGTGCGTTGTCTTCCCTGTGGTTCGGGGCCGGGCTTCGTCGCCCGGTCCGGTTCGGAGCACCATATCCGCGTGCGTCGGGGGAGCGGACCGGACGCGGTGTACAGGGGATCAGGACGTGCTGTACACCGCGTCAGGTGCGGAGTCGCTACCGCCCGGCGGCCGGCTGCTGCTGGGTGATGCAGTGCAGGCCGCCGCCGCGGGCGAACACCTCGCGCGCGTCGACCGTGCGTACCTCGCGCCCCGGGTACGCGTCCGCCAGGATCCCGCGAGCACGGTCGTCCGCCTCCGGCTCACCGAACCCGCAGGCGATGACCGCTCCGTTCACCACGACGTGGTTCACGTAGTTCCAGTCCACCGGGCCGCCGTCGTCCGTCAGCGTCGCCGGTGCCGGGAGCTCCACGATCGTCGCGTCGGTCGCCGCTTCGAGGGCCCGCCGGATGATCGGCATGACGAGGTGGTCCGGGTGCCCCGGGTCCGGCTGCGCGTGCAGCAGGATGGTGTCCGTTCCGGCTCCGGCGAAGGTGGCGACCATGTCGACGTGCCCGCGGGTGCCGAGGCCGTCGTAGTCCCGGGTCAGGCCGCGGGGCAGCCAGATCACGTCGGTGGCGCCGATCGTCCGTGCGAGTTCATCCTCGACGCGAGCGCGGTCGGCGTACGGGTTGCGCCGGGGGTCGAGCTGCACCGTCTCGGTGACCAGTACCGTGCCGGTGCCGTCGACGTGGATGGCCCCGCCCTCGTTGACGAGGAGTGACGGGATGCGCTGGACGCCCGCGGCGCTCGCCACGGTCGCTGCCACGTCCGCGTCGCGGGTCCAGGTCGACCACGAGTTCGCGCCCCAGCCGTTGAAGATCCAGTCGACCGCGCCGCGCGCACCGGATTCGTCGTCCACGACGAAGGTCGGGCCGATGTCGCGCATCCAGAAGTCGTCCAGCGGGGCCTCGAGCACGTCGACGGCGCCGGAGAGCAGTCGGTCCGCGTCGGCGCGTGCGACCGGGTCCACCACGACCGTCACCGGCTGGTACTCGCTGATCGTGTTGGCTGTCGTCGCCCACGCCGTGCGCGCGGCCTCGGCGCTCGCCGGGTCGTCACCGAGGGTGGCGCCGGGCCGTGGGAACGCCATCCACGTCCGTTCCTGCGGCGCCGTCTCCGCCGGCATCCGCCAGGTCACGAGTGCGCCGCCACAGCGTCGCACGCAGCGTTCGCGGCTGCGTCGGTCGGCCGTCCTTCGGCCGGTACGTTCGCGATGGAGGCGCGGATCGCCTCACGCGCGCCGTAGCCGTCGCGGACGGGGTCGACGTCCCGCACCAGGCCGCCGTACAGGTCGGGTCGCCGGGTGAGGTAGAAGGGGAAGAGCCGGAGCCACTCCACGCGGGCGTCGAGGTCGAGGTCCGCGACGAGCACCGTGTCCGCGTCGCGTGGGGCCTCGACGAGCACCCGACCGAACGGGTCCGAGATGAACGACGAGCCGTAGAACGTGATGTCGCCCTCGTTCCCCCAGCGGTTCGGCACGACCATGAACTGGCCCGCCGTGATGCCGTTCGCCACGATCACCTGCCGCCAGATCCCAGCGGTGTCGAAGTCCGGGAAGGTCGGCTCCGATCCGATCGCGGTCGGGTACGCGAGGACGTCCGAGCCGGCGATCCCGTACGAGCGGGCGACCTCGGGGAACCATTCGTCCCAGCAGGTCGGCAGGCCCACGCGCGCTCCGAGCCCGGCTGGCTCGTACACGGGGAAGGCGTCGTCGTCGTTGCCCGGGCGGAAGTAGGTGTCCTCGTAGTACCCGGCGCTGATCGGGATGTGGGTCTTGCGGGTCCGACCGACCAGGGTGCCGTCGGGGCCGACGAGCACCGCGGTGTTGTAGCCGCGCGGGTCCTCCGGCCGGTCGTCCTCGGCGGGACGCTCGTACAGCGAGGCGTGCACGAACACACCGTGCCGTCGGGCCTGCTCGCGCGCGAAGGTGATCGTCGGCCCGTCCTCGAGTGACTCCGCGTGCTCCTTCGGGACGTCGCCCGCCGGTGTGTCGCCGGGGTAGCGCGACAGCGTGAGCTCCTGCAGGAACACCGCGGTGGCGCCGTTCGCCGCGGCGGTGGCGATGCCGTCGGCGAGCCGGCTCTCGTGCGCGGCGGAGTCCTCGAGCCACCGGGCCTGCACGAGGGCGACCCGGACGGTGCGGCGGGGCACGCCGGTGTCTTCGTGGAGCGGTGACGGTTGCGGCGTGCCGATGATGACGTCCATGTCGCCATTGTTGATCATGCGATCAACACGCACAACCCCCTCTGGGAGTACCCCGCATATCAGTATGCTGGTCCCGGGCCTCGTCACCGCCGGGACGTCGCCCGGGCAAAGTTGAAGCCCACCACTGGGCAAACAGTGATGGGCTTCGATTTGTCCTCCGAGTGGAGAACGAGGGACAACCAGGGTCCCGAGCCTGAACTCGGAACCAGTGTAGCCCGCTCTGTGAGTGAGTTGCATCCCTCGGCCTGCACTTCTCGTGTCCGCCGGCGCTGACACGAAGGTGGTCCGATGTCGAACGACACCGAACCGCGTCGCGGCCGATCGGTGCCGTGGCTGGGGATCGCGAGCTTGCTCGTGACCGTGGCCCGGCTCCTGCTCGACCTGTGGCGCAAGGGCTGAGACCCAGGGCGCCTCGCACGTTCCTCGTGCGAGGCGCCCGCCGGCGGTGTGCCGCGGGGATGACTGGAGTTCAGCTGATGATGTTGACCGCGCGGGAGATGACCAGAGCGAGCAGGATGAACCCGCCGAGCGACTGGTAGGCCATGATCATCTTCGCGCGGACGGTCATCGGCATCGTGTCGGTGGGACTGAACGCCATCATGTTCGTCAGCGCCACGTAGAGGTAGTCGAGGTACACCGGGCGCCATGCAGCGGTCTTCGCATCGGTCTCCTGCGGGAACTGGAAGTCCGCCTCGGCGCTCGTGAAGAGCTCGGGTCGCCGCCGTGCGACCGGGCCACCGCGGTCGAGCTCCCAGTACACGAGGCCGAACGCGATGACGCTGCTCACCCACACCTGGAGGGCGGTGAGCAGCACGGCGCCGCCGTTCGCGTGTCCGGTGAGCAGCTCGACGATCGTCCGGACGACGGTGAGCTGGTTCGCGACGGTCAGCAGGATCGCCAGGGAGAACGACAGCCACCGTGACCAGGTCGTCTCGCGCGTGAGGCGGCGCGGGTTGAAGACGACGAGCGGGATGAGGAGCAGGACCCCGATCGACGGGATGACCCACGAGGGGAAGAGCAGGACCTGGTTCGGCAGGAGCAGGCTGAGCGCGAGGTTCACCAGCACGGCGATGGCGACCGGCACCCGGTGCTCGTGCTGCGGACGTGCCGTCGTCGTGCTCACGGGCCGAGTGTAGAGCGCGGCGGCGCCGGTTCAGTCGACCAGGTCGGCGGCGACGACCTCCGTCCCGAGGATCCGGGACGCCGCGCGCAACCCGGACAGCAGCGCGCCGTGCACCGTCGCGGGGTCGTCGCCCCACGTGGCCTCGCCGGCGAGCTGCACGGGGCCGACCGGGGTGCCGAGCAGGTCGTGGTCGTCCGGCGACGCCCCGACGTGCAGGTACGAGTACGAGCCCCGAGCGAAGGGGTCGGCCTTCCAGCGGGTGATCCGCACGGCCTCGGGCTCGGGCACCGCATCGCCGAACATCCGCCGGAGCGCCGCGACGGCCTCGTCGACGACCATGCCGTCCGGCAGCTCCTCGATCCGCCGGGCCCCGTGACCGCCGAGGAGCGCCGCGAGCACGGGCTCGCCCGTCACCCGAGACATGTCGTACCAGGAGTGCCAGTCGACGCCGGCGGAGCCCTGCTGCCGGATCACCCAGTCGTCGCCCCAGAAGCACGACGGGAAGCGCAGGAACACCTTGTCGTAGGTGCCCATGCCGAGCCGGCCCATGGCACGGCGGACCTCGGGCGGCAGCGGCGGTTCGAACACGACGTCGCCGGCCTGCAGCACGCCGAGCGGCACCGTGACGACCGCGTGTCCGGCCGCGATCGTCGTGCCGTCCGCGAGTCCGACGACGACGCCGGTGTCCTTCGTCGTGACGGAGCGCACCACCGCGCCGAGCCGGATGTCGAGCCCGTCGGCCAGTGCGGTCGCGTACTGGCCGTACCCGCGGGGGAACACGACCTCGTCGCCGGGCACGTGCTCCTCGTCGAGACCGTGCGCGTCGAGCACCGTGACGGGTGCTCCGCAGAGGTCCTCCGAGCGGTGCGCGGTGTACTCGCGCACCCGGACGGCCCGGTCGCCCTCGATCCGCAGACCGCGGAGGACGGTGTCGACCGCGGCCGCGTAGGTCGAGGGCGGTGGGGCGTGCTCGACGACGGCGGGGAGCGCCGCGTCGACGGCGTGCAGGTCCGCGGTGAACGCCGCCGCCGCCGTGGGGGCGACGCGGCGGCCGGCCGGGTCGTGCCATGCGATGGGACGGCCGTCGAACTGGAAGCTCCCGACGGTGAACTCGACGGTCTCGATGCCGAAGGCCGACGCGAGGGCCCAGAGCGGGTTGCCGTCGATGCCGTGGATCCACGACGCGCCGAGGTCGACCGGCACGCCGAGTGCGGAGTCCGTCCAGGTGCGCCCACCGATGCGGTCCCGGGCCTCGAGCACGACCACGGACCGACCCGCACGGTTCAGCGCCCGGGCCGCGGCGAGACCGGCGGCGCCGGCCCCCACGACGACGACGTCGGCAGCAGTGGCCATCAGTGTCCTCCTGTCAGCGGCGCCATGAGTCGTGCGGCGAGGCTCGGGCGCCCGGTCAGCGCCTCTTCACGGTCGGCGAGGTCCGTGGCGACGAGCCCGGCGTTGGCACCGAGGAACCGCAGCGGTTCGAGTTCCCAGTCCGGCGACCGGTGGTTCACCCACGGCAGCGCGGTCAGCGGCGAGGTCACCCCGCGCACGAGGTCGGCGAGGGTCCGCCCCGCGAGGTTCGTCGTCGAGAGCCCGTCCCCGACGTAGCCGCCGGCGGTCCCCACGTGGCCGTCCCAGGTCACCGAGGCGCACCAGTCGCGGGGGACGCCGAGCGGGCCGCCCCAGGTGTGGGTGATCGGGGCGTCGGCCACGGCGGGGAACAGCTCGACGAGTGCTGCGCGAAGGTGCGCGAACACCCGTGGCACCCGGTCGTACCCGGGCGTGATCGAGGAGCCCCAGTGGTAGCGCGCTCCGCGGCCGCCGAACGCGAGCCGGTCGTCGGCCGTGCGCTGCCCGTAGACGAGCAGGTGCCGGTAGTCGGAGAACGTCTGTCCGTGCTCGAGTCCGATCCGGTCCCACACCGACGCGGGGAGCGGGGCGGTCGCGATCATGAGCGAGTAGAGCGGCAGGATCCGCCGCCGCGTCTGCGCGAGCTGCGCGCCGTAGCCCTCGACCGCGATCACCACAGCACCGGCCGTCACGGTCCCGCGTGACGTGACCACGCGCCCGCGGTCCCAGGACGAGGCGGACGTGTGCTCCGCGATGCGGACGCCCCGCGCCTCCAGGGCCGCCGCCAGGCCGCGCACCAGCGCTGCGGGCTGGACGCGCGCGCAGTCCGGTGTCCACGCGACGCCCGCCGATCCCGCGGCGTCACCAGGGCGCGCCGGACGCCAGGTCATGTCGTCACCCCACTCGGCGGAGGACGCGACCTCGTCTCGTGCCGCCCGTTCCTGCACCGCGGAGCGTGCGTAGAGGACGGTGCCGCCCTTCACGTAGTCGCAGTCGACTCCGGCTTCGGCCGACGCACGGCCGACCTCGTCGACCGTGTCCCGCATCGCCGCCCGCAGGGCGAGAGCCGCGTCGCGTCCGTGCCGCTCGGCGATGGACGCCGCGGACCGCGGGAACAGTGCGGAGCACCAGCCGCCGTTGCGGCCGGACGCCCCGAAGCCCGCGATCTCGCGTTCCACGACGACGACCTGGAGGCGCGGGTCGGCCTGGTGCAGGTACCACGCGGTCCAGAGACCCGTCAGTCCACCGCCGACGATGCAGACGTCCGCCGTCGTGTCGCCGTCGAGCGGGGGCCGGGGCGTCAGGTCGTCGCGTCCGGTGGAGACGAGCTGGTCGAGCCAGAACGAGACGCCCCGGTAGGCGCTCATGTCAGATCTTCGTCCAGGCCTCGGACAGGACGCTCCGCAGGATGGAGGTGATCTCGCGGAACTCCGGCTGCCCGATGGTCAGCGGCGGTGCGAGCTGCACGACGGGGTCGCCTCGGTCGTCGGCGCGGCAGTACAGGCCCGCGTCGAACAGCGCCTTCGACAGGAACCCGCGGAGCAGGCGCTCGGACTCGTCGTCGTCGAAGGTCGTCTTGGTCGCCTTGTCCTTCACGAGTTCGATGCCGTAGAAGTACCCGTCACCGCGGACGTCGCCGACGATCGGCAGGTCGCGCAGGGTGTCCAGCTCGGCCTTGAAGAGCGGCGCGTTCTGCTGCACGTTCTGGAGCAGGCCCTCCTCCTCGAAGATGTCGAGGTTCTCCATCGCGACGGCGGCGGAGACCGGGTGCCCGCCGAACGTGTACCCGTGGTAGAACGTCGTGTCTCCGTGCGAGAACGGCTCGAAGAGCTTGTCGCTGATGATCGTCGCGCCGATGGGGGAGTACCCGGAGGTCATCGCCTTGGCGCACGTGATCATGTCCGGCACGAAGCCGTACGTGTCGCAGGCGAACATCGTCCCGATGCGGCCGAACGCGCAGATCACCTCGTCGGAGACGAGCAGGACGTCGTACTCGTCGCAGATCTCACGGACGCGCTGGAAGTACCCGGGGGGCGGGGTGAAGCAGCCGCCGGAGTTCTGCACGGGTTCGAGGAACACCGCGGCGACGGTGTCGGGGCCCTCGAACTCGATCATCTCGCGGATGCGCTCGGCCGCCCAGTAGCCGAACTCCTCCTCGCTCTCGCCGCCGAAGCCCATCTCGGCAGCCCGGTAGAAGTTCGTGTTCGGGACGCGGAACCCGCCGGGAGCGAGGGGTTCGAACATCTGCTTCATCGCCGGGATGCCGGTGATCGCCAGCGCTCCCTGCGGAGTGCCGTGGTAGGCCACCGCGCGGGAGATCACCTTGTGCTTCATCGGCTTGCCGCGGAGCTTCCAGTAGTACTTCGCCAGCTTGAACGCGGTCTCGACGGCCTCGCCGCCGCCGGTGGAGAAGAACACCTTGTTGAGGTCGCCCGGGGCGTGGTCGGCCAGCCGGTCGGCGAGCTCGATGGCCGCGGGGTGCGCGTACGACCAGATCGGGAAGAACGACAGCGTCTCGGCCTGCTTCGCGGCCATCTCGGCGAGGCGCTTCCGGCCGTGGCCGGCGGCGACGACGAACAGGCCGGAGAGCCCGTCGATGTACTCCTTGCCGTGGCTGTCGTAGACGTGGTGCCCCTGGCCGCGGACCATGATCGGGACGTCGGCGCCGGCTTGGTTCGCGCCGTGCCGGGCGAAGTGCATCCACAGGTGGTCGCGGGACTTCTGCTGCAGTGCGGCGTCGTCGACCGGGGCGAACGGGTCGTAGGAGCCGAGTCGGCTGCTGGTCGTGGTCTGATCGGAGATGGTCATCGCGTTCCCCAGTCGTAGAGCTGTTTGCGGAGTTGCAGGTAGACGAAGGTCTCGGTGGCGGTCACGCCCGGGATGGCCCGGATGGTGCCGTTGAGCAGTTCGATGAGGTCGTCGTCGTCCTCGCAGACGACCTCCACCATGAGGTCGAAGCTGCCGGCGGTCATCACGAGGTAGTCGACCGACGGCAGCTTCTCGAGTTCGTCGGCGACCGTGCGGGTGTCGCCGTTGACGCGGATGCCGATCATCGCCTGGCGGTGGAACCCGAGTTGCAGCGGGTCCGTCACCGCGACGATCTGCATGACGCCGGTCTCGGTGAGCTTCTGCACCCGCTGGCGGACCGCCGCCTCGCTGAGACCGACCGCCTTGCCGATCTCGCCGTACGGGCGGCGACCGTCGGCCTGGAGTTGCTCGACGATCCGCTTCGAGGTGTCGTCGATCGGTCCCGGACGTCGTGGTGCTGCCGCCATGCCGCACAGCATGGCAGCGGGTTCGACGGGATGCAAGGGATTCCGTTGTGAACGTCGTGTTTCGCGACGATTTCCGTTGTTACGGTTCTTCCAAACCGGCGCATTCCGTGCAAGTATCGCCGCCATGCTGGACATCGACACAGCCACCCGCACCCTGCGGAACTTCATCGGGGGCGAGCACGTCGACGCCCGCGGCGACCGCACCATGGACCTCGTCGACCCGACCGACGAGCACGTGTACGGCACCTCGCCGGTCTCCACCACCGCCGACGTCGACGCCGCCTTCGCCGCGGCCGGCACCGCGTTCGACTCCTGGCGCCGCACCACCCCCGGGGAACGCCAGCTCGCCCTGTTCCGGATCGCGGACGCGGTGGAACAGCGGGCGGAGGAGTTCGCGGACCTCGAGTCGCTGGACACCGGCAAGCCGCGCGCCACCCTCGTCGAGGACGAGATCCTGCTCTCCGTCGACCAGATCCGCTTCTTCGCCGGGGCGGCCCGCAACCTCGAGGGTCGCGGCGCCGGCGAGTACCTGGCCGACCACACGTCGTTCGTCCGGCGCGAGCCCATCGGCGTCGTCGCCCAGGTCACCCCCTGGAACTACCCGCTCAACATGGCGGTGTGGAAGTTCGCCCCGGCGCTCGCCGCGGGCAACACCACCGTGCTGAAGCCGAGCGACACCACTCCGCTGTCGACCCTGCTGCTCGCCGAGGTCGCCGCCGAGTTCCTGCCGCCGGGCGTCCTCAACGTCGTGCTGGGGGACCGGACCACGGGCGCCGCGATGATCGACCACCCGACGCCGCAGCTCGTGTCCGTCACCGGGTCGGTCCGCGCGGGCACCGAGGTCGCCCGCGCTGCCGCCGGCGACCTCAAGCGCACGCACCTCGAACTCGGCGGCAAGGCCCCGGTGATCGTGTTCGACGACGCGGACATCCCGTCGGCCGTCGCCGGGATCGTCGCCGCCGGGTTCTTCAACGCCGGCCAGGACTGCACCGCGGCGACCCGGCTGCTCGTGCAGGACGGCATCCACGACGAGTTCGTCGCGGCGCTCGCCGCTTCGGCGCGGGAGACCGCGACCACCGGTGCCGACGCACCCAGCCCGTACTTCGGCCCCGTCAACAACGCGAACCAGCTCGCCCAGGTCCGGTCCTTCATCGACACCCTGCCGGACCACGCGACGATCGAACTCGGCGGCGCACGGCAGGGTGACGTCGGCTACCACCACCAGGCCACGATCGTGTCGGGCCTCGGCCAGGACGACCGCATCGTGCAGCAGGAGGTCTTCGGGCCCGTGCAGACCGTGCAGCGGTTCCACACCGAAGCGGACGCCCTGCGTGCGGCCAACGGCGTCGAGTACGGCCTGGCGAGCTCGGTGTGGACGACCGACCACGCGCGCGCGATGCGCTTCGCCCGCGACCTCGACTTCGGCTGCGTGTGGATCAACACGCACATCCCGATCGTCGCCGAGATGCCGCACGGCGGCTTCAAGCACTCCGGCTACGGCAAGGACCTGTCCCAGTACGGGTTCGACGACTACACCCGCGTCAAGCACGTCATGTCCTACATCGGCTGACCCGGCCGGAACCGACCCGAAACCCCCAGGAGGCACCATGGCAATGACCGGCACCTTCGCCGAGTCCGGGGCGGATCTCCGGCTCGACCGGATCACGAAGTCCTTCCCCGGACACACCGCGGTCGACGCGCTCGACCTCACGGTCCCCGCCGGCTCGTTCTTCGCCCTCCTCGGTCCCTCCGGCTGCGGCAAGACCACCACGCTGCGCCTCGTCGCCGGCCTGGAGGAGCCGACCAGCGGCACGATCACGATCGGCGGCCGCGACGTCACCGAGACGAAGCCGTACCAGCGCCCGGTCAACACGGTCTTCCAGAACTACGCGCTGTTCCCGCACATGAGCGTGCTCGACAACGTCGCGTTCGGCCTGAAGCGCCGCCGCATCCCGGACCCGATGACGAAGGCGAAGGAGGCCCTCCGGCTCGTCGAGCTCGAGGCCTCGGCGTCGAAGCGGCCCGCCCAGCTCTCCGGCGGGATGCAGCAGCGCGTCGCCCTCGCCCGGGCGATCGTGAACCGCCCCGCCCTCCTGCTCCTCGACGAACCCCTGGGCGCCCTCGACCTGAAGCTCCGGCACCAGATGCAGCTCGAGCTGAAGACGATCCAGGCCGAGGTGGGCCTGACCTTCCTGCACGTCACCCACGACCAGGAGGAGGCGATGACGATGGCCGACACCGTCGCCGTGATGAACGGCGGCCGCATCGAGCAGATGGGCAGCCCGCAGGACCTCTACGAGCTGCCCCGCACGGCGTTCGTCGCGAACTTCCTCGGCCAGTCGAACCTGCTCGAGGGGGAGGTGCGCGGCACCGAGGGCGGACTGCTCGTCGTCGCCACGCCGGCCGGCACGCTCGCGGTGCCGGCCGCCCGCGCCGTGGCGACCTCCGGCCGCGTCGTCGTCGGCGTCCGCCCCGAGAAGCTCAAGATCCGAACCGCGGAACCGACCCCCGAGGCCGGCCGCAACATCCTCGGGCCGGGCCGGGTCGTCGACGTCTCCTTCTCCGGTGTCAGCACGCAGTACCTCGTCGACGTGCCGGGCGCGGGCCGGGTCTCGGTCTTCGCGCAGAACTCGAAGGGCGGACCGCGCATCGCGACCGGTACCGAGGTCTGGCTCACGTGGGGCGTCGACCACGGTTTCGGCCTGGAGGCGCACCCCGCGACCGACGCGGGCCGCACGACCCGAGCCGAGCCGGGCCTCCAGTCCGCACCCGCCACCGCAGGAGCGGTCGCGTGACCAGCCGCCCCGACCTGGTGCGCGGACTCACGTCCGGCCGTGTCAGCCGTCGCGGGTTCCTCGCCGGGGGCGGCGCCGCCGCGATGGCGGCCCTCCTGGCGGGCTGCAGCATCAAGGGGTCCGCGGCCTCGCTCGCGGACCATCCCGTCGACTGGGAGCGCTTCTGGAAGGACGCGAAGGCGACGAAGCAGCTGAACTTCGCGAACTGGCCGCTCTACATCGACTCCGACCACGGCAAGTCCGAGTCGCTGACCCTGTTCGAGAAGCGGACGGGCATCAGCGTGGACTACCAGGCCGTGATCCAGGACAACGCGACGTTCTACGCGACCGTCTCACCGATCCTCCGGGCGCAGGGGGCGACCGGGTACGACCTGGTCGTCATGACGAACGGGTTCGAGCTCACCCAGATGATCAAGAACGGGTTCGTCTGCGAGCTCGACCACTCGCGGCTGCCGAACTTCGCGAAGAACGCGGGTGCCTCGGTGAAGGACCCGACGTACGACCCCGGGAACAAGCACTCCGTCGTCTGGCAGACGGGGTTCACGGGGCTCGCGTACAACCCGAAGTACATCGACCGCGAGATCACGTCCTTCCAGGACCTGCTCGACCCGGCGTTCACGGGTCGAGTCGGGCTGATGAGCGACAACACCGAGCTCGGCTCCCTCGGACTGCTCGCGAACGGCATCGCCCCGGAGACGTCGACCCCGGCGGACTGGCGGAAGGCGCAGGCGTGGCTGCGGAAGCTGCGCCCGAGCGCCGCGGGGTTCTACGACCAGAGCTACATCAACAAGCTCGAGAACGGCGACACGTGGATCACCCAGGCCTGGTCCGGTGACGTGTTCCAGGCGCAGCAGTCCGGGTTCGAGCACCTGAAGTTCGTCACGCCGGAGGAGGGGCAGATGATGTGGCACGACAACCTCATGATCCCGAGGCAGGCGGCGAACCCGGTGGCGGCGCTCGAGTGGATGGACTTCTACTACACCCCGGAGATCGCCGGCATCGTCGAGGACTGGGTCAACTACGTCTGTCCGGTGCCCGGTGCCGAGGACTACGTGCGCGACGAGCTCGACGACGCGACCGTCGCCGACAGCCCCCTCGTGTTCCCGTCGGAAGCGGTCCTGCAGCAGTCCCACGAGTTCCGGGTGTTCAAGAACTACGACGAGTACTCGGAGTGGAACGCCGTCTTCAACGCGGTGGTGCAGTCGTGAGCGCGGTCGGCACCGCGGCGGTCGCGGGCATCGGGAGCGAGCACGGGCGTCGTCGACTGCGGGTGCCGTTCCTGCTCGCGCTCGTCGGGACGGCGTACCTCTGCGTGTTCTTCGTCATCCCGCTGGTGTCGGGGCTCATCGTGTCGCTGATGTCCGGCAACCCGGACGACGGGTACACGTTCACGTGGAACTGGGGAATCTACTCCTCGCTGTTCGTGGATCCGCAGGTGCCGTACCTGACGTTCCTGCTCCGATCGCTCTGGTACGGAGCCGCTGCCACGGTGGTCACCATCATCGTCGGTTACCCGGTCGCCTACTTCATCGCGTTCCGGGTGTCGCCGCGGTGGAAGAACCCGCTGCTCATGCTCGTGTTCATCAGCTTCCTGGTCTCGTTCGTCATCCGGACCGACATGTGGGCGTTCGTCCTCGCGTCGCAGGGACCGGTCGTCACCGTCCTGCAGGGCATCGGGCTGGCCGGCAAGGACTTCCACATCCTCGGCACGTCCGGCGCGGTGGTCTTCGGCGACGCCTACAACGACCTCGCGTTCATGGTGCTGCCGATCTACGCCGCACTCGAACGGATCGACCCGCGGCTCGGCGAGGCCGCGCACGACCTCTACGCGGGGAAGGCGCGGGCGTTCTGGCACACCACGCTGCCGCTGTCCCGCTCGGGCGTCTTCGCCGGGGTCCTGCTCGTGTTCATCGACTGCGTGGGGGACCCGGTGAACTCGGCGCTCCTCGGCGGCACGAACACCTACACGATCGGTCAGGCGATCCAGGACGCGTACTCCGGCAACCAGCAGTACAACGTCGCCGCGGCGCTGTCGACCGTGCTCATGGTCGTGCTCGGCATCATCCTGTTCATCTACGCCCGCGTGTCCGGAACCGACGACCTCGAGGACCTCGTATGACCGCCGTCGCACCGCCCCGATCGTCCGCCGGTCCCGCGTCACCCGCGACCGGCTCGACCGCCCGCGATCCCCGACGGCACGGGGTGAACCGACGAGGACCGTGGCTCGCCATCGTCTACTGGGTGGTCATCGCGATCACCCTCGTGCCGATCGCCTACATGGTCGCGTACTCGTTCAACGACGCCCCGACGAACCGGCTGACGTTCGCTTGGAACGGGTTCACGACGTACTGGTACGCCAACCTCGTGAACGTGTCCGGGCTCGGGTCGGCGTTCGTCACCTCGGTCGTGATCGCCATCCTCGCCGCCGTGGTCTCGGTGGCGATCGGGCTGCCGTTGGCCCTGGCGCTCGAGCGGTACCGGTTCCCCGGGCGCGGTGCCGTCAACGCGGTGGTGTTCGCGGACATCGCGGCGCCGTCGATCGTCGTCGGGTCGGCCTCGCTGTCGTTCTTCCTGTCGATCGGCCTCGGCACGGGGTTCCTCACGGTGCTCCTCACGCACGTGGCGTTCGACGTCGCCTACGTGGTGGTGGTGCTCCGGGCGCGGATCGCCGGGACGTCCCGGGCGCTCGAGGAGGCAGCCGGGGACCTCGGTGCGACCCCGTTCCAGGCGTTCCGGCTCGTCACGCTGCCGCTGCTGGCACCGGGCATGCTCGCCGCGGGGTTGCTGGCGCTGGCGATGTCGATCGACGACTACGTGATCACCTCGTTCGTCGCCGGACCCTCGGTCACGTTCCCGCTGTTCGTGTACGGGGCGGCGAAGGCCGGGATGCCGCCGCAGGTGCTCTGCTTCGGCACCCTGGTGTTCGCCGTGGGGCTGCTCGTCGCCCTGCTCAACGGAGCGCTGAACCGTCGTCTGGCCCGGACCCGCGGGTGATGCCGAGCGCACCGAGAGGTGTCGCGCGTAGGTTCGGCCCATGAGTGCAGAGCTGACGCTCGGCGCCGAGGAAGAACTGCACCTCATCGACCTCGAGTCCGGCCGACTTTCCGCGAAGGCCCCGCGCCTCCTGCCCAGGCTCCCCGCCGACCGGTTCGGCGCCGAGCTCCAGCGCACGACCATCGAGACGAACACGCCCGTGGTCCGTTCGCTCGACGACCTCAGGCGGGTGATCGTCGACCTGCGCAGCGAGCTGAGCGTGGCGATCGCACCGGCCGGGGTCACCATCGCCGCGGCCGGCACCGCACCGCGGTCCGAGTACGCCGACTTCGAGCTGACCTCCGGTGGCCGCTACGGCCGGATGCAGGAGCAGTACCGGATGCTGGTCGACGAGCAGCTCATCTGCGGTCTGCAGGTGCACGTCGGGGTGAGCGACCGCGACCTGGCGGTGCAGATCGCCCAGCGTGTGGCGCCCGTGCTGCCGGTGCTCCTGGCGCTCAGCGCGTCGAGCCCGTTCTGGAACGGGCAGGACACCGGGTACTCGTCGTTCCGGAGCATCATCTGGCAGCGCTGGCCGTCCGCCGGCAGCTTCGGCCGGGTCGCGGACGCCGCCGAGTACGACGCGATGCTCGAGGACCTCATCGCCTCGGGCGTGATCGCCGACAAGAAGATGGCGTACTTCGACGTCCGGCCGTCCTCGCACGCGCCCACGCTCGAACTGCGGGTCTGCGACGCGACCCCGGTGGTGGACGACGCGGTGCTCATCGCCGGCCTGTTCCGCGCCGCCGTCCGCAAGGCGGAGAAGTCCGTCGAGTCCGGTGCCGGGTGGCAGCCGCGCAGTGAGCCCCTGCACCGCGCGGCGATGTGGCAGGCGGCACGGAGCGGTCTCAGCGGCGAACTGCTCGGACAGGGCCTGCACCCGGAACGGCTGCCCGCGGAGATCGCGGTGCGTCAGCTGCTCGACCGCCTGCGCCCGGAACTCGAGGAGCTCGGTGACTGGGGCACGGTGGCGGACCTGCTGGAGGACACCCTCGCGCGCGGCAACTCCACCGACCGGCAGCGCACCGCCTACGCCGAGCGGGGCGAGCTCGACGACGTCGTGGCCCTGGTGGTCCAGGACACCGCGGGCACCCCGTCGGGCCGCGCCGAGCACCCGTCGATCGCGATCCCCTCGTACCGCGTGCGTGCCGGCGACGAGGCCGTCGGGCCCGGTGCCCGTCCGCGTCCCGCCTTCCGCGACCTGGCCGCCTTCTTCGGCGGGTGGGACGCCGAGACGACCATCGAGCGCTGCGCCGCGCGGGACGCCTGGACCCGCGAGCACGAGGTCGGCTTCGTGGTCGACGGCGGCGTGCAGGCGTTCGGGTGCGACCTCGTCCCGCGCACCGTGAGCGCCTACGAGTGGAGCCAGCTCGGCCTCGGCCTCGGACAGCGGGCACGCGCGATCGAGCTGTTCCTCCGCGACGCGTACGGCGAGCGGCGGATCGTCGCCGACGGCGCGATGGACGAGCACCAGTTCGTGGGCGCGAACGGCTGGGACCCGGACGCGATGCGGCTCCCCGCGTCGGCCGTCCGGGCACCGGTGATGGGCTTCGACCTGGTGCGGAACGAGTTCGGTGGGTGGCGCGTCCTCGAGGACAACGTGCGCTCGCCCTCGGGCGTCGCCTTCGGCATGGCGCTCCGCGAGCTCATGGACGAGGTCGTGCCGGACGCCCCGCGGCCCGAACACCTCCGCGACCCGCGCAGCGTCACCAGGCGCCTGCGTGACACCCTCCGGACCAACGCGACCGCCGTCACCGGCAACCCGGACCCGGTCATCGGACTCGTGAGCGACGGCCCCGCCGCCGGCGCGTGGTTCGAACACCGCAGGCTGGCCGACGGTGCCGGGCTGCGCCTCCTGGCCGACTCCGACCTGGACGTCCGCGACGGGCGGGTCGTCGTGGCCGCGACCGGCGAGGTCCTCGACGGGCTGTACCTGCGGGTCGACCGCGATGCGAGTGCGCTGCGGAACGACCACGCACCGGACCTCGGCAGTCGGATCCTCGACGCGGCCGAGGCCGGCCGTGTCCACCTCACCAACGCACCGGGCAACGCACTCGTCGACGACAAGGCGATGTACGTCAACGTGCCCGACCTCATCTGGTACTACCTCGACGAGAAGCCCCTGCTCGACTCGGTGCCGACCTACCGCACCAGCATCGAGGGCGAACGGCTCTCCGTGCTCGACCGTGTCGGGGAACTCGTCACGAAGCCCGTCGACGGCGAGGGCGGACGCGGCGTCCTCATCGGCCCGAGCGCCAGCGCGCCCGAGGTCGCCGAGCGTCGGCGGGAGATCGCCGCGAACCCCGAGGGGTGGGTCGGGCAGGAGGTCGTGCAACTCTCCTCGCACCCGACGATCGGGCCCGCCGGGTTCGACCCGCGACACGTCGACCTCCGCGCGTTCGTCTACGTCACGGGCACCGGTCCGGACGACGTCCACCTCGCCGACGTCGCACTCACCCGCGTGGCTCCGGAGGGCAGCATGGTCGTCAACTCCTCACGGGGCGGCGGCGCCAAGGACACGTGGATCATCGGCGATCGAGGCGACACCGAGCAGGAGGACAGCTGATGTGTGGACTCGCGGGCGAGATCCGGTTCGACGGACGTCCGGCGGACGTCGGAGCAGTGGCGCGGATGACCGGGTGCCTGGTCCACCGCGGCCCCGACGGCGACGGACTCTGGGCGCGCGGACCGGTGGCGCTCGGCCACCGCCGGCTGTCCATCGTCGACCTGTCCACCGCCGGCGCGCAGCCGATGGTGGTCCCGCGCGCCGGGCTGACGATCGCCTACAACGGGATGGTCTACAACTACCGGCAGCTCCGCGACGAGCTGCGGGCCAAGGGGCACGAGTTCTTCTCGACCTCCGACACCGAGGTCATCGTCGCGGCGTACGCCGAGTGGGGCACCGCGTTCGTCGAGCACCTGATCGGGATGTTCGCGATCGTCATCTGGGAGCACGCGAGCGGCCGGCTGGTCCTGGCCCGCGACCGCCTGGGCATCAAGCCGCTGTACGTCGCGGATGTCCCCGGCGGGGTGCGGTTCGCTTCGTCCCTGCCGGCGATCCTGGCCGGCGGCGAGGTCGACACCTCGATCGACCCGGTCGCCTTCGCGTCGTACATGACCTTCCACTCCATCGTCCCGGCACCGCGCACGATCCTGTCCGGCGTCGGCAAGCTCCCGCCCGCGACCGTCCGGGTCATCGAGCCGGACGGCAGTTCCCACGACGAGACCTACTGGGAGCCCCGCTTCGAGCGCGACCCCGCCAAGGCCGACTGGTCCGACCAGGACTGGCAGGAGGGCTTCACCGAGAAACTCCGCACCGCCGTCGAGCGCCGCATGGTCGCCGACGTCCCGGTCGGCGTGCTGCTCTCCGGCGGGATCGACTCCTCGCTCGTGGTCGCCCTGCTCGCCGAGGCCGGCCAGCAGGACCTCGCCACGTTCAGCATCGGGTTCGAGTCGGCGGGCGGCGAGTCCGGCGACGAGTTCGAGTACTCCGACGAAGTGGCGCGGCACTTCGGCACCGACCACCACCGCATCCGCATCCCCTCGTCCCGCCTGCTCGACGGCATCGACGGCGCCGTCCAGGCGATGAGCGAACCGATGGTCAGCCACGACTGCGTCGCGTTCTACCTGCTCTCGCAGGAGGTCTCGCAGCACGTCAAGGTCGTGCAGTCCGGGCAGGGCGCGGACGAGGTGCTCGGCGGGTACAGCTGGTACCCGCCGCTCGCGTCCGTCCCGCGTGACGAAGCGGCCGAGGTCTACCGCTCCGTGTTCATGGACCGCCGCTGGCCCGCCCTGCAGGGGATCCTCGGGGAGCGGTGGCGGAGCGACGACGACACGCCCTCGGCGTTCGTCGACGCCGAGTTCGCCCGGCCGGGCGCCGAGACGAGCGTCGATGCGGCGCTGCGGAGCGACACCACGATCATGCTCGTCGACGACCCGGTGAAGCGGGTCGACAACATGACGATGGCGTGGGGGCTCGAGGCGCGAGTGCCGTTCCTCGACCACGAGTTCGTCGAGTTCGCCGGGGCGATCCCGCCGGCGCTCAAGCTCGCGGACGGCGGCAAGGGCGTCATGAAGCGCGCGGCGCGCGGCATCGTGCCGGACGCGGTCATCGACCGGACGAAGGGGTACTTCCCGGTACCCGCGATCCGGCAGCTGGAGGGGCCGTACCTCGAGCGTGTGCGGCAGGCGCTGCACGCCCCGGAGGCGCGGGAACGCGGGCTGTTCGACCCGGGTACGGTCGAGCGGATGCTCCAGGACCCGAACAGCACGCGGACCGAGATCGGCGCCAACGCGCTCTGGCAGCTCGGCCTGATCGAGATGTGGCTGCAGCACCAGGGGGTGCGATGAGCCGGCCTGGAGGCACGACACCGGTCGCGTCGTCGGCCCGCGTCGAGCAGGCGGCGGGCCTGGGCGAGCGCCTCGTCGCCGCCTGGGGATCGTGGGGGCCCACCATGACGAGGAACGCGCGTCGCGTCGCCTTCGTCAGCGACCGGCACGGCACACCCGAGGTCTTCGTGCAGGACGTCGTCGTGGACGGTGAACCGCCCCAGCCCGTCCGGATCCGGCTGTCCGACGACCCGGTGGTCCGGGTGACGTGGTCGTCGGACGGCGAGTGGCTCGCCGTGGCCATCGCGACCGACGGCGGCGTGAAGCAGCAGGTCTGGGTGGTCCGCCCCGACGGCAGCGACGCCGCGCAGATCGCGGGTTCGCGGTACCAGCACGCCGAACTCGGGCCGTGGAGCCGCAGCGGACACCGGGTCGTCATCACCCTGCCCTCGACCGAACCCGACCAGCCCGCTCGCTCGTACCTCGTCGACCCGGTGTCCGGCGACCGCGACGACCTCGCCGTCGGGGAACTCATCCACATCCTCGACCTCTCCGTCGAGGAGCGCCTCGTCGTGCTCCGCGACGGGCAGCGCGGACACGAGTTCGTGGTCGTCGTCGACCGGCTCACCGACGAGAGCCACGCGCTCCTCACGGACCCGCCGGACGGCTCGGCGGAGATCGCGTTCCTCCGTCCCGCACCCGCGAGCGAGACCAGTCCGCTCGTGGCCTACGTCGCGACCGAGGCCGGACTGCCCCGTCGGCAGCTCGTCGCCCAGCCGGTCGGACCGCACGGGTGGCGCGGGCAACCGCGGCGGATCGTGGAGCGGGTCGACGCCGAGCTCGAGTACCTCGACGCCGACGACGCCGGGCGGACGCTGCTGCTCGGCTGGAACGTCGACGGTCGCAGCGAGCTCGACCTCATCAACACGCACGACGCCTCGCGCACACCCGTGCCGGACCTGCCCGGGTACGTCGTCACCGACCCCGTCCTGAGCCGCGACGGCCGGAGTGTGATCCTGGCGGTCGAAGGGCCCACCCGGCCGCGGGAGCTCTGGCGGCTCGACACGAACGCGCTCACGTGGAGCCGCGTCACGGACGTGCCGGTCCTGCCGGGAGAGACCCTCGTCGAGCCGACGCTCGAGCGGTTCGCCGCCCGTGACGGTCTGGAGATCACCGGTTGGCTGTACCGGGCCGCGGAGCCGACCATCCCGTCGACGCAGCGCGACGGCGAGACCGGTGCCGTGCCTCCCTTCCCGCGCACAGCGCTCGTCCACCTGCACGGCGGACCGGAGTCGCAGGAGCGGCCGACGTTCTCGCCGCAGCACCAGGCGCTCGCCGCTGCGGGGATCACGGTGTTCGCTCCGAACATCCGCGGGTCCTCCGGGTACGGGCACGACTTCGTGCACGCCGACGACCTCGGCCTGCGGTGGAACGCGCTCGCGGACGTCGTGGACTGCGCGCGGTTCCTGGTGTCGAACGGGTACGCGGACCGTTCCAGGGTGGCGGTGGAGGGCCGCTCGTACGGCGGGTACGCGACCCTCGCGTCACTGGCGTTCACGCCGGACGTCTTCGCCGCCGGGGTCGCGATCTGCGGGATGAGCGACTTCGCGACGTTCTACCGCGACACCGAGCCGTGGATCGCCGCGGCCGCCGCGACGAAGTACGGGCACCCCGTGGACGACGCCGCGCTCCTGGGCTCCCTCTCACCGATGCGCGCGATCGACGACGTCGCGGCGCCGCTCCTCGTCGTGCACGGCGAACTCGACACGAACGTGCCGATCGGCGAGGCGCACCAGGTCGTGGCGGCGCTGCGGGAGCGGTCGCACGACGTGGAGTACCTCGAGCTCGAGGGGGAGGGGCACGAGTACCGGCGCGCGTCGTCCCGCGCGGAACTCGTCCGGCGCATGGTGGAGTTCGTCGCGGACCGCCTCGCCTGAGCGCGGCGGCACCTGGACGCTTCGAGCGGTGCGCGTCACGCGGTGCAACGATCGTCCGTCGGGCGGGTGAGCGGTCGCAGGATGGAGCCATGACGACCAGTGCCCGTCCCACCGACCTGACCCGACCCGGTGACGTCGTCATCACGACCGTCGCCGACGTGGACGGCGTCGTCGAAGGCGCGCGCAACCGGTACGCGGCCGCGGTCGTGGCCGACACCTCGGACTGGGCCGACGGGGACCGGCGTCGACTCGAGGACCTCGGGTTCCGCGGCGGGGACGACCGGGGCGCGGGCGTCCGGACGCTGGACCTGACCACCGCCGACGACGGCACGCCGACGCGCTTGCTCGACAACCCGGCACTCGCCTCGCTGAACGGCCACCACGCCGGGTTCGCCGAGCGCCGCGGGGAGATCGCGCGGTACCTGCCCGACGTGTCGGTGTGGACCGGGATCCCCGCCCGGCCGACCCCGCAGGACTGGGCGGACGTCCGGGCGCTGCTCGGTCCCGGTGCGGTGTTGAGCGTCGGCGCCGAGGCCGTGCTGCCCGACGGCTGGCACGCCGTCGAGAGCGCCGGTGGCGTGCAGCTCACCGGGGAGACCGTCGACGGGGTGCGGGACCCCGAGGCCGTGGAACTCACGCCGGACGACGTCCCCGAGATCCTCGAGCTCATCGCCCGGACGAAGCCCGGACCGTTCCTGCCACGGACGATCGAGCTCGGACGCTACGTCGGCATCCGGCGCGAGGGACGCCTGGTCGCCATGGCCGGGGAGCGCCTGCACCCACCGGCGTGGACCGAGATCAGCGCGGTGTGCACGGACGCCGGCTTCCGCGGGCAGGGGCTCGGGCGCCGGCTCGTGCTCGACGTCGCGTACGGCATCCGGGAGCGGGGCGAGACGCCGCTCATGCACGCGGCGGCGGGCAACACGGGCGCGATCGGCCTCTACCAGCACCTCGGGTTCCGGCTGCGGGACCGCGGGGCACCGCGGTTCGTGCAGGTGCCCTGAGCGCTTCCCGCCGTCTCAGCGGCCGGGCGCGGGCTCGGTCGACGTGGGCGCCGGCTGCAGGGCGGCCAGCTCGGGAGCGGGCTCGCCGAGGACCAGGCGGGCGAGGGCGTCGCCGAGGAGCGGGCCCATCGTGAGACCGGCTGCGCCGTACCCCGTGGCGACGAACAGCCGGTCGTGACCGGGGACGGCTCCCACGATCGGCATCGTGTCGTCGGCGAGCGGACGCAGACCCACGCGCGTCTCGATGACCGTCGCGTCGGCCAGCCCGGGAGCGATGGACAGGGCGTCCCGCAGCACCTGGAGCTGTCCGGCCGCCGTGACCCGGGCATCGAACCCGCTGCCCGTCTCCCGGGTCGCACCCACGGCCACCCTGGACCCGTCGAAGGCGACGAGGTAGTGGTGCGAGAGCGGGTGCACGGACGGCCAGTGCGTGGTGTCGACCCCGGGGAGCGTCAGGTGCGTGATCTGTCCTCGCTGCGGTGCCACCGGGACCCGGAGCCCGATCGCGCCGAGCAGGTCGTTCGTCCAGGCCCCGCCGGCGAGCACGATCGCGTCGGCCTCGAGTTCACGGGCGTCCGTCGTACCCGCGGAGCCCGCACGGTCCGCCGTCGCCCCGGTCAACCGGACGCGTCCGTCGCCGGCCAGGGCGGCGTGCGCCGCGACGGTGCGGCCGCCGCTGCGCAGACCGGCCTCGACCAGGGCGTCGCGCACCGTCCGGCCGTCCACCCGGCCGCCGCCCTCGATCCAGAGCGCGTCGAGTCCGGTCGCGAGCGGCGGGAACAGCTCGCGCGCACGCTCCCCGCCGATGCGCTCGACCCGACCGACCACGTCCGGTTCGGCGGAACGGCGCCGCTCGACCCGCTCCTCGGCCGCGTCGATCGCCGCCGGGTCCGCGTTCACCACGAGGGCGCCGCTGCGTCGGTGATCGGTGCGGCTCACCCCGACGTCGGCCAGACGTGCCAGGGCCTCGGGCCAGAACGCCGCCCCGCGCACGTACAGGTCGGCGAAGGGTCCGTCGATCGCGGACGACCACGGCTGCAGGATGCCGGCGCTCGCCGCGGTCGCCTGTCCGGTCACGCCGTCGTCCACGAGGGTGACGTCGACGCCGCGTCGAGCGAGGGCGAAGAAGGTGGCGGCGCCGGCGATGCCCGACCCGATGACGACGGCGGAACGTGATCCCATCCCCCGATTCTCGGCGGTCGACGCACAGACCGCGAACGAGCGCACCGGCCAGTTCGGGGGGTTGACCCGCTCGTCAGCGCCTCCGCACACTGACTCAGCCACGCACGGGACCGGTGTGGCTCATCAGGGGATCAGGAAGGGCCGGATCGTGCGCATGTCGCTCGTGACCGCAGGGGCGGTCGCCATCGGGGTCGCGCTCGCCGCGGTCACCGTGTCGTCGGGAGGCGGTGCGGCCGTCGGCGCGACGCCGTCGTGTCGTGGGGACCACATCACCGTCGCGTCGCTCGCGAGCGGGTGCGCGGTCTCGTCCGGGACCGTCGTCCTGCCCGACGGCCGGCGCTTCACCGTCCCGCCCGTCGGCACCACCGTCCAGGCGCTGCCGGTCGCGGCGTCGGGAGCTGGGGACCCGGGTGACGTCTCGCTCACGAACACCGGCCGCGCCGGACTCGCGGTGCGCGTCGACGACCATTGGTCCGGATCCCCGGCGGCGGTCCGACAGGAGCGGGCGGCCGTCCAGCACCGGAACGCGGCGCTCGGCTCGACCAGCGGCGCGGCGACCACGACCGCCACCACGAGCGCCCCGTCCAGCTGCAGCAACAAGACCTACACGCGCCTCGGCGTCCGATGGGCGAGCAGGGTCGACTGGCGGTACAACGCGACCGGGCAGAAGGTCGCCGGGGTCACGGCGATCCGGGCGGGCGCGGATGCCTGGACCGGTGCCCTGTCGTCCTGCGGGAAGAAGGTCGCCTCCACCGCCTCGGACCGCTACCTCGGCACCGCCACCGAGGCACCGGGCGTGACCGCGGCCGGCGGGTGCGGTTCGTCCAGCGGGACGAGCGTCGCCGGCTGGGGCTCGCTCCGCTCCGGCACCCTCGCGGTGACGTGCGTCTGGTCGCGCTCCGGCGTCGCGGTCGAGGTCGACGAGCGGTACTCCACGGCGGTCGCGTGGTCGGTGTCCACGACGTGCACGGGCACCCGGTTCGACCTGCGCGGGGTGGCGACGCACGAGTGGGGACACGGCTTCGGCCTCGGGCACACCGCGCAGAGCAGCGGCCTCGTGATGAAGCCCGCGTCGACGACGTGCGAGACCGGGCAGCGCACGCTGGGACTCGGCGACCTGATGGGTATCGACGCCCTCTACTGATCCGTCCCCGTCCCCGTCCCCGTCCCCGTCACCGGCGCCACGACCTCGCTCGGCGCTCACGCGGGCGGGGTGCCGGCGTACCGCCTTCGAGAGCGCCCACGAGTGCTTCCAGCTGCGCGGCGAACGCGGACACGTCGCCTGCGGTCCAGTCGGTGAGGTGGGCGACGAACCGTTCGGACAGGTCTCGACGGAAGGCGTCGATCGTGCTGCGTCCGGAGGTCGTGGGCTGCACCGTGTAGGAGCGTCCGTCGTGCGGGTCTCCGTGCCGTTCGATCAGCGTCGCGGCTTCGAGTTCGGCGACGGCTCGGCTGACCGTCTGCGGTGGCAGGCCGAGTTCTCGCGAGAGGGCGCTGGGCGTGCCGGGCGCGACCGCGGCCGCGTTGAGCACGCCGAGCGCGGCGTACCCGAGCTCTGCCGTCGCGGCGGCGCGCTGCTGGAGCGTGGCCGCACGGTGCAGCGCCCGGATGATCCGCCAGACCGAGTCGTCAGTCTCCACGGCGCCACCGCCGTCCATCGACGGAGGATCCCGTGATCGCCAGCGTCCGGTCGACGAGTCGTCCGAGGTCGTCGGTGTCGTCGACGGCGCCGGCCAGGATCCCGTCGGGTCGCACGAGATGCGCGGTTGCGCGGCCGTACGTGTCCATCCACCGGCCTCCGTGCCGGGGGTCGAGATCGGCGAGACCGACGGAGACCACGTGGAGACGGTGATCGGCGACCGCGAGGTGCTCGGCGGTGACGACCGTGAACCGGCGCGGGTCGAAGCGGTCGAGGAGGCTGCGCCCATCGGCGAGGGCGACGTGCGGCGCTCGGGTCCCGGTCGCCATGGTCGGCCGAGCCGGATCGTCGAAGGCAGCGGCCTCGTTCGTCCCGTAGTGCTGGCCGAGGGAGATGCGGAGCGGGTCGACCTCACCTTCCGCCGGCCCCTGTCCGGGAGCCTTCCGGGATCGGAGGAGGGCCTGGTCGACGATCAGACGGTCGATGGGCCGGCGCTCGGTCTCGTACCGGTCCAGGAGCGGCTCAGGGGCGTCGCCGCGTACGACGGCGGCGAGCATCCATGCCAGGGCGTGCGCGTCCTGCACGCCCGTGTTCCCGCCGAGCCCGCCGTAGGGCGGCATCACGTGGGCGGCATCGCCGACCAGGAACACCCGGCCGGAACGGAACCGGTCGGCGACGAACGCCCCGGTACTCCACAGCGCGACGTCCTCCAGCACCGGCTGCACGTCGGGCATCCCCGTCGCCTCCCGCAGGACACCGGTCAGCTCCGCAGTGAGGTCTCCGGGGTCCCGACCCGTCCACTCCGGCCGGACGTACGTTCCCAGCTGCCACCGCCGATCCACCCCGTTCCCGCGGGCGAACAGGAACGCGCCGGCCGCGCGGCAGAAGACCGCGTCGACCGTGCGTCCGCGCAGCGCGGGCTCCAGATCGGCCCGGAACACCGCACTCACCGACCGGCCGGGCACCTCGGTCCCGGACATCGCGACGCCGAGTCGTTCGCGCAGTGCACTCCGGGCTCCGTCGGCGGCGACGACGAACTGCGCCCGGATCACCCGTGGCCCGTCCGGCCCCTGGACCCGCACCTCGACCGCATCGGGCCGTTCGACGACATCCACCACGGTGGTGCCGAAGCGCACGTCCGCGCCGAGGTCTCCCGCGGCGCTCAGGAGGATCGGTTCGAGACGCTGCTGATCGCAGGAGTAGGGCGTGGTGGGGCTGAGGTCTCCGGCCTCGACCTCGTCCGCCGGCGGCGCGATCCACGTGGACAGGTCGCCCGACAGGGTGTCGGTCACCGCGAAGCCGTGGCTCGGCTCACCCGCCGCGCGGACCGCCGACTCGATGCCGAGCCCGCGGTACAGCTCCATGCTCCGCACCGTCACCAGGCGGGCCTTCGGATGGACGGAGGTCGAAGGACGCCGCTCGACGAGCGTCACCGCCACTCCCTGTCGAGCGAGGAGAGCAGCGCTCGCCGACCCGACGAGGCCGCCGCCCACCACGACGACGTCCGTGTCGATGGTTACTCCCATGGAGGAACCTTATCCGTCATGGTCGATTCTCTAGGATCGATGCATGTCGATCACGATGCCGGGCTTCGGGACGGAACGCATCAGGCAGCTCGGACTGCGAGACCGGGTCTACGACCGGGTGCTCGAGGTCCTCATGGGCCACGACGTCGAACCCGGCATGCGTCTGTCGATCGATGGCCTCGCCCGGACGCTCGGGGTGTCCCCGACACCGGTGCGCGAAGCCCTCGTCCAGCTCGAGCGCACCGGCCTCGTCACGCGCGAGGCGAACAAGGGCTACCGGGTGTCCCCGCCGCTCGCCGGTGACCAGCTCGAGGCGCTCTTCGACGCCCGACTCATCGTCGAGAGCGGCGCCGTCGAGCTCGCGTCCCGAGGCGATGTGCCGGCACTGCGCGCCCGACTGGAGGCGGCGCTCGCCGAGCAGGCGGCGGTCGTCGACGAGATCGCCGCGGTGGGCGCGGGTTCGACGTCCGAGGAGCTGATGGCCCGGTTCTTCCGGAGCGACTGGCAGTTCCACCAGCTGATCTTCGACGCGACGCGGAACCCATTCCTCGAGGAGATGTCCGAGATCATCACGACCCGGGTCCACCGGATGCGGCAGATCGTCGAGGGCGGCGGGGACGACACCGACCGCGCCGTGCACGAGCACCGGGCGATCCTCGAGGCGCTCGCCGTGGACCCCGCCCCCGCGGTCGCGGCGATGCGGCACCACATCGACGCCGTGCGTCTGCGGTCGCGAGCGGACGCGTCGCGCACGGCCTGAGCCCGGTGGTTGCGAATCCCCGTCGATCGAGTATCTTTCCTATAGGAAAGAGGTTCATCGAGGAACCGTGACATGCGAGGGAGCATTCCGTGAGCACACCGCAGGACTGGGTCGACCAGGACTGGAGCCCCACCAGCTGGACGGCGGACACCTGGCCGATCGCCACCTGTCTGCACGGCTTCCCACCGGTCACGCGTGACGGGGTCGCCTTCCACGACGCCGACCCGGCCGTCTGGGACGACGTGTTCGCGCAGATCGAGGCCGTCGGGTTCTCGCTCGCCGAACTCGCCGACAGCCACATCCGGCCCGCCGACCTCGAGCGGTCCCGGCGAGACGAGCTGTTCGCGATCGCGAAGGCGCACGGCGTGGGGATCCCCTCGGTGCACCTGCAGCGCAAGAGCGTCGTCCAGCCCGGGCACGAGGAGGACAACCTCGCCTACGCCCACCGCACGATCGACGCGGCAGCCGAGTGGGGCATGCAGGTCTTCTCGACCGGGCTGCACCAGCCGTTCAACGCGGACCAGCAGCGGGCACTGTGGTTCTGGACCGCGCAGGGACCGAAGGACCCGGACGACCCCGAGGTGTGGGACGCCGCGGTCTCCCGCCTCCGCGAACTCGGTCAGCACGCCGCGTCGGTCGGTCTGCCGATGGCGCTCGAGCTGTACGAGGACACCTACCTCGGAACCGCCGACAGCGCCGTGCGCCTGGTCGAGGAGATCGGCCTCGACAACGTCGGGCTGAACGCCGACGTCGCGAACCTCATCCGTCTGCACCGTCCCGTCGAGGACTGGCGCGAGCTGTTCGCGAAGACGCTGCCGTACACGAACTACCTGCACGTGAAGAACTACACGCGGGACGAAGCAGGCGACGGCAGCTGGGCGACGAGCGCGCCGAGCACCATGGAGGCCGGGCTCATCAACTACCGCCAGGTCCTCCGCGACGCCGTCGCCGACGGGTTCCGCGGCATCGTCATGGCGGAGCAGTACGGCGGGGACAGCCTCGGCGTGTGCGCCACCAACCAGCAGTACATCCGGTCCGTGCTCGCCACGACCAGCGTCGGCCGCGCCGGCACCACCACCGAAGGAGCAACACGATGAGCACCCTCGACATCGCCGTCGTCGGATCCGGCTACATGGGCGGCGGGATCGCCCAGGTCCTCGCCCTCGCCGGCCACACCGTCCGCATCGCCGACGTGTCGGCCGAGATCGCGCAGCAGAACCTCGACCGGCTGATCGGGGAGACCGAGCAGTTCGTCGCCGACGGTCTCTTCCCCGCGGACGCCGTCGAGCGGGTCCGCGCGCACCTCAGCGCCGCGGAGTCGATCGAGGCCGCGGTCGCCGAAGCCGACTTCATCGAGGAGGCGGTGCCCGAGAAGATCGAGATCAAGCACGCGACGCTCCGCCGGATCAGCGAGGCCGCCCGCGCCGACGCGGTCATCGGCTCGAACACGTCGACGATCCTCATCGAGTCCCTCGCCGAGGCCGTCACCGGTCCGGAGCGGTTCCTGGGCGTCCACTTCTCGAACCCGGCTCCGTTCATCCCCGGTGTCGAGCTCATCCCGCACCCCACCACCGGCGACGCCGCCGCGGTCGTCGCCGAGACGGTCGTCGCGTCGACCGGCAAGCAGTCGGCACGGGTGAAGGACGCCACCGGCTTCGTGCTGAACCGCCTGCAGTACGCGCTGTTCGAGGAGGCCACGAAGATCGTCGACGAGGGCATCGCGAGCCCGGACGACATCGACACGATCGTCCGGACGACGTTCGGGTTCCGTCTGCCGTTCTTCGGCCCGTTCGCGATCGCCGACATGGCCGGACTCGACGTCTACGCGTTCTGCTTCGAGTCGCTGCAGACCCGGTGGCCCGAGCGCTTCGCCACCCCGGCCTCGCTCCAGCAGCACGTCGACGCGGGCGAGCTCGGCACGAAGTCCGGAGCGGGCTACCTCCAGGTCCCTGCCGAGCGCACCCCGGAGCTCGTCGCGTACCGGAACAAGGCCTACGTCGCGATGCAGAAGCTCCTCGACGACCTCGGCCCGGCCCCGATCCACTGAACGGAGGGAACGACATGACCGAACAGCACACCGTCGTCCTGACCGGCGCGGCCTCGCCGCGGGGCATCGGGCGGGCCACCGCCCACCACCTCGCCGAGCGCGGGTGGAACGTCGGCATCATCGACCTCGACCAGGCCGCCAGCGAGGCGGTCGCCGCGGAACTCCGCGAGCAGCACGGCGTGCAGGCCGTGGGAGCCGGGGCGAACGTGGCGGACGAATCCGCCGTCCGCGCCGCGTTCGACACGATCGAGGCCGCACTGTCGCCGATCACCGCCCTGGTGAACCTCGCGGGCGTCTCCTCGGCGCACGCCTACCTGGACCTGCCCGAGGGGGAGTGGCACCGCGTCCTGAGCATCAACCTCGACGGGGTGCACTTCGCGAGCCTCCGGGCCGCGGAGTCGATGGTGCAGAACGGGTACGGCCGCATCGTCAACCTGTCGTCGGTCTCCGCGCAGCGCGGTGGCGGCACCTTCAGCAAGACCCCGTACACGGTCGCCAAGGCCGGCGTGATCGGGCTGACCCGCGGCCTCGCGCGGGAACTCGGGCACCAGGGGATCACGGTGAACGCCATCGCCCCCGGGCCGATCGACACCGACATCATGGGCGGGACCCTCACCGAGGAGCGCAAGTCCGCGATGGCGGCCGACGGCGTCCTGCCCCGGATCGGGACGCCGCGGGACATCGCGGCGGCGATCGCCTACCTCATCAGCGAGGACGCCGGCTTCGTCACCGGGCAGACGCTCAACGTCGACGGCGGCCTCTACATGCACTGACGGCCGAGCGGTGCGCGGCAGTCGCCGCGCACCGCCGCCCGACCCGACCCACGACCGGAACGAGCCGACGTGCTCGTCGTGCGTCGTGCCTCCAGGCCGACCCGGCCGACACAAGACCACCCGATCGCGAAGGAGCGACCGTGTCCTCATCCGTCCCCGCCCTGGGGTCCACCCACGATCCCGCCCTGAAGTCGGCGATCGGCAAGGCGACGAAGCACCTCATGCCGATGCTCGTCATCCTGTACTTCGTCGCGTTCCTCGACCGCACCAACGTCGGCTTCGCGGAAGAGGCGCTCAGCGTCGACCGCGACATCTCCGACGCGGCCTTCGCCCTCGGCGCCGGCATCTTCTTCATCGGCTACGCGATCTTCGAGATCCCCTCGAACCTCCTGCTCAAGCGGTTCGGGGCACGCTTCTGGCTCGCCCGCATCGCGATCACGTGGGGGATCGTCGCGGCGCTGTTCTCGTTCACGACGAACGACACCATGTTCATCGTGCTGCGGTTCATCCTCGGTGTGACCGAGGCGGGTCTGTTCCCCGGCGTGATCATGTACCTGTCCGAGTGGTTCCCGAACAAGGTCCGCGTGCGGATGTTCGCGATCTTCTACCTCGCGCAGCCGTTCTCGCAGATGATCGGCGCACCGCTGTCCGGCGGCCTGATCAGCTTCGGCGACAAGGCGACCCCGTTCCACGGCTGGCAGGTGATGTTCGCCGGTGAGGGGATCCTCGCCGTGCTCGCCGGCATCGCGGCGCTCGTGTTCCTGACGAACAGTCCCCAGCAGGCGAGGTGGCTGGAACCCGGGGAGAAGAACTCCCTGACCGCGGCGATGGCCCGGGAGGACACCGCCCGCAGCGAGGACGGCCCGACGGGCATCTGGAAGGCGATGGCGAGCGGCCGCGTCTGGTACTTCACGATCATCTACTTCTGCCTGCAGGTCGCCGTGTACGGCACGACGTTCTACCTGCCGCAGCAGGTCTCCGCGCTGCTCGGGCAGGACGTCGGATGGCAGGTCGGGCTCGTCGCGGCGATCCCGTGGCTCGTCGGCCTGGTCGCCTGCTACCTCGTCGGCTCCAAGGCGGACACGGTCGGGCGTCGCCGGCGCTGGGGAACCCTGTTCTACGTCACCACGGGGCTGTCGATCCTCGGGTCGGCGTGGGCCGGTGCGAACGGGCAGCCGATCCTCGGCATCCTGTTCATCACGCTGGCGGTGGCGAGCTTCCTCGCCGTGGGACCGATCACGTGGGCGTACCCGACGGCGTTCCTCACGGGTGCCGCGGCCGCCGCCGGCATCGGGCTCATCAACTCGCTCGGCAACCTCGGCGGCTTCGTGGCACCGATCATGCGCACCGCGATCAACGAGGTCGTCCCGACGGACAGCGGGGCGTTCGGCATCGTCTCGCTCGGCATCCTGGCGTTCGTGGCCGCGGTGATGATCTTCTGCACGAGGTTCTTCCGCGGGGCGAAGGCGGACGAGCTGCTCGACACGACGCACGTCCGGACGACATCGGCGTCGAAGGGGACGAACGCATGACCCGGCTGTACAACGCCCCCGCCGACTTCGCCGACGAGGCCACCGACGGCTTCGTCGCCGCGAACGGACGCTGGGTGCGGAAGGTGCACGGCGGCGTCGCACGCTCGACGACGTCGCCGGAGGGGACCGTCGCGCTCGTGATCGGCGGCGGCTCGGGGCACTACCCGGCGTTCGGGGGCCTGGTCGGGTACGGCCTCGCCGCCGGCGCCGCGATGGGCAACCTCTTCGCGAGCCCGAGTGCCCAGCAGGTGGCGGCGGTCGCACGCGCCTCCGAGCACGGCGGCGGGGTCCTCCTCAGCTACGGCAACTACGCCGGCGACGTGCTCAACTTCGACGCGGCGGCACGCGCGCTCGAGGCGGACGGCATCGCCGTGCGGACGGTCCGGGTGACCGACGACGTCACGTCCGCCCCGGCCGACCGCGCGCACGAGCGGCGCGGCATCGCGGGCGACCTCTGCGTGTTCAAGGTCGCCGGTGCCGCGGCCGAGCGGGGCGACGACCTCGACGCCGTCACGGCGATCGCCGACCGTGTCAACGCCCGGACGCGCTCGTTCGGCGTCGCGTTCTCCGGCTGCTCCCTGCCCGGCGCCGACGAGCCGCTCTTCGAGGTGCCCGAGGGACGCATGGCCGTCGGGATGGGCATCCACGGCGAACGCGGCATCGACGAGACCGACGTGCCGACGGCGGACGAGCTGGCCTCGCTCCTGGTCGCGCGGCTGCTCGACGAGCTCCCGTCCGGGGTCACGGCCGCCGGGGCCCGGGTCGTCCCGATCCTCAACGGCCTCGGCAGCGTGAAGTACGAGGAGCTGTTCGTCGTCTACCGCTCGGTGCAGCGCCTGCTCGCGGACGCCGGCGTCGTCATCGTGGAGCCCGAGGTCGGTGAGCTCGTCACGAGCTTCGACATGGCCGGGGTCTCGCTGACGCTGTTCTGGCTCGACGACGAACTCGAGGAGCTCTGGGCGGCGCCGGCCGACGCCCCCGCGTACCGCAAGGGCGGTGCGGTGCCGCAGGAGCGGGTCGCGGAGTCGGTCCTCGACGCAGATGCGGCTCCCGACGCGGTCGGGCCGGCCGCCGACGAGTCACGAGCGGCCGCCTCGACCATCGCCGCCGGCCTCGCCACCGTCCGGGCCGTCGTCGACGAGCACGCCGACGAGCTCGGACGGATCGACGCGATCGCCGGGGACGGCGACCACGGCATCGGGATGCAGCGGGGATCGCACGCCGCCGAGGCAGCGGCCGCGGACGCCGTGGCGCGGGGGGCCGGAGTGGGGACGGTCCTGCGGATCGCCGGGGACGCCTGGTCCGACAAGGCCGGCGGTACGTCCGGCGCGATCTGGGGAGCCGCCCTGGAGGCACTGGGTCGCGTCCTCGGGGACGACGCGCGTCCGGCAGCGGCCACCGTCGCGCAGGCCGTCGGCGCCGCCGCCGAAGCGGTGCGGGCCTTCGGTGCGACGGTCGGCGACAAGACGATGGTCGACGCGCTCGTCCCGTTCGACGAGGTGCTCCGGTCGCGCATCGACGAGGGCGTCCCGCTCGCCGAGGCATGGCGTGCGGCGGCGTCCGCGGCGCAGGAGGCGGCGGACCGGACGGCCGAGCTGCTCCCGAGGAAGGGACGCGCGCGCACGCACGCCGAGCACGCGGTCGGTTCGCCCGACCCGGGAGCGGTGTCGTTCGCACTGATCGTGGCGGCGGTCTCGCCGTGATCACCGTCGGGGTGTCGCTGAAGATGTACTTCTCGCACGCGCGCACGCTCGAGTGGGCCGCGTCGGTCGCGGGCATCGCTCGGCGGCACCCCGCGGTGCGTTCGGGCGCGGCCTCGCTGTTCGTGGTGCCGACGTTCCCGGCGCTCGTCCCCGTGCGCGAGGTGCTCGGCGACGCCCCGGTGCTGCTCGGAGCGCAGGACCTGGCGTGGGCCGACGAGGGCGCGTACACGGGGGAGGTGTCCGGTGCCGAGCTCCGGGAGATCGGGGTCGACCTCGTCGAGATCGGCCACGCCGAGCGGCGCTCCCTGTTCCACGAGACGGACGACGACATCGCGGCGAAGGTGCGCGCCGCCTTCCGCAACCGCCTGCGTCCGTTGATCTGCGTCGGTGAGGCGAGCCGTGCCTCCCGTGCGGAGACCGTCGCGGAGGTGACGGCGCGGCTCGACCGAGCCGTCTCGACGGCGGTCGCGGACGGGCTGGCCGGGCCGGTGATCGTGGCGTACGAGCCCGTCTGGGCGATCGGAGCCCCTGCGCCGGCGCCCGACGAGCACATCGTGGCGGTCCTCGGCGGCATCGAGCAGCACCTGGAGGGTCGGCCGGAGCTGCGCGGGAGCGCCGTCGTCTACGGCGGCAGCGCCGGGCCGGGGCTGCTCACGCGTGGTCAGGGGCGGATCGGCGGACTGTTCCTCGGACGGTTCGCCCACGACCCCGCGGCGATCGAGACGGTCCTCGACGAGGTCGCGGCGCTCGACTGAGCGGGTCGCGCGGCCTACCCGTCGTCGCGGGTGCCGGCCAGTCCGTGGTCGTGCGCGTACACCACGAGCTGGACCCGGTCCCGCAGCGCGAGCTTGCCGAGGATGCTCGAGATCTGCGTCTTCACGGTCGACTCGGTGACGAACTCCTTCGCCGCGATCTCCGCGTTCGACAGACCGCGGGACGCCCAGCCGAACACGATCCGCTCCCGGTCCGTCAGCGTCTGGAACTCCCGCGGCTGCGGGGCAGGCGCGCGCTCGACGTCGGCGCCGAACAGCTGTGACAGGTCGTTCGGGGCGATGACCGAGCTGCCCTCGTGCACCGCGCGGACGGCCGCGAACAGGAACGGCGGCGTGGTGTCCTTGAGCAGGAAGCCACTCGCGCCGAGCCGGATCGCCGTCGCCGCAGCGGGGTCGAGGCCGAACGTCGTCAGCACGACCACCCGGGGGAGCGGGCCCTCGACCGCGCCGGAGAACAGCTGCCGCACGGTCTCGACACCGTCCGTCCCCGCCATGCGCATGTCGAGCAGCACGACGTCCGGCCGGAGTTCCGGGATGCGCTCGAGCGCCTCGGCGCCGTCGGACGCCTCACCGACGACGACCATGTCGTCCTGGGCGTCGAGGACGACGCGGAGTCCGGCACGGAACAGCGCCTGGTCGTCGGTGAGCAGGATGCGGATCGGATCGGTCATCGGTTGGTCCCCCCATGGACGTCGAACGGGATGCGGGCGCGTGCTGCGAACACGTCGTCCAGGACGGCGGCGTCGAACGACCCGCCGAGCGCACTGAGCCGGGACTGCATGCCCTCGACACCGCGGCCGGAGCCCGCGGTGCGGCCGTCGCCGACGACGTTCTCGACCTCGAGCACGACGTCGGCCGACCGCCAGGTCTCCCGCACGGTGACCGGCATGCCCGGGGCGCCGTGTCGGAGCGCGTTCGTGAGCATCTCCTGCAGGACCCGCCGCGCGGCCGTCCCGCTGTCCGGTCCGAGGGTCACCGGGGCCCCGCGGACGGCGTGGTCCACGTCGACCCCCGCGTCGCGGATGCCCTGCACGATCTCGTCGAGCGACCCCGGGTCCGTCTCGCTCCCCGAACCGTCGATGTGCCCGAGGACCTGCCGGACCTCGACGAGGGAGCTCCGCGCCGTGCTGGCGATCGTGGCGCTGACCTCGCGGATCCGGGCCTCGTCGTCGAGGAACGGCACCGAGTCCGCCTGCGCGATGATCACCGCGAGGGAGTGTCCGACGACGTCGTGCACGTCGCGGGCGATGTCCGCGCGGATGCGTTCGGACTCCGCGACGTCGATGGCACGGGTGGCGGTCGCCTCGGCCTCGGTGGCGACGGCCTCGGCTCGTGAGGCGGCCGCCTCGGCGTCGGCGCGACGCTCGGACTCGCGGTCCCGCGAACGGAACGCCCGGACGGCGACGCCGCCGGCCCACACGCCGAGGAGCGCCGTCACGGGGGCGGCCATGGCCAGGAACGCCTGGTCGCGAGGGCCGTTGAGGAGCACCAGGAACCGGAAGCCGGTCAGGGCGAGGTAGACGGTCGCCCCGATGCCGGCGACGAACGCGAGCAGACCGGAGGCGATGACCTCGGTCCGTGTGCCGACCACGGCCGCGGTCCCGATCACGACGAACATCGCGAGGTCGACGAGCGACGGACGCTCCCCGCCGCCCACCTGGACGATCCCGAGGACGACGACCATGGTCATCGCCGCAGACGGCGAGACTCGGCGGAGGGCGATGGCCCCGGCGGCCGCGAGGACCGCGATCGGACTCGCGTGCTCGAGCTCGAGGTCGATCGGGAGCAGGAAGACGAACGCGGCGAAGACGGCCCAGGCCACGTCGACGACGATCGAACGGGTGGCGAGCGGCCGGATGAACGTGCGCCGTTCCGTCACGGCTCGATCATCGCACGGGGTCGCGGCGCCACCGTCACGGGACGGGCGACATCGCGATGAGGGCGGTGGCCGTGACCGTGACGATCGCGGCGCAGACCAGCAGCGTGGCGATCGTGTGCTTCGTCGAGGACTCCATGCCGACAGCTTCGCGGCGTTCGGCACCCCTGGCATCGGGCGGGGGGCTGAGCGGCTTCGTCCTGCAGACCGAAACCGGACCGCGTGATCCGTCCAGTCCGGACGGGCGCCCAGAGGCACCGGCCGACCATCGCCCCTGCAGGTACGACCGTCACGAGCAGGGAGCGACATGTCCGAGCAGCAGCCGCCGGGGAGCGACCAGGACCTCACGCCACGCGCCGACCACGGGGAGGAGTCGTACCGCGGCTCGGGCAAGCTCACCGGCCGGCGCGCCGTCATCACCGGCGGCGACAGCGGCATCGGCAAGGCCGTCGCGATCGCGTTCGCCCGCGAAGGGGCGGACCTCCTGATCAGCTACCTCCCCGAGGAGGAGGACGACGCGCAGGACACGAAGCACTGGATCGAGGAGGCCGGCCGGAAGGCCGTGCTGCTCCCCGGGGACCTCAGCGACCCGGCGTACTGCCGCAGCGTGATCGCGACCGCCGTCGACGAGCTCGGCGGTCTCGACGTCCTCGTGAACAACGCCGCGTACCAGATGACCCACGACACGTTCGAGGAGATCAGCGACGAGGAGTGGGACCACACCCTGGCGACGAACCTGAGCGCCTACTTCCACCTCGTCAAGGCTGCGTTGCCGCACCTGGGCCCGGGATCGTCCATCATCGGGTCCAGCTCGGTGAACTCCGACAACCCGAAACCGACCCTGGCCCCGTACGACGTCACGAAGGCCGGCGTCGCGAACCTCTCGGCGGCGCTCGCGCAGCTGCTCGGCGAGCGGGGCATCCGCGTGAACAGCGTGGCGCCCGGGCCGATCTGGACGCCGCTCATCCCGTCCACCATGCCCCCGGAGCAGGTCGAGCAGTTCGGCAAGCAGTCGCCGCTCGGTCGCCCGGGGCAGCCCGCCGAGCTCGCGCCCGTGTACGTGCTGCTCGCGAGCGACGACGGCAGCTACGTCTCCGGCGCGCGCGTCGCCGTGACCGGCGGCACCCCGATCCTCTGATCCGCCAACCGAAACAGGAGAACGAGTTGTACTTCCACAAGCAAGAGCTCCAGTTCAAGGCAACGCCCGACAAGCCCGACGCCGTCTACGCCCGCAAGCTGCAGGAGGTCCTCGGCGGTCAGTACGGGGAGATCACCGTCGCGCTGCAGTACCAGTTCCAGGCGTGGAACATGCACATGCCCGGCAAGTACCGCGACCTCGTGTTCGGCATCGGGGCGGAGGAGATGGGCCACGTCGAGATGCTCGCGACGATGATCGCGCAGCTGCTCGAGAAGAGCCCGCTCGGCATCACCGAGGACGCCGTGCAGGACGACCCGACCGTCGCCGCGATCGTCGGGGGCACCGACGTCCAACAGGGCATCGTCGCCGGCGCCGGAGCCCGACCGGTCGACAGCAACGGCAACCCCTGGCAGGGATCGTTCATCACCGCCAGCGGGAACCTGCTCGCCGACTTCACGGCGAACGCGAACGCCGAGATGCAGGGGCGCGTGCAGGTCGCCCGGCTGTACCACATGACCGACGACGAGGGAGTCCGGGACCTCCTCTCCTTCCTCCTCGCCCGGGACACCATGCACCAGAACATGTGGGCGTCCGCCGCCGCGGAGCTCCGCGAGAAGGGGATCGAGGACTTCCCGGTCCCGAACAAGTTCCCGCAGTCGAAGGAGCACACGGAGTTCAGCTACCAGTACCTGAACTTCTCCGACGGCGCCGAGGCGGGCAACGGCCCCTGGGCCAGCGGCCCGTCGTTCGACGGCAAGGGCGAGTACTCCTACCACGACGGCCCCACCTCGTCGGTGCCGATGCCGCCGCCGACCCACCCGGACTCGCGCTTCTACGGGACGACCGAGTTGCCGAACGTCGTCGAGAAGACGGCCGGCGCCGTGCAGGACAAGCTCAACAAGGAGTGAGTCCCGGCGACCGGTGAACGCACGGAGGCCCGGCGCACGACGTGCGCCGGGCCTCCGTGCCGCTCCTACTCGTCGGCGCTGCCCGCCCCGACGGCGAGCTGCTCCTGACCGCCGCCCACGCTGACAGCGATCTTCCGCGGCTTCGCCGACTCCTTCACGGGGATGGTGATGCTCAGCACGCCGTTGTCGTACCCGGCCGTGATGCGCGCCGCGTCGAGTCCGTCACCGAGCGTGAGCTGTCGGACGAAGGTGCCCGGCTGCCGCTCGCGCGTGATCCACTGCGAGCCCTCCGGGGCGCCGAGCGTCCGCTCGGCCCGGATGGTCAGGACGGAGCCGTCCACGTCGATGTCGACGGAGCCCGGGTCGATGCCCGGCAGGTCGACGTCGAGGACGTAGTGGTCGCCGGTCCGGTACAGGTCCATCGGCATGGAGCGGGGTCCGGCGCCCCCGAGGAGGGACCCAGCGAGACGGTCGAGCTCGCGGAACGGGTCGAAGTTCATCGTCATCGAAATCAACTCCTTCATGTCTGCTGTTGAGTGTCCTCGACTCAACTGCCAACGTTTTAGCACTCGACCCTGGCGAGTGCCAAAAGATCGCTCGGAATCTGCTCGGAACCGGAACCTCCGTCCTGCCTGTGAAGCTGTGGCGCGCTCCAGGGAGCAGGAGGGACCCTCTACGGGTAGCGCTCACCGTGCTCGACCACCGGATCAGGAACCGAGGCCGCACCATGCAGCACCTCCGCCCCCGCTCATTCGCGCTCGTCGCCCTCGCCGTCGGTGCCCTCACGCTGGGACTGGCCCAGCCGGCCTCCGCCCAGGGGTCCGACGTCTTCCCGGGCGGGGTGTACCGCCCCGCCGACATGACCGCTTCCCGGGAGGCGTCGGCGCTCGCCGCGGCCGGCAGGACCGCCGACGCGTCCGTCGCCCGGACGATCGCCGCCCGGCCGTCGAGCGTCTGGCTCGGGGACTGGCTCTCGACGTCCTCGCTCCGCACCACCGTCGAGCACCACCTCGCTGCCGCCGAGGCCCAGGGCAGGACGCCGGTGTTCGTCACGTACGCCATCCCCGGGCGGGACTGCGGCAGCTACTCCGCCGGCGGCCTGACCGCCGGGGCGTACGGTTCCTGGAACCGCGTGTTGGCGGACACCCTGCGGGGACACCGCGCCGCCGTGATCGTCGAGCCGGACGCCCTCGCGCAGCTCTCGTCGTGCCCGAGTGCCGAGACGACCTCGCGCGTCCGGCTCATCCGCACTGCGGTCCAGGAGCTCTCGGCTGCCGGGGCCGCCGTGTACCTCGATGCAGGGCACGAGGCGTGGATCGCCCCGACGACCATGGCGGGGCTGCTGCGTGATGCCGGGGTCGCGTACGCCCGCGGGTTCTCGCTCAACGTCTCGAACTACTACTCGACGTCCGGCGAACGGGCGTACGGCGAACGACTCCGCGCGCTCACCGGGGGCCACTACGTGATCGACGTCTCCCGGAACGGCCGTGGCGCGTCCGGTCAGTGGTGCAACGCCCCGAGCGCAGGCCTCGGGCAGGATCCGGCGGTCGTGAACGACGGGACGGGACTCGATGCACTGCTCTGGGTGAAGCTGCCCGGCGAGAGCGACGGGACGTGCAACGGTGGACCCGCCGCCGGACAGTGGTTCACGAGCGGCGCCGCCGCGCTCGTGCGGAACCGTTGACCGGGGTGCCCTGAATGACACCAATGTAGTTCACTTCCATTAACAGTTCGCCGCGCGAACCGTACAGAACGCAAATAGTTCATTGCGCTGATCGTTCACTCTGTGAAACACTTCTGTCGTCCGCAGGGGACAGCAAGGACGCAGGAAGGCGGGATCGCAATGCACAGCACGTACACCGGGATGCCGCGGCAAGCACGACTCGGCGGCAGCCACATCCGCGTCGGCCTGACCGACCCCGCCGTCATCGACGCGTACGTCGAGCGACGCATCCAGGACCCGTCGCTGCTCTCCAGCCGCGCCGAGCCGTCCTACGCCGACTTCTTCACGGTGCCCGCCGCGTAGCGACCGGCCCCCGAACCTCCACCAGGCAGAGAGAACTCCCCACCACATGCCGTTGACCGTCGTCCGCCGTGAGCACATGCACCTCTACGCCCGGGAGCCCCGGTCGCGTGCCGCGAAGGCCGCCGTCGACGCCCTCCTCCGGCTGCAGCACGCCGAGGAGCAACAGCTCGAACAGGCCCGGTCCGAGAGCAGCCTGACGAAGAACGAGTTCCTCGCCGTCCGCTACATGCTCCAGGCGCACCGGGACGGCCGCGCGATGGGCCCGAAGGACCTCGCGGTCATGCTCAACGTCTCGAACGCCTCGGTGACGAAGATCGTCGACGGGCTCGTCGCGAAGGGCGACTTCGTGCGTGCGCCGCATCCCCGGGACCGCCGGGCACAGGTGCTCGAGCCGACCGTGCAGGCCGCGAAGAAGATCGACGCGTCGTACGCGCGGTTCCACGAGGCCGTGGTCGAGGTGATGGACCACCTGTCCTCCGAGGAGAACGACGTGCTCGCGCGGTGCCTCGACCAGATCACCGAGGCGCTCGTCGGCGGCGCTCCCGCTCCGGTCGATGAGTACACGGTCGACCCGGACGGCGCCGCCGAACCCTACGACTCCTGAGCCGGACCCGGCACGACGGGGTCGAGCCGCGCCTCCCGGAAAAAACCTTCCAGCGGTAAGTTGGGAGGATGACGCACTCTGCCGAGGACGGAGCGGCCGCGCCGCGACGCGGCGGGTACCGCAAGGGCGCCGAGCGGCGGACGCAGATCCTCGACGAGATGATCCGCATGGTCGCCGACCACGGCGTCGATGCGTCGTCGCTGCGATCCGTGGCGGAGGCGCTCGGGATCACGCACGCGGCGCTCCGGCACTACTTCCCGAGCCGCGACGAACTGCTGCTCGCCGTCTACCGCGAGCACGAGGTCCGCGAGCAGGGCGCGCCCGACCGGATGAAGTCGGCGATCGGGGACATGCGGGAGAGCGCCTCGCGGAACCGCGAGGTACCGGGGCTCGTGCAGTTGTACACGACCCTCGCGGCCGACGCCGTGCAGGAGGGGCACCCGGCGACGCGGGAGTTCATGCGGGAGCGGTTCACCCGGCTGCGGGCGGACCTGGCGGCGCTGATCGAGGCGGACCAGGCGGCCGGACGGATCCGGGCGGACCTGGACCCGGTCGACCTGGCGAGCCTGAGCATCGCGGCGTCGGACGGGTTGCAGGTGCAGTGGTTGCTCGATCCGGATGCGGTCGACGGCGAGAAGGTCCTGCGGTTGCTCGAGCAGATCGTGCCGTCGGCGGGGTGAGTCGTCCTGCCACGGGCCCCCAGGACGCGGAACGGCCGGCCCCTGTCGGGACCGGCCGTTCTGCTGAGCGGGGTACTACGCGGTGAGCACCGCAGCCGCCGGGTCGAAGTCCTCCGGCAGCGGCGGGATCGCGTCCACGGTCGACGTGATGTCGACGGCGGAACCGGACTCGGCCGCGTCGCGGATGCCGAGCAGCACGTCGAGGACGTGCAGCGCGACCGCACCCGACGCCCGCTCCGGCCGGTCCTCGGCGATGGCGCGGGCGAGTTCGACGACGCCCGTGCCACGACCCCAGGTGGAGCCGACCGCCTCGAGCGTCTCGGGCTCGTCCTGGCCGTAGCGCCACAGCTGCGACGACCCCTCGAACGTGTTCGGGTCCGGGAGCGAGATCGTGCCGAGCGTGCCGTTGATCTCGACGAAGCCCATGCGCGGCAGGGCGTGCTGGAACGAGAACGTCGACTGCGCGGACTGTCCGCCGGCGAACTCGATCAGGGCCGCGTGGTGCGTGGGCACCTCGACCGGGAACGTCTCGCCGGCACGGGGGCCGGACGCGATCGTGCGACGGTCGAGCGACTTCGAGGACACGGCCTGCACGCGCGAGGCGGTACCGAACGCGTGCACGAGGGTCGTGACGTAGTACGGGCCCATGTCGAACAGGGGACCGGCACCCTTCGCGAACAGGAAGTCCGGGTTCGGGTGCCACGCTTCGGGCCCGGGGACGTGGAACAGCGTCGTCGCGGAGAGCGGCTCGCCGATGTCCCCGCGGGCGATGGCACGGAGCGCCGTCTGGATGCCCGCGCCGAGCACGGTGTCCGGGGCGGTCGCGACGCGCAGGCCCTTGGCCTTCGCCGACGCCAGGACGGCGGCGGCCGACTCGTGGTCGGTCGCGATCGGCTTCTCGCTCCACACGTGCTTGCCGGCGTCGATGATCTGCTGGTCGACCTCGGCGTGCGCGGCCGGGATCGTCAGGTTGATCACGATCGAGATGTCGTCCCGGGCGAGGAGCTCCTCGACGGTGCCGGAGGCGGCGACGCCGTACGAAGCCGCCTGGGCCGCCGCGCGGTCGAGCAGCACGTCGGCGACGAACCGCACCTCGACGTCGGCGAACTTCGTCAGGTTCTCCAGGTACTGCGTGGAGATGTTGCCGGCACCGATGATGCCGATCCCGACTCGGGTCACTTGTCGTTGTCCTGCAGCCACGCGAGCGACTCGGTGATGCCCTCGAAGACGTCGCCCTTGTACGCGTCGAACTCGACGACGCGGATGGCGTGCGGCGCCGCGGCGAGGATCGCGGGGACGTCCACGTCGCCCTGGCCGGCCGGGGTCTGGTTCTCGAAGGCGCGCTGGAGCGCCTCGGGGACGATGAGGGCGCTCTCGGACGAGGGCAGCGCGGTGCGGATGTCACCGTCGACCTTGCCGTCCTTGACGTGGATCGCGACGACGCGGTCGCCGAGGCCCTTCAGGACAGCGGGCGCGTCGGCGCCGCCGACCGTCGCCCAGAAGGTGTCGACCTCGAGGACGGTCTCCGGGCTCAGCTGCGACACGAACAGGTCGTAGACGGGACGGCCGTCGACCTTGTTCGTGAACTCCCACTGGTGGTTGTGGTAGCCGAACTTCAGACCGCGGGCGGCGGCCTCGGCCGTGAGCACGTTGACGCGCTCGGCGATCTTCGCGACGTCGTCGGCGGTCTGCCAGCGGTCCGTCGGGATGAACGGGTCGATGACGGTCTGGATCCCGAGGCGCTCGGCCGCGTCCCAGATCGGCGTGGTGTCGTCGGCGTCGATCACGGCGACGTGGCCGGACGGGGCTTTCAGGCCGGTGGCGGCGAAGGCGCGCTCGAGGTCTGCGGCACGCTCGACGAACGCGTACGGCTCGACGTTCTCGTAGCCGATCTCGCGCACCCGGGCGATGGCCTTGTCGAGGTCTTCGGCGATGGCGTCGCGCAGCGAGTACAGCTGCACAGAGGTGGTGGGCATTGCAGAGGCTCCTTCGGTCCTGTCTGGGTGTCGCGGCCCGTCGAGGAGGAATGCTCCGCGGCGAGGTCGAGAACGACGCTACCCCAGAAACCACCCGCTGTGTAGTTTTAGTCGCATGACGACATCGTCGGTCGACGTCGACCGCAGACAACTCGCCCGGTGGCGGAACGCCATCATCGTCGCCTTCGCGATCGGTGGTGTCAGCCTGGCCGCGTGGGGTCCGCGCCTCGCCGAGCTCCGCGTCGAACTCGGCGTGGACGTCGGCACCATCGGGCTGATGCTCGGCGGGGTCACCGTCGGTTCGATCGGCGGCCTGCTCAGCGCGGCACCGCTGCTGCGCCGGCTCGGTGGCCGTCGAGCGCTCACCGCGGTGGTCGTCCTGGTCCCGGCGGCGATCGCCGTCATCGGCACCGCGGCGGCGCTCCACTCCGTTCCGCTCGCGGCGGTCGGGTTCGTGGTCGCCGGTGCGGGCATCGGCTCGCTCGACGTGATGGCGAACGTGGAGGGCACGGCGATCGAGGCGCTCGCGGGTCGCACGCTGCTCCCGTTGATGCACGCCGCCTGGTCGGGAGGCGCGGCTCTCGGCGCCGGGATCGCCGCCCTCTGCGCGTGGCTGGGCATCACCCCGTCGGCCCAGCTGCTCGGTGAGGCCGTCGTCATCCTCGTGGTCGGCGTCATCGCCGTGCGCGGCATCCCGGACGGCACGCGCGCCGAGGAGCACGACAGCACCCTGACGCCGCGGCAGCGCCTCCGGCAGTGGGCGCGGGGCTGGGCGGACGTCCGGCTCCTCCTCATCGGGGTCGTCATGCTCGGCGTCGAACTCGGTGAGGGGTCGGCCAACAACTGGCTCGCCCTGGCCACCACGGACGGACACGGCCGGACGGCGGCCGTCGGGGCCCTGTTCTTCACGGCCTTCGCGGTCTCCGAGGCCGCCACCCGCGTGTTCGCCGGACCCGTCGTCGATCGGCTCGGCCGGGTCAGCACCATCCGCTGGACCACGGCGCTCGGCATCGTCGGCGCCGTCCTGTTCATCGTCGGCGGGAGCTGGTGGCTCACGCTCATCGGCGTGGTGCTCTGGGCGATCGGCGTCTCGATGGGCTTCCCGCTCGGCATGTCCGCGGCCGCGCAGAGCGGGCCGAACCCGGCCGCCCGGGTGAGCGTCGTCGCCTCGATCGGGTACTTCGCGAACTTCGCCGGACCGCCGGTGATCGGCGCGATCGCGGAGCACGTCGGCGCGCTCAGCGCGCTCTGGCTGGTGGCCGTCCTGTTCGTCGCGGCGTTCGCCGCGTCCGGATCGCTGCGGCCGGTGGCGCGACGCGACTGACGACGGACGGGAGGCACGGTGCCGGCCCGCGGGTCGGCCGCCGGCGCGTCACCCCGGAGCCGACGCTGTGGGCCCAGGCCGTCCCCTGGTCGCGCTGGATAGCGTGGACGGATGCTCGACGCCGACCCGCTGACCTGGGACCCACCTGCCGGACGCATCACCGGCATCGCCGACGGGGGCGTCGTCCGAGCGCTCGGCATCCCGTACGCCCGGGCCGAGCGCTTCGCGCCTCCCGAGCCGATGCCCGCGTTCGAGGAGCCGTACCCGGCGACCGCCCCGTCACCCGTCGCACCGCAGCCCCGGGCGACGTTCGTCGACCAGCTGCTGCACCCGATCGAGGGACTCGTCGTCGACGAGCACTGCCAGCGCCTCTCGATCACCGCGCCGTCCGACGTCGAACCGGGCGAACGGCTCCCCGTCATGGTCTGGATCCACGGCGGTTCCTACGTCATCGGGGGAGGCGACCTGCCGATCTACGACGCGCGAGACCTCGTCACCGAGCAGCGTGTCGTGTTCGTGTCGGTGACCTTCCGGCTCGGCGTCCTCGGGTTCCTCGGCGACGGCGAGACCGTACCGGCGAACCTCGGCCTGCTCGACCTCGTCGAGTCGCTCCGCTGGGTCCGGACGAACATCGCGGCGTTCGGCGGTGACCCGGACCTCGTCACCGTGTTCGGACAGTCCGCCGGCGGGGACGCGGCCGCCCACCTCATGATCAGCGAGGGCGCATCGGGGCTCTTCCGGCGGGCGATCATCCAGAGCGCCCCGCTCGGACTGTCCCGGGGCCGGGCGCGCATGAACAGGGCGATGCTCCGCGCGGTCGGGGCCGTGCACCCGGACACCCCGCTCGACGACCTGCTCGAACGGCAGGCACTCGGGACCCGGGCGGCCGCGCCGTTCGGGCTGCCCGGGGGGATGCCCTACGGCACCCAGTACGGGTACGCGCCGCTGCCGGCGGAGCAGGACCTCGACCGGGAGTGGAGCCGGGTCGCGCAGGACGTCGACGTCCTGATCGGGTCCGGGGCCGACGAAACCGGCATGTACGTGCCGCTCATCCCGGGACTCCGGTCCGCCGCGCGGTTCCGTGCCGTGCGGCCGCTGCTGCGCTGGCTGCTCGTGCGACCCCTGTCCGAGGTCATCTACGGGCGGGACGTCCGGCGGTTCACCACGAGACACCGGGCAGCGGGAGGGCGAGCGACCTCGTACCGACTGCACCGCGGCGTCACCACGAAGCCGACCGGGGCCGTGCACATGAGCGACCTGCCGCTGCTGCTAGGCGGCCGTGCGGCGTGGGCCGGCACCCGGTTCGTGCGGGAGCGGGACTGGCCCGAGGTCGAGCGGCGCGGCCGGGCCTTCCGTGCGATCTGGGCCGAGTTCGCGCGCACCGGGCGGGTGACCGCGGCCGACGACGAGACGCTGACGTTCGACCGGGGCTGACGGCGTCGGGCTCGGCGGCCACTTCCGCGAAAGCGACAGCCTGCCGCCGGACATCCCCGGGCATCTGTCGCTCTCGCGGACCAGTCCGCACGGCCAGGCGGCACGTTGTCGCTTCGATCGTCCGGTCCGTCCCCAGAACTGGCGGTCGCGGGCGGCCTTCGCGAACCGGAGAATCGACGGCATGCCCGAGTCCGACGCCGACCTGCGCGCCCGCATCGTCACGGGCGCGATCGAGGCGTACCGGGCGGCGGACTTCCACACGGTCGGCCCGGCGGAGGTCGCCGCTCACGCCGAGGTCGCCGAGGCCGAGGTCCGGCGGGTCTACCCGTTGTGGGACATCCTCGTCGTCGCGGTGATGGACCGGTGGAACAACGGCAGCCGACGGGCACTCTGGGTCGTCGCCGAGCGGTCGGGAGCGGTCGCGTACCTCCGCGCCCGACTCGAGGCCGGCATGGACGACCCCGCGCTCGTACGGCTCCGCGTCGCCCTCCTCAGTGCCGCCTCGACCCCTGAGCACCCCGCTGCCGGGTGGTTCCGCAGCCAGTACACGCGGTCGTTCGAGGACGTCACGCTCGCCCTCGTGCGCGACGTCGTCGCCGGACGGGAGCCCCGCGGAGCCTCGCCCCGGCATGCGGCGGAGCAGCTGGTCGCCCTGTACGAGGGGCTGCAGCTCCAGTCGCTGCTGCGCGAGGACGCCGAACCGCTCGCCGGCTTCGACCGCGCGGTCGCCCGGATGCGCGCCGGCTGGGCCGCGGTCGGCGCGACCGTCTGACCGCCCGGCCGTCGGCGCGGCTCGCCGACCGCACAGCTCCCAGCTGGCATGGTCGGCTGATGGAGTACACGGACTACGACACCCGGCTCGCCGCCTACGGCGTGATCACGGACGGGGACCGCGTACTCCTGGCGAAGCTCCGGTTCCCCGAGGCCGGCACGTGGACGCTCCCCGGCGGCGGGGTCGAGTTCGAGGAGACCGTCGAGCAGGCCGTCGTGCGGGAGATCCGCGAGGAGACCGGCTTCGAGGCCTCGGTCGGAGCGCTGCTCGGCATCCGCCACCACGTCGTCCCCGCCGAGCGGCGCATCCACGCGAACGGCCGGCCGATGAAGGCCGTGCAGGTGGTGTTCCGGGCGACGATCACGGGCGGTGCGCTCCGCTCCGAGGAGGACGGCTCGACCGACGAGGCAGCCTGGGTGTCCGTCGCCCAGCTGCCGCACCACCGGCACGGCCTCATCGTCCCGATCGCCCTCGGCTGGGCCGGAGCGCTCTCCCGCTGACCCGGAGCGTCGCTACTCCTCGATGACGCTGAGGACGTTGCCCGACGGGTCGGTGAACCACGCGATGAGCGGCCCGCCCTTCCGGTTCACGCCCTTCTCGTCGGTCACGCCCTCGTACTGCAGGAACGTGACGCCCTTCCCGGCGAGCTCGTCGACCGCGGCGTCGACGTCGGGAACGGGGAAGTTCAGGACGGTGAAGGAGGCGGGCTCGTGCGCCGGCCCCTTCGGGTAGACGAGCACGACGTGTTCGTCGCCGAGCTGCAGGAACAGCATGCCGTGGTCCTCGCTGACCTCGAGTCCCAGGACGTCCTCGTAGAACGCCTTCGCCTCCGGGACGTCGCGCACCGAGAACCCGCTGAACGCCTTCGTCGCATCGACCATGCGGCAAGTGAACCACCGACGGCCCACGCCGGCACGCTCTGCCAGGATGAACGCGTGATGCCTCCCGGGATGTCGGTCGACGAAGCGGTCGACCGCGCGATCCGGCTCGCCGGCGAGGGGCGTCGTACCGTGCTCGGCATCGCCGGGGCTCCCGGAGCCGGGAAGTCCACGCTCGCCCGGCGGATCGTCAGCGCGGTGGGCGCGGCCCTCGGTACCGGTGCGGCGGTGCAGGTGCCGATGGACGGCTTCCACCTGTCGAACGCGGCGCTCGACGCCCTCGGACGGCACGACCGCAAGGGCGCGATCGACACGTTCGACGGTGACGGGTACGTCGCCCTCGTGCGACGGCTCGTGGGGACGTCCGCGACGGACGACGGCGCCGCGGCCGGTCCCGTCGTGTGGGCGCCCGACTTCGACCGCCGCGTCGACGAGCCCGTCGCCGGCAGCATCGCCGTCCCGTCCGCGACCCGGCTGGTGGTGTCCGAGGGCAACTACCTGCTCGACGACGGCGAGCCCTGGGCGTCGCTCGCGGACCTCTTCACCGAGACGTGGTTCTGCACGGTGGACGACGCCGTGCGGGTCGACCGCCTGGTGGGCCGGCACATGCGGCACGGCCGCGACCACGAGGCGGCCAGCAGCTGGGCGGTGGAGGTCGACGGCGTGAACGCCGCGAGGGTCGCGCCCACGGTGATCCGTGCCTCCAGGACCGTGCGGACCTGACTCCGGACGAGCGCCGCCGCTACGGGCCGGACAGCGCCGGAGACCAGCGCGTGGCGTCGGGCCGGAGCCGCACCGGGGCACCGAGCCGGTCGATGTCGCGTGCCAGGACGAGGAACGTGCCGCGTGCCCGCCAGCGGAGCAGGTCCGCCACGAGCCACGGCGCGCGCACGTCGGTGCGCTCGTACCCGAGGAACGACGCGTTCTTGCGGGGGCAGACGAGGATCCCGTGCAGCTGCGGCGTCGCGAGCGGCCCCTCCGGGACGCCGTCGAGGACGAAGCGGACGTCGAGGACGAACCCGACCCGGGTGCCGTCGGCGTCGAGGACGGGCTGGCGCATGAGCTCACTCAGGAGCATGTCGTCCTCCGGGGATGCGCTTGACGAGGTGATCGCGGAGCCATCGTTCCTGCCACGTCAGATCACGGTCCTCGGCTTCGCCCGAGACGGAGACGACGATGCCGAGGTCCGTCACCTCTCGCCAGTGCACGCCGTCGAGCCGGGATCGAGGGGGTCGGCCTCCGAAGACACGTGTACCCAGCGTGGCGCCGGCGAGGAGCCGTGTGAGTGTCGGGGGCACGTCGTCGGACGGACGCTTCCCGTCGTCGGTGACGCCCTCGATCTCGATGTCGTCGACGACCATCAGGGGTTCCGCGTTCGCGTCGAGCACCTGCCGGTCCAGCAAGTGCAGCTGCGCATCGACGATCCGTCCGCGCGCTGATCGGTCGACGGGCAGGGCCGGACGGTTCTTCGGCATCAGGCGCCCGCTTTCGTGATGAACATGAGCGGGATCGCTGCGACCGCCGCGACGAGGATGATGCCGAGGAACACGACACCGAGCGCGTTCGTCAACCTGCCGTTGACCTGGTCGCCCATGTACTGCGGGTCGTTGGCGACGATGAGGATCGGCAGGTACGTCAGCGGGAGCGCCACCGCGGAGAACACGACCGAGAACTCGGTCACCTCCACCGGGTCCACCCCGGTCATGAGGACACCGACGCCGACCAGGAGACAGACGATCATCAAGACGTGGAAGCGTGCCGCCTTCGCCGGCGCCCGGAACTTCCCCCACGACCATCCGCTGAACTGGGCGATCGTGTAGCCGGAGGACAGCGTCGTCTCGAGGGCTGCCCCGAACGTCGCGGCGAAGACGCCGAGGATCACGATGATCAGCAGGACGGGACCGCCGGCTTCGGCGACCGGCAGGACGACCTGCGACAGGTGCGACACCTCGATCCCGCGGGGGAGGAGCACCAGGGTCGCGGACACCGCGATCGCGATCGACAGCAGGCCACCGAGCGGGAACCCGACCATCACGTTGAGCCTCGACTGGCTGACGTCGCCGGGACCCCAGTGTTCCTCGACGGCGCCGGAGGAGAAGAAGAACACCTCGTACGGTGTCATCGCCGCACCGAACAGCGCGATCGCGTAGTACCAGTACGTGGCCGCGGACTCGCTCGTGGGCGGGCCGTGCAGGAACGGCGACACCGCCTGCTGGACGAGCTGGTCCCAGTTCGGCGCGAGGAGGAACACGGCGACCGCGAACCCCACGAGTGCGAGCCCCAGCAGGCCCGTGACGTTCTCGAGGATCGAGAACTTCACCCGCCAGATCACGATCCACACCGCGACGGCGGCGACCGGGATCCACAGCATGGGGGCGATGCCGCTGGCGAGCTGCAGCGCCAACGCGATGCCGCCGATCTCCGCGGTGAGGGTGAGCAGGTTGATCAGGAACGACGCGGACAGGTTCGCCAGTGCGGCGCGCGGGCCGAGCCGCTCACGGATGATCTCGAACGTCGCCCGCCCGGACACCGCGGTGACCCGGCCGGACATCTGGGCGAAGACGCAGATCCCGACGACCCCCACGACGACCACCCACACGAGTGACGTGCCGAAGCGGGACCCGACGACGGAGCCCGTCACGAGGTCGCCGATGTCGACGAATCCGCCGATCGCGGTCAGGACACCCAGTGCCAGACCGAGCAGTCTCTTCACGGAGCTCCCTTCCCCAGCTCCGTGGCCCACCCGTCCGCGCCGTCCGTGGCGGTGCGGACGTCCTGCCGGGCTTCCCGGAGTCGTCCGGGCGACGCCTGTTGCAGGGCGGACCTGGCGCCGCTGACCGCTTCGGCGACGCGGTCGAGCGCGCGGGTCGTCCGCTGCTGGAGTGCACGTTGCTGCGGCGTGGTCGTCTCCAGCGACGTCGCTGCGCTCTGCTCGGAGGCGATGTCGGTCAGCGCGTCCTCGAGCGCGGTGTCCGTGGCCGGGCCGAGGGTCTTGCCCGCCTGGTACTGCGACAGCGCCAACGTCGCCGACCTGCCCGCCGACACCACCTGGCCCGTCGCCACCTCCAGCTGCCCCTTGACCTCGGTCTGCGTCGTCGAGCAGCCGGCGCCGACGAGCACCAGCACGGGCACGGCAACGGCGCAGACCAGGACTCGGCGGGGAACGGACGGCAGGTGCATCAGACCATTGCTACTCGAACCGACGCGGGGAAGTGCGGATCTCCCTCGGACACGCCGTGCGGTGCGGTCGTACCCGGGCGGAAGGCCCGGTGCCGGTGCCGGTGCCGGTGCCGGTGCCGACGCCGCTGCTGCTGCCGCTGGCGACGCCCGTCGCCGGCCGCAGGTCGCCCGTGGTTGCACGCGGGAAGCGCTGCCGACCACAATCGTCCTGTGCGATGGAAGACCGGCTACGACAAGAGCGACGGCGACGAACCCGACGAGGCCTTCGTCGAGGCGACGTCGCCCGTCAGCGCCGTGCGTCGCCTCCGCGAAGCGATCGGGACCGACACCGACGTGCTGTACGTGCTGCCCGACGCGAACGACGACCTGCAGGGCGAGCAGACGTACGAGGACTTCCTGACGGATCCGAACAGCAGCGCCCGGTAGCGGCTCAGGACACCCGCCGCGCCGCGGTCGTCCCCACGATCCCCAGGGTGAGCACCGCGACGAGCACCACGAGCAACGGCGCCGTCCAGTCCCCGGTCGCCCCGTGCAGGGACCCGGCGACGAGCGGCCCCGCCGAGCCGATCAGGTACCCGCCGCCCTGCACGAACGCGGACATCCGGCGGGCATCGGCGTCGCTCGACACGATCCGGACGATCACGATGAAGATGACCGTGATGCCACCACCCTGGGCAGCTCCGCCGAGTACCGACCAGAGCAGCCACAGCTGCGGGGCGAACAGCAGCCCGAGGGGCATCGCCAGCCAGAGGAACGCGACGAGGGAGATGATCGCGCGCGGACGCCACTTCGCCGCGAGCACCGGCACACCGAGCGCCCCCACGACCGCGAGGATCTGGAACACCGAGGAACTCGCACCGGACGAAGCCTTCGAGAAGCCGATCTCGTCGTGCAGGAGCGTCGGGATCCACGCGGTCAGCGCGTAGTACGAGAACGCCTGGCCGCCGAACGCCAGCGTCAGCCCCCAGGTGATGAGCCGGCGCGCGGGGCGGACCGGTGCCGATGCGGCTCGCACGGTCCGGATCGCTCCCGCGTCCATGACCTGGTCGATCGGTCCGGTGACGGGCAGCGGTTCCTCCGCCTCGGCCGGCGACGGTCGGAGCCACGCCGCCCGACCGCCGACCGCGTACGTCCACGCGAAGCCCGCGACCACCGCGAGCACGGCCCAGACGGCGATCGCCACCGGCCAGCCCCACGCGGCGGCGATCGGCGCGGTGCCGAGCGAGGTGATCATCGATCCGACGTTGAGCGCCGACGTGTACACGCCCGTGACGAGTCCGACACGCTCCGCGGAGGTGTCCCGGCGGATCACCACCGGGATGACGACGTTGCCGATCGTGATGCCGATGCCGATCACCGCCGTGCCGACGAGCAGCGCGGCCGACGAGGGCATCGACCGGACGACCGTGCCCGCGAGGACGATCACGAGCGACAGCGACAGGGCCCGCTCGGGGTCGGCCCTGGCGATCACCCAGCTGGCGAACGGCGTCGCGAGGGCGAAGCACAGGACGGGGATGGTCGTCAGGAGTCCGGCGATCGTGGCGGTGAGGCCGAGGTCGACGCGGATGTCCCCGATCACGGGTGCCGGTGCGACGATCGGACCGCGGAGGTTCAGCGCCACCAGGACGATCGCCGCGGGCAGCACCCACGCGGCGCCGCGCAGCCCGCTGCCCGCGCCGCGCAGCCCGCTGCCCGCGCCGCGCACCCCGCTTCCGGCACCGCGCGACCCTCTGCCGGCACCGCCGGACGCACCGCCGCTCACGAGCCGGGCAGCAGGATCGGGAGCAGGTCGAGCGGGGTCGCGGCCTGCGCGATCGTCCCCGACGCCTCGGCGGGGGAGCCGTAGCCCCACTCCGCGAAGACCACCGGCACGCCGTGCACCGTCGCACCCTCGACGTCGTGCAGGCGGTCCCCGATGAGCACCGGGTTGCTGGTGTCGAAGCCGCGGGCGTCGAGCCGGCGCAGCGCTTCCTCGACGACGTCGGCCTTCGAGGAGCGCACCTCGTCGTCGCTCGCCCCCGTGATGATGTCGATGTGCCCGGTGAGCCCGTAGTGCTCGAGGATGTACGTCGCCGGCGTCTCGGGCTTGCTCGTCGCGGTCGAGATCGGCAGCCCGGCCTCGTGCAGGGTGCGCAGGACGACGTCGATCCCGGGGAACATCGCCGAGTCGAGGGCGCCGTGCGAGAAGTAGTGCTCCCGGTACACCGACAGGGTGTGCTCGGCCTGCTCCTCGTCCATGCACATGGCGTGGCGGAACGTGTCCATGATCGGCGGGCCGACGAACGACATCAGCGTCGCGTGGTCCGGGACGGGGACGCCGACCTTGCGGAACGTGTGGGTGAGGCTCTCGAGGATGCCCGGCGCGGAGTCGCTGATGGTGCCGTCGAGGTCGAAGAGGATGGCGCTGAACGGGCTGGTCATGTCCTGCCCACCCTACCGGCGCGCCGGTCAGAACAGGCGTGTGTGACCGCCTTCGATGCCACGCATCGCGTCGTAGTCGAGCACGAGGACGCGGATCCCGCGGTCCTCGGCGAGGGTGCGCGCCTGCGGTGCCACGGTCTGCGCCGCCAGCACACCCTGCACCGGCCGGAGCAGCGGGTCGCGGTTCATCAGCTCGAGGTAGCGCGTCAGCTGCTCCACGGCGTCGATGTTGGCGTTCCGCTTCATCTCCACGGCGACGCTCGCGCCCTGGTCGTCCCGCGCCAGGATGTCGACCGGCCCGATCGCCGTCATGTACTCGCGGCGGACGAGCGTGTGGCCGTCCCCGAGGAGCTCGATCTGCTCGGAGAGGAGCTGCTGCAGGTGCGCCTCGACCCCGTCCTTCACCAGGCCAGGGTCGACGCCGAGGTCGTGCGTCTCGTCGGCGATCACCTCGTGGATGCTCACGATGAGCTTGTCCTGCGTCTTCTTCTGCGTGACCGTCCACACCTGGGTGATGCCGGCGTCGGCCTGCTCCTCGGAGGGTTCCCCCATCTCGATCGAGCACGGCGGGCTCATCCAGTTGAGCGGCTTGTAGCTGCCGCCGTCGGAGTGCACGAGCAGTGAGCCGTCGGCCTTCAGCATGAGCAGACGGGTCGCGAGCGGCAGGTGGGCCGACAGACGACCGGCGTAGTCGACGGAGCAGCGGGCGATGACGAGACGCACGCGGGAAGCCTAACGGGAGTCGCGGCCTCCGCCGGACGAGGCCGGGTCCGTCATGGTGTCCTCGGCCTGGAGGCGCGGCTCGCCTCCGCCGTGCCCCTCGCCGCGACGGCCGGTCGCCCGGGCGGCGGCGCCGCGCTCGCGGGCGGCCCCCGACGCCAGTCCCGCCGCGATGATGAACACGAAGACCACCAGGAGCGCACCGAGCAGTCCCACGTGTTCGCCGAGGAACCCGATGAGCGGCGGTCCCGCGAGGAACGCCACGTACCCGATCGTCGCGACGGCGCTGACCCGCAGCGCGGCGGTGCGGGGGTCGTCGGCGGCGGCGGACATGCCCATCGGGAAGCCGAGGCTCGCGCCGAGACCCCACAGCACGACGCCCACGATCGCGACGGGCACGCTGTCCACGAAGATGAGCATCCCGAGGCCGACCACGGCGACCGCTGCGCTGATCCGCAGCACGGGGACGCGTCCGAACCGGTCGATGAGCGGGCTGCCGGCGACCCGTCCGGCGGTCATCGCGGCGAGGAACACCGTGAGGACGGCCGACCCGGCGGCGTTGTCGAGCCCGTGCCCGTCGATCATCGCGAGGGGGAGCCAGTCGTTCGCGGAGCCCTCGGCGAGTGCCATGCCGAGCACGATCACGCCGATGAGGAGCGTCGACGGCTGCGCCCACACCTGCCAGCGGCTGACCTGGGTCGGCACCGGGCTGGTGTCCGTGGCGACGTGCTCCTCGAAGCGGTGCTCGTCCTGGAACCGGTTCACGGCGACGAGCATGACGGCGCTCGTGAGGACGACGAGGACGATGAAGTGCCAGGCCACGGGGACGTCGAGTGCCTCGGTCAGGGCGCCGAGGCCCGCTCCGGCCAGGGTGCCGAGGCTGAACGCGGCGTGGAACAGCGGCATGATCGTGCGGCCGCCGGCCTTCTCGGCGGCGGCGCCGGACACGTTCATCGAGACGTCGCACAGGCCGTTGCCGAAGCCGAACGCGATGAGGGCGATCCAGATGGCGGCGAAGCCCCACCCGAGGGTGACCGCGAGCCCGGCGAACACCATGCCCGCGGTCAGGCAGAGGGCGGCGACCTGGACGCCGCGACGGGCGCCGAGCTTCGCGACGATGTGGCCGGCGAACGTGAGTCCGCCGATCGAGCCGACGGCCATGCCGAGCACGAGCAGGCCCATCTCGAACGTGCTGGCGTCGAGGGAGTCCCGGACGCTCGGGATGCGGCCGAGCCAGGTGGCGATGTCGAGGCCGGACAGGGTGAAGACGACGAACACCGCGGTGATCCAGGCCCTGGTGCTCGGGGCGGTGCGGCTGGACGGCGTCGTCATGGTGGTCCCATCGTGCTGTGGCGATCGTGGTGCGTGTCGCGACCCTGGTCGAATCGATTCGACCGCTGTTTCCGGCTACGCTAACGGGCGATGGACGAACCGGCAACAGGATCCGGCGCGTCGCGGGCCGGAGTTGCCCGCGCCGGTGCCGACGCCGCCGCACGCCCCGTCTCGGTCCGTGGGTCGCGTCCGACCCTCGCCGCGGTGGCCCGCGCCGCCGGGGTCGCCCCGTCGACGGCGTCGCTCGCGTTCAGCGGCAGCGGCCCCGTGTCCGAGGAGGCCAGGGCCCGGGTGCTCGCCGCGGCGGCGGAGCTCGGCTACGGGGGCCCGGACCCGCGTGCTCGATCCCTCCGCCGGGGTCGCTCGGGCGTCATCGGCGTGGTCATGGACGAACGCCTGAGCGACGCCTTCCGTGACCCGGTCAACGTCCTGACGCTCGACGGCATCGCCGAGGTCGCGGGTGCCGCCGGCGCGTCGCTGCTGCTCGTGCGGAGCCCCCTCGACGACGAACGCGGAGCCGTCCCGCTCGTCGACGCCCCGATGGACGCCGTGGTGCTCGTCGGGTGCAACGTCCGCATCGATCCCGCGGTCGCGGTGCTCCGGCGTCGGCAGATCCCCGTCGTCGCGATCGAGGCCGACGACATCGAGGGTGCGGTCCCGATCCAGCTCGACAACCGTGAGGCCTCCCGACGCGCCGCAGCCTTCCTCCGCGACCTCGGGCACGAGGCCGTCACGATCGTCTCGCTGCCCCTCGACCGTTCCCACCGCCGGGGGCCGATCGACACCGCGCGCGAGACCGAGGGCATCGCCTTCACCTCGCTCGAACGGCTCCGAGGGGTGCGCGGCGTCTACCCGGACGCGGTGGCGATCGAGACGGGCGGCAGTTCGGTGGAGGAAGGGCGCATCGCCGGCACCGCCCTCTTCGCCCCCGACGGACCCCGGCCGACCGCGGTGATCGCGCAGAGCGACGTCCTGGCCGTGGGCGTGATCTCGGCGGCGCTCGACGCCGGACTCCGCGTACCCGAGGACGTCAGCGTCGTCGGGTTCGACGGCATCACCGTGGACGACAGCCTGTTCCACCGCACCCGCATCCGGCAGCTCACGACGCTCGTGCAGCCGTTCGTGCAGAAGGGGCAGGCCGCCGCGCGCGCTGCCCTGGCCATGCTCGAAGGCGCCGCCCCGCAGCCGGCGGCCTTCCGCTCCGAGCTCCGGATCGGCGACACGACCGGGCCTCCGCGCGCGTAGCCCGTCCCGGGCCCTCCCCTCCCGCGCCGCGCCCTCCCCTCCCGCGAAAGCGACACATTCCCGCCGCGTTCTTGCGGCACCCTGTCGCTTTCGCGGAACGACCGGTGGCGCGTTCCCGGGAACTGTCGCTTTTGCGCACCGGTCGGCTCCGCCGTGTGGGCCTGGAGGCGCGGGTCGGCCCCGCACCGCGCCTCCAGTCCGTCGGCGGGGCGTCAGCGCGTCAGCGCGACCTCGATCCACCCGCGACGGTGCGCACGCAGCCCGAGCGTGACCGCCCGGATGCCGATGTACCCGAAGCAGAACACCGCCCACAGCCCGGCGAGCGTCCCGCCGGCCCACCACAGCAGCGGCAGGTAGACCACGAGGTTCACGCCTCCGGCGACCGCGAGGTACCGGGCGTCACCCGCCCCGATGAGGACCCCGTCGAGGACGAACACGTACCCGGCCACCGGCATCCCCACGGCGATGAGGAGCAGGACCACCGGCAGGGCCGAACGGACCGCCTCCGAGTCGGAGAACACCGGACCCAGCACCCCGCTGACCAGGAGCGTCAGCACCCCGAGCAGCACGCCGCCCGCGATCCCGAGCACCACCAGCCGCTTCGTCACGAGCGCCACACGATCGGGATCCCGGGCACCGAGGCCGTGACCGATGAGGGACTGTCCGGCGATGGCCAGCGCGTCGAGCGCGAACGCGAGCGTCGAGAAGACCGTGAGTCCGACCTGCGTCGTGGCGAGCCCGGTCGTGCCGAGGGCCGTGGCCGACGCGACGGTGGCGAGCATCGCGATCCGGAGCGACGCCGTGCGGAGGAACAGCCACGCCCCGGACCGCAGCGCCCGGACCACGCCCGAGGCGCCGGGCCGCAACGGCGCACCCGAGGCCCGGGCGGCCCGCACCGCGATCACGACGTACACGGCGGCCATGGCCCACTGCACGATGACGGTGCCGGCGGCCGAGCCCTCGACGCCCCAGCCGGCGCCGTAGATGAGCGCGGCGTTGAGCAGTCCGTTCGCGACGAAGCCGACCGTCGCGACGACCAGCGGTGTGCGGGTGTCCTGCAGACCGCGGAGCAGCCCCGTCGAGGCCGTCACCACGAGGATCGCCGGCAGCCCGAGGAGTGAGAGCACGAGGTACGCGGTCGCCCGCTCCGAGACCGCGGCGGATGCCCCGAACGCGGACACGAGCGGACCGGCGAGCGGCCAGCCGACGAGGCCGAGCGCCACGCCGAGCACGAGCGCGAGCCACATGCCGTCGATGCCCGCGTGCACGGCGCCACGACGGTCCCCACCGCCGAGGGCCCGGGCGACCGCGGGCGTGGTCGAGTACGCGAGGAAGACCAGCAGTCCGGTGACGGTCTGCAGCACCGCGCTTGCCAGGCCCACGGCGGCGAGCGGCGTCGCACCGAGGTGGCCGACGAGCGCCGTGTCCGTCATCAGGAAGAGCGGCTCGACGACGAGGGCGCCGAGGGCCGGCACGGCGAGCCGGACGATGTCCCGGTCGACGATCCGGGTCTCGGGGGAACGACGCACCGGGACATTCTCCCGGGGATACGCTCCGGACGTGGACACCCTCGCGCTCGTGCCGGGAGCGGTCGGCATCGCGCTGAGCCCGTTGACCGTGGCTTCGATCGTGTTCCTGCTGGGCCACCGGCGCGGGTACGGCTCGGCGGTGGCGTGCGCGGTCGGGTGGATCACCGCGATCGTGGTGGCACTGGTGGTGTCGGTGCTCCTCGGGGAGCGGCTGCCCGCGCCCTCGGCGGACGGGGCGCCCGTGCAGGCGATCGTGGCGCTGTGCGCGTCCGCGCTGCTGTTCGGTCTCGCGGCGTGGCAGTGGGTCCGGCGGCGCCTGCCGGACGGGTCGCCCGCGAGTTCCCGGTGGTCCCGCGCGATGGAGGCGATCGGTCCCGCCCGGGCGTTCGGACTCGGCGCGCTGCTGTTCCTCAGCCCGAAGCTCTTCGTGCTGGTGCTCGCTGCGGGGCTCGCCTTCGGGGATGCCGATCCGAGCGCGCTCGAGACCGTCGTCGCCGGAGCGGTGTTCGTGCTCGTGTCGGGGTCGACGGCGCTGCTGCCGATCGTGCTGGCGGTGACGCTGGGGTCGTACGCGCGCCGTGCGCTCGCCGCGGTGCGCGTGGGGATCGCCCGGTGGGGGTCGCTGTCGCTCGTGGCGGTGCTCGTGGCGCTGGCGGTCGTGCAGCTGGTGATCGGACTGGTGGGGCTGCTCGGCCCGCGCTGAGCGGCTCGTGCCCGTCGCCGTCGGTCAGTCGGTGCGCGGCTCGGCGGGGACGCCGCCGGTGGCGGCGTGGGCCTCGTCCGACACCGCCGGGGTCGGTTCGTCGGTCCCGCGTGCCCGACCGACGAGGTCCATCAGGTGGTAGACGACGATCGCTGCGATGGTGCCGAGGATGATGCCGCCGAAGCTGGCCTCGCCGAACGAGAACGTGAAGTCGGCGATGCCGATGATGAGCGCGATGCCCGCCGTGAGCTGGTTCTTCGGCTTGGCGAAGTCGACGCGGTTCTCCACCCAGATCCGGATGCCGATCACGCCGATCAGCCCGTACAGCGCCGTGGTGGCCCCACCGAGCACTCCCGGCGGGACGGAGGAGATGACCGCGCCGATCTTCGGGGAGAGCCCGAGCAGGACGGCGACGATCGCCGCCACCCAGTAGGCCGCGGTCGAGAACACCCGCGTCGCCGCCATCACACCGATGTTCTCGCCGTAGGTGGTCGTCGCCGAGCCGCCGCCGACCCCGGCGAGCACGGTCGAGATGCCGTCCGCGAAGAGCGCCCGGCCGGTGAGCGGGGTGAGGTCGCGGCCGGTGAGCTGCCCGACCCCCTTGACGTGTCCCACGTTCTCGGCGATGAGCGCGAGCACGACCGGGACGAACGCCAGGTAGATCGCGAGCTGGGACGGGTCGAACGCCGGGGCGGTGAACTCCGGCAGGCCGATCCACGCGGCCTTGCCGACCGCGTCGAACGAGACCTCGCCGCCGATGAGCGCCGCGACGTACCCGACGACGACCCCGATCACGATCGACAGTCGTCCGATCAGGCCCTTGAACAGGACGGTCACGAGGATGATCGCCGCGAGGGTGATCACCGCGACGACCGGGGCCTTCGTGAAGTTGTCGCGGGCGGCCGGGGCGAGGTTGAAGCCGATGAGCGCCACGATCGCACCCGAGACGACGGGCGGCATGAGGCGGTCGATCCACCCGGCGCCGGCCAGGTGCACCACGGCCCCGACGATCGCGAGGAGCGCCCCGACGACGATGATCCCGGAGAGCGCGAGCGGGATGCCGCCGATCTTCGTCGCGGCGGCGATGGGCGCGATGAACGCGAACGAGGACCCGAGGTAGCTCGGCAACCGGTTCCCCGTGATGAGCAGGAACAGGATCGTGCCGATGCCGCTGAAGAGCAGCGTCGTCGACGGCGGGAAACCGGTGAGGAGCGGCACGAGGAAGGTCGCACCGAACATCGCCACGACGTGCTGCACGCCGAGGCCGATCGTCCGGCCCCAGCTGAGTCGCTCGTCCGGTGCCACGATCGTCGTCGCGGAGACGGTCGCGCCGTCGCCGTGCAGCTTCCACGGAAGTCCCATGCGACGACCGTACCGGCACCCTTCCACAGGTGACGGCACCCGCCCTGCTCGATCAGGCCGACGGTGGCTATCGTGGACCGCATGACCGACGTCGCAAGCACCTCCGGGATCCACAGCGCCTCTGGGATCGGCATCGACGAGCTGGACGCCACGGTCCGCCCGCAGGACGACCTCTACCGCCACGTGAACGGCTCGTGGATCGACGCGACACCGATCCCCGACGACAAGGCTCGGTACGGCTCGTTCACGGTGCTGGCCGAGGCCGCCGAGATCGCCGTGCGGGACATCATCGAGCGCTCGCAGCAGGCCGCTCCGGGCACGGAGGAGCGCAAGGTCGGCGACCTCTTCACCTCCTTCGCAGACGAAGAGCGGCTCGAGGCCCTCGGCACCGCGCCGATCGAGCCCCTGCTCACCGAGATCGCGGCGATCGACTCCGTCGAGGAGGTCGTCCGCATGGTCGGACGCTTCGAACGCCTCGGGCTGCCGAGTTTCCTGCAGCTCTTCGTCGACAACGACCCGGGCGACCCGGAGTCGTACATGGTCTTCCTCGAGCAGTCTGGGCTCGGACTCCCCGACGAGTCCTACTACCGGGAAGAGCGCTTCGCCGACATCCGCACGAAGTACCGCGAGTTCGTCGCGGCGATGTTCCCGCTCGCCGGCTTCGAGGACGGCGGCGACCGGACCGAGAACGTCATCGCACTCGAGACCGCGCTCGCGTCGAAGCACTGGGACAACGTCACCACGCGCGACAGCCAGAAGACGTACAACAAGCTGCCGTGGGCCGAGGTCGCCGCGCTCGCCGAGGGCATCGACCTCCAGCGCTGGTGGGCAGCCATCGACGCACCGGCCGGCGCCTTCGAGACCGTCGTCGTCCGGGAACCCTCCTTCGTGACCGGCCTGGCGGAGCTGCTCCGCGACCGGCCGTTGGTCGTCTGGAAGGACTGGCTCCGCTGGCAGGTGATCCGCGCCTCCGCGGCCTACCTGACGAGCGCGTTCTCGGCGACCAGCTTCTCGTTCTACGGAACCGCCCTGACGGGTGCACCGAAGCAGCGCGAGCGGTGGAAGCGCGGGGTCTCCCTGGTCGAGGGCGCGATGGGCGAGGCGGTCGGCCGCATCTACGTGCAGGAGCACTTCGACGAGACGTCGAAGGCGACGATGGACGACCTCGTCGCGAACCTGGTCGAGGCGTACCGCCAGAGCATCACGGCGCTCGACTGGATGACCGACGAGACGCGCGCGCGTGCCCTCGACAAGCTCGACAAGTTCACGCCGAAGATCGGCTACCCGGTCAAGTGGCGCGACTACTCGGCGCTCGAGATCTCCGCCGACGACCTGATCGGCAACGTCCGGGCGATCGCGAGCTTCCAGGTCGACCGCGAGCTCGGGAAGATCGGGAAGCCGATCGACCGCGACGAGTGGTTCATGACGCCGCAGACCATCAACGCGTACTACAACCCCGGGTTCAACGAGATCGTGTTCCCCGCCGCGATCCTGCAGTTCCCGTTCTTCGAGGCCGGCCGGGACGCCGCCGCGAACTACGGTGCGATCGGCGCGGTGATCGGGCACGAGATCGGCCACGGCTTCGACGACCAGGGTTCGCAGTACGACGGTGACGGCCGGCTCGAGAACTGGTGGACCGAGGCGGACCGCACGGCGTTCGAGGACCGCACGAAGGCCCTCATCGCGCAGTACGACGCGCTCGTGCCGACCGAGGTGCCCGACGGGCACGTCAACGGCGCGCTGACGATCGGCGAGAACATCGGCGACCTCGGCGGCCTGTCGATCGCATGGAAGGCGTACCTGATCTCCCTCGACGGCCAGGAGCCGCCGGTGGTCGACGGACTGACGGGTGCCGAGCGGTTCTTCCTGAGCTGGGCGCAGGCCTGGCGGATGGCGATCCGCCCGGAAGAGGCCGCTCGTCTCCTCAGCATCGACCCGCACTCGCCGACGGAGTTCCGCTGCAACCAGGTCGTCCGGAACATCGACGTCTGGTACGACACCTTCGGCGTGACCGAGCGGGACGCGATGTACCTCGACCCGGCCGAGCGCGTCTCGATCTGGTGATGGCCGAGCCGGACGCGGCTCCGTCGTCGGAGCCGGGAGCGGCTCGCCGGTCGCGTCGACGACAGCACGCGGGCGGGGCCGACGGTCGCGCGCGCGGGCGCCACCGCGGCGGGGCGGACGAGCGGTTCGGTTCCACCCTGGAGGCGCTGGGCACGATCGCCAGGGACGGCGCGTCGGTCAGTGCGTCCGTCATCGACACCTCGACCGGCAAGGCCCTGCTGGCGGTGGACGACACGCTCGTCCAGCCGGTGGCGAGTCTGGGTCGCGTGCTGCTCCTCGTCGAGGTCGCTGCGCGACTCGAGGACGGTGGTCTGCACGGGGACCGGCTGCAGCGGATGGCGCGGGACACCGCCACCGGTGCCGGGCTCTGGCAGTTCCTGCAGGAGCCGACCATGCAGGTGTCCGACCTCGCGACCCTGGTCGGCGCGAGCGCGGACGCGTGGGCGATGAACGCACTGCTGTCGACCGTCGGGATCGACTCCGTCCGGGAACGTGCGGAGTCGCTCGGGATCGAGCGCACCGCCCTCATCGACCGGGTCCGGGACCGCCGCGGTCCGGACGACGCCCCGGACGCGTCGGTGGCACCGACGGGTGAGCTCGCCTGGCTCATGCGCGGGCTCGCGCTCGGCGAGGTCGTCGACGAGGCGGTGTCGAACCGGGTGCTGGGATGGCTCTCGCTCGCGTCCGACCTCAGTCTCGTCGCGGGCTCGTTCGGCCTCGACCCGCTGGCGCACCGGGCACTCGACCACGGTCTGCAGGTCGTGTCGGTGACCGGATCGAGCACGGGGGTCCGAGCCGAGGCGGGGATCCTCCGCGGTCCGGGGTCGTCGGTCAGCTACGCGGTGACGGTGACGTTCGACGACGCCTCGCTGCAGCGACGCCTGGCCGTGATCGAAGCGCTGCGGACGATGGGCACCGAGGTGCTCGAGGCCGTGCACGAGCCCGCGGTGCGCTGAACCTCAGCGCAGGATGCGGTCTCCGATGAGCGAGCGGACCCACGCGTCGAACCGCTGCCGGAGGACCCGTCCGTCGATCTCCGGCCGCCCGACGCCGGCGTAGTTCGGGGCCCACGTCTCGACGTACGTGTCAGCTCGGGCGGCCGCGATGACGTCCCACGCACGGACGTCCGGGACCCGGCGACCGGCGGCGGCCTCGTAGGCGGCGAGGAACCGATCGGCGGCCGAGGCCGACCCGAGCAGCACGAGGTCCTGGCGGCACCAGGCGAGGTCGACGCCGCGTGGGGCGGAGCGGGCGCCGGACCAGTCGACGACCCCGCTGAGTCGGTCCCCCTCCCACAGGGTGTTGCCGCTCCAGAAGTCGCCGTGGGTGAGCACGCGCTCGAGGTCGGCCTCCCGCCAGGCCTCGTGTGCGAGGGCGGCGAGTCGGCCCGCACGGAGGGTGGGCCGGCGGACGTCGTCAGGCAGCCCCGCGGGGTCCAGCCGGTGGATCGCCGCGAGGGCGGCACCCATCTGCTCCCCGATCACCACGGGATCGAGGTCGGCGGCCGGTGGCCCTCCCGGCAGCGCCTCGGTCACGATGAGGGGGTGGCCGTCGGTCTCGCCGTGGGCGAGGAGCCGTGGTGCGAGTCGGCCGAGCGGGCGGAGACGGTGGAGGACAGCGAGCTCGCGGACCACAGCGTCGTCGGAGCGTGGGAACGCGCGGACCACGGCGTGGTCGGCGTGGTCGGCGTGGTCGACGTCGCCGGAGACCAGGAGCGTGCGGGCGTGCTGTCCGCCGGTGAGCTCGCGGTCGAGGACCAGCGGCCGTCCGAGGAGGTCCGCAGCCGCGGCGACGAGGGCCGGTGAGGTGAGCTGGTCCACGGCGTCGAGCGTACTGTCGCGCCCGGTCGGGGCACCGTCGTCGCAGGTGCGACCCCGTCGGTCAGTCGGCTGCCTGTCCCTCCGGGACGAGCGCCTGGACGTTCAGCACCGTCACGTCGGTGGACCGGCAGGCCGTGTAGTCCGTGGCTGCCACGAACAGGGACTGCTTCGACCCGGGCGGGTAGACCCGGAAGCCATCGGGGGAGACCGGGTCGCACTTCCCGGACGGGTAGTTCTCGGAGTTGGTGATCTTCAGCGGTGCGACCGCCTCCTGCCCCGCGGCGAGGGTCACGGTGGGGTGCGCCGAGGCGCGGTCCTCGGATGCGGCGTTGCCGAGCTGCGTGCCGTTGGTGTCCCCGACGAAGGACACCCCGGGCCAGCCCTGCAGCGTGCAGGTCGTCGCGCCGGTGTTCCGCAGGACGAGGTGCACGTACGTGCTCCCGGCGGCGCCACCGCTGCCGGCCTCGATGCTGCCCGCCAGCGACGACGTCGCACATGCGGCGACCCCGCCGGATCCGCCGGCGGCACCACCGGACGGCGCAGGCGACGACGCTGCGGATGTCGACGCCGTGGAGGACGGCTCGGGCGACGGTGCTGCGGTGACGGTCTTCGTCGCCGTCGCCGTCGCCGTCGGGGTCGGGGTGCCGTCCGAGGAGCACCCGGCGAGGAGCCCGACCGCGGCCAGGCCGGTGGCGATGAGGACTGGGGTGCGGACGCGACGTTGCATGACCCAACGCAATCACCTCGCCGGGGTACACGATTCGGGAGCCACCCAGCCGTCGCGGGCACACTCACGACCACGAGCCGAACCCACGAGCAACGGAGGTCGACATGGCAGGGAAGCACGAACAGGCACGCGGTGACGAGGGCCGTTCGGACGGCGTCGAGCCGCGGGCAGGCGCCTTCACGGACAGCGAGATCCCGGGGGAGACGCCCGTCGTGACGGACGAGCCCGCGGGCGAGTTCGTCTCGAGCGACATCCCGGGCGAGACGCGACCCGACGGCGGCGAGGGTGAGGGCGAGTACGTCGAGTCGGACATCCCCGGCGAGGTCGAGCCCGCTCCCGACGGCGAGGTCGGCCACTACACCGACCGCGACCAGCTCTGATTGTCGCCCATGATCAAGCTTGCGTACGTAAGCTTGATCATGGGACCATGTTTCCATGGGCTCCTACGAGACGGTTCGCCGCCAAGGTGACCCGGCGGCATCGTCTCGCCCGTTCCGTTCGCCCATGGTGTTCCAGGCGTACGTCCCGGACCGGCTGTCCGAGCGCTCGATCAGGCTCGAAGGGCTCGCAGGGGCGGCGATCCTCGAGGCCACGCTCGCCGTCACCGAGTCGGAGACCAGATCGACCGTCCTCGGGAGCGCCGATGCGCTCGGACGGATGCTCCTCCGGGCGGAAGCTGTCGGGTCCTCGATGATCGAGGGGCTCGAGGTGTCCCCGCGCAAGCTCCTCGAGGAAGAGGCGAAGGGCACGGACACACCGGGCCAGTGGAGCACCGCGCGAGAGGTGCTCGGCAACATCGACGCGATGACGTTCCTGGCGGAGGCCGTGACGCCGGGCCGAGAAGTCTCGCTCGAGCTGCTCCTGGAAGCGCACCGGCGTCTGATGACGGCATCCGTGACGCCCGAGTACGGCGGAGTGGTCCGCACCTCCCAGAACTGGATCGGTGGACCGACGCCCACGAGCGCCGCGTTCGTCCCCCCGAGACCCGAGCTGGTGCCGGAACTCCTGGACGATCTCATGGTCTTCGTCAACACGAGCACACTCCCGCCGATCGCGATCGCGGCGATCGCTCACGCACAGTTCGAGACCATCCACCCCTTCGCCGACGGCAACGGCCGCATCGGGCGCGCCCTCATCCACGCGGTACTCCGCTCGCGGGCCCTCACCGTGCAGTCAGCCCCACCCGTGTCGCTCGTCCTCGCGACCCGTGCGTCGGAGTACGAGTCCGCCCTGCAGCGGTACCGTTCGACGGACGAGCCCGATTCCGAACCCGGCCGTGCGGCGGTCGATCAGTTCGTTCGGCTCTTCGCCGATGCGATGGCCGAGGTCGTCGACCGGATGGACCAGTTCGAGAAGGAGCTCGAGGCGATCAGAGACACATGGCGAGGAGCCCTCGCCGGTGTGCGATCCGACTCCGCGGCATGGGGTGTGCTCGACGTGGCACCGAGGATGCCGGTGCTCACGATGCACACCTTCGCCGCCGCGACCGGGAAGAGCGAGCAGGCAGCGAACACAGCGCTCCGGCTGCTCGTCGAGCGGGGAATCCTCGTGCAACGGTCGGTAGGCCGCCGAAACCGTGTCTTCGAGGCGGACGCTGTCATCGGAGCCCTTGCACTGCTGGAGCGTCGACTGGCGTCTCCTGCCGGCGACACAGCGCAGGAACCCCCGGTGCGCCGCGTTCCTGCGGCACCGCCCCGGGGATGAGCCTCAGTCGATGAGCTCCGCCGCCACCAGGCGGCGGAGCGTCTCCACGCCCGCCGGCGGGCAGCGGTCCGAGTCCGCCGAGGTGACCCACTCGACCTCGTCCACCTCGGCGGAGGCGACGGGCGTGGCGGAGTCCAGCGCGCCTCCAGGCCGGACCAGGAAGAGCGCCATCGCGACCATCGTTCCGGGTGCCTGCCCATGGGCGGGCTCGGTGACGGTCCCGAACGCTTCGACCTCGTCGGCCGTCAGGCGCAGGCCGGTCTCCTCGAACGCCTCGCGGATGACGGCCTCGACGTCGGTCTCGTGCGGTTCGGCCTTGCCACCGGGCAGGTAGAGGACGTCGCGCGCCCGCGCACGCACCATCAGGACGCGTCGGTCCCGCACCAGCAGCAGCGCACTGACGCGCAGGGTCGCGGGGACGGAGGGGAGGCTCAGCTCGCGTCCGCCTCGTCGGTGCGCTCCGGTACGGCCCGGTCGGGCGCGGTGCGCTCCGCCAACGGCACGACCGGTGAGGGCAGCTGGGCCTCCGCCTCGGGGCGCACGCCGAACAGGGCGTCGAGCGCCCCGACGAACTCCTCGCCGCGGCCGGCGCGACCGAGCTCGCGCGCCCGCACGGAGGGGCGGTGCAGCAGGACGCCGACGAGGTGCCGGAGTGCGCGCTCGGTCTGCTCGGCGGATGCGTCGTCACCGTCCGCGCGGCGCTTCGCCCGGTCGATCTCGTCGTCGAGGATGTCGAACACGTGCTTGCGGAAGGCCACGAGCGCCGGGGTGGTCGACTGCTCGAGGGCCTGGGCGCGGAAGCGGGACACGGCGTCGTCGACCATCGCGCGGGCCTCGGACTCGGCGTTCAACTCGGCGATGGGGGCGTGGATGCTGATGGTCTCGAGGTCGAGGAGTTCGACGCCGTCGACGTCCGCGGCGTCCGGGTCCACGTTGCGGGGGAGTCCGAGGTCGATGACGATGCGGCGGCCGCCGTCGTCGAGGTCGGCGGGTTCGACGACCGGGACCTCGCTCGAGGTGCAGGTGATGACGACGTCGCTCGTGGCGATGGCCTGGCGGAGGTCCGACGCGGCGACGAGGTCGTGCTTCGCGGCGAACCACGGTGCCCGGCCGGACGGGGAGAAGACCTGGATCGTGGTGGCGCCGCGGTCCCGGAGGGCGGCGATCGTGGTCGCGGCGTAGCTGCCGGTCCCGACGAGGAGCACGCGGGCCCGGCCCCAATCGGTGACGCGGGAGGAAGCGAGCTCGAGGCCGAGACGGACGAGCGACCGGCCGGCGGCTCCGATCCGGGTGCGGGTCTTCACGCCGCGGGAGGTGTGCGCCGCCTCTTGGAAGAGCCGCTCGAGGGCCGAGGTGGTGGTGCCGTTCGACCGGGCGTCCTCGAGCGATCGACGGACCTGTCCGGAGATCTCGGTCTCGCCGACGACGACGGACTCGAGGCCGCTCGAGACGGCGAAGAGGTGCTGGACGACGTCCTTGCCGCCGAGCACGTGGACGGAGTCGAGGACCTCGGCGGGGTCGAGGTCGCTCGCGGCGGCGACGGCGTCGACGGTGGCCGAGACGGCGGAGTCGCGGTCGTCGCCCGCGATGTCGAGGTAGGCCTCGAAGCGGTTGCAGGTGGCGAGGACGACGGCCCCGTCCAGCACGTCGGAGTCCGTCACGAGACGGCTCGCGGCGGTCGGTGCGCCGATGCTCAGTCGCTCCAGGAGATCGAAGCTGGCGTTGCGATGCGACGCCGTGAGACAGATGAGCACGTGTTCCATGGTAACTCGCGTCGCGACCGGTACCGTTTTCCATCGCGCGTGCACGGGATACGTCCTGTTCGCCGATGGGAGAATCATCCGGTGACCGACGCACCCACCACCGTCCTCCCCGCCTCGCACCCGCTCGCCTCCGGGCGCACGTCGGGCTCGCCGCTCGTCCGGGCGCTCCGCGGCGACCGGCCGGAGACCCTTCCGGTGTGGTTCATGCGGCAGGCCGGCCGCTCGCTGCCGGAGTACCGCGAGCTCCGCGTCGGCACGGCCATGCTCGACGCGTGCCTCGACCCCGAGATGGCGTCGGAGATCACCCTGCAGCCGGTGCGCCGGCACGGGGTCGACGCGGGCATCTTCTTCAGCGACATCGTGGTGCCGATCAAGCTCGCGGGCGTCGACGTCGAGATCGTCCCGGGGCGCGGGCCGGTGCTCGGCTCGCCGATCCGCTCGGCGGCCGACGTGGACGCGCTCGGGACCCTCGACCCGGGGGCGCTCGCACCGATCTCCGAGGCCGTGACGAGGACGGTCGAGCAGCTCGGCGACACCCCGCTCATCGGCTTCGCCGGCGCACCCTTCACGCTGGCTGCCTACCTCGTCGAGGGCGGTCCCTCGAAGGACCACAGCCGCGCTCGCACGCTCATGCACGCCGACCCGGAGACCTGGTCGCGCCTGCTGGGCTGGGCGGCCGAGGTGTCCGGAGCGTTCCTCCGGGCCCAGGTCCTCGCCGGGGCCTCGGCGGCGCAGCTCTTCGACTCGTGGGTCGGCTCGCTCTCCCGAGCGGACTACGTGCACTCCGTCGCGCCGCACTCCGCGGCGGCCCTGGCCCACGTCGCCGACCTCGGCGTCCCGCGCATCCACTTCGGCGTCGGCAGCGGTGAGGTCCTCCGGGACATGACCACGTTCGGCACGGACACCGTCGGCGTCGATGCGGTCGGCGTGGACTGGCGGCTGCCGCTCGACGAGGCCGTCCGCCGCGTCGGCACCGGGGTCACCGTGCAGGGCAACATCGACCCGGCGATGCTCTCCGCGCCGTGGGAGGTGCTCGAGGCCCACGTGCGGGACGTCGTCCGACGCGGTGGTGCCGCCCGCGCGCACGTCGTGAACCTCGGCCACGGGGTGCCGCCGGAGACCGACCCGACGGTCCTCACCCGGATCGTGTCGCTCGTCCACGAGCTCGGCGACGGGACGGACGGGACGGACCGGACGACCGGAGCCGACGCGTGACGGACGTCGTCGTGGTCGGTGGCGGGGTCGCCGGCCTCGTCGCCGCGCGGGACCTGGCGAAGGGCGGCGCACACGTCGTCCTCGTCGAGGGCTCCGGCGTCCTCGGCGGCATGGTCCGCCGGCACACGGTCGCCGGCCTCGACCTCGACATGGCGGCGGACTCGTTCGCGACGCGCAACGACGCGGTCGGGCGGCTGGCGATCGAGCTCGGTCTCGGGAACGACGTCACCACGCCCGATCCCCGGGGCGCCTGGCTGATGACCCGCGACGGGCGCACCTCCCCGATCCCGCAGACCGGGCTGCTCGGCATCCCCGGCAGCCCGATGGCGGCGGACGTGCTCGCGGTGGTGGGGCAGACGGCGGCGCTGCGGGCGCAGATGGACTCGCTGCTGCCGTCCCTCGTCGGCTCGAAGGCGACCTCGCTCGGCGCGATGGTCCGGAAGCGGATGGGCGAGCAGGTCCTCGACGACCTCGTCGTCCCGATCGTCGCCGGCGTGCACTCCACGCACCCGGATCACCTCGACCCCGACCGCGTGGCACCCGGCCTGCGTGCTGCCCTGCTCCGAGAGGGCTCGCTCGCCCGGGCCGTCCTGGCGCTCCGCGCACGAGCGACCGCCGGGTCCGCCGTGCAGGGCCTCCGCGGCGGCATCGTGCGGCTCGTGGACGAACTCGTCGCCGACATGGAGACCTACCGCGTCGACGTCCGGCTGCGCGCCCGGGCGACCGCGATCGAGCAGCACGCGGTCGAGGTCGTCACCGCCGACGGCGAGGCCGAGCGACTGCCGGCCGAGCACGTGCTCGCCTCGACGCCCGACCCGGCTCGCTCCGCCGCGGCCTCGCGCACGGGCATCGAACTCGTGACGCTCGTGGTCGACCAGCCCGAGCTGGACGCCGCGCCACGGGGGACCGGGATGCTCGTGCACCCGGACGCCGAGGGTGTCCAGGCGAAGGCGCTCACGCACGCCACCGTGAAGTGGCCCTGGCTCGCCGAGGCGGCGGGCGGACGGCACGTGCTCCGCCTCAGCTACGCGACCGGCCGTGGGGCCGTCGGTGACGGGGAGCCCGTCGGCACGAGCCTCCCGGTCGACCCGGCCGACGCCGTCGGGACCCGTGCCACGCGCGACGCCACCGCCCTGCTGGGCGTCCCGGTCGTCCCGGAAGCCGTCGTCGGCGCCGCGCGTGTCCGCTGGAACGGACCCGACACCACGCCGGCCGGTCTGGCGGAGGGTGTCGTCGGCATCGGGGAGGCCTCGACCGGTCGCGGCCTCGCCGGGATCGTCGCCGCTTCGCGCAGTGCCGCTGGACGCATCCTGGATTCCTGAGCGGACCCCACGCGGGGGGAGGGCTACTGTTGCAGGAACGCCGGACGTATTCCGATCGGCGCATGACCACCGCACACTGACCCAACGGAGGAATCGCACATGCGAGGAAAGCTCCTGTTCGTCGCCGGCGCCGCACTCGGGTACGTCCTGGGATCACGAGCCGGACGGGCGCGGTACGAGCAGATCAAGACCGTGAGCGGGAAGATCTGGAACAGCAACGGCGTCCAGAAGGGCGTCCACGTCGCCGAGGACTTCATCGCCGACAAGACCCCGGACGTCGCCGAGTTCGTCGGTGAGCAGACCAAGAAGGTCGTCCGGAAGGTCGGGCAGAAGAAGGACGACGCGACATCATGACGGACACCCGCGACCGCAAGCCGCGTTCGCTGTTCGGCCTGGTCGGTGACGTCCCCAAGCTCGTCAAGGAGCTGGTCAAGGGCGAGCTGAACCTGCTCAAGGCCGAGATGCTGACGAAGGCGAAGATCTTCGGTCTCGCCGCAGGTCTGCTCGTGGGCGCGCTCGTGATCGTCCTCTACGCGATCGGCGTCCTGCTGACCGCGGCCGTGATGGGGCTCGCGACGGTGATGCCGGCGTGGCTCGCGGCGATCGTGATCGCCGTGGTGATGCTCATCGTCGCCGCGATCCTCGGGCTGCTCGGCTGGAAGCGCCTGAAGAAGGGGCTCCCGATCACGCCGAAGCGCACGATCGACAGCGTCAAGAACGACGTCAACGCGGTGAAGGGCCTGGGCAAGAAGCCGACGCCCCCGACGCAGTACGGCGCCCGCAAGCCGGACGTCAGCGGACGCTTCTAGCGGTTCCCGCCCGGTTCCCACCCGCACCACCCCCGGAGGACTCACGTGACCGATCAGCACGACGACCTGGCCGACCGCGTCGCGGCGACCCGCGCGCAGCTGTTCGACACCCTCGACGCGATCGAGGACAAGCTCAACGTGCCGAAGCAGATCGGCATCGCGGCGTCGAAGGTCAAGCGCGGGGTCGACGAGAACCCGGTGCCGTACCTGGCCGGCCTCGCAGCGGGCGTGGCGGTGGTCGGGGGTATCGTCGTAGCGGTGCTCCGACGGCGGTAGACCGCCTGATCGGTGGTCCTCCGGACGCGGCGCGCAGCCACGACCCAGGCAACCGACAGGACAAGGAACCATGAGCTCCGACGTGCACTCCCTTGCACACGAGACCGACCCCGCTTCGGGCATCGACCCGAACCTGCTGACGGCGTACGCCCTCTGGGCCGTGTTCCGCCGGCCACTCGGCCCGATCCACCGGGCGGGCGACGACGCCGTGGCCGAACTCGACGCCGTGGTCGACGCAGCCGCCGAGCGCGGCGTGACGATCCGCGGTTTCTACGACGTCTCCGGTTTCCGTGCGGACGCCGACGTGATGGTGTGGCTGCACGGCGACGACGCGCAGGCGATCCAGTCGGTCCTGCGCGAGATCCGCCGGACCGGACTGTTCCAGGACGCCGAGCCGGTGTGGCACGCGATGGCGATGCACCGCGAAGCGGAGTTCAACAAGCGGCACACCCCCGCGTTCCTGCGCGGCAAGGACCCCGAGGCGTGGATCACGGTGTACCCGTTCGTCCGCTCCTACGAGTGGTACCTCCTGCCCGACGAAGAACGCTCGAAGATGCTCCGGGACCACGGGATGCAGGGTGCCAAGTACCGCCGCGTGCTCACGAACACGATCGCCACGTTCGCACTGAGCGACTACGAGTGGATCCTCCCGCTCGAGAGCCCCGACCTGGTGGACCTCGTCGACCTGATGCGCGATCTCCGCTACACCGAGGCGCGCATGCACGTGCGCGAGGAGGTCCCCTTCTTCACCGGTCGTCGGGTGACGACCGCAGAGTTGCCGGAGGTGCTCTCGTGACCGACACGTCCCACATCACGAACGGCCAGGCCGTCATCGGTGCGACCCCGGCGGCGGCCGACGGCCCCGAGCACGTCGAGGTCCCGGTCGCGTACGACGCGATCCTGCTCGCCGGCTTCGGCGGACCCGAGGGGCAGGAGGACGTCATCCCGTTCCTCCGGAACGTCACGCGCGGTCGTGGCATCCCGGACGAGCGCCTGGAAGAGGTCGCGCACCACTACCGGCACTTCGGCGGCGTGAGCCCGATCAACGACCAGAACCGTGCGCTCAAGGCGGCGCTCGAGGCCGAGCTCGCGAGCCGCGGCGTGGACCTGCCGGTGCTCTGGGGCAACCGCAACTGGGACCCGTACCTCGAGGACGTCGTGAAGGAAGCGGCGGACAAGGGCTACGGCAACCTCCTCGCGATCGCCACGAGCGCGTACTCGTCCTTCTCGAGCTGCCGCCAGTACCGCGAGGACTTCGCTCGCGTGCTCGACTCCACCGGGCTGATCGACACCGTCAGGATCGACAAGGTCCGGCAGTTCTTCGACCACCCCGGCTTCGTCCGTCCGTTCGTCGAGGGCGTGCGTGACGGCCTCGCGAAGGCGATCGCCGAGAACGAGGGCCTCGACGTCGCGACCGAGGTGCAGGTGCTCTTCTCGACCCACTCGATCCCGTCGACCGACGCCGCCCGGTCCGGCCCGGACTTCCGCGGGTTCGGCGAGGGCGGGGCGTACGCCGCCCAGCACGAGGCCGTCGCCCAGGTCGTCCTCGACCAGGCGTGGGCGGAGCTGCTCGAGCAGCCGGAGCACGAGTCGCTCCGTGGCACGAGCAAGCCGGCGTGGAAGCTCGTCTACCAGTCGCGTTCGGGGCCCCCGAGCATGCCGTGGCTCGAGCCCGACATCAACGACTACATGAACGAGACGCTCAAGGGCGGCCCGACGCGTGCGGTCCTCATCGTGCCGCTCGGCTTCGTGAGCGACCACATGGAAGTCATGTGGGACCTCGACGAAGAGGCCACCGAGACCGCCGGTGAACTCGGCTTCTGGTCGATCCGGACGCAGACCCCGGGCGTGGACCCGGCCTACGTCGCCGGTCTCGTGGACCTCGTCCTCGAGCGCGTCAACGGAACGCCGACCAGCGAGCGTCCGCACGTGACCGACATCGGACCCTGGTACGACGTGTGCCGTCCGGGGTGCTGCGAGAACGTGCGCGCCGGCTTCAAGCCCGCCGCTGCGGGGCTGGCACCGTGACCGGCGACAACGGCACCGTGACCGCCGACAACGGCACCGCGGCCGGCGGCGGCCCCGCGCCGATCCGCCTCGGCACCCGCGCCAGCCGCCTCGCCGTCGCACAGTCGCAGGACGTCGCCGACCGCCTGGCGAAGGCGGCGGGGCGTCCCGTCGAGCTCGTCACGGTGACGAGCGAGGGTGACACGAACCGCGCCTCCCTCGCGAGCCTCGGCGGCACCGGCGTCTTCGCGAGTGCCCTGCGCGAGGCCCTGGTCGCCGGCGAGGTCGACGTGCTCGTGCACTCGCTCAAGGACCTGCCGACCGCCCCGTACCCGGGCCTGACGATCTCCGCCGTGCCGAAGCGCGCGGATGCACGCGACGTCCTGGTCGCCAGGAACGCCGCGACGATCGAGACCCTGCCCGAGGGCGCGAAGGTCGGCACGGGGTCGCCCCGCCGTGTCGCCCAGCTCAGGGCCGCACGTCCCGACCTCGAGGTCGTGGACATCCGCGGCAACATCGACACCCGCCTCGGCCGGGTGGACGACGACCTCGACGCGGTCGTGCTCGCCGCCGCCGGGCTCACCCGGATCGATCGCCTCGACGTCGCGACCGAACTGCTCGACCTCGGCTCCTGGCCGAGTGCCCCGGGTCAGGGCGCGCTCGCGATCGAGACGCGTGCGGACGAATCGGACCGGAACCTGCTCGCCGCGCTGAAGAAGATCGAGCACGCGGCCACGCGTCTGACGGTGACGGCCGAGCGCGAGGTCCTCGCGAAGCTCGAGGCCGGCTGCTCCGCCCCGATCGGTGCGACCGCCATCGTGGACGCCGAGCTGCTGCTCGTCTCCGCCACGGTGTACCGGCCCGATGGTTCCGAGCACCGGACGGCGTCGCACGCGGCTGTGCTCGACGGCTCCGCGCAGGACCGGCTGACCGAGGCGCTCGAGCTCGGTGGCCGCGTCGCCGCCGAGCTGCTCGAGAACGGCGCGGCGGAGCTCGCGGACATCGCGAGCACTTCGAAGTAGGACCGTCACGGACACGCGGGCGCCCGTCGTCGTCATCCCCCGGGGTGGCGACTGGGGCGACCGCGTGGCCGCTGCAGCGCGCGAGCGCGGGCTCGACCCGCGGATCGTCCCGCTCATCGCGGCGGAGCCGCCGACCGACCCAAGCCCGCTCGACCGTGCGGTCCGGCGTCTGCTCGCCGCTGCTCCGCTCGGGAGGCGCGACTCCCCGCCCGGCGAACGAACCAGCACGGCCGGTTACGGGTGGTTGGTGGTGACCAGTGCGACGGCGGTGCGGGTGATCGCGGAACGCGTGTCGCGCCTCCCGTCCGACCTGCGGGTGGCAGCGGTCGGCGAGGCGACCGCGCACGCCGCGCGTTCGGCGGGGTGGACCATCGACCTCGTCCCGCCGGATGCCTCGGCTGCGGCGCTGGCCACCGCGTTGCCCGACTCCCCGGGCACCGTCCTCTTCCCGCGGTCCGACCTCGCCGCACCCACGCTGGCCGAGGGGCTCCGGGGTCGCGGGATCGACGTCGACGACGTGGTCGCGTACCGTACCGTGGGGACCGGTGACGAACCGGTCGCCCTCGACTCCCCGCCCGACGCCGTGCTCGTGACGAGCGGCAGCGTCGCACGGCAGGTCGCCCGCCGGATGACACCGATCGACGCCCGCACCCGGATCGCCTGCATCGGCCCCGGGACCGCCGACCTCGCCCGTGCCGAAGGCCTCCCCGTGCACGTCGTCGCCCGCGCCCGGTCGGCCGCGGCGCTGCTCGACGCCGTCGCCTCCGAACTCCACCCCCATCCCGATCAGGAAGGCCAACCGTGACTGGACGCTTCCCCCAGGTCCGCCCCCGTCGTCTGCGCGCGACCCCTGCCATGCGCCGGCTGGTGGCCGAGACCCGGCTCCACCCGGCCGAGCTCGTGCTGCCGATGTTCATCCGCGAGGGGGCGACCGAGGCGATCGACATCACGAGCATGCCGGGCGTGCAGCAGCACTCGCTCGACTCGTTCCGGCGCGCGCTCAACCAGGCGGCGGAGGTCGGCGTCGGTGGCGTGAACCTGTTCGGCGTGCCGACGACGAAGGACGCGCAGGGCTCGGGCGCGACCGACCCGGACGGCATCCTCAACGTCGCGATCCGGGTCGCGAAGGAGGAGGTCGGGGACGCGCTCGTCGTGCAGTCCGACCTGTGCCTCGACGAGTTCACCGACCACGGACACTGCGGCGTCCTGGCCGCGGACGGCTCCGTCGACAACGACGCGACGCTCCGGCGCTACCGCGAGATGGCCGTCGTGCAGGCGGAGTCCGGCGCCGAGCTCGTCTGCATGAGCGGCATGATGGACGGCCAGATCGCCGCCGCACGGGACGCCCTCGACATCGCCGGGCACACCGGCACAGCGCTGCTCGCCTACGCGGCGAAGTACGCCTCCGCGTTCTACGGCCCGTTCCGCGAAGCCGTGGACTCCTCGCTCGTCGGTGACCGCCGGACCTACCAGATCGATGCCGCGAACGGCCGTCAGGGCCTGCGCGAGGTCGAGCAGGACATCGCCGAGGGGGCCGACATCGTCATGGTCAAGCCGGCGATGAGCTACCTCGACGTCCTCGCGGAGACCGCGGCCACCTCGCCCGTGCCGGTCTGGGCGTACCAGATCTCCGGCGAGTACGCGATGATCACGGCGGCGGCGCTGAACGGCTGGATCGACCGCGACGCGGCCGCGATGGAGGCGCTCGTCGGCATCAAGCGCGCCGGCGCGGACGCGATCCTCACCTACTTCGCCGTCGACATCGCGCGGAAGCTGAACGACGAGGCGGGCCTCCGCACGTCGGGCAGCACCGCGGACGTCGCCGGCATCGCCTCGACCGGGAAGGCCCCCGAATGACCACCAACGACCAGCTGTTCGGCCGCGCCAAGAACAGCATCCCCGGCGGCGTCAACTCGCCCGTCCGCGCGTACGGCTCCGTCGGCGGGACGCCGCGGTTCCTGACGAGCGCGAAGGGGGCGTACGTCACCGACGCCGAGGGTCGCGAGTACGTCGACCTCGTGGCGTCCTGGGGGCCCGCGATCCTCGGTCACGCCCACCCCGCGACCGTCGAGGCGGTGCAGCAGGCGGCCGCCCGCGGACTGAGCTTCGGGGCGTCGACGCCGGGGGAGACCGAGCTCGCCGAACTCGTGAGGCAGCGGGTCTCGGTGGACGGCGACGGCCCGATCGAGAAGCTCCGCCTCGTGTCGACCGGCACCGAGGCGACGATGACCGCGATCCGGCTCGCTCGCGGGTACACCGGCCGCGACCTCCTCGTGAAGTTCGCCGGGCACTACCACGGGCACTCGGACTCCCTGCTCGCCGAGGCCGGTTCGGGTGTCGCCACCCTGGCGCTCCCCGGCAGTGCGGGCATCACCGCCGAGACCGCCGCGCAGACCCTCGTGCTGCCGTACAACGACCTCGAGGCCGTCCGCCGCGCGTTCGAGGAGCACTCCGAGCGCATCGCCGGCGTCATCGTCGAGGCCGCTGCGGCGAACATGGGCGTCCTCGCGCCCGAGCGCGGGTTCAACCGGGCCCTGGCGCAGATCGTCCAGTCGCACGGCGCGCTGCTCATCGTCGACGAGGTGCTCACCGGCTTCCGGGTCGGCTCCGCCGGCTGGTGGGGACTCGAGGCGTCCAAGGTCGTCCCGGACGGCGCCGGGTGGAAGCCCGACCTCGTCACGTTCGGCAAGGTCATCGGTGGCGGGATGCCCCTCGCCGCGCTCGGCGGTCGGCGTGAGGTCATGGACTACCTCGCCCCGCTCGGCCCCGTGTACCAGGCCGGCACCCTGTCCGGGAACCCGCTCGCGGTCGCCGCCGGCATCGCCACGCTCCGGGCCGCCACGGCGGAGGTGTACGCGCACCTGGACCGGACCGCGTCCGTGATCGGCGACGCGACGAGCGCGGCACTGTCCGCCGAGGGCGTCGCGCACACCGTGCAGCACGCCGGGAACCTGTTCTCCTTCGCGTTCACCGACACCGCCCCACGGAACTACGACGACGTGCGGGCGCAGGAGGCGTTCCGGTACGCGCCGTTCTTCCACGCGATGCTCGACGCCGGGGTGACGCTGCCGCCGAGCGTGTTCGAGGCGTGGTTCGTCACGGCCGCCCACGACGACCGTGCCGTCGGGCGGGTGCTCGACGCGCTGCCGGCGGCGGCGAAGGCGGCCGCGAGCGCGACGGCGTAGCGCTGGTCGCTCCTGCGAGGCTGACGGGGGCCGGGAGGCGCGGGTCGGCTAGGACGCTCGGCGCGCGGCCCAGCGCCCCTCGGACCGCAGGATCGCGAGCGGGAAGTCGAAGGCGTGCGACACCGCGGGGGACGTGATGACCTCGTCCGAGGTGCCCTGCGCCACGGCCGCGCCGTCGCGCAGGAGCATCGCGTGCGAGGTCGACGCGGGCAGGTCCTCGAGGTGGTGCGTGACCATCACGCTCCCGAGTTCGGGGTGCCGGTGTCGGAGCGCGTCCACGGTCTCGAGCAGGTGTTCCCGTGCGGCGACGTCGAGCCCGGTGGCGGGCTCGTCGAGGAGCAGCAACTGCGGTTCGGACATGAGGGCCCGGGCGATGAGGGTCCGACCCCGTTCGCCCTGGGAGAGCACGGGCCAGCGCGCGTCCCGTCGTGCCGACAGCCCGACGTCGGCGATGTGGCGCTCGGCCGTCTCGACCTGGGCGCGCGTGGGCTCCCACCGCATCATGATGTCCGTCGTGCCGGTCAGTCCGGTCAGCACGGTCTCGAGGACGGTCAGGGGCGAGAGCATCCGGTGCCGTGGGTCCACGTGCCCGATGTGTTCGCGGAGCTCCCGGACGTCCACGCGCCCGAGGCGGCGGCCGAGCACCTCGACCGCTCCCGCCGTCGGGTGACCGTTCGCCCCGAGGACGGCCAGCAGCGTCGACTTCCCCGCGCCGTTCGGCCCGAGGAGCGCCCAGTGCTCGCCGCGCCGGACGGTCAGGTCGATGTCGTGCAGGATGTCCCGGCCGGACCGGGTCACACGCACCCCGGTGGCCCGGATGAGGACGTCGTCGTTGCTGCTCACGAGACCATCGTGGCGCAGATCGGCGGTCGGTCGGGCGCTCGCGTCAGCGCTTCCGGCCGGTCTGGGCGAGGGTGCTCTCCGTCGGCGCGACCTCGCGGATGTGGTCGGTGTGCTCCTCGACCGTCGCCGTGAGGGATCGGATCGACGCTCCGGCGGCCTCGCCGTCGCGCTTCTTGATCGCGGCCCGGAGCGGGTCGATGAAGTGCTTCACGTCCCAGAAGAGACCGGTCGGGTGCGTCAGCGAGAGGAAGTTGGTCCTCGGGAGGAGCGACGTCGAGAGCTGGGCGAGCAGGTCGTTGTCGGCGGCCGCGATGAGCGCCGAGACCACGGCGCCGAGGTGCTGGGACATGGCCGCGCGGTCCTCGGCGTCGGCCGCGGACCGGAGGGCCTCGAGCGTGTCGAGCAGGTCCTTCGCGGTGCCGTCGTCGAGGTTGGGCACGGACCACCGTGCGGCGAGCTCGGTGAACCCGCCGAGGACCTGGAGGGTGTCGTCGAACTGCTTCAGCGTCGGGGTGGCGACGCGCGTGTACCGGTTCGCCTCCATCTCGACCAGGCCGTAGTCGACGAGCTTGGCGATCGCCTCACGGATCGGGGTGCGACTGACGCCGAGCCACTGCACGAGCTCGTCGTCGTTCAACCGCTCGCCCGCCTGGAGCGTGCCGTCCTGGATCGCGGCGAGCATCTTCTCGAGCACGACGTCGCGCAGGAGCTTCCGCGGCGAGTTCTCGACGGTGGACTTGGGTACCGGCATGCCGGGCTCCTCACAGGCTCAGGTGTTCCGTACTCAAATCCTAGCGTGTCAATATGCAAACGCTTGTAAAATCTCAGTATGCTGATTCGCCGTCGGGCTCAGCGGTCCACGGCCACGACCGTGCGGCCGTGCACGTTCCCGGCGACGACCTCCCCGCCGACGGTGATCGCCTCCTCGAGCCCGACCGTGCGGGTGACCCCGGCGAGGAGCACCGGGTCGAGGTCGGTCGACAGCCGCTCCCACGCCTGTCGCCGCAGGGCCAGCGGGGCATCCACCGAGTTGATGCCGAGGAGCGAGACCGCGCGCAGGATGAACGGCATCACCGTGGTCGGCAGCTCGGAGTCCTGCGCCAGACCGCACGCCGTCACCGCTCCACCCCACCGGGTCGACGACAGGACGTTCGCGAGCGTCGCGCCGCCGACGCTGTCCACGGCCCCGGCCCACCGCGCGCGCTGCAGGGGCTTGCCGAGGTCGGACAGCTCCGTGCGGTCGACGACGTCCGTCGCGCCGAGCGCCCGGAGAGAGGCGTCGTTCGCGACCCGGCCCGTCGACGCCGTCACCGCGTACCCGCGCGCCGCGAGCAGCGCGATCGTCACCGTCCCCACGCCACCGGAGGCACCCGTCACGAGCACCGGACCGTCGCCGGGCGCGACGAACCGTTCCAGGGCGAGGACGCTGAGCATCGCCGTGAACCCCGCCGTGCCGATCGCCGCCGCGAAGGCGTCGTCCACGTCCTCCGGCAGCACGACGAGCGACCCCGACGGCACCACCGTGTGCGCCGCCCAGCCGCCGTGGCGCGTCTCGCCGAGCCCGGCGCCGTTCAGCACGACCCGGTCGCCGATCGCGACGTCGTGCACGCCCGGTCCGAGGGCCGAGACGGTGCCCACCACGTCGATGCCGGGCACGAGGGGGTCGAGCCTGGCGACCCCGGGGTTCATCGCCAGCGCGAGACCGTCCTTGTAGTTGACGCTCGAGTACGTGACGTCGACGAGGGCCTCGCCCTCGGCCGGGTCGGGGACGTCGACCTCGGTGACGGCGGGGGATGCGGAACTGGAGACGAGGACTGCGCGGGTCACGCGTCGGACGCTACCCGTGAGCCCAGGCCCGCGGCCGTCAGCCGAACATGATGGCGGCTTCGTCGTACCGGTACTGGGGCACGGTCTTCAGCTCGCCGAGGGCGTCCTCGAACGACACGTGCACGATGTCCGTGCCCTTCAGCGCGACCATGCGGCCCCACCGCTCCTCGACGACGGAGTCGATCGCCGCCAGGCCCAGCCGGGTCGAGAGCACCCGGTCGTACGCCGTGGGCGTGCCACCGCGCTGGATGTGGCCGAGGGTCGTGGCGCGCGTCTCGATGCCCGTCATCTCCTCGATGAGCGGCGCGAGGCGCTCACCGATCCCGCCCAGACGCGGCCGGCCGAAGGCGTCCAGACCGCGTTCGGTGTGCGCGTTGTCCTCGTGGTCGGGGACGAACCCCTCGGCCACGACGACGAGCGGCGCACGGCCGCGGTCGTACGCGCCGCGCACCCACTTCGCGATCTGCTCCATGCTCGTCTTCTGCTCCGGGATGAGGATCGCGTGCGCCCCCGCCGCCATGCCGGAGTGCAGTGCGATCCAGCCGACGTGACGGCCCATCACCTCGGCGACCATGCACCGCGAGTGCGACTCGCCCGTCGTGCGGAGACGGTCCATGGCCTCGGTCGCGATCGCGACGGCGGTGTCGAACCCGAACGTGTAGTCGGTGGCGCCGAGGTCGTTGTCGACGGTCTTCGGGACGCCGACGATCTTGAGCCCGGCGTCGGTGAGGCGCTTCGCGGCCGCGAGCGTGCCCTCGCCGCCGATCGCCACGATGGCGTCGATGCCGTGGCGCTCGAGCATCCGCTCGATGTTCTCCACGCCGCCGTTCGGGCCTTCGAACGGGTTCGTACGGCTGGTCCCGAGGATCGTGCCGCCCTGCTTGGCGATGCCCTGGATGTCCTTGCGACCGAGCGGGACGATGTCGCCGTCGACCACGCCGCGCCAGCCGTCGCGGAACCCGACGAACTCGTGTCCGTGGATCGCGATGCCCTTGAGGACGATGCCGCGGATGACCGCGTTCAGGCCGGGGCAGTCGCCTCCGGAGGTGAGGATGCCGATGCGCATGGGAACTCCGTCGTCGCGTGGTGGTGGGACAGCCCAATCATGACTGACGGCGGTTCCGCATTACCATCCCCGTGTGTCCCTGCTCGCGTCAGCCTCCGTGCCCGGCGGCTCCGTCGACGCGTCTCGCGTCGACACCGTGTACCGGCCTGGAGGCGCCGTGGACGTCCGCGCGACGCTCCGGCCCCTGCAGCGCGGCTCCGGCGACCCCGCTTTCCGTGTCGAGGGCTCCGACGTGTGGCTCGCGCTCCGGACGCCGTCCGGGCCCGCTTCCGTCGTGGTCCGGCCGGCGGGAGGCGCCGTCGCGGTGTCGGCATGGGGCTCCGGCGCGGAATGGGCGGTCGCACACGCGCCCGAGCTGCTCGGCCGCGGGGACGACTGGTCCGCGCTCGACGTCTCCACGCACCCCTTCCTGCAGGACGCACGGCGGCGCCAGCCCGGGTTGCGGCTCCTCCGCACGAACACCGTCATGGCGATGCTGGTGCCGGCGATCATGGAGCAGAAGGTCACCTCCCGGCAGGCCTGGCGCGCCTGGCGGTACCTGCTCCGGCGGTACGGCACCCCCGCGCCCGGACCGGCACCGGCGGACATGTTCGTGCCCCCGACGGCGGCGGAGTGGGGAGCGATCCCGAGCTGGGAGTGGCACCGGGCCGGGATCGAACCCGGGCGCTCGGCGACCGTGATGCGTGCCGTCCGGGTCGCCCCCGCGCTCGAGCGGACGCTCGCCCTCGGTCGGGGCGGCTCCGTCGTGTCCGCCCGGCTGCAGTCGATCCCGGGCATCGGCAGGTGGACCGCTGCCGAGACCGCCCAGCGCGCCCACGGCGACCCGGACTCCCCGAGCGTCGGGGACTTCCACGTGCCGGCGCTCGTCGGGTGGGCGCTGACCGGGGGACCGGTGGACGACGACGGGATGCTCGAGCTGCTCGAACCCTGGCGCGGGCACCGGGAACGGGTCGTGCGGCTGATCAGTGGTTCGGGCTTCCGGAAGCCGACGTTCGGGCCGCGCATGACGATCCAGGACCACCGCCACCACTGAGAGACCGCTACGGGCGGTCAGCGGTGCTCCGTGCCGTCCGGGTTCACCGCGTACCAGACCCCGCCCACGCCCTGCCCGGTGACGTCCCCAGCCTTCGAGTCGGCCGCGTACGTGTAGATCGGTCGGCCGTCGACGGTGACCTGGAGCTTCCCGTCGACGCCGGTGATCGTGCCGACGGTGCCCGTGACGCCGGACACCGCGGGCTTCGCCGTGTCGGACTCGATCGCGGGCCAGGCGGCCGCGCACCCGCCCGTGCAGGTGCTCTTCCCCGACCCCTTGACGTCCTGGTCGTAGAAGTACGCGGTCATGCCCTTCCCGTCGACGACGACCGTGCCGAGCGAGGTCGACGCGGTCGCGATGCCGTCGTCCGCGCCGTGCCCGTCCCCGCTGCCCCCGGTGTCGTCCGCGCCGTACAGGCCGGAGGACGAGGACGCAGCAGCAGACGACGACGCGGCGGGTGACGAAGCGACGGACGACGGGGCCGAGGACGCCCCGGAGGACGCCGTCGACTGCCCGGAACACCCGGCGAGTGCCAGCGACGCGAACGCGACGCCCGCGACCAGCAGCGCGGGACGGGTCGAACGGATGGTGCGCATGGGGAGACCCCTGTCCTGCGGACCCGGGCCGGGCCTCCCGGCTGGAACGGATCCGCTCACCGGTGACACGGGACGACGAGCCGGATCGTTCGATCCCGATCCGGATCGAACGATCCGGGCACGTGTCTCGTTGACCGGGTGTGAAGAGACGAACGAAGGTCCTGCTCGGCATCGCTGTCGGCGTGGTCGTCGTCGGCGCCGCGGTCGTCGTCGGCGGCCCGGTCGTCTACGCGAACCTCGTGAACGGCGCAGCGGACGCTGCTCCCACGCTCGCGCCGAGCGGGGACGCCACCCTCGCCGCAGCCGATGCCGAGGGACGATGGACGAGCACAGCGGGCAGCTTCGCCGGGTACCGGGTGCACGAGGTCCTCCGGGGCCAGGATGTGACCGTGACCGGACGCACGGAGGACGTCGACGCCCAGGCCACCGTGACGGGCGGATCGCTCACGGCGGCCACCGTCACCGTGCAGGTCGCGTCGATCAGCACGCCGGAGGCCGCCCGCGACGAGTACTTCCGCGGGACCGCGCTCCAGACCGACCGCTTCCCGACGGCGGTGTTCCGCGTCACCGCACCCGTCGACGTGCGGCCGGCGCTCGCCGGGACCGACCGCGACGTCGCGCTCCGCGGGGCCCTCACCCTGCACGGCGTCACGGAGGCGGTGACCGTCCACGCCAAGCTCGGCGTCGACCGCTCCGGGCACGTGCAGGTCGCCGGCTCGATCCCGATCACGTTCGCGGACTACGGCGTCCACGCGCCCGACCTCGGCTTCGTGACGGTGGACGGTCGCGGCGCGGTCGAGTTCTCCCTCGAGCTGGCGATGTGACCGTGGACGCCCGCCCGGCCGACGAACTCCTCACGGCACTGCACGCGGAGCACGCCGACGCGCTCCGTCGGTACGTGCTGCACCTCACCGCGGACCGGGCGCTCGCCGAGGACGTCGTGCAGGAGACGCTCGTACGGGCCTGGCAGCGGCCCGCGGTGCTGGAACGGGAACCGGACGCTGCACGGGCCTGGCTCTTCACGGTCGCCCGCAACCTCGTCGTGGACGACGCCCGGTCCGCCCGTCGGCGCCGCGAGGTCGGATCGGACGACCCCGTCGAGGAGGTCCAACCGGACCGCACCGATGCCGTCCTCGACGGCATCGTCGTCGCCGACGCGCTCGCCGGGCTCTCGCCGGAACACCGTCGGGTCGTGGTCGACGCGTACTGGCTCGGCCACACCGTGCCCGAGATCGCCCGACGGCACGGCATCCCGGAGGGCACCGCGAAGTCGCGACTGCACTACGGTCTCCGCGCCCTCCGGCTCGCACTGCAGGAACGAGGGGTGACCCGATGACCGACGACCGCTACCGGGACTGGGACGCCGCGTACGTGCTCGGATCGCTGCCGACCGACGAGCGACTCGAGTACGAGCGGCACCTGGAGACGTGCGCGGCCTGCCGCGCCGCCGTCGCGGAGCTCGCGGGCATGCCGGGGCTCCTCGGACGGCTGCCGGCCGAGGACGCGGTCGCGATCGCGGAGCCGGACGGGAGGCGCGACGCGGCCCCGGAACGCTCGCTCGCCACCGTCGCGCAC
>NZ_JABMCE010000008.1 GCF_013359865.1 Curtobacterium pusillum
GAACCCGGAGTTCGGGGTGGCGGTACCACTGAGTTCGGCGTGCTCGCCCGGAGTGAACTTCGTGTCGGAAGTGACCTCGATCTCGGTCGGGTACGGCGTCACCCGGACCGGCACCGTCTGCTCGACCGGCTGCGCAGACCCGATCGGCGCATACCGAACGGCGAGGTCGTTGTCACCCTCGACCAGCTCGACCGGCACGGACCACTTCCCCGCCGCAACCGTCGTCCGGACCGCGGGCTTGCCCGGCGTCCGGACTTCGACCTCCGCACCGTCGGCACCACGACCGGTCAACACGATCTCGCCCGTCCCCGGATCCAGGACCCCGTCCCGGCCGGGACGCTCCACACTGAACGGCACGCCAGCGGGCACCGTGAACACCGGCGAGGTCGACACGAACCCGCCCGCCCCCGTGACCTCGAGTCGGAACGACAGCCCGCTGGCTCCCTTCGACACCACACGATCGAACGACCAACGCCCGTCAGCGGCGACCGTGTGCTCACCCGGCACGATCTGCGTGCCACTGCCGTTGAGCACCCGGAACCTCGCCCCCGCCTCGGCCGTGCCCTCCAACGTGTTCGACACCCCGGCGACGACCGAACCCGTCGACACCGTCACCGGCGTGGGCCGAGTCGCCGAGGCAGGCAGCGAGAACGACTTCGACACCTCCGTCCGGTCACCCAGACGCTGCTCGATCACGAACGCCAGGCGATCCGCACCCGTGGACACAACACGATCGAACGTCCACGTCCCGTCGTCCTCGACCCGGTGCTCCCCAGCAACGATCTGGGTCCCGCTCGGGTTCAACACCCGGAACGTCGCGCCCGGTGTCGCCGTTCCGGTGAACGTGTTCCTCGCGCCCGCCTGCACTTCCGCCTGGTCCACGACCACCGGCCGGAACGACTCCTCCTCCTCGGACCCACCGAAATCGATCGGAACCGTCCGCGACGTCACCAGCCGCCCCGACACCAACGCATCGAACCGGACATCAGCAGCAGCACGACCCTCCGGCGCAGCGACCTCCGCCGACCAGGCACCGGCACCATCAGCCGTCGCAACCCGGACCCCATCAACCTCGATCTCGGCCCCCTCCGGCGCCGTCCCCGACACACGCGCCGTGCGCTTCTCGCCGTCGACGGCATCGACCGCGGTCTCCATCACGAAGAAC